>JBBRXX010000018.1:0-86410 GCA_038238245.1 Acidimicrobiia bacterium
GCGAGCGATGGCTGCCAAGCCGCCCGCCGAAGCCGTCGAACGGGTCGAGGCGCTGCGCGGGCTCATCGAGTACCACACCGAGCGCTACTTCGTCTTCGACGAGCCCGAGATCGCCGACGCGGAGTTCGACGCGCTCGTGCGGGAGCTGCGCGAGCTCGAGGCCAAGTATCCGTCCCTTGTCGTCGCCGACTCACCCACGCAGCGGCCCGGCGGACGGCCCGCGTCCACGTTCGCGCCCGTCCGGTACCGCGTGCCGATGCTGTCACTCGACAACGCGTTCTCGCGCGACGAGCTGCTGGCGTGGGGCACGAGAGTCGAACGGCTCGTGCCGAATCCGGTCCGGTTCGTCGCGGAGCCCAAGCTCGACGGTCTCGCGGTGTCGCTGCTCTATGAAGACGGCCGGTTCGCGATCGGTGCGACTCGGGGTGACGGCGTCACGGGCGAGAACGTCACCGAGAACCTCCGCACGATCGCGCAGGTCCCCGAGAAGCTGAAGGGCAAGGACGTCCCCCGTCTGTTGGAGGTACGCGGCGAGGTGTTCATGCCGCTCGCGGCCTTCGAAGCGTTGAACCGCCGGCAGGGTGAGGCGGGGGAGCGGTTGTTCACCAGCGCCCGCAACTCCGCGGCCGGCAGCTTGCGGCAGAAGGATCCGGGCGTGACTGCGACGCGCCACCTCGAGCTCTTCTGCTACCACATCGGGGCCAAGGAGGGCGGGCCGCGACTGCGCACGCATGAGCAGACGCTGGCGTGGCTCGCCAAGCTCGGGTTCCCGGTGAACCCGGAAATCGAGGCCTTCGACGATCTCGACGCGGTCCACGAGTTCGCGAGCCGAATGGAAGCGAACCGGCATTCGCTCGGCTACGACATCGACGGTGTCGTCGTGAAGGTCGACGACCTGGGTCAGCGCGACGAGATGGGGTTCACCTCGCGCGCGCCGCGCTGGGCGATCGCGTTGAAGTTCCCGCCCGAGGAGAAGACCACGGTGTTGCGCGGGATCATGGTCTCGATCGGCCGCACGGGCCGCGCGACACCGTTCGCGCAGCTCGAGCCGGTGTTCGTCGGCGGCGCGAACGTCGGGCTCGCCACCTTGCACAACGAGGACGACGTCAAGCGCAAGGACGTTCGACCGGGCGACACCGTGATCGTGCGCCGCGCCGGTGACGTCATCCCGGAAGTGGTCGGGCCGGTGCTCGCCAAGCGTCCGCCCCGGACCAAGCGGTGGAAGTTCCCGGCGAAGTGCCCCGAGTGCGGCCAGCCCCTCGTCCGGGTCGAGGGGGAGGCGAACCACCACTGCGTGAACGTCGACTGTCCGGCGCAGCGCGTCCAACGGCTCGTCCACTGGGCGAGCCGCGGCGCGCTCGACATCGAAGGGCTGGGCGAGGAGCGCGTGCGGCAGTTCGTCGAGGCGAAGCTCCTGGAGGACGCGGCGGACGTCTACACCCTCACGGTCGACAAGCTCGTGCCGCTCGAGCGGATCGGGGAACGCTCGGCGCAGTTGCTCGTCGACGCGATCGAAGATTCGAAGACGCGTCCGCTCTGGCGCGTGCTGGTCGGTCTCGGCATCAACCACGTCGGGCCGACCGCGGCGCAGGCGCTGTCACGCGCGTTCACGGACCTCGACGCGATCATGGCGGCGAGTGAAGAGGAGCTGACCGCGATCGACGGTGTCGGCCCGACAATCGCGCAGAGCATCCGGAAGTGGTTCTCCATCGACCGGAACCGGCGTTTGCTGCAACGGCTCGGCACGGCGGGGGTCAACTTCGAGGGCGAGCCGGCGCCGGCCGTGTCGGCGCGCGACGCGACGCTGGCCGGGATGACGTTCGTGTTGACCGGCTCCCTCGAGGGCCACACCCGTGACGAAGCCGCGGCCGAGGTCGTGGCGCGCGGCGCGAAGGTGACGGGCGGCGTGTCGAAGAAGACGAGCTATGTCGTCGTCGGCGAGAGCCCGGGTTCCAAGCTCGCCAAGGCCGAGCAGCTCGGCGTCACGATCCTGGACGAGGCCGCGTTCGACGAGCTGCTCGCAAAGGGCCCGTAGATCGTCGGTGGTGCGTCACCCGACTTTGAACGCCCAGCTGTAGGTCGCGAGCTTGCCTTGTGCCTTGGCGGCCTCGGGCGTCGCGATCTCTCGTGGCCACCACTGGATGGCCGCGTTGTGTGCACCCTTCGCCAGCTCGCGGAGCTCCTTGCCGGGCGCGGGCTCGAAGTAGAACTCGCCGAGGCCCGGGTCACCGGTCGTCTGGTCCTTCGGGATCACCTGATTGTCGATGAGAATTTGTGCGGTGAATTTGGTACGCAGCTGCGCGCCGACGCGTCCCTGCGGCAGCGTCAACTGACCCTCTTCCGGTTCGAGTTGCACGATCGCGGTGGGTCGCTGCACGGCCGCCGGGCCGTTCACTTGGGATTGCGCGCCCCAGATTGCGATGTTGACGCCGGCCAGCACGACGACCGCGACGACCGCGACGCGCACAGGATGAGCCGGCCGGGTGAACGACACGGTGCGAACCTACCGTTGCCGTGCGAGCGGGCGGGAATGCGGATTCACGGTGGGTGCACAGCCTCGGCGGGACCCGACAAGTAGCGTTGTGGATATGCCCGGTAGCGCCGTGAGCGACCTCGCGGGCCGCGTGCTGGCCGGTCGCTACCTCCTCCATAGCGCGATCGGCACCGGTGCGAGTGGCCGCGTCTACGTCGCCGAGGACACACGTCTCCGCCGCCGCGTCGCGGTGAAGGTCCTCCACGCCGCCCTCGCCGAGGACACCGCGTTCCTCCGCCGTTTCCGCGCCGAGGCGCAGCTCGCGGCGTCGCTGCACCACCCGCACATTGTGACCGTGCACGACTGGGGTGAGGACGACGTGCCGTTCATGGTGCTCGAGCTGCTCGAAGGCGGCAGCCTGCGTGGCATGCTCGACCGGGGCACGGAGCTCACCGTCTCGCAGGCGGCTCGCGTCGGTCGCGACGTCGCATCCGCGCTCGAGTACGCGCACGCGCGCGGCGTGCTCCACCGCGACATCAAGCCCGCGAACCTGCTGTTCGACGAGCACGGCATCGTGCGCGTTGCCGACTTCGGCCTCGCACGCGCGCTCGCGGAGGCGAGCTGGACCGAGCCCGCGGGCGCGGTCTTCGGAACCGCGCGTTACGCGTCGCCCGAGCAGGCGCAGGGCGTGAAGCTCGACGGCCGGTCGGATCTCTATTCGCTCGCCCTCGTGCTCGTCGAAGCGGTCACGGGCGAATTGCCGTTCACCGCGGAAACGACGCTCGGCATGTTGACCGCGCGCACGCAACAGCCACTCACCGCCCCCGACGATCTCGGTCCGCTCGGGCCCGCGGTCGACCGGGCCGGTGCGATCGATCCCGACGAGCGCTATCCGAACGCGGGAACGATGCGCGCCGCACTCGCGGACGCCGCCGACGAGCTGCCGCCCCCGGGGCCGTTGACGCTCGCCGGAATGGTGGATCGGGCCGACCCCCACCCGACCCGCGCCGCGCCCGCCCGGAACTCGCGCCTGTTCGACCAGGACGCGGCCGACGCGCCCACCGTCGCCGACACTCAGCCGGTGCCCGAGTTCGTGCTCGAGCAGCCGCCCGCGCCGCCGGACAAGCCGCGACGTCACGAAGACACGGGCGGCGGGGGCATGCAGCGCCGGCTGGTGCCGTTCGTGGTCGGCATCGTCTTGTTGGTGACCGTCGCGATCGCGACTGCCGCGCTGGCGCGCGTGAGTGGCGCCACGCCGATCTCGGTGCCCACCCTCATCGGGATGGCCCAGCAGGAGGCGATCAACGCCGCGCAGACCCGGGGGCTGGCGGCGTCGGTCGGCGGGTCGCGGGCATCGCCGGACCCACCCGGGCGCGTGATCGCGCAGTCACCGGAGCAAGGCACCCTCACCACGGGCCGGCACGTCGAATTGACGGTGTCGAGCGGCCCGGCACCGATCGAAGTACCCAAGATCGTGGGCAAGGTCTGGCAGGACGCGAAGGCGATCCTCACGGGCGCGAACTGGCTCTACGGCGTGACGCGGGAAACCAGTGAGACCATCGCCAAGGACGTCGTGCTCCGGGTGACCCCGGCGCCGGGCTTGGAGATCTCGCCCGACACCAAACTCGCGGTCGTGCTCAGCGACGGTCACGCGCCCGTGCCCGTGCCCGACGAGAGCAACAAGACCTACGACGATGCGAAGACCGACCTCGAGGGCAAGCACTTCACCGTGCCGCCCGCGGTCGAGGACTTCAGCGACACGGTAAAGAACGGTGACGTCATCGGGACCGACCCGCAGGCGGGCAAGCCCGCGCCGTACAACTCGGCGGTCACCGTGCACGTGAGCAAGGGACCGGACGTCGTCGACGTGCCGAACCTCTTCAATCTCAGCGCGAAGGAGGCGTCACGCGCGGCTGATCAGGCGGGCCTGACCCTCGACGTCAGCGGCAAGTACCGGGACGGCTACCTCGTGTCGAGCCAGGACCCGTGCCCGGGCAAGCAGGCGAAACGCGGCTCCGCGATCAAGGTCAAGTTCAGCCGCACCGGGAGCATCTTCGGCGACCTGACCTGCCGGTAGCGCCGGCTGCGGGCGCTACGTACGATTCGCCTCCTACTTCAGCAGGGGAGTCGACGCATGGGTGCACTCGACGGACGCGTGGCGATCATCACCGGCGCGGCGCGCGGTCTCGGCCGTGAGCACGCGCTGCTGTTCGCGAGCGAAGGCGCCAAGGTCGTCGTCAACGACCTCGGCGGCGACATGCACGGCGACGGCGGTGATCCGAGCGCCGCGATGCAGGTCGTCGAGGAGATCAAGGCGATGGGCGGCGAGGCCGTCGTCAACGGCGAGAACGTGTCCGACTGGGACGGCGCGCAGCGGCTCGTCCAGCAGGCGGTGGACACGTACGGCGACCTGCACGTCCTGGTCAACAACGCCGGGATCCTGCGCGACCGGCTGATCATCAACATGACCGAGGCCGAGTGGGACGCGGTCGTCACCGTGCACCTGAAAGGCCACTTTGCGCCGACCCGCCATGCCGCCGTCTACTGGCGGGAGCAGACCAAGGCCGGCAAGGAGGTGAAGGCGTCGATCATCCACACGACGTCGACGTCCGGACTGTTCGCGAACCCGGGCCAGGCGAACTACGACTCGGCCAAGAGTGGCATCGCGACGCTCTCGCAGGTGTGCGCCAAGGAGCTGTCGCGCTACGGCGTCCGGTCGAACGCGATCGCGCCCGGGGCCCGGACGCGCCTCACCGAGGCGACGCCAGGTCTGTCCGAAGCGGTCAAAGCGCCCGAAGAGGGCTTCGACGTCTGGGACCCCGCCAACGTGTCGCCGTTCGTCGCGTATCTGGCGACCGCCGAGTGCCCGATCACCGGCGAGTGCTTCATGGTGCAGGGCGGCAAAGTGCAGCGCGCACAGTCGTGGCGAGGCGCCGAGACGATCGACAAGGGTGATCGCTGGACGGTGAAGGAGCTCGAGGGTGAAGCGTCGAAGCTCTCGGCACCCTCGAAGAAATGACTCTTTATGACTCTTGCCACATTGGCCAAATGAGTCTCGCGGCCTAGACGTTTCTCGGCGAAAGCCGCGAACGGCTTACTATCCGCGCTGCGCCTGGAAAAGTGTGTCATTTGTGCCCTTGTCAGCGCGCGCGCTCTGTCGTATCTTCCAGCGAAGCTTGCACGCAGCGCGGCGACGAGGCGTGAAAGTGGATAGAACTGGGCGAACTCTTCCCCTGCCGGGCGGCAGTGATGTGGGGGTAACCAAATGGACCGAGGCTGGTACATCTCGAGGTGGTCGGCGTGACCCGTCGACCGGCCCACGGCGCAACACGGCGACCGCCGTTCAAGCGTCCCGGCAATGGCTTCGGGCGCCCGCTGCGGCCGGGACCTCCCGCGCGGTGGCGGGACGTCGAAGCGTTGGTCACGACTGCCCAGTGGGATCCGATCGAGCTGTTGCTGGCCGCCGACGCGGGCAACGGCGCGGGCTGGCTGCCGACGACCGTCGACGACGCGACCATCACGCTCTGACGCGCATCACCCGCCTGCGAGGGCTGAGGTACTGGCGCTCCCGGCCCCGAGCTCGGGGCGTTGCTACTCGGTGATGTCCTGGAGGGCTTGGGTGAGCGCGGGGTTCGCGCCGCCACCACCGGCCTGGGCCATCATCAGCTTGGTCATGTCGCCCTGGACGCGGACCTTGCCGGCCATGAACGCCTGCATGCCGGCCTGCTGGTCACCGGAGACGAACACCGCGCGCGCCGTGTCGATGTCGGTCGAGAGCGTGAGGTCGGCGCCGTCGCTCTTGCCCTTGCCGAACAGGGTCTCGCCGTCCTTCGAGCCCATGAAGAACTCGATGGTGTTGCCGTCGTCGGTGACTTCGAGGTTCATCACCAGGTTGGTGCTCGGTGGCGCGCCGGCGCCGTGGGTTTCGATCAGCTTCTCCGCCGCGTCGAACCACCCGTCAGAGAGAAACTTCTGCTTTTCTGCCACCCTTGCCTCCTGATCCGATGCGGCGCGGCATCGTAGGGGACGGGCGCGCGTCAGGTCGAGCCGTCGCACGATGCGATTCGCCTGCGGGAGTGGCCCATTAGCCTGCGGAGGTGGCCGCAGGAACTCGGCACGAACGCATCGACGCGCACGAGCGGAACCCGAAGTGGAAGAACATGCCGCTGCGCATAGAGATGTCGGAGTGCATCAATTGTGACGCGTGCCTCCGTCATTGCCCGCCGCAATTCGGCGCCATCTTCAACCACGGCGCGGACGTCGTCATCGTCCCCGAGCTGTGCAGCGGGTGCGACAAGTGCCTGCCGGCCTGCCCGGTGAACTGCATCTATCCCGATCCGGAATGGGAGCCGGCCCCGCCGGAGTGGTGGTCGCTCCCGCTCAGCAAGCTCGACCCGTACAAGTAGATTTCTCCGGTGGCCGCTCGCATCACCCGGCAGGATGTCGAGCACGTCGCGCGTCTGGCCCGGCTCGCGCTCACCGAAGAAGAGGTCGAGGCGCTGACGCACGAGCTCGGTGCGATCCTCGATCACGCCGCCGAGGTCTCGGCGCTGGATACCGCGGACGTGCCACCGACCGCGCATCCGCTCCCGCTCGTCAACGTGCTGCGACCTGACGAAGCGCGTCCCGGGGTGCCACGCGACGAAGTGCTCGCCGAGGCGCCGGAAGCCGAGGACCGCCGCTTTCGCGTGCCGCGCATCCTCGGCGAAGCACCGTGACCCCCGCCCTCGAGATCTCGGCCGACGTGCGTGCCGGCCGGCGGTCGGCGCGCGACGTGCTCGAGGAGCATCTCTCCCGTATCGACGCGCGCGAGGGCGACATCCACGCGTTCAACCTCGTGCTCGCCGACGAGGCCCGCGCCGCGGCGGACGCCGTCGACGCGTCCGACGACAAGGGGCCGCTCGCCGGGGTGCCGATCGCGATCAAGGACAACATGTGCACGCGCGGCATCCCCACGACGTGCTCGTCGCGCATTCTCGGCCAGTGGAAGCCGCCGTACGACGCCACGGTGATCGAGCGCGTGCGGGCGGCCGGCGCTGTGATCGTGGGCAAGACGAACCTCGACGAGTTCGCGATGGGTTCGTCCACCGAGAATTCTGCGTTCGGGCCGACGCGCAATCCGCGCGACGTGACGCGCGTGCCCGGCGGCTCCAGCGGCGGTTCGGCCGCTGCAGTCGCGGCCGGGTTCGCGCCGCTCGCAATCGGCTCCGACACCGGCGGTTCGATCCGCCAACCGGCCGCGTTGTGCGGTGTCGTCGGCGCCAAGCCGACGTACGGCACCGTGTCCCGCTACGGCCTCGTTGCATTCGCGTCGTCGCTGGACCAGATCGGGCCGTTCGCGTCGAACATCGATGACGCGGCGCTTCTCCTCGAGGCGATCTGGGCGCACGACCCATGCGACTCGACGTCGATCCCGGGCGCGCGACCGTCGTTGGACACCGGCAACGACGTGCGCGGGTTGCGCGTCGGCCTGATCGACGAGATGGTCACGGCCGACGGCATCGAGCCCGCCGTACGCGACGCCGTGGTGCAGGCTGCGGACGCGCTCGCGGCTGCCGGTGCCGAGGTGGATTCGGTCTCGCTGCCGTCGACGCGGTACGGCATCTCGGCCTATTACCTGATCGCACCGGCCGAGGCGTCGTCGAATCTCGCGCGCTACGACGGCGTGCGGTACGGGTTGCGCGTTCCCGGTAACGACGTCGCGGAGATGAATGCGAACACGCGAGATGCCGGGTTCGGCCCCGAGGTCAAGCGCCGCATCATGCTCGGCACTTACGCGCTGTCGGCCGGCTACTACGACGCGTACTACGGCCAGGCCCAGCGTGTGCGCACGCTGATCGTGCGCGACTTCGACCGCGCGTACGACGACTTCGACGTGTTGTTGTCGCCGACCTCACCGACGGTCGCGTTCGAGCTCGGCGCCAAGACGGCCGACCCGCTCGCGATGTACCTGTGCGACGTGTGCACGGTGCCCGTGAATCTGTCGGGCCAGTGCGCGATCTCGGTGCCGTTCGGTGAGTCCGGCAACCTGCCGATCGGTGTGCAGGTGCTTGCCCCCACGCTCGGCGAGTCGGTGATGTTCCGGGTCGCGCGAGCGATCGAGCGGTCAGCTCCCTGAGTATTTCTCGATCTCGGCGCGGATCGTCCGTTTCAGCTCGGGCGGCGCGAACGAAGTCTCGACCGCGACGACCTGGAGTCCTCGCAGCGCGCCCGCGTCGAGGTTGAGCAGGTCGCGCGCCAGCAGCAGCTCGTCGGTGAGCGTCGTCGAGAAATAGCCCGGATCGTCGGTGTTGAGCGTGACGACCACGCCTCGCTGCACGAGCTCGCCGACCGCGTGATCGGCGAGCGACGCGCAGGCACCCAACAGGACGTTGCTCGACAACGACACCTCCAGTGGAATGGCGTGTTCGGTGAGGTGCCGGACCAGGGCGTCGTCCTCGACGGCGCGGATGCCGTGCCCGATACGGTCGGCCTGCAGCGCTTCGAGCGCGCCCCACACGCTGCCGGGGCCGTCCATCTCGCCCGCGTGCGGGACGCTCCCGAGACCGGCGGCGCGCGCGATCGCGAAGGAGTCCGTGTACTTGCGGGGATCCGAGCCGTATTCGGGGCCGCCCAAGCCGATCGCCACGGCGCCTTCCGGCGCGTGCGGACCGGTGAGGAACGCGGCGGTGAAGCGCGCGTCCGGCGGCTCGAACTCACGCGGGATGTCGACGACCCACGCGAGCTCGACGGCGTGCCGCTCGCGCGCGCGGCGGCGGCCCTCGGCCAGCCCGGCGCAGTAGTCCTCGATCGGGATGCCCCGCTGCACGTGTGAGTACGCGGTCGTGGTGACCTCGGCGTAGCGCACGTGCTGGCCGGCAAGCTCCAGGGCCAGCGCCTCGGTGGCGTCGGCGAAGTCCTCTCCGGTGCGGAGCACGTCGAGCCCGAGCATGAACAGCGTGAGGAATTCTTTGAACCCCGAGAATTGGTAGCGCTGCTCGAGGTAGCGGCGGTCGCCGACATCGACACCGTGCCGCTGCGCGAGACGTTCGATCGTCGGGAGGCGCAGCGACCCTTCGAGGTGCAGGTGCTGCTCGACCTTCGGGAGCCGACGGACGAAGTCGTCGGTTGCGGTGCTCATCGACAGCACATCCTCATCGGCAGAACAGCGCGGTGAGCTTGTTGAACGTGTCGGCGGACTCCCATTGGAGGAAGTGGCCCGCGTCGGGCACGATCACCGGGCCGGTGCAGTCGAGACACGCGGCCGCGGCCTTCCACGGGAACGACGGCAGCACGACGTGGTCCTCGGGGCCGTACAGCACGAGGGTCGGCACCGGTGTCTGCTCGAACAACCGGGGGACGTCCTCCATCGGACGCTTGCCCGCCGACTGCTCGTACACGCCCCAGCTTGCGCGGAGCTTCTGCGCGTCGCCGTACGGCTCCGTATGGAAGGCGACGTCGTCGGCGGTGAACGCGTTCGACGTCCCCCAGAGCCGGTGCGTGTACATGCCTGCGACGTACCGGCGGCGACGCTCGGGCGTGTCGAGCTCGGCGAGCAGGCCGTCGGGATCGTTCGCCTGCCGGATGAAGTAGTCGGCCTGGGCGCGCCGCTCGCGTACGTCGTCGCGGGGGAGTCCGGCGGCCGCGTAGACCTCGTCGAGCGGCGGCGGCACGGTGTTGAACAGCACCTGGCGCGTGACGAACCCCGGCGCGCGCAGGCCGAGGTCGTACAGCACGACGCCGCCGACGTCGCCGCCCACGACCGCGCAATGCTCGTGACCGAGGACGTCGTGCACGAGCGCGTAACAGTCGATGGCGTAGGCCGCGATGTCGTAGAAGTCGTCGGGTGCGAGGCTCGACTCGCCGTGGCCGCGGAAGTCCGGGGCGATCACCTCGAAGCCCGCTTCGGCGAGCGGGCCGACGTTGCGCCACCAGATGCGCTTGCTCTCCGGGTACCCGTGGAGCAACAGGATCGGTGTGCCGCCCGCGCCCTCGCGCACGTAGGCGATGGTCACGCCGTTGCGGACCTCGGCGGTGTGCGTGGCGAATTGCTGAGGGTCGGGCCCCTGCGTCACGTCTCGTAGTCTGGCACCCGTGCCGTCCTACGAGATCGTCGTCGGCTTGGAGGTGCACGCCGAGCTGGCGACCACGAGCAAGCTGTTCTGCGGCTGCCCGAACGAGTTCGGCGACGAACCCAACACGAACATCTGCCCGGTGTGCCTCGGGCTCCCCGGTTCGCTCCCCGTGCTCAACGAGAAGTCCGTCGAGTTCGCGCTGCGCGTCGCCGAGGCGCTGCACCTGAAGGTGCCGGAACGCTCGGTGTTCGCCCGCAAGAACTACTTCTATCCCGACATGCCGAAGGACTATCAGACGTCGCAGTACGACATGCCGATCACGATCGACGGCTGGCTCGACGTCGACGGTGCGCGCGTGGGCATCACGCGCGCGCACCTCGAAGAGGACACCGGAAAGACGTTGCACATGGGCGGCGGCGGACGCATCCACGACGCCGAGTACTCGCTCGTGGACTACAACCGCGCCGGCGTCCCGTTGCTCGAGATCGTCTCCGAACCAGACATTCGCTCGGCCGAGCAGGCGAAGCGGTACGTCGAGGAGCTGCGCGGGGCGCTGCTCGCAACCGGTGTGAGCGACGTCAAGATGGAAGAGGGCTCGATGCGGGTCGACGCCAACGTCTCGGTGCGCGCGCCCGGGTCGCAGGAGCTCGGCACGCGCTGCGAGATCAAGAACCTCAACTCGCTCCGCTCGTTGCTCCGCGCAATCGACCATGAGGCCGAACGGCAGTGGGCGCTGCTCCAGGCGGGCGAACGCGTCGTGCAGGAGACGCGCCACTGGGACGAGGAGGGTGGCCGCACGCGGGCCGGCCGGTCAAAAGAGGAAGCGCACGACTACCGCTACTTTCCCGAACCCGATCTTGTGCCCGTCGCGCCCACCGACGAGATGCGCGCGCACGTACGGGCCACGATGCCGGAGCTGCCGTCGGAGCGCCGCGCCCGGTACATGCAGGAGTGGGGGATCAGGGAAGAGGACGCGCGCGTCCTCGTGGACGTGCCCGGGTTGGGTGCCTACGCCGAGAAGGCCGTCGCGGCGCTCAACGGCGGCGGGACGGCGAAGGACGTCGTCAACTGGGTGCGCCAGGAGGTGCTGGCGTACCTGAACGAGAGCGGCGGCTCCCCGGCCGAGCTCACGCCCGAGATGCTGGCCGAGCTCGTCGGTTTGTTCGCGGCCGGTGCGATCTCCCGGCTGCAGGCGAAGGACGTGCTCGACGAGTCGCTGCGCGAGCAGAAATGGCCGCGAGACATCGTCGAGGCCAAAGACATGTCACAGATCAGCGACGAACAGGTGATCACACGAGCCATCGACGACGTGCTCGCGGCGAATCCCGGCTTCGTCGAGGAGTATCGCGCCGCCGACGACAAAGGAAAGAAGAAGAAGCGGGGCTTCGTCATGGGTCCGGTGCGGGATGCGCTCGACGGAAAAGCGAATATGCAGGTCGTCTCGCGCTTGTTGGACGAACGACTCTCGTCCTAGCTCAGCGGAATCCCGCGAGCACGCGTGCGACCTGTTCGGCGTCGAGCCGGTCGGGGGTGTCGAACGAGACCCGCTGCACCAGGTCGCCGTAGCGCTTCCGCACGAGTACGCCGATGTCCTCCGGGCGCCCGGAGACGACGAATGTGTCGACGATCTCGTCGGTGATCAACGACGCCATCGTCGCCCAGTCGCCGCCCTTCGACAAGCGGTTCAGCTCCGGTTGCAGATCGCCCCAGCCGTGCGCGTCGAGCACGACCTTGTACGCAGGCGTCGAGCCGTAGAACGCGAGACGCGGTCGCATCGCGGCGCGCCCGGCGGCGAGCTGCTCGTCGGAGTCGGCGACGATGGCCATCAGCGGAAACGCGATCTCGAGATCGGCGAGCGTGCGCCCGCCGAGCGAGAGGCCGCGCTCCAACGCGGGAAGCGTCGTCTCGCGCATGAACTTCTCGGTCGAGAACGGATGCACCATGAAGCCGTCGGCGACCTCGCCCGCGACCTCCGTCATGCGCGGTCCGACGCCCCCGAGGAAGATGCGCGGCACGCCGTAGGGCGATGGTCCCGGATTGAAGAAGGGTGTCATCAGTGTGTGGGTGTAGAACTCGCCGCGGAACTCGAGCTTGGCGCCTTCGTGCCACGACGCCCAGATCGCACGGACGGCGAGCACGAGCTCGCGCATGCGCGCCGCCGGCTTCGACCACGGCATCGAGTAACGCTTCTCGATGTGGGGACGGATCTGCGTGCCCAGGCCGAGGTTGAAGCGGCCCCGTGACGCGAGCTGGAGATCGTACGCGCTCTGGGCGAGCGTCATCGGTGTGCGACCGAACGCGATCACGACCGCGGTCGTCAGCTGCACGCGCTCGGTGTGCTCCGCCGCGAGCAGCAGCGGGAACATCGCATCGTGCTGGCCCTCGAACGAGTAGATGCCGTCGTAGCCCGCGGCTTCGATCGCGCGTGCGTCCTGCGGCACCTTCAGCAGGTCGGTGGTCCGTAAAGCAGCATCGACGAGCATCGTTCACTCTTTCTATGGGTCGACTCCACGCTCCGCTCCCCTGCGGTCGCTTCGCGGTCGTCTCGTAAAGTACGCGCGCATGGAGTACGGACCGGAAACCTACGGCGAGCGTGTCGCCGACGTCTACGACGACTGGTACAAGCTCGGCGATCCCGCGCCCGAAGCCGCGCTGCTCGCCGAGCTCGCGGCCGGCGGGCGGGCGCTGGAGCTCGGCATCGGTACCGGGCGGGTCGCGCTCCCGCTCGCAGCGCTCGGGGTCGAGGTGCACGGCGTCGACGCATCTCCCGCGATCGTCGAGCGCCTGCGCGCCAAGCCGGGCGGCGACAAGATCCCGGTGACGATCGGCGACATGGCCGACGTCCCGGTCGACGGCGAGTACGCGCTCGTCTTCATCGTGTTCAACACGTTCTTCATGCTCATCAGCCAGGCGTCGCAGGTTCGTTGCTTCCGGAATGTCGCGAAGCATCTCGTGCCCGGTGGTCGTTTCCTCATGCACGCCTTCGTGCCCGACCTGTCGCGTATCGAGTCGGGTTCGCATGTCGGCGTGGGCGAGGCCGCGCTCGATCGCGTGCGGCTCGACGCGACCACGTACAAACGGCTCGATCAGCGACTCGACAACACCCAGATGCGCATCACCGAGCAGGGCATTCGTCTCGTCCACACCAGGCTGCGCTACGCATGGCCGCCCGAGCTCGACCTGATGGCCGAGCTCGCCGGGCTCTCGCTCGAAGCGCGCTACGCGACGTTCGACAAGCAGGCGTTCACCGACGAGAGCGCTTTCCACGTCTCCGTCTATCGCGCATGATCTGACCGGTGGCGTGCAAGCCGGGGATCCCGGTCACGCCACCGCCGCCGTGCGTCGCGCTGCTCGCCTGGTAGAGACCGGCGATCGGCGTGCGGAAGTCGGCGTAGCCGGGTGCAGGCCGCATGTGGAACAGCTGGTCGGGCGACAGCTCGCCGTGGAAGATGTTGCCGCCGACGAGACCATATTCGTGCTCCATCTCGTACGGCCCGATGACCTGGCGATGCAGGATCGAGTCGACGAAGCCGGGTGCGACCGCGTCCACCCGAGCGACGACCCGGTCCGCGTACGCGTCGAGCTCCTGCGGATCGGGCTTCGACGACCACGTGTGCGGGACCCACTGCGTGAACATCGACACGATGTGGTGGCCGGCGGGGGCGAGCGTGGGATCGAACACCGAGGGAATGCAGATATCGGCGAACGGCAACGCGGCGGCGCGGCCGGCGACCGCGTCCTGGAATGCGGACTCGACGTCGTCGAGCGACTCGGCGAGCACGATCGTGCCGCCGTGCATTTCGGGATCGAATCCGGGCTTCGCGGTGAACTCGGGGAGGCGATCGACCGCGACATTGACCTTCACCGTGCCGCTGCGCGTCTTCCAGCGGTCGATCCTCTCGATGAAGTCCTCCGGGAGCTGGGCCCGGTCGACGTGCTCGCCGAAGGTGATCTTCGGATGGGTCGCGGCCACCACGACGTCGGCGCGCAGCTCCTCGCCCGAGACGAGTGTCGCGCCGCGCACTCGTCCGTTCCGCACGTCGATGCGGGCGACGGGCGCGTCGGTGCGGACGACGACGCCGTTCGCTTCCGCGGCGCGTCGCAACGCCTGCGTCACGCCCCCCATCCCGCCTTCGGGGAAGCCCCAGGTACCGAGCTGTCCGTCGCCCACGTCGCCGATCTTGTGGTGCGCCATGACGTACGCCGTACCGGCTGAACGCGGGCCGGCCCACGTGCCGATCACGCCGCTGACCGACAGCACGCCCTTCATCTGGGGCGATTCGAAGTGCTCGTCGAGCAGGTCGGCGATGCTCATCGTGAACAGGCGCGTGACGTCGGCGGTGCCGCGCACGTCCAGCCCGCGGAGCCGCCACGCGAGGCGGAGCTGATCGAGCAGGTCTCGGGGCCGCCGGGAACCGACGCGGGGCGGGATCGTGGCCAGCAGCGGACCGAGCACCTCGGCGAGTCCGCCGAGCCACGCGTCCCATCGTTCGTACGCGTCGGCATCGTTGTCGGAGAACTGCTGGATCTGCTCGCGCCTGCGGGCAGGGTCGTCGGGCATCTGGAGGCTGCGGCCGTCGCGGTACGGCACGAAGTAGCCGTGCTGCGGATACACCTTGTAGCCGTGGCGGTCGAGCGCGAGCTCGCGGACGATCGTCGGCGGCATCAGGCTCACCACGTATGAAAGCGCGGTGACCTTGTACGCGGGGCCGAACGGCTGCTCGGTGATCGCCGCGCCGCCGACCTGCGCGCGCCGCTCGAGCACCGTCACGCGCGCGCCGCGGCGGGCGAGCAGACCGGCCGCGACCAGGCCGTTGTGCCCGCCGCCGACGACGACGACGTCGAACGGTTCGGTCACGCGTTCCCGCTCTCGGCCGTGCGCTCGGACCGGCGATCGGCGACCTGTTCGAGCAGCGCGCGCCAGCTTTCGAGGCCCGGGACCGACGCCTGCGGGTCCTTGGCCCGCTCGTCGGCGCGGCGCAGCGCAAGGATCGCGTCGAAATCCGGGTCGAACGCAAGCTGCGAGAGCTCGTCGCGATCGAGCGCACCGCCCTGATCTTCGAGCGTCTCGACGCTGCGCACGCTCAGCTGCGAGCGGTACGCGTGATCGGTCGCGACGAGATACCGCTTCGCGACGACGTGCGCGCCCACGAGCCGGGCGACGCGTGCGCCCAGAAGCGGCGCCACCAGCAACGCACCTCGGCGGTCGTGGTCGCGGTGGTCCGTGGGGTCCGCGATGTCCGACACGTCGTGCACGAGGCCGGCCACGGCGAGCTCGGGATCGGTGGGATGTTCCGCGCGGAGCAGCGCGCCGCATTGGAGGGCGTGCGAGAGCCCGTCGAGGTGTGGTTCGTCGGACACGGCATGGCCCCGGCCGAGGAGGACGAGGAGATCGTCGACGGTCGTGAGAGTGGTCACGCCGCCATTGTCGCGAGAACTCCGTCGAGGATGTCGATTGCGATGTCGATTTGCGCGCGTGTGACCATGAGCGCGGGCGAGAGCCGCACCACGGCTTCACCCGCAGTGAGCAGCACGAGCCCGCGCCGGAAGCCCTCCTGCTCCACCTGCACCGCCCGTGCATGGTCGGTCAGCTCCATCCCGACCATCAGGCCCCGGCCGCGCACCGCGCGGATCATGCGATGGCGATCACCGAGCTGGCCGAGCCGGGTCATGAGATACCCGCCGACGTCGGCGGCTCGTTGCACGAGGCTGCCTTCGACGAGATCGAGGGTCGCGAGCGCGGCTGCGCACGCGACCGGGTTGCCACCGAACGTGGAGCCGTGCATCCCCGGTTCCCATTGCATCGCGTCGCGGCGCGCGATCACGGCCGACAGCGGCAGACCCGACGCGAGGCCCTTGCCGGCGAGCAACACGTCGGGCTCGACGCCTTCGTGCTCCACCGCCCACATGCGGCCCGTGCGGCCGACGCCGGTCTGCACTTCGTCGACGACGAGCAGGATGCCGTGCGCGTCGCACAACGCGCGCAGCTCGGCGAGCCAACCGGGCGGCGGCATCACATAGCCGCCTTCGCCCTGAATCGGTTCGACGAAGATCGCGGCGACATCCTCGGGACGGGTCAGGTGCCTGAACACGGTCGCCTCGATCGCGCCCGGCTCTCCGTACGGCGCATGGAATACGCCCGGCAGCAGCGGACCGAAGCCGGCGCGGTAGCGCGCCTTGCTCGCCGTGAGCGAGAGGCTGCCGAGCGTCCGGCCGTGGAATGCGCCGTGGAACGCGATGAGATTCGGCCGGCCGGTGGCGTGGCGCGCCAGTTTGATCGCGGCCTCGACTGCTTCGGTGCCCGAGTTGCCGAGGAACACGCGTGCGGGCGTGCTCATGGGCGCGCGTGCTGCGAGGCGCTCGCACAGCTCGGTGTACACAGGTACGTACCAGTCACTCGAGCAGTAGTGGATCAGCGCCCGAGTCTGGCGCTCGATTGCGTCGACCACGTGAGGGTGGCAGTGGCCGGTCGCGGTCACGGCAATGCCGGCGTTGAGATCGAGGAAGCGATTGCCGTCGACGTCTTCGATCACACAGCCGGACGCGCGCGCGGGAACCAGTGGATGCACGCGCGACAACGACGGACTCGTCACGGACCGGTCCCGGCTGATGAGTGCCCGCGCGCGTGGCCCCGGCAGCGCTGTCCGCAGCAGCGGCACCGGGCCGGTCGAGAGGTCCTCGCGGGTCGGGAGCGGCGTCGTGCTCATCGCGTGCCTTCCTTGATCGGCCAGAACGGTGTCGTCGTGACAGGAGGATGCAACCGCGCCCGCACGTGGAGCAGATGGGGTGCACCGGACTCCACGGCGCGCGCCAGCGCCTTGGCGTAGTCGGGTCCGGTGCCGTCGACCCTCGACGCCGGGATCCCGAACGCCTGCGCGATCGCCACGAAGTCGACGGCTGGCAGCTCGTTCGCCGCCGAAGAATGCGCACCGAAGCGCAGCATGCCGTAGCCGTCGTCGTCGACGACCACGACCGTGCACACCGTGCCGAGCGCCGCCAGCGCAGACAGCTCGCCGAGGGCGAAGAGCGCGCCGCCGTCTCCGACGAACGCGACCGTGGGCGCCGCGATCGACGCGCCGATGGCAGCGGGGAGCGCGAAGCCGAGTGTGCCCCAGCCCATCGGAAAGTGCAGGCCGCGCCGGTGCTCGACGCGGAAGTGCCCCGCGAGCCAGTAGCCCGCGACGCACATGTCGGCGAACACCACCATGTCGGGGGGCAGCGCGGTCTCGGTGTGCTCGAGGAACGCGATCGCGTCGCTCGTCGCCCCGTCCTGCGCGATGCGGGTACGGATCGAGGTCCCGAGCGCCCGGAGATCGCCGGCCCACGGGACGCGTGGCGCCAGCGCATCGGCGAGCGGCCCGAGCATGCGCGCGTCTGCATCGATCGTCGCGTCCATCGTGTAGTTCTTGGTGGCATCGGCCGTGTCGATGTTGACGGCGATCCGGCGCTCGGGCAGCGGCAGCCGCCATTGCATCGTGTTCATCTGATCGAGGTCGGAGCCGATCACGACGGCGAGGTCGGCGCGCGCGATGAGCGCCGTGACCTCGGGCTCGTGCGGCGGGGCCGGCATAAGCATCGGATGCTCCGGCGCGAGCAGGCCACGTGCTTGATACGTGACGACCACGGGCGCGCCGATGCGGCGGGCGAGCAGGTCGACCTCGTCACCTGCGTCGCGCCCGCCGCCGCCGACCCAGAGCAGCGGCCGCTCGGACGCCGCCAAGGCGTCGAGGAGCGGCGCGACGCTCGCGCGCGTCGACTGCCACGCGCCCGGTTCGGGCGTGTAGTTGGCGTCCGCGCCGAGCAGATCGCTCGGAACGCCGAGGTATACCGGACGTGCGGGCGGTGTGACGGCGAGGCGCAGGGCGTCGGTCACGCTCGTCGTCTGCGCTTTCGTGACCGGCGCGAACAGCGCGGCCTGGTCGGTGCACTCGTGCAACACCCCGCGGTACACGCCCGGTCGGCGCAATGTCGAGGGGATGTCGGTCGCGACCACGACGACAGGTGAGCGCGACGCCCACGCCTCGCCCATGGCTCCTACGGTGTTGGCGGCGCCGGGTCCGGTCGTCACGAGCGTGACACCGACTTTGCCGGTCGTGCGCGCGTAGCCGTCCGCTGCGTACGCGCACCCCTGCTCGGTCCGCATGCCGACGATGCGCACGCCCGCTGCCTCGAACGCCGGCCAGAGCGCAAGGTTGTGCGCGCCCGGCAGGCCGAACGCGGCGTCGACGCCCGCGTCCCGGCACGCGCGTGCGATCACGTCGGCGCCGTTCATCATGCGCCCTCGACGGGCGGGCGGTTGTCGATCTGGGCGCGTTGCAGCCGTCCCGAGAAGTCGATGTACACGGTCTTGGTCTCGCTGAATTGTTCGATGCCTCGGCGACCGGCCTCGCGGTAGCCGTTGCCCGTGTGCTTCGTCCCGCCGAACGGCAACTGGATCTCTGCGCCGATTGTCGGCGCGTTCACGTACACGATGCCGGCGTCGATGCGCTGGGTGGCGCGCATCGCGAGGTTGACATCGCGGGTGTAGATCGCCGCCGAGAGGCCGTATGCGGATTCGTTGACGATGTCGATCGCCTCGTCGAAGCCATCGACGTCGATCACCGACAACACCGGCCCGAAGACCTCCTCGCGCGCGATCCGGTGCGTACGGTCGACGCCGATGAGGATCGTCGGCGCGTAGAACGCGCCGCCCGCGCAGCCGTCCACTTCGAGCGGACGAGCACCGGTCACCGCCGTAGCGCCCTCGGCGAGGGCCGCGCGCACCATGGCGTCGATGCGGTCACGGGCGGGCGCGTCGATCACGGGCCCCACGTCGGTCGACGGCAACGTGGGATCGCCGAGCACGAGCTTCTCGGCACGAGCCGAGACCCGTGCGACGACCTCCTCGCGGACGTCGCGGTGGGCGATCAAGCGTGACGTCGACGTGCACCGCTGTCCCGACGTGCCGAACGCGCCGAACAGCGCGCCCTCGACGACGAGGTCGAGATCGGCGTCGGGCATCACGACGAGCGCGTTCTTCCCGCCGAGCTCGAGCGACACGAGCTTCGGACCGTGCTCCATCGCCGCGGCCGCGACCGCGCGCCCCGTCGGCACGGATCCGGTGAAGGAGACCGCCCGCACACCCGCATGCACGGTCAACGCGGCGCCGACGTCGCCGAAACCATGCACCACCTGGACGAGATCCGCGGGCACCCCCGCGTCACGGCACGCGGCGACGAACGCCTCGCAACACGCGGGCGCGTGCTCCGAGGGCTTGATCACCATGCCGTTTCCGGCGAGCAGCGCGGGCAGCGTCTTCCAGGAAGGAATCGCGACCGGGAAGTTCCACGGCGTGATCATTCCGACGACACCAACGGCGTGCCGCGTCGTGAACGCGAGCTTGTCCGGCATCTCACACGGGACCGTTTCACCCCACGCGGCGCGACCTTGACCCGCGACGAACGCAGCCATGTCGATCGCTTCCTGCACGTCGCCGGCAGCTTCGACGAGTACCTTGCCCGCTTCGCGGCTGACGAGCGTCGCGAGCTCGCTCTTGCGCGCGGCGAGCAATGCACCGACGTGTGCGATGACTTCGGCGCGCGCCGGGATCGGCACCTCCGCCCAGGCGCGCTGGGCGCGAGCGGCGCGCGTGACCGCGGCATCGACGTCGGCTTCGGTCGCGGCGGCGAATGTCGCGATGATTTCGCCCGGCCGGGCGGGATTGACGGAGACAACCTCGGCGGCCATGACCTTCCTTCCGAGGAATCCCTCTGGATCGTTCATTCCAATAGACGCATGAAGTGTAACATCCATTCCAATGACGATCGCCGAGCTCGTAGCCGATGCCGCTTCCCGACTGACTCCCGCCGAGCGACAAGTGGCCGACGTCGTCGCGGCCGACCCGCAGGGCGTCGCGTTCGGGACGGTCGCTGAGCTCGCACGGCGGTCGCACACGAGCGGGCCGACGGTCGTGCGCTTCGCGGCCAAGCTCGGACTGCAGGGCTTCGCCGACCTCCAGGCCGTCGCGCAGACCGAGATCGTCGACGCGCTGCGGCCCGCGACGACACGCATCCGAGAGCGCCCGCCGAGCAACGTCGTCGCGCAGGTGCTGGCGGCCGACGTCGAGAACGTACGTGCCACCCTGGAAGCGGTCGACGTCGACGCGTTCCAGGGTGCGGTGGCACTGCTGGCCGATCGCCGCCGGCGGGTGTTCGTGCTCGCGGGTGAGATCGCCCGCGGCGCCGGCATCGCGTTGGGCACGCAGCTCGACTTGCTCCGGGAAGGCGTCGTCGTCCTCGGCGGGTCGCCGGCGCGGGTCGCCCGCCAGATCGCGGAGCTGGTCCCCGGTGACGTCGTGATCGTGATCGAGCACCGCCGCTACGAACGGTGGCTCCTCGATGTGCTCGCACGGGCGCGCGACGCCGGCGCGGAGGTCCTCGCGTTGACCGACCGGTCGCTCTCGCCGATCGCGACCGGCGCACGGCATGTCTTCGTCGTCGCGGCACGCGGCGTCGGACCGTTCGACAGTTACACGGCGACGATGGCCCTGGTCCACGCGCTGGCGGCAGGAGTCGCGGCCCGACTTCGGCGCAGCGCAACCGCGCGTCTCGACGCGATCGAGCACGCCTGGAGCGCCGGCAACGAGCTGATCGACGCCTAGCTACGCGACGGTGTTCGCGGCCAGCTGCGATTCGATGCGCGCGATGAGGTGCTGGAGGCGCAGGGCCCGCTCGACGTTGGCCGGATGCACCTCTCCCCGCGCGACCAGTGCGAACGCGTCGCGCAAGCGGTTCGCCCAGGCGCGGTAGTCGACCGTGCGACCGTCGAACCTCGCCGTGCCTCGGCGACCGAACACCTCGACCTCAGTACGGCCGTCGCCGGCGACCGTGCAACTCAGCGATCCGGTGCTCGTGGCCCCCGACGCGTGGGTGCAGACGAGCGACGACCAACCGAGCGCGTCGCCCGACGCCCGCACGTCGACGATCTCGCCGAGACCGGCTTCGAGCAGGTCGAGCAGGTGCGGGCCGACGTCCAGTACCGCACCCCGCTCGAGCCGCCAGCCGTTCGCGAACGCGCCGCCGAGAAACGCACCGGAGATGAAGCAGCCGCGCCCGCCGAGCGGTTCGATGTCCTCGACGCCGGCCATGAAGTCGTCGAGCGCCGGGTTGAACCGGCTCGACAGCATCACGAGGGCACCAACGCCCGTGGCACGCAGTGCGTCGGCGATCATCTCCGCGCCCGCGACGTCATCCGCAAGCGGCTTCTCGAGCAACAGGGCCTTGCCGGCGCGCGCGGCACGCGCCGCGAACCGCGGCTGCGCGGAGGGCACGACGGCGATCGCGACGGCGTCGCAGTTGCCGAACAACTCGTCGACGTCCTCGAACGCGGGCACGTCGAACTGCGCGGCCAGCTCGGTCGCGTGCGCGTCCGTGCGCGACCACACACCCGTGACACACGTCTGGGGACCGGCTGCGAGCACCGGCCCGGTCACGGTGCGCGCCCAGGGGCCCGCCCCGATCAGGCCGACATTCAGGGGAGTGGCCATCGCGACGAACTGTACGCTTCCTCGTCATGAGCGACATGAAGCCGCGCAGCCACGAGGTCACCGACGGCATGGAGCGCGCGCCCGCGCGGGCGATGCTGCGGGCGATCGGGATGACCGACGCCGACTGGGGCAAGGCGCAGGTGGGTGTGGCGTCGAGCTGGAACGAGGTGACGCCGTGCAACATGCCGCTCGACCGGCTGGCCAAGCGGGCCAAGGTCGGCGTGCGCGATGCAGGGGGCTTTCCGATCGAGTTCATGACGATCGCGGTGAGCGACGGCATCTCGATGGGCCACGAGGGCATGCGCGCCTCGCTGGTGTCCCGCGAGATCATCGCCGACTCGGTGGAATGCATGATGCATGCGGAACGGCTCGACGCGCTCGTCTCGTTCGCCGGTTGCGACAAGAGCCTGCCCGGCATGCTCATGGCGGCCGCCCGCCTCAACCTGCCGTCCGTGTTCCTCTACGGGGGCTCGATCCTGCCCGGCCGCTACAAGGATCAGGCGCTCGACATCGTCAGCGTGTTCGAGGCGGTGGGCGCGTGCGCGGCCGGCACCCTCAGCGAGAACGAGCTGGGTGAGATCGAGCGGCGCGCGTGCCCGACCGAAGGATCGTGCGCGGGAATGTTCACCGCGAACACGATGGCGTCGATCAGCGAGGCGATCGGGATGGCGCTGCCGGGTTCGGCGTCGGCGCCCGCCGTCGACCGCAGACGCGACGATTACGCGTACGAGTCCGGTCGCGCGGTGATGCGCTTGATCGAGATGGATCTGCGCCCGCGTCAGATCATGACGAAGGAGGCCTTCGAGAACGCGATCGCGATCACGATGGCCCTCGGCGGCTCGACGAACGCGGTGCTGCATCTGCTCGCGATCGCGCACGAGGCGCGCGTCGAGCTCGAGCTCGACGACTTCAACCGCATCGGCGCACGCGTCCCGCACGTCGCCGACATGAAGCCGCACGGCAAGTACCACATGAGCGACCTCGACCGTGTCGGCGGCGTGCAGCTGGTGTTGAAGATGCTGCTCGACGGCGGACTGCTCCACGGCGACTGTCTCACCGTCACCGGCAAGACGATGGCCGAGAACCTGGAAGCGCTCGACCCGCCGGGACCCGACGCCGAGGTCGTGCACCCGCTGTCCGCACCGATCCACGCGGTGGGTGGCATCGCGGTCATCCAGGGTTCGCTGGCGCCGAAGGGCGCGGTGGTGAAGATCGCGGGCATCGACGCGATGCGCTTCGACGGCACGGCGCGCGTGTTCGACGGCGAGGACGCGACCATGACCGCCATCCTGGCCGGCAAGATCCAGCCGGGCGACGTCGTGGTGATCCGGTACGAAGGCCCGAAGGGTGGCCCCGGAATGCGCGAGATGCTTGCGGTGACCGGGGCGATGAAGGGTGCCGGCCGCGGGACCGACGCCGCGCTCGTCACCGACGGCCGGTTCAGCGGCGGCACCCACGGCTTCTGCGTCGGTCACGTCGCCCCCGAAGCCGTCGACGGCGGCCCGATCGCGTTCGTGGCCGACGGTGACCGCATCGTGATCGACGCGACCGCGCACACGATCGACCTGCTGGTCGACGACGCCGAGGTCGCCAGGCGCAGGGCCGGCTGGAAGGTTCCCGAGCCGCGTTATCCCAGCGGGTTCCTTGCCAAGTACGCCAAGCTCGCCCAGGGCGCAGAGAAGGGCGCGATCACGAACGTGTGATGGACGCGCATGCCTGAGATCCTGGAAGTCGAGGCGGCGCGGAAGGTGCTCGAAGCGCGGGCGCTCGAACGCGACATCGCCAAGGTGCACGCGCCCGACCTCTGGTTCCTCAAGCGGGGAACGACGCCCGCCGCGCTTCGCCACGCCCTGGTGGGCAACGCGTTCACCGCCGCGCGCCGGCGGGGCAAGCAGATCGTGCTCGACACACCTGATCCCGAGGTGCGGCTCGGCGTGCACCTCGGCATGAGTGGGCGCGTGCTCGTCGACGACGAGGAAGCGGGCGACCCGTTGATCTACGCGTCGAATCTGCGAACGCCGAAATGGCATCGCTTCGGTGTGTACTTCGCCGACGGCGGCGACTTCATGCTGCGCGATCCGCGCCGGCTCGGTGCCGTCGAGCTGAACCCGGACGAATCGCGCCTCGGTCCCGACGCGCTCACCCTGACGCTGAGGCAACTGGACGCCGCGCTCGGGCGGCGCACCGCGCCGGTCAAGACCGTGCTCATGGACCAGGCGCGTGTCGCCGGCCTCGGCAACCTCCTGGTCGACGAGTCGCTGTGGCGCGCCGGCATCGATCCCGCGCGCAGCGCGGATGCGCTGGACGGTGACGAGCGCCGACGCCTCCACACGTCGATCCGCAACACCGTGCGTGTGCTCGGCCGGCGCGGTGGGTCACACACCGGGGACATGCCACGCGAGGTCGACGTGCCGTGCCCACGCGACGGCGCCCCGCTGCACCGGCGCAAGGTCGCGGGCCGTACGACGTACTCCTGCGCCGCCCACCAGCACTGAGTCCGGATTGTCTCATCGGGACCTTGGCGGGTGCCGCGCCCGTTGTGGAAGGCTGCGGAAAACGCCGTCCGCAGGGGGAACATCGGATGCCGCTGGATCGACGAGATTTCGTCAAGGGAGTCTTGGGTGCTTCGGGACTCGTGTTGTTGCGAGGCACCGGTGCGTCGAGCTTGGAGTCGGCGGCTTCGAGATGGCCGGGCCATCACCATCACCTGCCTCACCCGGAACGGTCGGGCATCGAGCACGTGGTCCTCGTGATGATGGAGAACCGGAGCTTCGACCACATCCTCGGTTGGCTTCCCGGCGCGAACGGCCGGCAGTCGGGACTGTCTTTCGTCGCGCCTGACGGGACGCGGCACAAGACGTTCCACCAACGACAGCTGGACGGGTGCGGCTTCAAAGATCCGGATCACTCCTACACGGGAGGCCGGATCCAATACAACGACGGCCGGATGGACGGCTTCCTGACGGACGAGCGCAACGACTCGTTCGCGATCAGCTATTACAAGCCTCACGATCGGCCGTTCATGAGCCGTCTGGCGCGCCACTACACGACGTGCGATCGCTACTTCTGTTCGATTCTCGGTCCGACGTTCCCGAACCGGATCTTCCAGCATGCCGGGCAGACCGACCGTCTCTCGAACACCACCACGGTTTCGCAACTGCCGACGATCTGGGACCGTCTCAACCGGCCGGGCGGACCCACCGGCCGCTACTACTACAGCGATCTGCCGGTCGTGGGCCTCTGGGGTTCGAAGTACACGTCGATCGCGTCGCCGCTGTCGAAGTTCATGAGTGACGCGGCGGCCGGCACCTTGCCGAGCGTCTCATACGTCGACCCGAGCTTCCTCGGGGAGAACAACGCGACCGCCAACGACGATCACCCGTTGTGCGACCTGCGCGCCGGCGACTCGTTCCTGTCGCAGCTCTTCCACGCGGTTGCCTCGGGCCCGGGCTGGGCGAACACGGTGTTCATCATCAACTACGACGAGTGGGGCGGCTTCTACGAGCACGTCCGGCCTCACCGCGTGACCGCGGGCGTCCCGATCGGCGCCGACCCGCACACTGGCATCGATCAAGATCTTGACGCCGCGGGCCGGGTCCTCACCGGCTTTCGGGTGCCGTGCATCATCGCCTCGCCGTTCGCGCGCTCCCGGTCGCACGGCGGATCGGTCGCCCACGGGTTCTACGACCACACCTCGGTGCTCAAGCTCATCGAATGGCGATGGGGTCTCGCGCCGCTCTCTCGGCGCGACGCGTCACACTCGTCGACCGACCCTCGCAACCTGGCGCACGCACTCAATTTCCACTCGCCGGAGCGGAAGGTCCCACACCTTCCGGTGCTCGCGCCCTTCGTGCCGACCGCGTGCGCGACCGCGAGCACCGCATCAGCATCGTCGGGAATGGCGCTGCAAGATGCCCGGGTGTCTGAGATCGTCGACATCCCCGGGCGCGAGGACTGGGTCGACCTCAAGCGATCGGGTCTGCTCGAGAGCTGGACCTGACGGCAGGCCTTCCATTCGCGGAGGTGGTTCGCTCGACGGACGACCCCTTGATCTGCCGTGGTACGCTCTCCCCGATGTCTTTCACGAGCCCCCGTTCGATCAAGCTCGTAGTAATCCCGTAGCGCCCGGCCGCCCTGACGCGCGCCGAGCGCTCCTCAACCCCTCGCCCGCAGCGAGGGGTTTTTCACGTCCGCACGCAGCCTGCCGAAGAGGACACCATGAAGCTGACCGGAGCCCAGGCCCTGATCAAGAGCCTCGAGATGGAGCAGGTGGAGGTCATGTTCGGCCTCCCGGGCGGCGCGATCCTGCCCGTCTACGACCCGCTCATCGACAGCTCGATCCGGCACATCCTCGTGCGCCACGAACAGGGCGCCGGCCACATGGCCAGCGGCTACGCACACGCGACCGGCCGGCCCGGCGTCGCGATGGTCACGAGCGGACCGGCCGCGACCAACATCGTCACGCCGTTGTGCGACGCGTACATGGACTCGGTGCCGATGGTCGTCATCACCGGGCAGGTGCCGTACGCCGTGATCGGCACCGACGCGTTCCAGGAGTGCGACACGGTCGGCATCACGATGCCGGTCACGAAGCACAACTGGTTGGTCAGCGACGCCCAGGACATCCCCCGCGTCGTGCGGGAGGCGTTCCACGTCGCGACCACCGGCCGTCCCGGACCGGTGCTCATCGACCTGCCGAAGGACGTCGCCAACACGCCGATGGATTGGTACTGGCCCGAAAAAGTCGACCTGCCGGGCTACAAGCCGAACGTGAAGGGTCATCCCAAGCAGATCAAGGACGCGGCGCGGGTCATCCAGGAGTCGCAGCGCCCGGTCATCTACGCGGGCGGCGGCATCCTGAAGGCGGGCGCGTCGAAGGTGTTGCGTGAGCTCGCGGAGGTCACCGGGATCCCGGTGGTCACCACGTTGATGGGCCGGGGCGGCATACCCGACGAGCACCCGCTCTGTCTCGGCATGCCGGGCATGCACGGCAACTACACCGCGGTGACGTCGATGCAGCGTTCGGACCTGCTCATCGCTTTGGGCTCGCGGTTCGACGACCGCGTCACCGGCAAGGTCGCGACGTTCGCACCGCACGCAAAGGTCATCCACGTGGACATCGACCCCGCCGAGCTCGGCAAGGTCCGCCACGCCGACGTGCCGATCGTGGGTGACGTGCGGTCGGTCATCGAAGAGCTCATCAAGGCGGTGAAGGCCGAGCACGCGAAGCACGAACGGCCCGACATCTCGCAGTGGATGACGCAGATCCGCTCGTGGCAGGCGGACTACCCGCTCAAGTACACGCAGGAGGAAGGCGGCCCGCTGAAGCCGCAGTACGTCATCGAGCGCCTGCGCGAGAACACGCCCGACGATTGCATCCTGGTCTCCGGTGTCGGCCAGCATCAGATGTGGGCGAGCCAGCTCTGGAAGTTCAAGCATCCGAACACGTGGATCAACTCGGGCGGTCTCGGCACGATGGGTTACGCCGTGCCCGCCGCGGTCGGCGCCAAGGTCGGCCGGCCCGATCGGATGGTGTGGGCGGTCGACGGCGACGGTTGCTTCCAGATGACCGCGCAGGAGCTGGTGACCGCGTCCGCCGAACGCATTCCCGTCAAGATCGCCATCCTCAACAACGCGTACCTCGGGATGGTCCGCCAGTGGCAGGAGCTCTTCTACGAGGAGCGATACAGCGAGGTGTATCTCTCGCCCGACCTGCCCGACTATGTGAAATGGGCCGAGGCGATGGGCTGCGTCGGCATGCGCGTCGACACTGCCGACGACGTCGTCACCACGATCGAGAAGGCGAACGAGATCGACGACCGGCCCGTCGTCATCGACTTCCGCACCGACTGGCGCGAGAAGGTGTACCCGATGGTGCCGGCCGGGTCGTCGAACGACGACATCATCCTCGGCCCCGAGTTCGGCGAAGGCGGTCGCTAATGGGCCCGTTGCATCACATCCTGACGGTCACCGTCGAGAACAAGCCGGGTGTGCTGTCGCGGGTCGCGGGACTGTTCTCGCGCCGCGCCTTCAACATCGTGTCGCTGGCCGTCTCGCCGACCGACGACGAGCGGTTCTCCCGGATGACGATCGTCGTCGACGCCGAATCCGCTCCGCTCGAACAGGTCGTGAAGCAGCTCAACAAGCTCGTGCCGGTGATCAAGATCACCGAGGTCTCGCCGACCGACGGTGTCGAACGCGAGCTGATGATGGTGACGGTCCGAGCGGCTGCCGACGCCCGGAGCCAGGTCACCGAGCTCACGGCGATCTTCGAGGCGAGGATCGTCGACGTGGGCTACGAGGCGATGACGGTCATGGTCGCGGGGGAGCCCGACAAGCTGGATGCGTTCAGCGACCTCGTCAAGCAGTTCGGCATCGTCGAGCTCCAGCGCACCGGCCGGATCGCCCTTCCCAAGCTGTCGCGCCAGCAGACCCGGCTGCGGGCCGTGAAATCCGCCCGCGGGTGACGGCGAAGGATCTTCAGAGGACCGCGTGAACAGCCGAGAATTCCACGTCCGCTTGTCCGTCGAACGTGGAGAACGCAATGGGAATCGCCGACCGGCGGTGCCAGCAGATGGTCGACCTCGTGCGGCCGCAGCTCGATCCGGGCGAGGAGATCCACGCCATCCTGCCATCGTCCCAGACCGGCCCCAGCCCGTGGTTCTACGCGCTGACGTACCTGATCGCGTTCTGGATCCGTCAGCTCGGCGTCGTGGTCACCAACCAGCGCGTGTTCTTCGTGAAGCGCGGGACGTTCACGAACAAGGTGAAGGGCGTCGACGCGGTACTTCCGCTGGACGGCGTGTACGTCACCGACTGGAAGTCGTCGGCGCTCTGGAGCACATTGCGGCTCCAGCGCCCGGACGGTGTGCTGAAGCTGAACGTGCACCGCATGCACCGCGACGACGCGGAGCAGCTCGTGCACGTGCTCGCGGGCCAGCCCGCAGACGCGTACTAATTCCGGGTCGCGACTCACCTCCGAGCGGCGGCTTCGCCGCGTCGGGGAGGATTCCCTCCCCCCGACCCCACCCACCGCCCCGCTTGGTGCGCCTGCGGCGCGCAGTGTTCATCGCGAGTTCGCTTCGCACCCTCCGGGCTGCTCCGCGCACCGCGTCGTGCGACCTGTCGCTGCGTCCGCACTACGCTTTTTCGCTGCTCGTCTTCCGGGAGGACCTGAACCGATGGCTGCCAACGTGTACTACGAGAACGACGCCGACCTCGGGCTGATCGCCGACAAGAAGGTCGCGGTCCTCGGCTACGGCTCGCAAGGCCACGCGCATGCCTTGAACCTGAAGGACTCCGGTATCGACGTGGTCGTCGGCCTGCGCGAGGGTTCTTCGTCGAAGGCCAAGGCGGAAGCCGCGGGGCTCACGGTGCTGCCGACGGGCGAAGCGGTCCGCGAGGCCGACATCGTGATGGTCCTGCTGCCCGACACCGAGCAGAAGAAGGTGTACGAGGCCGACATCGCACCGAACCTCGTCGACGGGAACTCGCTCGCGTTCGCGCACGGCTTCAACATCCACTTCGGGCAGATCTCGGCACCCGCCGGTGTCGACGTGTGGATGATCGCGCCCAAGGGCCCGGGTCATCTCGTGCGCCGCACCTACGACGAAGGCGGCGGTGTGCCGTGCCTTGTCGCAGTCGCGAACGACGCAACCGGCAAGGCGAGGGAGACGGCGCTCGCCTACGCCAAGGGCATCGGCGGCACGCGTGCGGGCGTGCTCGACACGACATTCGAAGAAGAGACCGAGACCGACCTCTTCGGCGAGCAGGTCGTGTTGTGCGGCGGTCTCGTGGAGTTGATCCGCAACGGCTACGAGACCCTCGTCGAAGCGGGTTACCAGCCGGAGAGCGCGTACTTCGAGACGCTGCACGAAGTGAAGTTGATCGTGGACCTCATCTACGAGGGCGGCATCGCCGCGATGAACTACTCGATCTCCGACACCGCCGAGTACGGCGAGATGTCACGCGGCCCGCGCATCGTGACGCCGCAGACGAAGGCCGAGATGAAGAAGATCCTCGGCGAGATCAAGAGCGGCGAGTTCGCCACGGAGTGGATCGCCGAGAACGAGCGCGGCCGGCCGAACTTCAACCGGATGCGCGAGGGGAACGCCAAGCACCCGATCGAGGCCGTCGGCAAGCAGTTGCGCTCGATGATGCCGTGGATCGCTGCCGGCAAGCAGCGGGTGCAGGACGTCAGCGGCGGCTGACGCGACGAGCCCGGCTCAGATGATCTTCACGGCGTCGAGCACCGCGGCCGCGTAGGCCTCGTCGCCTTCGAGCTGCACGAAGTCGCGCCAGGGGCGCCGCTTGGTGCCCCAGACGACGAAGTCGTGGCTCGCCGAGCGGGCGGTCGCGACGGCCGCCGAGTCGGAGCCTTCTGTCACCGACACCCGCTCGGTCCCCGGTGCGATCGTCCAGGTGCCGCCGCCCGGACCCGTGAGCTCGAGGGTGAGCGGCCGCTGCACGATGGGCTCGAGTGCGTCGGCGCACATCCAGGGCAAGCCCGCCAGCATCCATTCCACTGTCGGCCGGAGACGTGGTTCGTCGCGCGGCGGCTCGGGGCGGTCGATCGGACCGGTCGGGGCGAGGAGGTCGTGGCGCAGGTGGCAGTACGCGTCGAACAAGAACGTGCTCGGCAGGATCGACATGGGGTGCGTGCCGAGCTCGCCCATCGGCAGCGGTGCGTCCGCGATCCCCGGCGACTGCACCGACGCGAACGCCTCGGCGGCCTGCGCGCTGTATGTCTCGTACTCGTCGAGCAGTTGCTCGATCGGCCACGTGCGCCGCTCGGCGACCGGCGGCTCCATCGCGTTCTCGGTGCCGCTCGACGTGTCAGGCAGGAACGCCGGGTCGCTGACCCCGTGCAGCGTGCACGCCATGTGGCCGAAGACGTCCCGTACCGCCCAGCCTCGACAGTCCGACGGCAGGTTCCACTCGTCGTCGCTCAAGCTCTTCGCGACCGAGAGGATCGCGTCACGCTCGGCCCGGAACCCCTGTACCGCCAGCTCACTCATGTCTCCGCTCCCCTGAGATAGGCCCGTACGCGGGCGAGGTTATCGGCGAGCGGGTCGACCGCGTCGAGGACCAGCTTGTCGCAGTGCAGCGGCTCGTAGGTCCGGCGGGAGCGCTCGACCCACTCCCACTCCAGCTCGTTCCAGCCGGGGATCGCACGGATCCGCCCGACGACACGCGACCGGTGCACGTTGACGTCGGAGCACACGCACTCGATGACGAACATCGGTGCATCGTGTTGCGCGGCGATCTCGGCCCATCGGGCGCGGGCCCGTTCCCGCACGACGCAATCGACCACGACCGACTGGCGATTCCGCAGCTGTTTCTCGACGAGCTGACTGATGAGCGCGTAGCCGACGTCGCGGTAGGTGTCGCGTTCCATCGCCTCGAGCACATGCTGCACCTCCGGGAAGCCGGTGAGCCCGGCGACGAGCCAGTCCCACGAGACGGCAGGTGCGCCGAAGTCGCGCGCGATCTCATCGGCGAGTGTCGACTTGCCCGTGCCCGGCACTCCCGTGAATGCGACGACCTGCGCGGTGCTCAAGCCTTCTCGGGCCGGGAGGGCCACGCCCGGCTTCGCGCTCCCGTCAATTGCGCGGCACCTGCGACCACGGCAGCTCGCGGTCCATGCGCGGCTCGCCCGGGAGGCCCAGGATGCGCTCCCCGAGGATGTTGCGCATGATCTCCGACGTGCCGCCTTCGATCGAATTGGCGCGTGCCCGCAGGAACATCTTGCGCGCGGATCCGAGGGGCGCCTCGAGGCCCGCTTCCTCGGGCCGCTTGAAGGTGAAGTCGTAGTCGACGAGCCCCGCGGGACCGAGCAGATCGATGCAGAAGTCGTACGTCGACTTGTTCAGGTTCGCCAGCGCGAGCTTGGCGATCGATCCTTCGGGACCGGGGTTGCCCTTGCGTGCCGCCTCGGCCGCGCGCAGGTTCGTGTAACGCAGCACCTCGTTCTCGATCCAGAGCTGCGCGAGCCGGTCGCGGTGCACGGGATCCTGTTCGGCGCGCTTGTGCCAGAGATCGACGGCTTCTTGGATTGCGGTGGCGCGTCGTCCGCCGCCACTGCCCGTCGCGCCGCCGATCGTCGTACGTTCGTTCATGAGCGTCGTCATCGAGACGCGCCATCCGTCGCCGACGTCGCCGATGCGGTCGGCGTCCGCGATTCGGGCGTCCGTGAGATACACCTCGTTGAACTCCGCCTCTCCGGTGATCTGCCGCAGCGGGCGCACCTCGACGCCCGTCGCATGCATGTCGACCATGAAGTAGGTGAGACCCTTGTGCTTCGGGATGTCGGGGTTCGTGCGCGCGACGAGCATGCCGCGGTCTGCAAGGTGCGCGAGTGTGTTCCACACCTTCTGGCCGTTGACGACCCACTCGTCGCCGTCACGCACCGCTCGTGTGGCAAGGCCGGCAAGATCGGAACCGGCGCCCGGCTCGGAGAACAGCTGGCACCAGATCTCCTCGCCGGTGAACATCGGGCGCAACGCGCGCTTGCGCAGCTCGTCGCTGCCGTGCGTCACGACCGTCGGCCCGGCGAGCGACAGACCGAAGAAGAGCGTGCCGTGCGGTGACGGCACGCCCGCCTCCCGCAGTCGCCGGTCGACGTGCCGCTGCACACGCGGTTGCAGCCCGAGACCCCCGAACCCGTCGGGGAAGTGCACCCACGCCAGACCCAGGTCGTACTGCGCACCGCGGAACGTCGTTTGATCGGTGCTCTTCGGATCGTGCGCGCCGAGGAGGTCGTCGACGAGGGCGTCGACCCGGCTCAGGTCGTTGTCAGCCATACCGCCCAGCGTAGGGGGGTTACTTCGTGGTGGCGATCCCGCCGTCGACGGGGATCACGGCGCCGGTGACGTACGCGCCCGCCCGACTGGCGAGATAGATCGCGACGCCGGCCATGTCGTCCGGGCGCCCGATACGACCCAGCGGCGACGTCCGCGCGATCGCGTCACCGAAGTTGCGCAAGGTCTCGGCCATCATCTTCGACTCGAACGGCCCGGGTGCGACGGCGTTCACCGTGATGTTGCGCGGGCCGAGCTGGCGTGCGAGGTGCCGCGTGAGCTGATGGATCGCGGCCTTGCTGGACGAGTACGCGTACGTCTCCAGCATCGGGACCTGGATCGCGTCGATCGAACCGATGTTGATGATCCGAGACGGATCGTCCGCGGTCGCGGCGGCTTCGAGCAGGGGGAGGACCGCCTGGGTGAGCAGGAACGGCGCCTTCACGTTGAGGTCCAGCACCTTGTCGAACGCCGACGACGGATACTCGGCGAGCGGCGCGCCCCAGGTCGCGCCCGCGTTGTTGACGAGCACGTGAAGGCGATCCTCCCGGTTGCCCAGCTCGGCGGCGAGCCGCGCGACCTCGGCGTCGTCCGACAGGTCCGCGGGCAGGCTCAGGCACACGTCCGCCTTGCCGTTCGACAGCTCGGCGGCCACCTCGTCGCAGACCTCGGCCTTCCGGGACGAGATGTAGACCTTGGCGCCCGCCTCCACGAAGCCCCGGGCGATCATCAACCCGATCCCGCGGCTGCCCCCAGTGACCAGCGCAGTCTTGCCACTGATGTCGAACAAATCGCCCACGGCACCTCCTCGGAGAAAGTCGGGGGATACTACGGGCCGGCGTGCGCCGAAAACTCGAAGAACCCGTGATCCAGGTGCGGCGACCACGGCGAACACCACCAAAAGCCGGGGGAGAGTGATGGCAGTCGCGGAAGGCACGGCATGGGAGCACGAAGTGAAGAGGCGCCTCGTCGCTCGTGACCACGCCGCGCTCACCGAGATCTACGACCAGTTCGGCTCGTACGTGTACGGCCTGGCGGCGCGGGTGATCGGCGACCGGCGGGCCGCCGAGGACGTCACCCAGGACGTCTTCTTGTCGATGTGGGAGCGGCCGGAGGCGTTCGAGCCCGACCGCGGAAGGTTGCGGACGTTCGTGGGGACGCTCGCGCACCGGCGCGCGATCGACTTCGTGCGCCGCGAGGAGGCCCGCCGCCGGCGTTCGGCGCGCGACGCGGCCGCCCTGCTCCCGATCCCCGACGTCGACGAGCTCGCGATGGCGATCGTCACCGCCGAGCAGGTGCGGGCCGAGGTCGAGCGGTTGCCGGCGGAGCAGCGGGAGGCGATCGAGCTGGCGTACTTCGGCGGACGCACGTACCGGCAGGTCGCCGAGGAATTGGGGATCCCGGAGGGTACGGCCAAGTCGAGGATGCGGCTGGGGTTGCGTCGGATCGCCGACGCGTTGGGCGCGATTGGTGTGGAGCAAGCATGGACCTGACGGCGAGACAGTTCGAAGACCTGATCGGGGCGTACGCGCTCGACGCGTGCGAACCCGACGAGGTCGCGGCCCTGGATGCGTACGTCGACGGCCACCCGGAGATCGCGGCCGAGGTGGAGCGCCTGCGCGAGGCGGCGGCGGCGCTCGGTGCGGCCGGTGCGGTACGACCACCCGTCGGCCTGCGCGACCGCTTGCTCCACGTCGCGGGCGAGCGCGTGTCGGCGGTCAGCGCGCAAGAAGCCCTGCAAGCCGAGACCGACCGCTTCCACGCGCTCCTCGCCACCCTCGCCGACGGCGACCTGGACGCGGTGACGCACAACGGCCTCTCCGTACGCGATCTCGTGTCCCACGTCGAGGCGATCGACCGCGCGTTCGTCGCGGAGACCGAGGCCGACCGCACCAGGTACCGGCTGATCGGGCCGGACGAGGTGGCGGAGATCACCGCCGAGACGCTGCCCGCGCACGCCGGCGAATCGTTCGCCGAGACCGTCACCCGGTTCCGCCGCACCCGCGCAGACCTCGGCGGCCTCGCCGACCGGGTCCCGCCGGAGAAGCGCGTTGCCGGATACGGGCGGGACGACTCGCTCGTGATCCGCGCCTTCGAGACCTGGACCCACCACGACGACATCCGCCAGGCACTGGGGCGCGACGAGACACTCCCGGCACCCGCGGTGATGCGGGCGATGGCGGAGCTGTCGGTTCGCTCGCTGCCGCTCGCCATGGCGGTGCGGGGCACGGGCCAGCCGCACCGCACCGCGCGGTTGGTGCTCACCGGCGCCGGCGGCGGCGAGTGGACGTTCGCGTGCGGGCCGGGCGAACCGGCGAGCGGTGCCGCCGACGTCGTGATCCGGGCGTCCGTGGTCGACTGGTGCCGGCGCTTCGCCGACCGGCTCGAGCCCGGGGCGGTGCCGATCGAGGTCGACGGCGACACCGCACTGGCAAAAGAGCTGGTCAGCGCCGCGAACGCATTCGCCGGCCTCTAAGCAATCCGGCTATTCGGAATCGGTCGAAAATCGATCGCGGAACGGGCGCCAAAGAGTCGCTCAAGTTCTGGAGCCGACGTGCCGAGAAAGCCGGAGGCACGAGCCGGCGTCCTGCCGGGCCTTCCTGTGCAGCGTGCCGTCTCCCGCCCCGTTGTCAGGACGATTCGGTCGCACCGCCCGACGCCACATTGTTCGCGTCCTGCTGCTTTTCGAGCTCGGCGATCTCCGCGACCTTGGCGTCGATCTGCGCGACGGCGTCCGCCGGTGCCTCGTTGCGCTTCTGTGCGACGACCAGCGCGCCGATCTCTTCGCACAGGTCTTTGATCTTCTTCTGGAGGCGCGCGTCCTCGATCTTCTCCTTGCCGACGTTCGTCGCGTGCTTCGCTTGCTCGGTGGCCTTGGTCGCGGTCTCTTTCACCTTGTCGAGGAAACCCATCACAACCCTCCTTTGGGGAACAGGGGCACGCTAGTCCCGGAGGGTCAGGCCCTTGTAGCCGTCGGCGAAGCCGGCCGCGCGCAACGCGCCGGCGTGACGCGAGGTGCGGGCAGGCTCGTCGTCGATGCGCTCGATCGTGAGCCGGGGCACGCGTCCTTCTTTGTGCGCTTCCACGAGCGCTGCGGGCCATCGTTCGGCGTCGAGGTCGGCGTCGCCCTGGGTGTCGCCCTCGGCGAACGTGAGCAGGCTCTTGCCGCCCCGCTCCACATATGCGGCGCACGCACCATCGACCAGCACCACGAACGCGCCTGCCGCGCGGGCCGGACGCGAGCTGTGCTCGGGCCACGCCAGCGCGGCGCCGTAGGGCTGCGCGGGGTCGGTAGCAGCCAGCACCAGGACCCGGGCGGGTTCGTCGTCGTCCACGTGGCGATGCGCCCGCAACCGATCCACCGCGCCCGGCATCGCGAACTGCGCGGCGCCGAGACCCGCCACGAACCATCCGCGGCGCGCCCGGCCTGCTTCCTCGAGCGCGCGAAGCACCGGATACACCGCGGCGAACCCGCCGGCGACGCCCTCGGCACGCACGCCTTCGCGCGTCGCGACTCCGTGCCGTTCGAGCATCTGCAACGCGGTCGCGTGCGCGGCCTCCGTCGGCGACGGCTCGGGCTCGAGCAACGGCGTCACGAGCGACCACCGGCCGGCACCCGCGGGCGGCCCGAGGCGCGTGAGGCGGCCGGGATGCGGACGGCCGCGGCTCGACGGTCGTCGCGCGCCGGCGCGCCGGGGGACTCGCAGCGGGCCGAACGTGTCGTTGGTGACCTCACCCGCCCACACGAGATCCCATAGCGCCGTGAGCACCACCGCGTCGTCGGTGGTCTGCGCGGCCTGCACGAGATCGGGCCAGAAGCTCGCGCCCGCGCGCACCAACCGATCGCGAATCGCGTCGTGGATCTCGTCCGGCGCGAGGTCCGGCATTGCTTGCGGCGCAAGGAGTCGGACGCGGTCGCGGAAGAACAGCCGCACGCGGCCGTCGTCGGCCCCGAGTGGTCCGGCGCCGATCCAGACGATCTCGCCTGCCGCGCACAACTCGTCGAGCATTGCCGGGCGGTAACCGTCGATGCGCGCGGGGAGGATGTCGCGTTCCAACACCGAGGCGGGCATCGCGACGCCCTGCAGCTGTTCGAGCGCCTCGACGAGCGCGTCGAGGCCCCGTCGCCCGCGGCCGACTCCCTGCCATGCGGGCAGGAACCGCGCAAACGTTGCCGCATCGACCGGCTCGATCTCGTGACGGAGGGCGGCAAGCGAACGGCGACGCAGCGTGCGCAACACGCCGGCATCACACCACTCCCGCTCGACGCCCCCCGGGCGGAACTCACCGAGCACCACCCGGCCGTCGGCCTCGAGCCGCCCGAGCGCATCGCGCACGCGCTCGATCGAAACTTCGAGGCGGCGGTGCACGTCCTCGGCCGTGAACGGCACATGAGTACGCGCGTAGCGCGCCACGAGCTGGTCGAGTGGACGTTCGACCGGGTCGGTGAACGCCGCCGGCAGGCCTTGCGGAATCGCCCACCCGAGCGCGTCGCGCAACCGCGCCGCGTCCTCGGCCGCCGCGAGATGTCCCGCGATCTCGATGATCCTCCGTTCGGCGCGCATCTCCTGCAGCCATTGGGCGACGCGCGCTTCCGGATCGGAGACGGGTTGGGGGTCGGCCGACGCGCAACGCGCGCGTACCTCGTCGATCGTCAACGGTCCGAGGTCGACGAGCATGTCGTGGAGGTCGTCGGTGTTGCGCGCCTGGCGCGACGGCAGGAGGCGTTGCAGCTCCAGCTCGAGCTCGGCAAGGACCTCGGGGTCGAGCAGCTCGCGCAGCTCCTCGACCCCCATGAGGTCGCGCAGCAGGTCACGGTCCAGCGCGAGCGCAGCCGCGCGCCGCTCCGCGAGTGGCGCGTCACCCTCGTACATGTACGCCGCGATCCAGCCGAACAGCAGCGACTGCGCGAAGGGCGACGCGCGACGCGTTCCGACGGGCACGACGCGCAATTTCCGCGACCGGATGTCGCCGAGCACCTCGCGCAATGCGGGAACGTCGAAGATGTCGCGTACGCACTCGCGCGTCGTCTCGAGGAGGATCGGGAACGACGGGTACCCGCTCGCGACTTCGAGCAGGTCGGCGGCTCGCTGGCGTTGCTGCCACAACGGCGTGCGCTCACCGGGGCGACGTCGGGGCAGCAACAACGCCCGGGCCGCGTTCTCGCGGAACTTCGACGCGAAGAGCGAGGTGCTCGGCAGCCGGCCGATCACCAGGTCGTCGACGTCGTCGGGCTCGGGCAGCAGCAGCTCGGTCGCGACGTCGTCGATCGATTCCGGCAGGCGCAAGATGATGCCGTCGTCGCTCCACAGCACCTGAACCGGCAGGTCGTTGCGCTCCAGGCGCTCTTCGATGGCGAGTGCCCACGGCGCATGCACCCGGGAGCCGAACGGCGTGAGGATGCACACCCGCCAGTCGCCGATCTCGTCGGGGAACCGCTCGATGACGATCGTGCGGTCGTCGGGGACCGCGCCGGTGGCCTCGCCCTGCTCCGCGAGGTACTGCCGCAGGTTCGACGCGGCCCGGGCATCGAGGCCGGATGCGTGCAGACGCGCCTCGGCCTGATCGCCCGGCAGCGCGCGCAGCTCGCGCGACATCTTGCCGAGCGCGCGCCCCAGCTCCAGCGGACGGCCCGGGCGATCGCCTCTCCAGAACGGTGTCTTGGCGGGCTCACCGGGCGCGGGCGTGACCACCACGCGATCGACGGTGATCTCCTCGATGCGCCACGTCGACGCGCCGAGCACGAAACACTCGCCGACACGGCTCTCGTACACCATCTCCTCGTCGAGCTCGCCGACGCGGACGCCATCGGGCAGGAACACGCCGAACAGGCCGCGGTCGGGAATCGTGCCGCCGCTTTGGACCGCGACGCGTTGCGCACCCTCGCGGGCACGGACGCGGCCTTGCACGCGGTCCCAGACGATGCGCGGCCGCAGGCCACTGAATCGATCGGAAGGGTAACGACCCGCGAGCAGGTCCAGGGTTTCGCGGAACGCTTCCTCCGACAGGTCGGCGAAGTTCGCGCAACGGCGAACGAGCGCGTACAGGTCGTCGACATCCCATTCGTCGACGGCGCAGGCGGCAACAATGTGCTGCGCGAGCACGTCGAGCGGGTTGCGGGGATAGCGCATCTCCTCGACGAGTCCTTCGCGCATGCGCTGCACGACGACGGCGGCTTCGAGGAGATCGCCGCGGTACTTCGGGAAGATCTTGCCCGTGCTCGGTTCGCCGACCTGGTGGCCGGCGCGCCCGACGCGCTGGAGACCGCGTGCCACCGACCCCGGTGACTCGACGAGCACGACGAGGTCGACGGTACCCATGTCGATGCCCAGCTCGAGGCTCGACGTCGCGACGATCGCCTTGAGCCGGCCGGCCTTGAGCTCGGATTCCACCTGCACGCGTTGCTCGCGCGCGAGCGAGCCGTGGTGTGCGCGCACGAGCTCCTCACCGGCGAGGTCGTTGAGGTGGGCGGCGAGCCGCTCGGCCATGCGGCGCGCGTTGCAGAACACGATGGTCGTGCGGTGGGCGCGGATCAGCTCGAGGATGCGCGGGTGCACGTACGGCCAGATGCTGGTGTTGGCCTCGGGATTGCCGAGCCCGAGCGCGTGCGCGGTCGCGCCGCCCGCCGCGCCGTGCACATGGCTCCCTCGCTGCGCCATCCCTGGCTCCGCTGCGTCCGCACGGTGAGCTCCCGGCTCGTTCATGTCGTCGACCGGGACGATCACCTCGACGTCGAGCGGCTTGCGCGAGCCCGCGTCGACGATCGTGACCGGACGCGCACCGTGCTCGGTCTGGCCGCCGAGCAACCGTGCGATCTCGTCGAGGGGGCGCTGCGTCGCCGACAGCCCGATGCGTTGGGGCGGTGCATCGGAGATCTCGTCGAGCCGTTCCAGGGAGAGCATCAGGTGCGCACCGCGCTTCGTCGGCGCGAGCGCATGGATCTCGTCGACGATGACCGTCTGCACACCGCGCAACGTCTCACGGGCGCGTGACGTCAGCATCAGGTACAGGGATTCCGGCGTCGTGATCAGGATGTCGGGTGGATTGCGAACGAGCTGCTGGCGTTCCTTGCCGGACGTGTCACCAGTGCGCATCGCGACCGTCGGGGCGTCGAAGGTGGTGCCGAGCCGCTCCGCCGCGAGTGCGATGCCCGCGAGCGGCGCCCGGAGGTTCTTCTCGACGTCGAAGGCAAGCGCCCGCAGCGGTGAGACGTACAGCACGCGCGTCCGCCGGTCCTTCGCCGGGACCGGAGCGTTGCCCAACCGGTCGATCGCCCACATGAACGCGGCGAGCGTCTTGCCCGAGCCGGTGGGCGCGAGCAGCAACGTGTGGTCGCCGTGTGCGATCGCCGGCCACCCCTGCACCTGCGCGTCGGTCGGCGCGGCGAAGCTCGTCTCGAACCAGGCCCGGACGGATGCAGAGAAACGATCCAGGGGATGCACGCTTCGACCACGGTACCCGTCAGCTGTGACACTTCGGTCGTGGATCAGGCGTTGCCGAACGGTGCCGCGGGCGCGATCGACCGCTACCTCGACGCGGCCGACGCCGCGGTGCCCGGCCTGGTCGTGGGCCTGCACGTCGCCGGGTCGCTCGCGCTCGGCGACTACCGACCCGACCGCAGCGACATCGACGTCGTCGCCGTCGTCGCGTGCGAGCCGGACGGCGCCCAGCGCTCACTGCTCGCCGAGGTGCACCGTGTCGTCGCAACGCGCGTTGACGGCCCGTACCTGACCGCCGCCGCGATGGGCAAGGAGCCTGCCGACGTGGGGCCGGTTGCATTCCACGTCGACGGCCGGTTCGAGCACGGGATCTGTCACGAGGTGAGCCCGATCACGTGGGCGATCCTCGCCGAGCACGCGATCACCGTGCGCGGCGAGTCCGCGTCCTCGCTCGGCGTCCGCGCCGATCGCGAGGCGGTGCGGAGCTTCAGCGGGGCCAACCTCACGGGCTACTGGGCCGGCTGGGCGCGCACGATCGCCGCCGTGATCGACGGCGCCGTCGACGACGACACCATGGAAGCGCAGATGCTCGAGTGGGGCGTGCTCGGCGCGGCACGCGTGCATTGCGCGGCGACCACGGGCGCCGTCATCTCGAAGCTCGATGCGGGCTCCTACGCACGGAAGACGTTCGACGCCGGCTGGCAGGGCGTGATCGAGCTCGCGACGTCGAGTCGTCGCGACGAGCTCGACGAGGTACGGGTCGGCGACCTCCGGCGTGCGTGCGAGTTCGTGCGGTCGCTCAGCGATTCCGTACCGACGGGAAACGACTGAACGTCACTTGCACTGCAACGCGAGGGTGAGCAACCCGGCTACATCGCCGGGCATGTAGTGCGTCTTCCCACGCGGATTCGGATACATCACCTGCGTGGGATCGGTGACGTGGCCCAAGCCCGCGATGTGGCCCAACTCATGGAGCACGACGCCGAGGTCGGTCGCGAATCGCGGGTCGATGAAGACCACGCCGCCGGTCCACTTGGTCTGGTTCGGCCACGGTTGCGGCGCACTCGCGGCCCACGCGCCCACACGCATGAGGTCGGGCACCTCGTACTGCGGACGCCAAGCCACGACGACGCGACCCTGCCGTGCACCGGTTGCGGTCGTCGTGCCGGTATACGTCCACCGAACCCTGCCGCCCGATGCCTTGTTGAGCTGACGGAAGGCCTCGTGCACCGCGGCGACCCCGCCCGCGGGCGCGCCCGCCGGGTTGACGACATAGGTATGGGTGCCGCATCCCCAGCGCGCGGCGGTCAGCGCAGTGAAGTCGCACGCGCTCAGCACGAGCGTGAGCGCGATGACCAAACCGATCGACATCGATATCCGCCTGACGACGCGCGCGCGCCGCCGGCAAGCCCCCCACAGGCGCCCCACGCCAGACCCCCCTCGGTCTGTCCCGCACGGTAGGCGACGAAGGGACGTGTTTCAACATGTTTGGGCGAGTTGTCGCTGGCAGTCGCGCCCAGTACCGGGGCTCAGCGGCGCGCGAGGTTGGCAAGGTCTGCGGCGAACCGTTCGCGCTCTCGCTCGACCGTACGGCGATGTACACGCAGGCGATCGAGGTGCTGTTCGATCATGCGCGAGGCCTCGGGCACGGGGTGCGCGCCGAGGAACGAGATCAGGTCGCCGGACGAGGCGTCGTCGACGAGCCACGTCGCGCCTTCGAGCATGCGCCCGACGAGCGAACCGCCGCACCGCGCGTGGATGTCGGTCCAGTGGTCGCGCACGAACGCCCACGCCGCCGGTCCGTGCTCGCGGTTGCGCAGCGTCCGTTGCAGGAGGAACGGAGAGTTCTGGGATTTCACCGTCTCCGAGAGCGCGAGCTCGTCGGTGCGGAGCACCAGCTCTTCGGACGGGAAGTCGCCGAGCGCGTAGAGGTACCGCAACTGCTCTTGCGGGCCTGCTCCGGCCGATCCCCTGGTTGCCCGGCGGAGGTACTCCTCGTAGTCGTCCGCGGACCCGTGGCTCGCGACGATGCCGACGCACGCGGCGGAGACGTCCGCGTCGGCACCCTCCGGATGGCCGACGACCTCTCGGGCGCGCGCGATGGTCTCGGGGTCGCCGACGCACGCGCCCATGAGATTGAGCACCGTGCCCCGGAGCTGCCGGACGCGATAGTCGTCCTCGGGCCGGGGTTGCCACCCGAGCCGCTCCGCTGCCGGTCGAACAACGCGCGCGAGCACCGTCATGTACCGCTCGAGGGCGTCGCCTTCGACGAGGTGCGAGCCCGCTCGCAGGTGCGAGGACAGTGCCCGCCACACGACGAGGTCCTCTTCGCCCGCGAGACGGAGCGCGGTCTCCAGGAACTCTGTCGCAGTCGCCGCGCCGGCGAGCACCGCCGCCCACAGGTCGTCCACCAGCGCGAAGCGTTCGAGCGGTTGCAGCACGCCTGCGTCGAGCAATTGCTCGCGCCAGTCGTTCGGGTACGCGACTCGATAGAAGCCTTCGCCGCCCGCGTTCAGCACCACGATCGCGTCGTCGGGGACGTCGAGCGCGACCGCATCGTCTTCGAGGAGCATCGAGCGTGTCTCGACGCGGCCGCCGCAGTGCACGCGGGCGAGCACCGGCACCACATAGCGCTCGTCGCCGCTCGGGGGTTCGTACGCGAACCGCTGCTGCACCACCCGGCCGTCGCGCGGCGCCAGCAACGGGAAGCCCGGCTGGAAGATCCACGAGTCCATGATGCGGCGGACGGGCCGGCCGGTCGCCTCCTCCAGCGCGTCCCAGAGATCGGTCGTCTCGGTGTTCGCGTACTGGTAGCGCTCCAGGTAGTGACGGACGCCGGCGCGGAACGCATCGCCGCCGAGCCATCGTTCGAGCATGCGCAGGACCGATCCGCCCTTTTGATACGTGAGGATGTCGAACATGCCGTCGGCGTCCTCGGGCGTGCGCACCTCGTATTCCACGGTGCGGGTGCTCGGGAGCGCGTCCACCCCGAGCGCAGCCGCCCGGCCGACCGCGAAGTCGTCCCAGGTACGCCACCGGGGCTCGTGGGCGTCGGTACCGAGGTGCTCCATGAACGTGGCGAACGCCTCGTTGAGCCAGATGCCGTTCCACCACTTCATCGTCACGAGATCGCCGAACCACATGTGCGCGATCTCATGGACGATCGTGAGCGCGACGGCGGTCATCTCGTCGAGCGTGACCTCACGGGGATCGACGAGCAGGCGGTTCTCGCGGAAGGTCACGCAGCCGAGGTTCTCCATCGCCCCGAAGGAGAAGTCGGGAAGCGCGACCAGGTCACACTTCTCCCCGGGATACGGGATGCCGTAGTAGTCGGTGAAGAAGCGGAGGGCGAACGCGCCGACGTCGAGCGCGAAGTGCGTGAGGTGAGCGCGCCCGGGCGCGTGCGCGACCCGCACCTCGACCCCGCCGGCGTCGATCGGCGCGGTCACCTCCAGCGGCCCGACCACCCACGCGACGAGGTACGTCGACATCGGGATCGTGTCGGCGAAGGTGATGTGCGCGACGCCATCCCGCTCGGTGCGCGAGACCTCGGGTCCGTTCGAGAGGGCGAGAAGGTTCGTGTCGACGTCGAGGGTGATGCCGAACACGGCCTTGAAGTCCGGCTCGTCGAAGCAGGGAAAGGCGGCGCGGGCGTGCGGTGCCTCGAACTGTGTGGCGGCGAGCACCCGCTCGTTGCCCTCGTCGTCGACGAACGTGCTCCGGTAGAAGCCGAGGAGACCGGAGCTGATCGTGCCGCGGAACGACAGTTCGAGCTGCGCGGGCCCTGCTTCGAGCGGCCGTTCGGTTGTGAGCACGATCCGCTCGAGGTCGCCTTGGTATTCGAGCGTCGCCTTGATGGCCGCGCCCCGTTGTTCGACGCGCTCGATCTGCACGTCGAGCTCCTTGGCGTTGCACACGACCGTGTCGGACGGCTCGCTCAGCTCCACGGCGATGGTCACCGAGCCGGTGAAGGTGCTCGCGTCCAGGTCGGGCGCGATGGTGAGGTCATAGCGCTGCGGGCCGACGTGGCGCGGAAGGCGGAAGGCGTCGCTCACGAGGGGGCAGCGTACGGGGCTGCTCCCGCACCGAGCAGGATCTCATCCGCCCAGGTGATCTCGGGGCGGGGGCGCCTGCGGTTCGCCATCGATGCGGGGACGTCGATCTCCATCCGCACGAGCGCACCACCGAGGGTCTTCCCGAGACTGTCGGCGCGCAGCGATCTCGGGCCGCCGCCGCCGAGCGCGCCCTGCATCACGAAGTTGAGCGCCCGGACGTTCGCGGCCTCGTAGCGATCGACGCGCCCTTTCACCATCTCGCCGAAGTGCTCCTTCACCCGCGCCGCGGTCGCTTCCCGACGGATGAGCTCGTACGTCTCGTCGTCGTCGGCGAACAGCGCGACGTTGGCGATGTCGCCCTTGTCGCCGGCCCGGTAGCCGCACAGCTCGCGGAGCGCGAGTCGAGCCATGTCAGGCGTCCTCAACGACGACGCGTACTTCGGCATCGACCAGCCGCTTGTCGATGAGCGTCGGCCAGATCGACAACAGCTCGGTCGCGCTCCCACCGCCGCCCCGCCCGGCGCCGGTCATGCCCGCCGGCGGCGCCGACAGCGTGAGCGGCACCAGCTCGCGTCCCACGAGTCCCGCCGTGCGCTGATCCTCGCAACGCCAGGCGACGCGCAGCACGCACTCCGGCGGCTCGCACGCGTCAAGCGAATGCACGGGCACCGTCGGGCCGCCGAGCGCGTCGACACCCCAGTACTCGACACACCACTCGTCGATCCGCAGACCTGCCATCTCGACGCGCTTCACGAGGATCGCGGCGGTGGCCTTGGCCTTCTCGTACGCGTCGGGCCACGAGAACGCGACCCGGGCCTCGCCCGCCCAGCCCGCGTGTGACGCGAGCAGCAGCTTGTACGTGTCGGTCGCAGGACGGCCGCGCACACCGGTGATGCGGACCTGATCGTCGGGGAGGTCCTCGAAGCGGGCCGACGTGAAGTCGGCGACGACGTCGGGCGCGAGATAGCGGGCCGGGTCGTGCACCTCGTACAGCAGCTGATGGCGCAGCGTGTCGGTGCTGACGCGCCCGCCGGATCCGGCCGGTTTCGAGATCACCGCGGTGCCGTCGGCGTCGACGGTTGCGATCGGGTACGGCAGGTCCCACGGGTGCCGCAGCGCCCACCAGTCACCCGAGTAGTTGCCGCCCAGGCTCTGGCCCGAGCACTCGAGGAGATGACCGACGAGGATGCCGGCCGCGAGACGATCCCAGTCGTCCCACTGCCACCCGTGGGCGTGCGCGCATGCGGCGAGGAACAGCGACGCGTCGGCGACGCGACCGGTGATCACCACGTCTGCACCCTCCGCGAGCGCGTCCACGATCGGTCGTGCGCCCAGGTACGCCGCCGCGAACAGCGCCGGCGCGGGGAACTGCGAGAACGGCTCGCCGGTGTCGAGGTGCGCGAACGCCTGACCACGGCCGTCGTGCAACTTTCCGAGGCGCGCCGTCACGTCGTCGCCGACGACCGTCGCGATCTTGATGCCGGTGACGCCGAGCTGGCGCGCGGTGTCCATCGCCACCCGCCCGGCTGCCGTCGGATTGATCCCGCCCGCGTTCGTGATCACCTTCGTCGTGCCGGCGGCCACGAACGGCAGCGCACGCGCGAGATACAGGGGAAGGTCGCGCGTGTAGCCGCGTGCCTCGTCGCGCTGCCGGTCCTTCTGCAGGATCGCGAGCGTGAGCTCCGCGAGCGCTTCGAGACAGAGATAGTCGACGCCTTCGGCGAGGAGCGCGTCGACTGCCGCGGGGGTGTCGCCGTAGAACCCTTGACCGCCGGCAACCGTGATCGCGTCAGACATGCACGGGTGGGAGTCGATCGGCCCACGGCCGCGCCTGCTCGAGCTGCGACGCGACGCGCAACAACACGTCCTCGCGTCCGTACGCGGCTTGCAGGTGTGAGCCGATCGGGAGGCCGTCTGCGTTCCAGCCCAGCGGCAACGAGATCGCGGGCTGGCCGGTCATGTTGCCGAGTGGGGTGAACGGCACGAACGTGCCGGCACGGATGAACCCGAGCATCGGGTCTTCGGGCGTCTGGAACGTGCCGAGCGGCACCGGCGGCTCACCGAGTGTCGGGGTGAGCAAGAGGTCGTAGCCGGACGCGTGCCACTCCGCGATCTTGCGCCCGAGCTCCACCGCCGCGTGCTTGGCGTCGACGTAGTCGGGCGCGCTCACCGAACGTCCGAGCTCGACGAGCGTCCACGTGAGCGGCTCCACGTCCGCGGCGGTGACCTCCCGACCGACCTTCCGCTCCCAGTAGCGAATCGTGTACACGAGGTTCGCGGCCCAGAGCACGGTGAATTGGTTGACGAGCGCGCCGTCGACGAGCGCGGCCGGGAACGCTTCCTCGACGGTGTGGCCGAGGGATTCCAACACCGCTGCCGTTTCCCGCGCGGCGGTGACACAGTCGGCGTGGATCTCGCCGGTCTCGAGCGGGTTGTGCGTGAGCAGACCGATCCGGAGCTTGCCGGGTGGCGCGCCGACCTCCTCCACGTACGGCCGCGCCGGGGAAGGTGCGCGCACGGTGTCGCCGGTTGCGCCGCCCTGCAACGCGTCGAGCACGCCCGCGGTGTCGCGCACGCTGCGCGTCACGCACAGCTCGACGGGGAGGAGATCGTCGACCACGCTGAAGTCCGGCATGAGCGATGTGCGACCACGCGACGGCTTCAGCCCGACGAGGCCGCAACAGCTTGCAGGAATGCGGATCGAACCGCCGCCGTCGTTCGCGTGGCCGACGGGCACGATGCCCGACGCGACCGCGGCGGCGGAACCACCGCTCGAGCCACCCGGCGTGCGCCCGGTGTCCCACGGGTTGCGGGTCGGTCCGTACGCGAGCGGTTCGGTGGTCGGGACGAGTCCCAGCTCCGGCGTGTTCGTACGGCCGATGCACACGAAGCCGGCGTCCAGGTATCGCTGCGCGAGTGCGTCAGTGTGGTCGGAGTGCCAGCGCGCGTCGCGCAGGAACTTCATGCCTTCGTGGATCGGGTCACCTTCGATCGCGGCGAACAGGTCCTTCAACACGAGCGGGACGCCGCGGAAGGGGCCCTCGGGCAGCGGGCCACGAGCCTGTGCTCTCGCCTGGTCGTACAGCGGATGAATGATCGCGTTCAGCTCCCCGTTGACCTTCTCGGCGCGCGCGATCGCGTCGTCGACGAGCTCGAGCGGCGAGGCCTCGCCATTCCGTACCAGCTCCGCTTGCGCCGTCGCGTCGAGATACGAGCCGGCCATCACACCTCCCGGTGACGCATGACGATCACCCGTGCAACGCCGGGCGGCGGTCGGACCACGGCGCGGTCTGTTCGATCTGGGCGGCGAGCCGGAGCAGCACGTCTTCGCGGTATGGCGCGCCGACGAGTTGCACCCCGACCGGCAGGCCTGCCGGCGTCCAGTGCATCGGGACCGAGGCAGCCGGCTGGCCGGTGATGTTGAAGGGAGCGGTGAAGATGGCGAACGGCAACAGCCGCGCGCCGTCGGTCTCCGGCCGGATGAGGTCCCCGAGCTCGGGCGGGGGCTCGGCGCACGTCGGCGTGAGCAGCACGTCGAAGCCGTCGTCGAGCCACCACGCGATCGCGCGACGCGTCCACGCGTGCATCTTCGACAGCGCGCGCACGTAGTTGCCGGCATCGAGCGCCGCGGACCCCTCGAAGTTGGCCCACGTCGACGGTTCCATGTCGTCGGGCGTGAGGGCCCGGCCGATCTCGGCTTCGATCGCGAGCAGGTCGGCGCGCAGCCCCGACAACATGACGGCGCCGAAGGTCTCGAGCGAGGCGCCGTCGTCGAGGGCGGCGGGCGCGTCGTCGACGACGGTGTGACCGAGCGACTCGAGCATCGCGGCGGCCTTGTCGACCGCGGTGACGCATTCGGCGTCGACCTCGGCGAGACCGAGCGGCGCGAGGCGTCGCACCCCGATCCGCAGCTTCGCGGGCGCGGTCTCGACCTCGTCGGCATAGGCCCGCGCCGGCGGCGGCGCGGTGTACCAGTCGCCGGTCATGTAGCCCTGCAAGACGTCGAGCACGGCCGCGCTGTCGCGCACGCTGTGGGACACGACGTGCCGCATCACGAGTCCTGCCCATGCCTCGGCCTCGTCGGGGCCGAGCGAGACGCGACCGCGCGAGGGCTTGAGCCCGAAGAGCCCGCAGTGGCTCGCGGGAATACGGATCGAGCCGCCGCCGTCACCCGCGTGCGCGACCGGCACCATCCCGCTGGCAACGGCCGCGCCCGAGCCGCCGCTCGAACCTCCCGTGCTGTGGTCGCGGCTCCAGGGATTGCGCGCCGGCCCGTAGGCCTGCGGCTCCGTCGTCGTCATCAACCCGAACTCCGGGGTGTTGGTCTTGCCGACGATCACGAAACCCGCCGACTCGAGCTTCTCGAACAGGTAGCTCGTCGTCGACGCGACGTTGCGCCGTTCCTTCAGCAACGCGTTGCCGGCGTGATACGGCGCGCCGGCGAGCGTGCCGTCGAGGTCCTTCACCACGATCGGCACACCCCGGAACGGGCCGTCGGGCAGACCGGCGGTTGCGGCGGCGCGCGCCCGCTCGAACAACGGATGGATGACCGCGTTCAACTCGCCGTTGAGCTTCTCGATGCGCGCGATCGCCGCGTCGACGAGCTCGAGCGGCGAGGCCTCACCGTTGCGGACGAGCTCGGCCTGGGAACTCGCGTCGAGGGCGGCGAGGTCGGTCATCGCCGCACGGTACTCCGGCCCCTGTCACGGACGCGAGAGCCCGCGTAGGATTCCTTCCGTGGGGCTGCTCCGGTTCGGGCCCGCGCACGGCTTTCCGGTGCACGTTCCCGTCCACCACTTCATGATCTGGAACGTGCTCCTCGCCACGGTGCCGGTCGCGCTCGCATTGGTGCTGTTCCGGCGGCGGGAACGCGGGTCGTCGTTCGTGTGGTGGTGCGGATTCGGTGCATGGGTGCTCTTCCTGCCGAACGCGCCGTACATCCTCACCGACGTCGTGCACATGGTCGACGACGTCCAGGCCACACCATCGCGACTTCGCGCATACGAGATCCTCGGTGTCTACGGCGTGTTCTTCGCGGTGGGGCTGGCCTCGTATGTGATCTCGCTCCAGCTCTTCCGCCGCTTCATGCATCGCGTCGCGCCCCCGAGCATTGTTGCGCCGGTGATGCTCACGCTGCACGGACTGTGCGTGGTCGCGATGTACCTCGGTCGCTTCGTGCGCCTCAACAGCTGGGACGCGGTCCTCGCGCCCGGCGCCGTTGCCGCCTCGGTAATAGGTGTCCCGCGCGCGTCGACCGTGGCGTTGCTCGCGTCGATGTTCGTCGTCGTGGGTGCCGGCGCGTTCGCGACCGCGGTCGTGGGTTCAAAGGTCCTCGCCGAGGTTCGGCGCCTCGCGTCCTAGCAGGACCAGCCGCGCAGATCGACCGGCCACTCCTCGACGACCTGGGCGTCGAGACCGGGACCATCGGCGATGTGCAGTCGTTCGTGCAGCGCAACCGTCGGGTCGACGTGCGCGGGCCATACGAGCACGCGGTCGCCGACGCGCACGGTCGTGTCGGACGCGAACGTGAGGTGCTCGTCGGAGCAGAACCACACGGTGCCGTCCTCCACGGTCGGGTTGCCGTGGTCCATGCTGTGTGCCTTCAGCCCGCAATCGGCAACCGCCCATTTGTCGCCGGCGTGGATCACCGACGCCGCGATCACGAGCGCGGGAACGAACGGCAGACCCAGCTTCGCGTAGGCGGCGTCCATCAACGCGTAGGAGCCGGCTTGGATCTCGGTCGCCGCGGTGTTGACGTCGTACGTGCCGGTGCCGCCGGCCGAGACGACGTCACCGCCGACCGCCGCGTGCGCGGCGAGCAACTGCGTCATCGCGGCGCCGGTCTTGGCCGTGCGGTCCTCGCGGTCCTCGAGGCCCACCACATGACCCTCGTATCCCATCACGCCGCGCACGGAGAGCCCGGCGCCGCGAGCGCGCCCGGCGAGGCGGGCCGCGTCGCCGGGTGCACAGCCACAGCGGGGCATGCCGACGTTGACGTCGACCAGCACCTCGCGGATGCCGTTCGCGGCGGCGGCATCGACGGTCGCGTCGCTGTCGACGGCGACCGTGACGCGTGCGCCGCAGTCGGCCATCGTCCGAAGCCGCGTCGCATCCGCGACCTCGTTCGCGAGCAGCAGGTCTTCGCGCATGCCGGCCCGGCTCATGCCGATGATCTCGCGCGGCGTCGCGCAGGTGAACGTCGAGTGGCCGCGCACCGCTTGCTCGCGCGCCAGCGCGGTGCACTTGTGCGCCTTGACGTGCGGTCGCAAGCGGCTCCCGGGCAACGCCCCAGCCATGGTGTCGAGGTTGCGCGCCAGCGCGGCACCGTCGACGACGAGCGCCGGTGTCGGGAGGTCGGCGACGCGCATCACGCGCCCCACGCGTCAGAGAGCCTGGGGTCGGCGGTCAACGTCACTGCGCGAGGATGGCACGTGTCTCCGACCCCTGCCGAAGCCCGCACGCCGACGACCCGCGACTGGCACACGGGGGAATTGCCCGCGACGCCCCAGCGCGACTTCCTGATCCCGGCCGAACGGTGGGTCGAGGCGCCGCCCGAGCTACGAGCGCTCGGCGCCGACTTCGGCATCGATCTCGTCGCGTACAAGCGGCGCATCGGCCGCTATCTCTTGTGGCGCGCGGGTCCGGCGGTCCGCGCCGACGCCCGCTACATGGCGATCGCCGCGGACGATGCCGCCGAGCAATGGACCTTTCGCCTGTTCGCCGACGGCCATGGCGAGGGCGCCGCGCCCGATGGCCGCGTGCACATCCGGTTCCGCACCTGGAAAGAGGCGTTGCGTGACTCCTGAGAATCCGTTCGCGGCGCACGAGGTGGGTGTGCTGTACGCGCGGGGCCGTCCGTTCCACCATCCCCGCTCACTCGACCGCATCCGCGCCATCGTCGGTGATGCACCACTGACGCGGGCGCTCGACGTTGCGTGCGGCACCGGCATGTCGACGACCGCGCTGGCCGAGCACGCCCCGCTCGTGGTCGGCATCGACATGTCGCCGGAGATGCTGCGTGCCGGTCGTCCTGCACGAGGCACAGCGTTCATGCTCGCGAGCGCGGAGCGGTTGCCGTTCGCCCACGGATCCCTGGATGCTGTGACGTGCTGCTCGGGCGTGCACTGGTTCGACCAGCAGCGTTTCTTCTCCGAGCTCCGGCGCGTCCTGCGACGCGAAGGCTGGGTCGGGCTGTACGACCACTACTTCCTCGGCGAGATGGTCGATGTCCCCGCGTTCGCCGAATGGACGCGTGCCGAGCTCGACAGGTATCCGCTGCCGGACCGCAATCCCCAAGTCGGCGATCCTCGTGCTGCGACCCCCGACGGCTTCGAGAAGATCGGCGACGAATTCTTCGCCGACGACATCGAGATGACCCACGACAGTTTCGCCGACTATCAGCTCACGATCAGCAACTTCGTCGCGGCGGCGGAGCGGGGCACGCCGCGCGCGGAGCTGCGCGCGTGGTTGCTCGAATCGACTGCATCCCTGTTCGAGGGCGCGTCCACCCGCGTCTTGCGGTTCCTGGGTTCCATCACATGCCTACGGCCCACGGAGAAGCCGTCGTAACGGCTTCCCGCTCGCCGTACGCGGGATGACGTCCACGAGTCGAATTTCACGCGGTAGCTTCGCCGCACTGAGCTGCGCGCGCGCCTGGGCGCGCAGGTCGTCAAGCGTCGGTGTTGCGCCGGCCGACGGCACCACGAACGCGACGACGCGCTCCCCCCATTCGTCGTCGGGCACACCGACGACGCAGACGTCCCGGACTGCGGGCGACGACAGCAGGACCCCTTCGACCTCGGTCGGGCTGACGTTGACGCCGCCGGTGATCACGAGGTCCTTCAACCGTTCGACCACCCGCAGCCGCCCGTCGTCGAGGATTCCGGCGTCTCCGGTGTGCAGCCAACCCTCCCGCGTGAGCACCTCGGCGGTCCGGGTCGGGTCGAGCCGGTAGCCGCGCATCACCATCGCGCCCCGAATGAGGATCTCGGCGTCGGCGGCCAAGGAGATGTCGGCGCCCGCGATCGGCACGCCGTCGAGCGCGAACCCTCCCCATGTCTCGGAGAGCCCGTACGCATCGACGACCCGGATCCCGCGCGCTTCGGCCTGTGCGCGTAGGGACGCGGGGCACGGCGCCCCGCCGACGATCACGCGGCGGAACTCGTGCAGCGGCGCACCGGCGTCGAGCATCCGGTGCAGCGCCGTGGGCACGAGCGACACGATCGATGTGCCGTCGGTGCGCGGGGACGCCGCCACTCGCTCGACATCGAACGCGTCGTGCACGGTGCAGGGAACGCCCGTGACGTACGAACGCGCCACGATGGCGAGGCTCGCGACGTGGTGCAACGGAAGGCACGCGAGCCAGCGGTCGCCCGGCCCGGCGTCGAGACCGTCGGAGTAGCCGCGGCCCATGACCTCCATGCCGGTGCGCGTCAGCTCGGCGCCCTTCGGCTCGCCGGCGGTCCCGCTGGTCACGACGACCGCGGCGGTGTCGGCGGCGACGGGCACGCGTCCCGGCCGGAGCCGTTCGAGGAGCAGCTCGAGCTCGCGGCGGGCGAGCTTCGGGTTCAGCGCCAAGATGGCCTTGCCGTCGTCCCACGCCCGCCGGGCCGCGTCGGCGAGCTCCCGGCCCGCACCCGCGACGGCGACCAGCTCGGTTTCGTCCGTGGCCGGCATCGTCGGTACCCTAACCGTAGGAGTGATCGCTCCCAGAATGACTGCTCCCGCCATTACCGTGCGGACGCAGCGGAGCCACGGATGGCGAAGCGAGGGAGCCATGTGAAGGAGGAACCGCCAATGAAGACCGGCACGCAGATCCGGGCCGGCGCGGACTGGAAGCCCCAGACCCCCGACGGCTTCACCGACGTGACCTACGAGACGGCCGACGGCATCGCGAAGATCACGATCTGCCGGCCGGAGGTGCGCAACGCCTTCCGTCCCCGCACGCTGTTCGAGCTGCGCGACGCGTTCGAGGTCGCCCGCGACGATCCCGAGATCGGCGTGATCATCCTCACCGGGGAGGGGACGGAAGCGTTCTGCTCGGGCGGCGACCAGCGCGTGCGCGGCGACGATGGTTACCAGGACGACAAGGGCATCGGTCGCCTGAACGTGCTCGATCTCCAGGTGCAGATCCGCCGGCTTCCCAAGCCGGTCATCGCGATGGTCGCGGGGTACGCGATCGGCGGTGGGCACGTGCTGCACATCGTGTGCGATCTCACGATCGCCGCCGACAACGCGCGCTTCGGCCAGACGGGACCGCGCGTCGGCAGCTTCGACGGGGGCTACGGCTCGGGCCTCCTCGCGCGCATCGTCGGTCAGAAGAAGGCGCGGGAGATCTGGTACCTCTGCGAGCAGTACGACGCGCAGGCCGCGGCCGACATGGGCCTGGTGAACAAGGTCGTGCCGCTCGCCGACCTGGAAGCGGAAACCGTCGCATGGGCGCGCCGCATGCTCGGGCACTCGCCGCTCGCGCTCCGCATGCTGAAGGCGTCGTTGAACGCGGCCGACGACGGCCTCGCCGGCATCCAGCAGCTCGCGGGTGATGCCACGCTCCTCTACTACATGAGCGAGGAGGCGCAGGAGGGCAAGAACGCCTACCTCGAGAAGCGCACGCCTGCCTTCGACCAGTACCCCAAGCGCCCGTGACGACCGCGCGGCTCTGGTACGAGGGCGCGCGACCCAAGACGTTGGGCGCGGCTGTCTCGCCGGTGCTGGTCGGCACCGCGGCCGGTTCGCTCGACGGCGCCACGAACTGGCCGCGCGCCGCCGCCGCGCTCGTCGTTGCGGTGGCGCTCCAGGTCGGCGTCAACTTCGCCAACGACTACTCCGACGGTGTCCGCGGCACCGACGCGAACCGTCGCGGGCCCGTACGCCTCACCGCAACCGGGCTGGCCACGCCCCAGGCGGTGCGCACCGCGGCGGTGTGCGCGTTCGCGCTCGCCGCGCTCGTCGGCGGAGTGCTCTCACTGGTCGTCAACCCGTGGTTGTTGCTGCTCGGCGTGGCCGCGATCGGTGCCGCAGTCACCTACACCGGCGGACCGAAGCCGTACGGCTACATCGGCCTCGGCGAAGTGATGGTGCTCGTGTTCTTCGGCTTCGTTGCCACCGTGGGCAGTGCGTACGTGCAACACGAGAGCATTCCGGCCGCCGCGTGGTTCGCGGCGCTCGCCGTCGGGCTTCCGGCGTGCGGCATCCTGCTGGCCAACAACATCCGTGACACCGAGAGCGATCGCGTCGCCGGCAAGCGCACGATCGCCGTACGCGTCGGCGTGGGTCCGGCGCGCACGCTCTACGCCGCGTGCCTGGTCGGCGCACTCGTGGCGGTCGCGGCCGCAGCGGCGTTCGAGCCCTACGCGCTGCTCGCCCTCCTCGCGGCGCCGCTCGCGATGCGTCCCGTCCACAACGTGCGGACGCGTGCTGACCCACCGTCGTTGATCGCCGCGCTCGTCGGCACGGTCCGCTTCCAGCTCGCACTCTCGGCGTTGCTCGCGGCCGGGCTCTGGATCAGCTAGCCGTGCTGCGCCGCGAACGCCGCGATGAACGCACCGAGGGCCGCGGGCTGTTCGAGCGCGAGCGAGTGGCCGCCCTCGAGGCGCACGTGACGGGCCGGGCCTCCGATCCGTTCGAGCATCTGCAACGCGATCGTCTCGAATTTCTGGTCGAGGCGGCCGGTGACGAGCGCGACCGGCATCGCGAGCTCGGCCAGCTGCGCCCACATCGGTTCCATCGCGCCCGTGCCGAGCACCCGCAGGCAGTGGGTCAGGTGGCGTGCGGGAAGCAGCGCGCGTTCGGCGAGACCGGGCGCGTCGGGCGGCACGCCCGCGAACAAGGGCTGGGCGAGCCACTGCTCGAGAAAGGCGTCGACGCCGTCGCGCTCGATCGCGCGCCCGAGCTCCTCGTCGGAAGCGACGCGCGCGTGGCGCGCTTCATCGTCGGCGATGCCGGGCGTCGCGCTCACGAGCACGAGCCCCTGCACCAGGTGCGGGTGGTCGAGCGCGAGCCGCAGGCACAACCGCCCGCCCATGGAGTAGCCGACATACACCGCGCGTTGTCCGCGCGCGCCGATCGCTTCGGCGGTCGCAGCGAACGTCTCGCGTATGGGCACGTCGAGCGCCACGACGTCGCAGCTCGCGTCCACGACCTCGCGGACGCCGTTCCACGAGCTCGCCGTCTGTGTGAAACCCGGTACGAGCACCACCTTCGGCACGAGAGCATTGTGCCGCGATGACCGGCCCCGACGTCAGCACCTCGTTTGCGCGGACGCTCGTCGACGAATGGGTGCGTGCCGGCATCACGCATGCTGTCGTGTCACCCGGCTCCCGCAATACGCCGCTCGTCCTGGCGCTCGCGCGTGACGGCCGGCTGCGCCTCGACGTCGTCCTCGACGAGCGGTCGGCGGCGTTCCGCGCGCTCGGTGCCGGTCTCGCAACCGGACGGCCGGCAATCGTGTGCTGCACGTCCGGGACGGCGGCGGCGAACATGCATCCGGCGGTGATCGAAGCGCACCATGCCCGCGTCCCGTTGCTCGTCTGCACCGCGGACCGGCCGCCCGAGCTGCGCGACTGGGGCGCGGGCCAAACGATCGACCAGGCTCACCTCTTCGGGCGTGCGGTGCGCTGGTACCACGATCCCGGGCCGCCGGTCGACCGGCGCGGCGCCGGCGGGCAATGGCGCGCGCTCGCCGGGCGCGCCGTCGCCGAAGCGCTCGGCCCGCCCCCGGGCCCGGTGCATCTCAACCTGCCGTTCGAAGAGCCACTGGTCCCGACGGGCGCGCCGCTCGTCGACGACTCCGGTCGCGCCGACGGGCAGCCGTGGACTCGAACGACGCGCGTGCACGCCGAAGCATCACCGAACGACATCGCCGCGCTCGCCGAGCTGGTGCGCGCCAATCCGCGCGGCCTCGTTGTTGCCGGATGGGGCGCGGGCGCGGAGCCGTCGACTGTGACCCGCTTCGCGGCGGCGGCCGGATGGCCGGTGCTGGCCGATCCCGTGTCGCAGCTGCGCACGGGTCCCCAGACGGTGTCGACTTACGAAGCGCTGCTTCGGTGCGAGCAATTCGCGCGCGCCCACCGGCCGGAACTCGTGCTCCGTCTGGGCGCGCCGCTCACCAGCAAGATCGCGAATTCCTGGCTCGACATCGACGTGCCGCAGGTGGTTGTCGATCCGCACCGCTCGTGGCTCGACCCGCAGCGTTCGGCGGCGTACCACGTCGCGGCGGACGCAAACGGCTTCCTTAGGTCGCTCACGGGCGCGCTCGGCGCGCAATGGGCGCCGACTCCGTGGTTCGCGAGCTGGTCCGCCGCCGAGCGCCGGGCGCGTGCCGCGATCGATCGCGTGCTCGACGATTGCGACGCGACGATCGAGGGGCAGGTGGCGCGGGACCTCGCGGCCGCGATTCCCGACGGTGGCACGCTCGTCGTTGCTTCGAGCCTGCCGGTGCGCGCGCTCGAGTGGTGCATGGCTCCGCGTACCGGCCTGCGCGTGCTCGCGAATCGGGGTGCGAATGGCATCGACGGATTCGTGTCGACGGTTGCGGGCGTCGCGGCCGCGAACGACGGCGCGCCGACCGTTGCGTTGAGCGGTGATCTGTGCTTCTTGCACGACACCAACGGTCTGCTGCACACGGATCGGAAGGCAGCGACGACGTATGTCGTCATCGACAACGATGGCGGCGGCATCTTTTCGTATCTTCCGCAGCACGATCTTCCCGAGTTCGAAGCGCTGTTCGCCACGCCATCAGGCATCGATCTCGTCGCCCTCGCCCGCGCCCGTGGCGTCACCGCCGAGCGGATCGACGGCCGCGCGAAATGGCACGAGCTCATCACCGGCGGGCCCGACGTCGTCGTCGTGCCGGTCGACCGCGAAGCGAGCGTGGCCCACCATCGCCGAATGTGGGACGCCGCCGCGACGGCAATCGCGGACTGAGCGCGTAGCATTATTCGGTCGAGTCACGAACTGTGGGGAGACGAACGCGAATGCAAGGGCGTGGAAGAGCGGGCATCGTACGAGAACGGTGGCACGACATCGCGCGCTCGGAACCCCTCGGGAAGGTGCTCGTCTACGTCGCCCTCGTCGTGTCGGCAGTCGCGAACAGCGTCATGTTGCTCACCGTGGAGTCGATCACACCGACGGAACGGGCGACGCTGCTGATCGTCGGGCTGATGGCGTGGATCCTGCTGATCGCGCTCGGATGGGCGCGGGGAACCCTGCCACTGCGTCCCGTGCTGATCGCGATCGTCTTGACGTCGTTACTGGCCGTCGCGACCCCGTCGCACCAGTCGAAGGACGTCTTCTCGTACGCCATGTACGGACGCATCGTGACCGAGCACCACCACAATCCCTACGACAGCTATCCGATGCATTTCGAAGGCGACCCGATGCGGCGCCACGTGAGCGCGATCTGGCAGCGCACCCCGGACATCTACGGCCCCGCCTTCACCGTGGTCATGGCCGCGCTCGCACCCGTGATCGGCGAGTCGACGTTCTTGGCCCGTTTCCTCTATCAGCTCATCGCCGCGGTCGCGGTCGGCGCGTTGTTGTGGCTGCTGTGGAAACGAACGCGTAGTCCGACCGCGTTGGCGTTCGTGGGGCTGCATCCGCTCGTCTCGGTGAGCGTCATCAACGGGGGACATCCCGACGCGCTGATCGCGCTCGCGTTCCTCCTGGCGTTCCTGCTCGCGTTGGAACGTCGCGTCGTGCTCTGTGCCCTCGCACTCGCGTTCGGCGTCGCGATCAACTTCAGTGTGATCGCGGCTGCCGCCGCACTCGGCGTGTGGGCGGCACGACGATGGACACGTCCGGAGATCGTGAAGCTGGCCGCGATCACGCTCGGCCTCGGCGCCGCGCCGTATCTCTTCCTCTCCGGTTGGCTGGACAACGCCAAAGCGCACCAGGAGCTGATCAGCCGGCTGTCGATCTGGAACCCACTCGCGAGCCTCCTCACCGACTCGGGCCCGTTCCCGTTCGTGTCGCTGACGACGCGTCAGCTGCGCAACGTCATGCCCAACAGCACGACGTTGATGGCCGCACTCTTGCTGATTTTCGTCCTGGTTCGCTTCACCGGCCGGCGTACGCCGGAGCTCGCGATCGCCGCCGCGCTCGCGGCGTTCCTGGTGACGAGCCCATGGGTGATGCCGTGGTACGCGTTCGCCGCGTTCCCCTTCCTCGCCATGCGCAAGCCGAACCTGCTGACCTGGTCGGTCGCGATCTACAGCGCGTTCATCCTGGTGAGCGACCAGTTCCCGTCGCTGTCGCCGCAGGTGGTCGGGAGCCTGACGCACCACTTCTACCAGACTGCCGTGCCCGTGCTCGCGTGCATCGCGTGCGTCGTGGCGATCGTCGTCCGGCCGCGCGCCCATGACGTCTCCACGCCGACGGCCGAGGACGAGCTCGCGCTCCTGACCGCGTAGCCCTTACGGGCGAACGAGCGCGCGCAGCATCGGCTCGAGCTTCTGCTGGGTTTCGTCCCACTCGGCTTCGGGATCGGATCCGGTGACGATGCCGGCACCCGAGTGCAACAGCGCGCCGGCGCCATCGAGCGCGCCACACCGCAACGCGACGACGAACTCGCCGTCGCCGCGGGCGTCGACCCAGCCGCACGGTCCGGCGTAACTCCCGCGACCGATCGGTTCCAGGAGTCGGATCGCGTCGAGCGCAGCCGGGCGCGGCGTGCCGGCGACCGCGGGAGTGGGGTGCAGCGCGCGCACGAGGTCGACGGCAGACGCGCGCGCGTCCGCGCACCGGGCCGAGACCGACGTTGCCAGGTGGGTCACGTCGGCGAGCACGAGCGGGGTGGGGCCTTCGGCGCGCACTGCGCCGCACGTGGGGGTGAGCGCGCGCACCACCGCATCCACGACAACCGCGTGCTCGTGCGCGTCCTTGTGGGACGCGACGAGCCGGGCCGCGTCGGTCCCGGTGCCCGCGAGGGGTCGCGACAGCACGTCGTTCCCGCGCTTGCGCACGAGCAGCTCGGGGGTCGCACCGACGAAGCCGCCGGCCCCGTAGACCGTGCATCCCGGTTGGGTGCGACGGAGCTCGGCGAGCACCGCGCGCGGCTCGAACGGACGGTCGGCGTCGACGCGCACGGCGCGAGCCAGGACGACCTTCTCGAGCCGGCCGGCGTCGATCAGCGTGAGTGCGCGTTCGACGCTCTCACGCCACGCCTCGGCATTCGTGCACGCTTCGATACGGAATCGTGACGGGCGGCCTGCCGTGACGCGGAGCGGCAACGGCTCGTCGGCGTCGCCCACGACCGTGCACCAGCCGCGTCCGTCGGCGTCGCGTGCGGTGATCAGCGACGGCACGGTCAGACGGCCGCCGCCCGCGAACGGCAGTGCGCCGACCGCACGCGGTCCGGCCCACGCCGGCGCGTCACCGTCGCGGTCATGCGCGAGCGCGCGCAGGAAGGCGGGCGCATCGGCCGGAGTGACGGTTGCTGCGACGCCGTTCGTGACGAAGCCGGCATCGCGGTCGAGCCAGGCGAACCCGTCGTGACCCAGCCGGTCGAGCAGGTCGAAATCGGCGGGCAGGTCGAGCGGGCGCGTCCGTGCGACCAGACGCGACGAGGCGGACACCGTGACGTGGGTCATGCGCGCGTTCCCGTGAAGAGCTGGGCGGCGCCGAACCCGAGCGTGCGGCGACTGACCTCCACGATCCCTGCGCCGGCGAGCATGTCGCACATGGAAGGAACCGTTGGCAGGTACGCGGTCGAGGCCGGGAGATACCGGTAGGCATCCCGATCGGAGACGAGGCCGCCGACGAAGGGCACGACCCGGCGGAACCATGCGCCGTGCACCGCACGCGCCGCGCGGCTCTCGGGTTCCGCGACGTCGAGGAGCGCCAGCCGGCCGCCCGGCCGCAGCACTCGCGCGCACTCCGCGAACGTGGGCGGGAGCGCCGAGAAGTTGCGGAGCGCGAAACCGCACGTCAGCCCGTCCAACGCGCCTGTCGGGAACGGCATGCGCAGCGCGTCGGCGCGCACGAGCGGGGCGTCGGTGTGTGCGGCGTGCAACATGCCGAGTGAGAAGTCCACGCCCACCGGACGGAGCTGCGCCGCGGCCAGGGTCCGGCAGAGATCGCCCGTGCCGCATGCGAGGTCGAGCACGCGCGCGCCGGCGGGCAGTGCGAGCGCGTCGACGGCGACGCGGCGCCAACGCACGTCCATCCGGAAGGTCAGGGCCCGGTTGAGGAGGTCGTATCGAGGCGCGATGCGATCGAACATCGCTTCGACGACGCGGGGCTTGTCCTCGTCGGCGGGAAGGATCGTCGTCACGGCCGACCGGCTCACGTCGTCCATCCCGATTCGAGGCGGCGAGCAGCCTCGGCGTTCACCGCGGCGAGCTCCGTTTCCTCGCCGACGGACTCCAGATGCTCCTGCGCGACCTCGAGCAGCACCCGCTGGAAGTGGTGCGCGACGAGCGTGGTCACCGCGGGAAGCAACGTGCGGAACGCCTCGACGAGCCGCTCCGCCTTCTCGTCGTCGGGAAGGTCCGAGGCGCGCAGCGGTGTGCGCACGTAGCGATCGAACAATGCGACCGCAGCTTCGGCGATGTCGCGCGTCATGTCGTGGTGGTCGTGCGCGAGGGTCAAGAGGTCGGGGAGCGGCAGCCCCTGCTCGAGCAACCGAAGGCCCTGCTGGACGACGCCGACGTCGGCGCTCGTATAGCGCGCCTCGCCGTCGTGCACGCGAGGCACGAGCAGGTGTTCCCGGGCGACGGCTTCGAGCAGCGCGTGAGGTACGCCCGAGCGTTCCGCGAGCTCGCCGAGCGTCAAGAACTCTTCCGGCCCGGCCGCGTCGGCCGCGGCAACGGCGGCGGCGAGGGGCACGTCGGTTTCGTCGAGCTGGCCGTCCAGCATGCGACCGATAAGTGCGAGTGTGAGCCCGCGCCCGCGCAGCTCCCGGATGCGTTGCAGCCGCTCGAGGTGGTCGCCGCCGTACCACGCGATCCGTCCCTCGCGCGCCGGCGGAGGCAGCAACCGGCGCTTCTGGTAGAAGCGGATCGTGTCGACCGAGGTCTCGGCCCGCCGGGCGAGATCCTCGACGCGGAGACGGTCGGACGTCACGAGTCAGATTCTAGGAGTGATCGCTCCCAGAATCGTCATCCGGCCCTACGTGCTGCGCCAGACCGGCGGGCGCTTCTCGGCGAAGGCGGTCGCCCCCTCGATCGCGTCGCCGCTCTCGAAGACCGGCATCATCAGCTCGAGGGTCCGGGCCCACCCTTCGGCCTCGCTCAGCTCCGCGGCCTCACGCACCAGGCGCCGGGAGTTGCGCACGGCGATCGGCGAGTTCTCGCCGATCCGGTTGGCGAGGCCGATCGCCTCGTCGAGCAGCCGCGCGCCAGGGACGACCCGGTTGACCAGACCGAGTTGGAGCGCCCGGTCGGCGTCGATCGGATCGCCCGTCATCGCGAGCTCGAGCGCGATGGCGAGCGGCACGCGTTTCGGCAGGCGGATGAGCCCGCCGGCCGCGGCCATCAGCCCGCGCTTCACCTCGGGGATCCCGAAGCGGGCGGTCTCGGCTGCGACGACGAGGTCGCACGAGAGCACGATCTCGAAGCCGCCCGCGAGGGCCGGCCCGTTCACCGCCGCGATGATCGGCTTCGGAAAGTCGCGCGTCACGATGCCGGCGAAGCCGCCTTTGCCGCGCGCGATGTCGTTCGCCTTCCCTGCGGCGACGACCTTCAGGTCGGCGCCGGCGGAGAACACTTCACCGCGCCCGGTCACGGCGACCGCGCGCAGCTCGGCATCGGACTCGATCTCGTCGAGCACCGCCGCCATCGCCTGGCTCACCTCCGGGCTGACGGCGTTGCGTGCCTCCGGTCGGTTCAACGTCACGAGCGCGACGTGCGCACGCCGTTCGAGCTCTACCACGGTCATGCCGCGGACCCTATCGCCACCGGCTCGTCGATTGCCTTGGTGATCCCGGGGCGAAACGCGCGGACGACCAGGAGGACTGCGCCGAGCGCCACTGCCGCGCCGAACGTCGTCGCGCGCAGGCCGACGTGATCGGCGATCTTGCCCTGGAGGACGGCGCCGAGCGGGTAGAACGCGCCGAGGATCACCGTAAAGACGGAGACGACGCGACCTCGGATGTTGGCGGGCGCGCGGAGTTGCGCGATCGACGTGAACGTCGAGAGCGCGCCGAGGTAGAAGGCCCCGACCACCAGCAACGCAAGCGCGGAAGTCGCGACGTTCGGCGCGTACGCGTAGGCGGCGAGCGCGAACGGGAGCGTGCCCATCGTCGTGAGCATCACCCGGCGGGGGCCGAGTCGATGCATCAGGCTGCCGAGCGAGAGCGCCATCGCCACCGCGCCGATCCCCTGCGCGGTGACCAGGACGGAGGTGCCGCTTCCGTTGTCGTGCAACACCTTCACCGCCATCGCCGCGACCAGCGCGATGAACGGTGCGGCCAGGAACGTGTTCACGCACATCGCCGCCGCGGTGATCCGCAACCCGGGCTCGCGCCGCACGAAGCGGAAGCCCTCGCGGATGGAGTGCCACAACCGGTCGCCGGCCGCGCGGGATGCCGGCGGTGGCAGGGTGAGCGTGAGGAGGACCGCAACCACCGCGAAGAAGCTGATCGCGTTCACGATCTCGGCGGCCGCGAACCGGTCGGCGCCGATCACGACGCTCGCGAGCACCGGTCCGACCACACGGCCGAGGTTGTATTGCGCCGAGGACAACGCGATGGCTCCCGGGAGCTCCTCCGTGGGGACGAGGTCGGGGAGCATCGACTGGAACGCGGGAAAGCCGAGCGCCGCACAAATGCCGTTCCCGAGCGCGATGAGCGTGACGACGGGCGCCGACGGATGCCCGATCGTGAAGAGCAGCGCGAGCAGCGCCGCGAGCACGGTCTGCACGAGCGTCGTCGCGAGCAGGAGCCATTTGCGCGGCAACCGGTCGGCGAGTGCCCCGCCGAGCGGGCCGAAGATCGCGATCGGCAGGAATGCGGCCGCGGCAACGGTGCCGGTCCACGCCGCCTCACCCGTGTGCTTGGTCACGTAGATCCCGAGCGCGATGGACTCCATCCACGTGCCGATGTTCGACAGGAACGCGCCGGTCCACAGGCGCGCGTACGGGCCGTGGCGGAACGGCGCAAGCGCGCCGGGTCGTCGCCGGATCGCGGGTTCGGCTAGCGGTTCGACCACTTCGGTGCGCGCTTCTCGAGGAACGCGCGCATGCCTTCGTGCGCGTCGTCGGCCTGCGCGTTGTCGACCATGACCGGGCATGCGACTGCGTACGCGGCATCCTCGGGGAGCTGGTCCTGCGCGTAGAACGCACGTTTCCCGAGTGCCAGCACGTACCCGCTGGCCTCGGCGATGCGACCGGCGAGCCCGAGCACCTCGTCGTCGAGCCGATCGGCGGGGACGACACGGTTCACGAGACCCCATTCGAGCGCGGTACGCGCATCGATCATCTCGCCGGTGAGAAGCATCTCCAACGCGCGCTTGCGCCCGATCGATCGGGCGACGGGCACCATCGGTGTCGAGCAGAACAGCCCGATGTTGACGCCCGGCGTTGCGAAGCGTGTGTCCTCAGCCGCCACCGCGAGATCGCACGCGGCGACGAGCTGACATCCCGCGGCGGTCGCGATCCCGTGGACCTTCGCGATGACCGGTTGGGGGAGCTCGTGCACGCGCGTCATCATGCGCACGCACGTCGAGAACAGTTCCTCGTAGAACGCCGCGTCGCGGCTCGCGGTCATCTCCGCCAGATCGTGGCCGGCCGAGAACGCGGGTCCGTTGCCTTCGACGACGACGACCCGAGCGTTGGAGTCGGCGGCGACATCGGCGAGGGTGTCGATGACGTCTTGCATGAGTGCAAGCGACAGCGCATTGCGGCGGTCGGGACGGTCGAGCACGATCCGGGCGATCGGTCCTTCGCGATGCAGTTGCACGTGTGCACGACCCACGCGCCCGATCGTAGGCCGATCAACGCTCCTGGTCGTCCGGATGTCCGCGCGTCGGAGGCGTCAGTCGAGGCTGAACGGCGGGTAGACGTCGGTGAGCAGGCAGAAATACGCCTGGACGCGCAGCGACCACCGGCCGACGCCGAGCAGGAAGTCGCGCATGCCCTCGGGCCACTTGCCCGTGAACAGCACCGCGAAGAATGCGATGAGCAATACGACGACAGCCGCGATGAAGAGGAAGAAGAGCGCGATGAAGTGAGGGATCACGAGGAAGATCCGGAACCCCACGGTGACCCGATTGCGGTTCTCCAACTCGGGTTGGAAGTCGACGCGCAGGCGCGGCACATCGCCGGGGTCCGACGGCGTCGTCGCGAACGCGAACGGCGGGTACTCCTCGACCAGGAAGGCCGCGTAGAACGATGCGCGCATGTTGTAGCGGAGGTACAGCGCCTGGAGGTTTGCCAGTCCGGCGGGCAGCTTGCCGGTGAAGAGAATCACGAACCACGAGATGATCGCGACGGCCTCCGACACGATCCGGAAGCCGTACAAGATCGCGAAGTGTGGGATCGCAAGCAACCATTGCACGAGTGGTCGCCAGTTGGCGATCTTCTCGGGCGGGTCGAGCGTGAATCCGGCCGGATACGAAGTGTTCATCGGTTGCATCGGAACCTCCCGCGCGCCGCGCGCTCCGTACGTCACACGAAGCTACTGCGCACACGAGATGAGCGTCGGTGATGTCCTCGTCGAGCTGATCGCGAGTGGTGACCCGCTCACCGTGTGCACCGCATCGCCATTTGTACGCCGCAAGCGCTGCCTGTCAGCACATCAACGCACGCCGCCGTCCGGCTGCGCAACGTGCCCCGACGTCGAGGCGAGCCACATTGCTTCCGCCCGGCCCAGCGGTGTCGACGGCGGCCCGTCGACGAACGGCCAGATCTCCTCCGCGATGCGGCGCCAGTTCGCACGCGCGTGCAAGCGGCCGAGCACGGCGTGCAAACCGAGGTTGATCCGCTGCGTGATCGCGAACGCGGGAGGCACGTTCGCCGCCTTCGCCACGTGTGCATACGGGCTGGACGCGTCGAACATCCGGCGGACGGTCTCGGACGCATATTCGGGTGTGAACGCGACCTCCTCGTCCTCCAGCACGAACTCGTAGAAGTGGCCGAAATACTCGCGCACGTCGTCGTTCGACAGATCGGACGGCCGCAGGACGTCGTGCGCTTCGAGCACCCGCCTGAAGTGCGGGATGTCGTGATCGATCACCATCGCCTGGATGAGCTCGGCGAACATCGTCACCTCATCGTTGGTAAAGCGCTTCACCAAGCCGAAGTCCAGAAACGTGACCCGTCCGTCGCCGTGAAAGAGGTAGTTGCCCGGATGGGGATCGCCGTTGAAGGCGTGGATGCGATAGATGCCGCGGAACACGAAGCGGAAGATGGATTCCGCGGCGGCGTCACGCTGCTCCTGGGGCCATGTCTCCACTTCCGCGAACCGTGCACCGGTCGCGAGCTCGGTGGTCAGAATGCGCTTGCTCGACAGCGCGTCGAGGACCGTGGGAACACGTATGAACGGGTGACGCGCGTAATAGTCGGCGAATAGTCGCTGGTTCCCAGCCTCGATGTCGTAGTCGAGCTCCTCGACGATGCGCGTTCGCAGCTCGGCGATCAACGGCTTGGGATCGAGTCCGGGGAACATCACGCCCATTGCCCGGAACAAGAGGTCGGTGTTGACGAGGTCGGCGCGGATCGCCGCGTCGACACCGGGATACTGCACCTTCACCGCGACCGCGACGCCCGAGTGGGTGACCGCACGATGCACCTGTCCGATGGATGCGGCTGCGATCGGCACGGGATCCCACTGCGCGAACACACGGTCGGGTGCATCGCCGAGCTCGCGACGCACCACCGCCGCGCACAGCTCGGGCGCCATCGGCGGAGCGTCCTGCTGCAACGTCGCGAGCGCCTCGCGCATCGGCGCGGGCAGGCCGTCGTCCAGGTAGCTCACCATCTGACCGAGCTTCATCAGCGCGCCCTTCATCTCGCCGAGCGCATCCGCGACGTCCGATGCCGTACGCATCTGATGCGCGGCGTCGAGCGCCGCGCGCCGTTCCGCCGGCGCACTCGCCATCCGGACGCGATGCACGACGTGGCGCGCGCCGGCGCGCGTCCCGACGGCTGCGAGCCGGGCATTGCGGACCGCGACCGAGGTCGCCACGAAGGAGCGACGCCGCCGACCGACGACGAACGCGGCCAGGACCAGCGCGCCGGTCGCACCAATGGTCACCACACGGCGCATGTGGCGACGGTAGCCGGGCGGTCAGTACACTTGACCGACCGGTCAAGTGCGCCGAGGAGCCGCGTGATGCCTGACGAAGCCCGCGTTGTCGAGCTCTGTGACGACCTCCTGCAGAAGCTCGATCCGAAGACGACGCCCCCGGCAGAGTTCCTCGGCGCCCAGTTCGACCTCGGCCTCGGATGGGTGCACTTCGCCGAAGGGTACGGAGGTCTCGGCCTCTCGCCGAAGCTGCAGAACACGATCAACGCCAAGCTGTTCGCGGCCGGCGCGCCGTACCCGTACGCGCGGAACCCGATCGGGTACGGCATGTGTGCGCCGACGATCGTCACGCACGGCACCGACGCGCAGAAGCAGCGTTACCTGCGGCCGCTGTTCACCGGCGAAGAGATCTGGTGCCAGCTGTTCAGCGAGCCCGGCGCCGGCTCCGACGTCGCGAGCCTCTCGACGCGTGCGGTGCGCGACGGCGAGGAGTGGGTCGTCAACGGCCAGAAGGTGTGGACGACGCTCGCGCACGTTTCCCGGTTCGGCATCGTGCTCGCGCGCACCGATCCCGAGCAGGTGAAGCACAAGGGCATGACGATGTTCGTCGTCGACATGCAGGCGCCCGGCGTCGAAGTTCGCCCGCTCGTGCAGGCGACCGGTGATGCCGAATTCAACGAGGTGTACTACACCGACGTCCGCATTCCCGACGCCGAGCGTCTCGGTGACGTCGGCGAGGGCTGGCACGTCTCGCTGACGACGCTGATGAACGAGCGCGTCTCGATCGGTGGCCAGGTCAACCCGCGCGGGTCCGGGGTCATCGCGGTCGCCGTGAACCAGTGGAAGCGCAACGGCTTGCGGGCAGATCCCGTCGCGCGCGACAACCTCACGCGGCTGTGGGTCGACGCCGAGGTGAACCGCCTCACCAACATGCGTGCCTCGCAGCTCCGCGCCAAGGGCACGCCCGGGCCCGAGGGGTCGGTCGGGAAGCTGGCAATGGCCGGTCTCAACCAACGGATCATGAGCTTCGTCATGGACCTGATGGGCCCCGAGGCGCTGCTGTACCCCAGCGGCTACACGATGGAGCGGCCCCGGAACGCGATGGACCTGTCGAACCCCCAGAAGGCCTTTCTACGCGTACAGGCCAATTCGATCGAGGGCGGGACCACCAACATCATGAAGAACATCCTCGCCGAGCGGGTCCTGGGCCTGCCGGGCGAGCCGAGGGCCGACAAGGACGTCCCCTGGAGCCAGGTGCCACGCAGCTGACGCGCTCCGCGGCCGTCGCCGCGATACCTGCCCGGGACGGGCAACCAGACCTGAAGTTCAGGGTCCGGGATGCCGACCTGGAAAGAGATGAGCGGGCGGCGGCGGGTCATATTCACGTTGTGCGTCGCGCTCGCCCAGGTGTGCACGCTCACCGCGGCGGGTGCGACGCCCCCGAGTGGCAGCGTGCCGTCGACCACGACCACGACGATCACGCCGGTTCCTCCGCCCGCGTTCGCGCTTCCCCCCGACTTCGGGCTCCAGCTCCTGCAAGCCCAGGCGAAGGCGAAGGTCGACCTCGTCACGGCGCAGGCAGGCTTGGGGCCGGCCACACGCGCCGCGCAGCGGGCCAAGCACGAGGACGCGCTCGCCCGGCGGCACCTGAAGCGGTTGACCGCAACCGCGCGTGCAACCGCCCGCCGGCTCGACGCGACGCGCCGGCACCTGCGCATCGCGTCGGCGGAGGCGTACGTCAATGCGGACTCGGCGGGCCTGGCGGCTGCGCTCTCGACGTTCAGCAGCGCCAGCTCCGTGGTCGACGCCGCGAGCAAGCTCCACATGATCTCGACGTACGACAGCAACCAGCGTGATGCGCTCCAGGAGTACCTCGACCTGAAGGCACGTGTCGACCGGCAGGTCGATGAGATCAGTCAGCTCCGCGACCGCACCAGCCGCCGGCTGCTCGCGGCGATGCAGGGTCTCAGTGACGTGAAGCACGGGATCGACGACGCCGCCCATCGCATCGCGGACACGCTCGTCGGTATCACGAAATTCGAGGCTGCGGCGACGAGTGCGGCGAGCCCGATCCTCGGACCGTCGCGTCTGAGCGCGAACCAGATGGCGGCGTTCGTGAACGCCGAGAAGTACGAGCCCCGCATCACCGTGCCGTTGCGCGATCTTGCGCAGATGTACCTGGACGAAGGCGCGCGGACGGGCGTGCGGGGCGACGTCGCGTTCGCGCAGTCGATCCTCGAGACCGCCGGGTTCAGAAATCCGGGAAGCGCGCCCACCGACAACAACTTCGCGGGAATCGGGTGGTGTGACTCCTGCGCGCACGGATACAACTTCCCCGACGCGCTGACCGGCGTGCGCGCCCAGCTCCAGCTCTTGCGCACCTACGCCGATCCCAAGTTCCCGCAGGCGGACTACACCGACCCGATCCTGTTGCGCGGCACGTTGACACTCGGGTTCCGCGGCAAGGTACAGACGTGGTGGGACCTGTGGGGCACGTGGGCCACGGGCGCGCTGTACGGCCAGCGCGTCTACGACATCTACGAACGCCTGGTGTCGTTCGCCAAAGGCGTAACCGCCCTTCCGGCGGCGCCGCTCGGAGTTCCCCCGCCCTCCTCGGGCAAGCCTCGCGAGATCACGAGACCGCCCGGCTCGGGTCCCGGTACCAAGAAGCCCTGACGCGCGATCCGCAGACCCGCGATCATGGCGGGATGCGGTTCGCGGTGTTCACCGTCAGCCTGCCGGAATGGTCGCCACTCGAAGCGGTGACGCACCTGCGCGAGCTCGGCTATGACGGCGTCGAATGGCGGGTCGTGGATCAGCCGCCGTTCGATGGGACCGCGACCCCGGCCTTCTGGTGGGCGAACCGTTGTACGTGGCCGCTCGCCTCATTCGTCGACGACGCCCGTGACATCCGGGCGTTGAGCGACGACGCCGGTCTCGGGCTGCCGAACGTGGGCACGTACGCCGCGTGCGGCGACAGTGACGGGATCGATCAGGCGATGCGGGGTGCGGCGCGCATCGGGGCGCCGAGTGTGCGCATCACCGTTCCGAAGTACGACGGCAGAGCGCCGTACCTAGCGCTGCGGGACGCGGCCCGGCGCGACTTCGACCACGTCGTTCGCGCCGCGCAACGCCACGGCGTCCGCGCGCTCGTCGAGATCCACATGCAGACGATCGTGCCCAGCGCGAGCGCGGCGGCCGCGTTCCTCGGCGAGTTCGATCCGGTGCACGTCGGAGTGATCCATGACGCCGGCAACATGGTGTTCGAGGGCTACGAGGCATACCGCATGGGCGTGGAGGTGCTCGGCCCGTACCTCGCCCACGTGCATCTGAAGAGCGCCCGTTGGATGCACGACGAGCGCGCCGGATGGCGTCCGGAGTTCGCGCCCCTCCGAGACGGCGCGGTGGACGTGCGCGCCCTGTTCGAGGCGCTCGCGGCCGTCGGCTACGACGACTGGGTGTCGTTCGAGGATTTCTCGACTGCGCAGCCGTTGCTCGAGCGAACTCGCGACAACCTCGAGCTCGTGAAGACGATACGAGCGGGCGTGTAGTCGCGCCCGCGCCGCGAGGAATATCCGCCTCGGGCGGGACGTTCCAGGCCTCTATGCCGAACCTCGAAGATTTCGCCGGTGACTTCGCCGCGTACAACCAAGCCGTCGTGGACGAATTCCGCGACCACCGCGGGCAGGTCACCGGGATGTTCGCCGGTGCGCCGTTGGTCCTGCTCACCACGACGGGCGCCAAGTCGGGAACCCGCCGGACGACGCCCGTGGTCTACACGCGCGACGGCGATCGCGTCGTCGTGATCGCGTCCAAGGGTGGCGCGCCGACGCACCCCGCCTGGTATCACAACCTCGTCGCGCATCCCGAGGTCACCGTGGAGCTGCCCGGCGAGACGTTCGAGGCGCGCGCGGTGGTACCGACGGGTGAAGAGCGGCAGCGGCTGTTTCGCGCGCAGGCGGATCTGATGCCGAACTTCGACGAGTACCAGAAGAAGACGCAGCGGCAGATCCCGGTCGTCGTGCTCGAACGCGTCTGAGCTCCGGCGTCGCGCGCCGGAACATCGTCAGCCGGCGAGCAGTGACGAGTGGCCCGCCGACCACGCGCGCAGCAGATGCTCGGAGAAGTCGGCCTCGACTCGCTCGAGTGCCCTCGCACCGAACACGATGTCATGTGCGAGCCCGGGTTCGTCGATTGCAAGTGCTCCTGCCATGTCGTGCAGGGCGATCTTCCGGTGGAGGACGTCGGCCTCGACGTGTGCGTCGTAGAACGGCGCGCCGTCTTCGATGCCGAGCCGCCGCAGGGTGTCGGCGTAGCGCTGCATCGGTGCCACCGATGACATCTCGAACAGCGCGAGGTGCCCGATGAGCGCGCCCCGCCAGCGCCGGTGGAGCCCGAACAGTGACATCAGGTTGACGGTGGCGAGTGTGACCGCGGGGATGCGATCGATGTACGCGCCGTACGTGGGATCCAAGCCGAGCGCGCGCATGGTGTTCGCGAACAGTGTCGCGTGCATCAGCTCGGCGTGACCGTCGCCGTACTCGCCGTATTGGATCTCGACGAGCGCGGCCTTGGCCCGGCCGCGCAATCGCGGGATCGCCCACGTGTGCGGATCTGCTTCTTTCAGCTGGTATGCCGAGCGATGGATTGCGAACTCCCGCAGCTGATCGAGCGAGCCCTGGTCCGAGAACCACTGGGAGAGGGAAGGCCCGTCGCCGGTCGTGAGCGCTTGCAGCTCGGCGGTGACCTTCGCCGGCGCGATGTCGCCGACGACGATGGCGCCGCGCAACCCGCGCTCGAACGCACGCTCGAGACGCGTGCGTTCACGTATCAGTGAGGGCTCCCATTCCCAGCCCTCGTCGATACCCGCGAATCCGCGGTAGTGCAGCTCGTACGCGAGATAGAGGGCGAGCATCGCGTCCTCGTCGTGGCACACGTTCCCGACGACCGTCGGCAGCCGGGGCAGCTCGTGGGGCGGGTGACTCAGGTGCGCGAGCAAGCACGCGCTGAGCGGTCCCCGCGCGTTCGGCGGCCGCGATTCGGTCACGGTGCGCGACAAATTCAGCGAATTGATTGCAGGTTCGATGAGGTGAGTGTTCCCGATCCTTGCGGCTCCGAACCCGCGTGCATCGCCGACGCAGAGTCCGCCTTACCGATTGCGGGCGGTGATCAGCCATGCGTGCGAGCCGAGGAGCACCCCCTCGTCGGTCTCGTTGGTCGCCAGGGTCACTCGCAGCCGGTCGAGCGCGCGTTCCTTGGTGTGGTCATCGAGTCCCTGCAACAGCCCCTTCGTGATGCTGAGCGTGCTCACGAATGCGAAACCGTCCTCCCCGTCGACGCCGAGCTGCACTGGTTCGTCGACGCCCGCGAGCTCGATGCCCGCGAAGCCCGCCTCCGTGAGGAGGTGTTGCACCGCGCCGGCATCCGCGAGCCCGAAGGGTCCCGGTGTTCCGGTGGGAGGGGCGGGAAGGTCGCGCCCGGCTGCCAGCGCGTGCCGGATCGCCAACAGCCAATCGTTTCGGGCCAGCTCCTGCCAGGCGAGCAGGCCGAGCCTTCCCCCGGGGCGCAAGGCCCGCCGGATGTTCGAGAACGCGACGACCGGATCCTCGAAGAACATCGCACCGAAACGGCTGATCGCAATCGAGGAGCGCTCGGGCGGGAAGGGATGCACCTGCGCGTCGGCTCGCGCGAACGTCACGTTCGTGATGCCTGCCTCGCGGCTGCGCTCTCGCGCTCGCGCGAGCATGCGCTCCGAGAGGTCGACGCCGAACGCGCTGCCGGACACCGCCCGGCGCGCCGCTTCGCGTGTCGTCGCACCGCATCCGCAACCGATGTCGAGCACCACATCGTCGGCGCCGACGACGACCGATTCGAACAGCCGGGCGGTGTGACGGCGCGTCGATGCGTTGAGGTGCTCCTCGTTCCGGGTCCAGCTGTCGCCCTCGTCGCCGTTCCATGCACGCGTCTGCTCGACGTTGACGTCGCCACTCATGCGTACATCGTTACCATGCGCTCGCGAATGTGCGTGGCGCAGGGCCCCTATAGGGCCTTCCGCCACGCATGTTGGACGATGGCGAGGGGGATGAGATGGTGAGCAGCCCGCGTTTCTCGTACCTCGACGACCTGACGTGGCAGGAAGTCCGGCGCATGCGTCAGGGGGATCGGACGATGTCGGTGCGTGAGAAGTGGCTCGACTTCTCGCCCGCGTTCCTGTCGCTGTACGCGAAATGGGATCCCGGCATGATCGTGCAGCCGCACGGCCACAACAGTCATCACGTCGTGTTCGTGCTCGACGGCGAGATGACATGCGGCGACGTCGTGTGCCGCAAGGGCACGCACATCGCGCTCGACCACGGCGACACGTTCGGTCCCTTCGTCGCCGGGCCGGAAGGCGTCGAGCTCTTCGAGGTGATGATGGGCGACCCGCGATCGTTCCCCGTCGACACCGACGGACACGCGCGGTTTCTCGCGGACCGCGGCGCCGAACAACTGCCGAATCCGCCGATCGACATGCCGGACTGGATCCAGGACACGCGGAGCTGACCCACGGTGGCTCCGCCGTTCGCGCCCGGCTCGGTCTCGTTCCGCTGCTATCCGCACGACGGGCTCGACGCCGCCGCAATCGTGGACGAGTTGCGCGTACAAGCGGCGCTCGCGGTCGAGCACGGCTTCGACGGTGTGATGACCAGCGAGCATCACGGCGGCTTCCCCGGATACGTACCGAATCCGTTGCAGCTCGCGGGCTTCCTGCTCGACGAGATGCCCACCGGTTGGGCCGCGCCGTGCCCGATGCTCCTGCTCCTGCGACCGGCCGTGCTCGTCGCCGAGGAGATTGCGTGGCTCGCGGCCCGTTTTCCGGGTCGCGTCGGTCTCGGGGTCGCGGCCGGCGCGCTACCCGTCGACTTCGAATTGTTGGACGCGACCATAGACGACCTGGGCCCACGTTTCGGCCGGGCGCTCGACACGGTGACGCGCGCGCTGCGCGGTGCCGTCGACGGTCCGCTCGCGGCCGATCCCGCGATCGCACGATGCGCGTCGGATCCGGTACCGGTGCTGAGCGCGGCGGCGAGCGTCACGGCCGCGCGCCGTGCCGCCCGCGCCGGTGCGGGCCTGCTGTTCGACTCGCTCGTGACGCCGGCCCGCGTGCGTGCTCTCGTCGACGCCTACCGTGCGGCCGGAGGGAGCGCCCCGTGCGTGCTGATCCGCCGGGCGTGGCTCGGTGCGCCGCCGCAGGCCGACGTGGATCGGCAGGTGGACATGTACCGCAGCTACGCACCCACGAACGCCCCGTCGCATTGGGGCGCGAACGAGATGGCGATCGGGATGTCGGCGGACGACGTTGCCGGCCAATTGGTCGACGCGGTGCGGACCGCGGGCGCGGATGCGTTGAACGTTCGTGTGCACGTCCCCGGCGTCACCGTCGAGGCCGCGCGCGAGCAGATCGCGTCCATCGGCGACGAGGTGCTGCCGCTCGTGCAGCGTCGCCTGCGATGACGCGATCCCTTGGCGGCGGCAATGCCTTCATCGGTGAGCGCGCGCCGTAGCCTCCGCTCATGGCAACGAAGGAAGGTCCTGTCCCGCCGTTTCCCGCGGGTGCCGACGCCGACGAATACGACCGGCTGCGGCGTCGTGTGCTGTGGAAGATGCCGTCGGGTCTCTATGTCGTCGGGAGCACCGACAAGGGGACTCGTCGCAACGGCATGACGCTGAACTGGGCGACGCAGGTGTCCTTCGATCCGAAATTGCTCGGCATCGGCGTCGAACGCTCGGCCGTCACCCACGAGCTGATCGAGGCCGCCGGCGTGTTCAGCCTCTGTCTCATCGACCGCGAGGACCGGGCGATCGTCCGGAAGTTCACCAAGCCCGTCGACGTCGACCTCGATGCCCACACCTTGAACGGCTTCCCGTACACCGACGGCCCGGTCACCGGTGCGCCGGTGCTTTCGCAGTCCGTTGCGTACGTCGAGTGCGAGGTCCGCCAACCGGTACCGGTCGGCAATCACATGCTGTTCCTCGGCGAGATCGTGAACGCCGCGTTCCTGAAGGACGAGGACACGCCGGTGCTCCGCATGGAGGACACGCGGATGAACTACGGCGGCTGAGGCGACCGACCGGCGCGATCTCGGCCGTCGCGTCGTAGGCTTCGGCGCATGGCCGACATCTCCGCAGGTCAAAGGCTCGAAGAAGCACCGTCCGGTCGCCTCTTCCAGAACTGGCGGTACGTCCTGGCGACGACCAACCCGCCCCGGGGCCGTCTCGATCCCGTCTCCAAATGGTTGTACCTGACCCGCGCCGGCGTGCTGCCGATGACGCTGGTCGCGGCGGCGGTCGCGGGTCTGCTCGCGATCTTTCGCGGCGACGACGTCTCCTGGGGCTGGTTCGCGCTCGCGTCCGTCGGAATCATCGGTGCGCACATGGCGAACAACCTGATGAACGACCTCTTCGACCTGGGTGTCGGCACCGACCGCGAGGACTATCCGCGCAACTTGTATTCGCCGCATCCCGTGCTCTCCGGCGTCATCACTCGCAAAGGTCTCGCCGGGTGTGCGCTCGTGGTCAACACGATCTGTCTCGCGATCATGATCGTGCTCACGATCGCGCGGGGTTGGCCGATCGTCGCGTTCGCGCTCGGCGGCTTCCTCCTTTCGACGGCGTACACCGCGCCGCCGTTGCGACTGAAGAAGCGCGGTCTCGGTGAGCCGACGGTGTTGGTCGTGTGGGGGCCGCTCATGGTCGGCGGCACGTACTACGCGGCCACCGGCACGATCCCGGGCGCGGTCGTGCTCGCGTCGCTTCCGTATGCACTTCTGTGCACCACCGTGTTGATGGGGAAGCACATCGACAAGGTCCCGTGGGACGCCGCCGACGGCACGCACACGTTGCCGGTGATCATGGGCGAATCGGTGGCGCGCCGCCTCACGCAGGGCATGTTCGTGCTCTTCTACGTGTCGATCGTGGCGCTCGTCATCGCGCGCGTCCTCCCGGTTGCGTCACTGCTGGTCGTGTTGGCGTTCCCGGTGCTGCGCCGGACGTTGGAGGCGTACTCCAAGCCGAAGCCGGAGACGTCGCCGATACCCAACCCGGTCTGGCCGTTGTGGTTCGCGGCAATGTCGTTCCTCGTGACCCGCCGCGCCGGTGGGCTCTTCGTGCTCGGGCTGATCATCGGCGCGATCGTCGGCTGGTGAATCGCCAGCGGTGAACGCCGCGGTGATACGGAGTTACGCTGCGCAGCGAACAGAGTGGGGAACGAGGAGGCGACGGTGATTCCGAGCACGATGCAGGATTTCCCACTCACGATCGCGGCCATTTTGCGGCACGGGCGACGCGTCTACGCCGACAGCGAATGCATCACGTGGACGGGCGACGGCAGCCGCAGTGCGAGGTATGCGGACGTGGCCGACGACGCCGACCGCCTGGCGGCCGCACTCACGAAGCTCGGTGTGAAGTCCGGCGACCGGGTCGGCACGTTCTGCTGGAACACGTCCGAGCACCTGTCGGCGTATTTCGCGATTCCGGCGATGGGCGCGGTGCTGCACACGCTCAACATCCGCCTGTTCGCCGAGCAGCTCTCCTACGTCATCAACCATGCCGAGGACAAGATCGTCATCCTCGACGACTCACTCGTCCCCGTGCTCGCCAAGGTTGCCGCGGAGTTGAAGACGGTCGAGCACTTCATCGTGATCGGTGACGGCGACGCGTCGCCGCTCGGGAGCGTGAACGTGTTGCGCTGGCACGAGCTCCTTGCCGCCGAGCAACCCGGGTTCGAGTACCCGGACATCGACGAACGACAAGCCGCCGCGATGTGTTACACGTCGGGCACGACCGGGAACCCGAAAGGTGTCGCCTACTCACACCGGTCTGCCTTCTTGCACTCGCTCGTCGCCACGACACCGAACGGGCTCGGGTTGTCCGAGCGTGACCGCGTGCTGGCCATCGTGCCGATGTTCCACGCCAATGCGTGGGGCTTGCCGTACGCGGCGTTCCTCTGCGGCGCGTCGTTGCTCATGCCCGAGCGCTACCTGCAGGCCGAGCCGCTCATGCGCATGACCAAGGAGTTGCGCCCCACGTTCTCGGGCGCGGTGCCGACGATCTGGGCCGACATCTTCCGTTATGGCGAGGATCACGAGATCGACCTGTCGTCGCTGCGGATGATCATTTGCGGCGGCTCGGCCGTGCCGCGGTCGCTGATGGAGAACTTCGAGCGCAAGTACGGCGTACGCATCATCCAGGCGTGGGGGATGACCGAGACGTCGCCGCTCGCGACCGTTGCGCACCCACCCGCGGCGTGCGACTTCGGCGCCCCGGACGAAATGGACTGGCGCGCAACCGCCGGCCGTATCGTCGGCGGTGTCGAGCTCCGCATCGTCGACGAGCAGGGCGATCCGTTGCCGTGGGACGACGAAGCAGTCGGCGAGGTCCAGGTGCGGGGACCGTGGATCACTGCGAGCTACTACAAAGATCCCGCGCCGGAGAAGTTCGACAACGGCTGGCTGCGCACCGGCGACGTCGGGGCGGTCAATGCCAAGGGCTACGTGCGTCTCACCGATCGCGCCAAGGACGTCATCAAGTCCGGCGGCGAGTGGATCAGCTCGGTCGAGCTCGAGAATCACCTGATGGCGCATCCCGACGTGCTCGAAGCGAGCGTGATCGGCGTGCCCGACCCGCGCTGGGACGAGCGACCGCTCGCGTGCGTGGTCCGCAAGGCCGGTTGCGCGACCGGGCCCGACGAGCTTGCCCGGTACCTCGGAACGAAGGTCGCGAAGTGGCAGGTGCCCGAGCGCTGGAGCTTCATCGACGAGGTGCCCAAGACCTCGGTCGGGAAGTTCGACAAGAAGGTGCTGCGCGCCCGGCACCAGAAGGGCGAGCTCGAGGTCGAGCAGCTTGGTTGACGCGGCACCCGCCGCCACGGTCGTGTTGTTGCGCGACGGTGCGACCGGGCTGGAGGTGTTGCTGGCGCGCCGGTCATCCAAGCTCGCGTTCCACGGTGGCGCGTGGGTGTTCCCGGGCGGTCGTATCGATCCCGAGGACTACGCCGACGCTCCGGACGACCTCGAAGCCGCGGCCCGGCGCGCGGCCGTACGCGAGGTGAAGGAAGAAGCCGGCGTCGACGTCGACGGCGCCGCGCTCGTGCACCTCTCCAACTGGACGACGCCCGAGATCTCGCCCAAGCGATTCGCGACATGGTTCTTCGCCGGCCCTGTTGCGGGCGGCACCGAGGTCGCCGACGGTGCGGAGACCGAGGCGCTGCAATGGTTCGGTCCCGTCGAGGCGCTCGCGGCGCACGCGTCCGGCGAGATCGAGTTGGCGCCGCCGCAGTATGTGACGCTCCTCGAGCTGCGCGGGCTCGCGACCGTCGCCGACGCGCTCGCGCGCATCGCCACCGCCGACGCCGTCGAGTACACCCCCCGCTTCCACTTCATCGAAGGCGAGGGAGCGGTGTGCGTGTACACGGACGACGTCGCGTACGACGATCTCACGTTGCTCGACGCGAACGGTCCCAGGCACCGTCTCTACCTGAGGGACGACACCTGGGACTACATCCGGGATTGACGCGCGCGATGCGCAGAGTGGGTGCGTGTCAGTTGGGTTGCGGCACGATGCGGATGTAGGGCTTGGGCGCCTTGTAGTCGCCGAAGACCTCTTTTGCCTCGTCGTTGGAGACCGAGCCGGCGATGACGACGTCCTCGCCCTGCTTCCAGTTCACCGGCGTCGCCACCCGGTGCTTGGCGGTGAGCTGGAGCGAGTCGATGACCCGCAGGACCTCGTCGAAGTTCCGGCCGGTGGTCATCGGATAGACCAGGATCAGCTTGATCCTCTTGTCCGGGCCGATCACGAACACGTTGCGAACCGTCTGGTTGTCGGCCGGCGTACGCGTCTTGGCGTCGCCCGACGTGCTGGCGGGCAACATCCCGTAGAGCTTCGAGACGTTGAAGTCGGCGTCGGCGATGATCGGGAAATTGGGCGCGGTGCCCTGCGTCTCCTCGATGTCACGGGCCCAGGCCTCATGATCGCCGGTCGCGTCCACCGAGAGGCCGATGACCTTCACGTTGCGCTTGTCGAACTCGGGCTTGATCTTCGCCACGTAGCCGAGCTCGGTCGTGCAAATCGGTGTGAAGTCCTTCGGGTGAGAGAACAAAACGCCCCAGCTGTCGCCGAGGTACTCGTAGAGGTTGAGCTTGCCTTCGGTGGTGTCCGCCGTGAAGTCAGGAGCTTCGTCGCCCAGCTGCAGCGCCATCGTCGTACCTCTTCGTTGGTCGTGTCGGAAGCGCGCAGGCTAGATCCCGCACGCCGTGAAAAGCGAGTGACTCGGTCGGGATTCACAACGGGACGCGCGTCGATATTGTTCCGAGCGCATCACATGGCTCCCTCGCTGCGCCCTCCCTGGCTCCGCTCGTCCGCACGGTGACCGCACCTTTGCCGACCCGCCGCCGTGCGCTCGCGGGCCGGGTGCGCCGGCTCGCGGTCGACACGCGGCCTTTGCGCGAGTCGCGCGACTTCCGGCTGCTGTGGAGCGGCGAGATGATCTCCCAGATCGGGAGCCAGGTGACGCTCGTCGCCTTGTTCGTCCAGGTGTACGAGCTGACGCACTCCTCGGCGGCAGTGGGGTTGATCGGCGTCGTGCAGCTCGTGCCGATGGTGCTGGTGTCCATCGGTCTCGGCCCCCAGATCGATCTGCGGGACCGGCGGTTGCTGCTCATCGGGGCCCAGGTCGGGCTGATGGTGTCGTCGCTGCTCCTGCTCGTGGGCGCGATCGCCGGCGATCCTCCGCTCGCGCTCCTGTACGGCGCGGCTGCGCTCAATGCCGCGTTCGTGTCGATCTCGATGCCGACGCGCGCCGCCATGACCCCGAACCTCGTCCCGCCGAACCTGCTCGCCCAGTCCGCGGCGCTCAACCAGGTGATGTGGAACGGCGCCGGCGTCGTCGGGCCTGCGCTCGGCGGCATCGTCGTCGGGCAGTTCGGCCTGGCCTGGGCATATGGCATCGACGTGGTGACCTACGTCGTCGCAGTGGGTTTCGCCCTGCTGTTGCGGCCGCAGCGACCACGGCGCGACGGCCCCGTCGACGAGGACGACCGCGGTTGGGCGGCAGTGAGCAACGGGCTGCGTTATTTGAAGGGCAAGCGCGTCGTCCAATCGACGTTCACCGTCGACATCGTCGCCATGGTGTTCGGGATGCCACGTGTGCTGTTCCCGGTGCTTGCCGACAAGCAATTCCATCGGGGACCCGAGACGGTGGGTTGGCTGTTCAGTGCCGTCGCGGCGGGCGCCCTGATCGGCGCGCTGAGCTCGGGCTGGGTCGCCAGGGTCCGGCGTCACGGCCGCGCGATCCTGCTCGCGGTCCTGGTCTGGGGTGCGGCGATCACCGCCTTCGGCCTGAGCGGCGACCACCTGTGGCTCGCGCTCGTGTGCCTCGCGGTCGCCGGAAGTGCCGACGTGATCTCCGCCGTCTTCCGCTCGACCGTGCAGCAGCTCGTCGTTCCTGACGCGCTGCGCGGTCGGCTGTCCGCGTTCAACATCTTCATCGTGGCGGGCGGACCGCGCCTCGGAGATCTCGAGGGCGGACTCGTCGCGAGCGCGTTCACGCCCACCGTCTCGGTCGTGTCGGGCGGCTTGTTGTGCCTCGCGGGCGTCGCGGTAATCGCGGTGACGGTTCCACGCTTCGCGCACTGGCGTGTCGGCGACCCGCCCTGATTGACCCTGCGAGCCAAGCGCGATTGACTGCGCTCGTGGCGGGGTACTCGGGGACGCTTCTCGCAAGGAAGCTCGGCATCAAACCAGGCGCGCGTGTCGCGCTGGTACGCGCGCCCGATGGTTTCGAAGAGACGCTCGAGCCGTTGCCGGACGGTGTGCGCGTGCGCACACAAGCGCGCGCGACGCAGGACGTCGTATTGTTCTTCGCCACCCGCCGGGCCGAGCTCGAACGTCGCTTCGACAGCCTTGCCAACTCGGTCGCTCCCAGCGGCGGCCTGTGGATCGCGTGGCCGAAGCGAACGTCCAACGTCGCCACCGACTTGCGCGAGAGTGTCGTGCGCGACCTCGGTCTCGCGCACGGTCTCGTCGACAACAAGGTGTGCGCGGTCGACGATGTGTGGTCGGGGTTGCGATTCGTGTACCGGCTCAAGGACCGGCCGAGCCGGAACGGGCGCGTGCGCTGAGCGCGTCGCGGTTCAGCTCGCGCGAACGAGTGGGAGTGACGCTTCGTATTCGCCGGCGACGAACCGCACGGTCGCGTCGGGTGAGACCTTGTGGATGAGGCCGAGGGCCGCCCGGTTGTCGGGGAGCATCGTCGCCAGGAAGCGCTCGTAGCCGCGGGCACGCGCAACCTTCGCGAGCCGGCGGGCCAGGAGCGAGCCGAGGCCCCGGCGCTGCCAGGCGTCCTCGATCGTGAGCGCGATCTCGGCTTCGGTGGCGCCCGGGCGGGCGTCGTACCGGGCGACGCCGACGATCTCCTCGCCGTCGAGCGCCACCAGCGCGTCGCGACGGGCGTGGTCGACGTCGGCGAGCCGGAGCAGCGCGGCTTGCGGCGGCCGGGTCACCGGCGAGAAGAACCGGAATTGCACGCTCTGGGGCGACAAGCGGGTGAACAACCGTTCGAGCCCGGCCGCGTCGGTGATTTTGATCGGGCGGACGGTCAACGGGTGCCGTCGACCCACATCGTGTTGCTCGTGGTGTCGCTCATGACCGGTTCCTCGTGATCAAGCAGGTCGACGTCGCGTGCGCGTACAGCGTGCCGGCGTCGTCGTACACACGCGCGTCGGTGGTGGCGACACGGCCGCCGCTGTGTATCACGCGTCCTTCCGCGTGAATGCGCTCGGTTGCAAGCGTGATCGGGCGCAGGTAGTTCGTCTTGAGCTCGAGCGTCGTGAAGCTGTCGTCGGCGGCCAGCGTCGACGAGACCGCGCAACCCATCGCGGTGTCCACAAGCGTCGCGACGACCCCACCGTGCATCGTGCCCATCGGATTCTCGTGCAGCTCGTCGGCAACCATTGAGAAGACGGTGCGACCGCGTTCGAGCTCGTCGAGCGACAGCCCGAGCAGCGCGGCGGCGGGCGGCGGCGCAACCTCACCGCGCATGATCGCGGCCAAACGCTCGTAGCCGTCGAGGCCGCGCAGCCGGAATCGTGCGCGCGCCGGGTCGGTCCAGGTGATCGTCCGCGAGCGGACGCCTTCGCTGAGGGTGGTCTCGAGAGCGGTCATTGCGTCGCCTCCTTCTTCGGAAGTTGCGTGGTAGGCGTGCGGAGTGTCTGCACGTGGGCGACCAAGTGGTCGACGACGTGGTCCATGTGGGCGGGATCGCCGTAGAGGCGGGCGAGCATGAGCGCGCCCTCGAGCGACGCCGTGATCGTCGAGGCGAGCGCGTACGGGTCGATGTCCTCGCGCAGCGTCCCCTCGGCCTTGCCATCCTTGACGATGCGGCCGACGAGCCGGTGCCACAGCGTCATCGACTGGCGGGCTCGGTCGCGGAGATCGGGGTGCGTGTCGTCGGCCTCGATGGCGGTGTTCATGATCGGGCAACCGCCCTCGATCGACGGTCGGCGCGCGGATTGGCTGAAGGCGCGGATCATGCGGGTGAGGCGGTCGGGGGCGTCGGTCGCGTCGTCCTGGGAGCGGGCGAGGTGCTCGGTCACGCAGGTCATCGCGAAGTCGTAGGCCTCGAGCGCGAGCTGCTCCTTGGAGCCGAAGTGGTTGTAGATCCCGCCCTTTTCGAGGCCGGTGGCGCCGATGAGGTCGCGCAGTGAGGCGCCGACGTAGCCCTGGCGATTGAACACGGGTGCGGCCAGCTCGACGATCCGCTGGCGGGTCCGCTCGCCCTTGGTGCCGGTGCCGACCACGCGTGCCTCCTGGTTCCGAAAAAACCGACCGGTCGGTCTGATTATGGGAGTCCGGGGTCCGCATGTCAAGCCCGGGAGCCGCGCGTAGGGTCGGCGTCGATGTGCGGTCGCTATGTCTCGGTGTCGTCGCCCACGATCCTCGCCGAGCGCTTCGACGTGGAGGAGATACGGGTCGAGGTCACCGAGCCCAGCTACAACGTGACGCCGCGGGCCGACGTTCCCGCGGTCGCGCAGGGCCGGGCGAACGGTCCGAGGGTGCTGGATCTCCTGCGCTGGGGGCTCGTGCCGTCGTGGGCGGAGAGCCTTGCGATCGGCGACCGCCAGATCAACGCCCGCGCCGAGCGGATCCGGACGGCCAATGCCTACAAGCGTGCCTTCGCAAGAAGGCGGTGCATCATGCCGGCCGACGGCTTCTACGAGTGGCAGGCGATCACCGCGGCGACCGAAGGGACGTCGCGCGCGAAGAAGAAGATCAAGCAGCCGTGGTTCTTCCGGCGGCGCGACGGAGAACCGCTCGCGTTCGCCGGAGTGTGGGAGATCTGGCACGACCCCGCGCAGGGAGACGATGCGCCGCGTCTCCGGACGTCTTCGATCATCACGACCCGGGCCAACGAGCTCGTCGCGCCGGTGCACGAACGCATGCCGGTCGTGCTGCCCGAGTCGGCGTGGGTCGAGTGGCTCGATCGCGAGAACCACGACGTCGACACGCTGCACCGACTGTTGGTACCGGCGCCGGTTGACGAGCTCGAAGCGTGGCCGGTCACGATGCTGGTCAACAAACCCGAGAACAACGGCCCGGAGCTCGTCGAGCCCGCGCCGGTACTGTCAACGTCCTGATGGAACACCCGGAGTACGCGGCCGCCATCCGGCGCGAAGGCCTCGCGCTCGCCACGGCTGCCCGTACCGCCGGCGTCGATGCCGGCGTGCCGTCGTGTCCCGAATGGAAAGTTGCCGATCTCCTCGGGCACGTCGGGCGGATTCACCGGTGGGTGACGCGCATCCTCGTCGACCGCGCGACCGAGCGCGGCACGCACTGGTCGGAGGCGGCGCCGCCGCCCGTCGAGCAGCGCTTGGCATGGTTCGAGCAAGGCGTTGCGCCGCTCGCCGACGCGCTCATTTCGGCCGGACCGGCGGTTGAGCTCTGGACGTGGACTCCCGACAAGACCTCGGGATTCTGGGCCCGCCGCCAGGCGAACGAGACGGCGGTGCACCGATGGGACGCCCAGCTGGCGGCGCGGGCAGTCGAACCCATCGCACGCGACCTCGCCCTCGACGGCATCGACGAGTTCTTCGGACTCATCCCGTTCTGGCCGTGGGCGGACCGTGTGCGCGGCAGCGGTGAGACGTTGCACTTCCACTGCACCGACGGTGAGGGCGAGTGGCTCGCACGCCTCGGCAACGACGGCGTGGTCATCTCGGCCGAACACGCGAAAGGGGATGTCGCCGCGCGCGGTACGGCGTCGGACCTGTTGCTGTTCCTCTACGGCCGCGTCGCCGCGGACGATCTCGAGGTGTTCGGCGACGCGGCCCTGCTCACGCGGTGGCGCGAGCTCGTCAGCTGGTGACTGCGACGGCGGCGCGGAGCACGTCGAGCACGTGCTCACGGCGCACCGCAAGAGCTTCCGGCGACACCGGGTCCGCATCCAGCAACCCGTTCATCAACTGGGCGTCCGAGAGGTAGGACAGCACGGCGCCGTACCCGGTCAGCAACAGCTGGCGGGCGTCGTAGCGACGCAGGCGTCCCGCATCCATCTCCCGTTCGAGGAACGCGGCGCCGCGTTCGAACAACGGCTTCAACAAGACGTTGAGCTCTTCGCGCAGGATCGGGCCGCCTTCGAGCGCGGCCCAGCGCACGAGGCGAACGAAATCGGGGCGTTCCTCGAAGAACTGAAACGCCGCGCGCAGCATCCGCTCGACTTGGGGCCAGCCCGCGCGGGTGCCTTCGATGGCCTGCTCCACGAGCGCGGTCCAGTCGGCCAGGGACTCGACCAACACTGCGCGATAGAGCGCTTCTTTCGACGGGAAGTGATGCAGGAGGCTCGGCCGGCGGATCCCGACTTCGTCGGCGATCTCGTTGAGGCTCGTGCCGGAATAGCCGTGCTCGGCGAAGCGATGGCCTGCTGCTTCGAGTATCAGCTCCCGCGTGGTGAGCACGGACTCGGTGGGCAGCACGACCCCAGTCTACCGACTGGTCGGTAGTACCATCTGTCCCGTGCCGATCACGCATCTCCTGGCGGCGGTCGTAGCCGCGTTCGTCGTGACGCAGCTCTCGATCGTCGTCACGACCGTGTACCTCCATCGCGCGCTCGCGCATCGTGCGCTCACCGTCCATCCTCTCGCTGCCACACCGTTCCGCGTCATCATCTGGGTCACGACCGGGATGCGCCCGCGTGAATGGGTCGCGGTGCACCGCAAGCATCATGCGGCGACGGATACCGCCGACGATCCACACAGTCCCGCCGTCGTGGGGTTCTGGCGCGTGCAGCTCGGCAACGTCGGTCTGTACAAGCGCGCCGCGTCCGAGGAAGCGAACCTGCGCAAGTACGCGCGCGACATCCGTCCCGACCGCCTCGACCGCCTCGCGCTCGACTACAGCCTCGTCGGCCTCTCGATTGGCGTCGCCATCCTCGTGGTGACGATGTGGGCGCTCGGCTTCGGCCTCGTCACCGGTTTCCTCGCGGCGGGCCTGCACGCGGTGTTCTACGTGATGTTGTCGGGCGCGATCAACGCGGTCGGTCACACCTTCGGACGCAAGCCCTACGCGAACTCCGCGACGAACATGCAGTCACTCGCCCTCGTGACCGGCGGCGAAGGCCTCCACAACAATCATCATGCGGCCCCCACGTCGGCACGTTTCTCGTTGGCCCGCGCCGAGCTGGATCCGGGATGGTGGTTGGTGCGGATGTTGGTGGCGCTACGCCTTGCGCACGTTCGCCACGACGAAGTGCACCTCAAGTCCGCGGCGTGACCGGGAACACCGACTCGCGCTAGCGCGCCAGCGCGCGGATGACGTCACGGAGCTGGTCGGGGCCACAGAACAGCGCGGGTGCGGTGGTGGTGACGCCGTTCTCCATGTAGCGCAGGATGTGCTCGCGGCACGCCTCGGGCTTGCCCCACACGAGCAGCTCGTCGACCACGTGGTCGGGGATCGACTCGGATGCCGCCTTGCGATCGCCTTCCTTCCACAAACGCCACAGGTTCGCGAGCTCATCTCCGCGCCCGAGCCACTCGTGGAACGCGGCGTACACCGGCACGGTGAGATATGACGCGATCGCGCGCTTGCCGACCGCGCGCGCCATGCCGGCGTCGTCGACCGGGAGCACGAAGATTCGCGCCACGATCTCCTTGCCCTCACCGACGTGCGGCACGACGGTCTTCACGTCGTCGGCGGACAGCCAGTTGATGATCGCGCCGTCGCCCTCGCGGCCTGCGAGCCGCAACATGCCCTCGCGCAATGCTGCAACGAGGATCGGCGGCTGCTCGGGCACCGGAATGCCGAGCCGGAACCCGCGCACCCGAAACGTCTCGTATTCCTCGTCGACCTTGTCGCCCGTGAGCGCGGTACGAAGGAACCGCAACGTGTCTCGCACCCGTTGATACGGCTTGTCGAACGCCAGGCCGTTCCAGCGTTCGACGATGACGTCCGACGACGTGCCGATGCCGAGCGCGAACCGTCCCGGTGCCGCTTGACACATCGACGCGACGGTCGACGCCAACGTGTGCGCGCCGCGCGTGTACGCGGGCACGATCGCGGTGCCGAAGCGGAGCTCCGGTGCCCATTGCGCCGCGACGGCAAGCGGGATGAACGCGTCGTAACCGCCGGACTCTGCCGACCACAGATCGGTGTAGCCGAGGTCGACGAGCTGTCGCACGATGTCGCGTTGCTCGACGAGCGGGATGCCGTCGAACGGGAACGTGATGCCGTAACGCTGGGGGACGGTCATCGCCGGATCTCTCCTTCGAGCTCGGTGAGCGGTGCGTCGCGGTGGGCCCGGACGATCGTCGACTGACTGGCCGTGCCGAGCAGTGTGCCGTCTTCGGCCCAGAGATGCA
>JBBRXX010000019.1:0-85926 GCA_038238245.1 Acidimicrobiia bacterium
GTCGCGCATGCGACGCGGGCCGGTGGCCGTACCGCGGGGATCTCGAGTCTGGATCCGCAGCTGGAGTTCAAGGCTGCCGAGGCGGCCGCGAATGCGTTGAACATCAGCCCGTCGGACATCCAGGGTCAGCCGACGGTCTGTGTCGGCAAGTACGTCGCCGGCAGCTCGAACCCGTGCGGCGATTATTCGATGACGTTCGCCTTGGTGCATCCGGGTACGCCGGACAGTCCGGTCTGGGAGGTCCAGGCGGGAGGTCTTCCGCCCGGGCAGTATCCGCCGAGCGACAACTGGCCGATCGCGAACCGCAACTACGGGTGTCCGGTCAACGGGACGCCGGGGACCTTCGACAAGGTCGCGGTGCACGTCATCATCCGTCATGAGCTGTTGGTGCCCGGGCTGTTCTCGGTGTTCTTCGGCAACGACAGTGCGCCGGCGCTGTCGACGACGTCGGTGTTCCAGCTCGAGCCGGTCCCGACCTCCACTTGCTCATGAGCCAGGGTCGGCGACTGCCGCAGCACCGAGTCGCAGCCCGCCGGCGTGGTGACGATGGCGGGTTCGTCGCGGTGTGGCTCTCGCTCATGTTGGTCTTGTTGCTGGGGATGGGCGCGTTCGCGGTCGACGTGTCGTACTGGCACTACACCCAGACCCGCGAGCAGCGCGCCGCGGACGCGGCGGCGCTCGCCGGCGCGGTCAGCTTCCCCGGCGATACGCCGAGAGCAAATGCAGCGGCCCTGAGTGTGGCGGCGAGCAATGGCTACACGGCCGGCGGCGTCACGCCACTCGGCCCCGGCGACAGCTGCCCGCTCGGTGCAGCGACGCTGGTCATCTGTGCCGGTGCCGGTGATCAGCCGTATCAGTACCGGGTCAAGATCGTGCAGCAGGTGAAGAACACCTTCGGACAGGTCCTCGGCATGCCCGCGACGAATGTGGGCGCGACCGCCACCGCGGAATACCTCAAGCCCTTGTCAATGGGGAGCCCGTCCAACCAGTACGGCAACGACCCCGACGCGGTCACGACGTGGCCCGCCCCGACGTCGCAGAGCTACCCGAACTTCTGGGCGAATGTCGCCGGCGGGACGTCGAGCAAGCAGAACGGTGACGCGTACGCAGCCAACTCCTGCAACGACTCGACGGACGGCTGTAATGGTTCGGGGACAGGCCTGAACCTCGACTTCAAGTCGCGGGGCTACTACTACACCGTCGACTTCACGGGTACGGCGACGGCGAACCTCCAGGTCTTCGATCCCGCGTTCGTCCACGTCGGCGACCACTGCACCGACGCAACCCTCACGGGAGCCGCGGCGCTCACCACCGTCCCCGACTACCCGCAAGGCCCGACGAACACAGGCGACATCTCCAAGCGCTACAAGCAGGTGGCGGACCAGAACAACCAGAGCGATCCCGGAAAGCAGTACTGCACCGGTGACCAGAGCTTCAACGGCACTGCGGGCCCGCAGCCCAGGACCACGTACACAGTGTGGAAGGCCGTCGTGCCCGGTGATCCGGGAAGCGCGCAACAGGTATGCGGTCCGATCACGTACCCGGGTACCAACACCAATCTCGCGCTCGCGCTCGGGTCCGACTACACCGAACCTGGTGCACCCGGCCCACTTGCCACGTACTTCCGCCAATGGGCGACCCTGTGCTCGGTGTCAGGTGACGCCGGCGACGAATACTTCATCCAAGTCTCCACCGACGCTGCAAGCCTCGGTCACAACCGGTTTGCCCTGCGAGGCGTCAGTTCGGGTGGGGGCGCGGCGCCGGTCAACGTGGCGGGCAACTCGTACATGGGCATGTACGCCAATGTGGGTGCCAGCCTCACGCAGTTCTACCTCACCCGCGTGCCGACCGCGGCGGCCGGCCACACGCTGGTGCTGAACTTCTTCGACATCGGCGACGCGAGCTCCGAGGGCACGCTGGGCATCGTGCCGCCGTCCGACAGCAACCTCGGATCGAACTTCTCGGGATGCAAGTGGACCGGCGACGGAACTCTGGGTGCGCGCGGCTACGCGGTCAGCACCCCGGCTGCGCCGTGGGGCGCGCTCAACGTGATCAACCCTTGCACGATCACAGGCGTCAATCACCCCAACACGATCTGGAACGGGCAGTGGAGCACGGTGACCGTTCCGATCCCCGGCAACTACACCTGCAACGACGACGACCCGAAGGGCTGCTGGGTCAAGATCAACTACCAGTTCGCGGGAGGCGTGCAGGACACGACATCGTGGAACGCGTACCTCCTGGGCGACCCGGTCCGCCTCGTCAAGTAAGCCGCGGGTAAATTCCCGCACCCATGCTGCGCGAGTTCCGATTGTTCGCACGTCGCCGAAGTGTGGCGCAGTGGAAGTGCGCGCCGTGGGAGTGATCGTGTTTCACGCCGGTATGTCGAAGACCGGCTCGACCAGCATTCAGTACTGGCTCGCTGAACACCTTCCGTTGCTCCGAAGCAGCGGCATCGAGTCCATGCGCATCGACCAGCCGGCCCTTACCGACCCGATCACGGTGGTGGCGTCGACGCCCAAGAACGCGTCGTCGAAATTTGCCCCCCGCGCGCGCGCCAGGGCGACGCGGCCCGAAGTCGCCCGGCAAATCTGCGAGGCGCTCGATGCGCAGGCGAGGCGCCACGACGTGATGGTCGTCTCGAGCGAGTCCTATGAGGTCCTGTTCAACGACGACTCGGGTCCGGACGTGCTCTGCCATCTCGAGGCGTTGGCGCGCGCGCATTCCGTACGGATCGCCTACTACGTACGTCCGCAACATTCGTGGCTCGAGGCGGCCTGGCTGCAATGGGGGTTCCGCCACTTCGAACCGCCCGACGTGTGGCTCCGGCGGCAGCGACCGAAGATCCAATATCTGCAAACGCTACGCACGGTTCGCGAGGCGGCTCCCCACGTTTCGTTCGAGATGCGACCGTTTCGCGCGGACCTGCTCGACGGGGGAGACGTCGTGAGCGACTTCGCACGGGTCTTCCTCCGCCTCCAAGATCTTCCGAAGACGGTCACGGGGCGGTGGTCGAATCGCACGCTCTCTCTCGACGCGGCGATCATGCTCCGAAAAGCGCCACCGAAGATGTTCTGGTCGAACATCCACGACAACAAGACCTTCTACCCGCTGAAGGCCATGATCCTCGGGTGGAAAATCCCGGACAGCGAGGCCGTTGTTCGCTCGCGGGAGGTCTTGCAGCGATACGCCCAGGCGACGTTCGAGCCCGAGAATCAACAGCTGATCCGAGAGCTGGGCTGGCACACCGATTCGTTCATTCCTCCGATCGATCCCGCGGAGGACGTGACGGGAGATGGGCTCGCAGAGCTCAATGACTTATGGAGTTCCCGCGCGTCGAGCGCAGAGCTGCAGCTGTTCTTCCACGCGTTGCGTCAGGCGCTCGGTGCGCGCCGCTCATGACAGATCGATGAGCTGCAGCGGCGCCGCGTGCAACGAGTGTCCGTGGAGGACGAGGAACTCCGCCTTGCCGTCGCGGTCGTAGTCGATCGGATAGACCGCGTCATCGCGCACAGTCCCCGGTACGGCCGGCAACTCGATCGCGGTGTAGTCGCGGTAGCTGCCATCGTTCAGCAAGAGCAGATCCGGAATGTCGGGCCCGGGCGTGCCGAGGGTGCGCATCACATAGATGTCGGATGAGCCGTCTCCGGTCGCGTCGGCGACCGCAACCCGAAACGCGTCGCCGAGAGGCATGTGATAGCCAACCGCGAACTTGCCGCCGTCATTGAGGCAGATGGTGAGGCCCTGATAATTGACGACCACGAGGTCGGGCTGACCGTCCCCGGTGAGATCGGCCACCGCGGCATCGAGCGCCGCGATCCCCGCTAATCCCGAGTCGGCCGTGATGTCGCGGAACCCTTCCCCCTCGTCGTTGTGGAACAGATGGAGGCTCTGCACCTTGTCCTCGGGGCTCTTCGCGCACATCAGCACGTCGGCCCAGCCGTTCGTGTCCGCGTCGAGCGTGGCGAGGCGCCCCATCGGCCAGTTCCCTCCGCCGAACCGAGAACCGGGAAGGCCGGCGCCGCCGACGCTGTACTCGAGGTCGAGCCCCAGCTCCGGTGCCGGGCGCCATCCGTTCGGCCCTTCGTTGAGGAACAAGCGGTTCGGGCTCGGCATGCCGTCGTTGCGCGGTGACACGTTGCCGACGAGGATGTCGAGCCGCCCGTCACCATTTGCGTCGAACAACAGGGCTTCGCGTCCCCTCCCGTAGGGATCGGCAAGACCCGGTTGATCCCCCTCGTTGACGAACGTCCCGTCGGGCTGCTGGATCCACAGCTCGTTCGGCGTCTGCTTCGGCCCGTTGCCGGAGTCACCGCCGACCACGCAGAAGAAGTCGAGCCGCCCGTCGCCGTTGACGTCCCCCGCCGCACACAGGTGGCGATCGACGTTCCCCGCAAACAGCGTCGCGTCGTCCCGCACGAAATGACCGTGGTCGTTGCGGTACAGGAACGCTTGCGCGTCGTGGCGGCCCAGGAAGATGTCGGGCCAGCCGTCGTCGTTGTAGTCGAAGACGAGCGCACCGAACGTACGCGTCGTCAACGCGAGCCCCACCTCCGGGGCAACGTCCCTGATGCGCAGAGCCCTACCTCCGCTCGAACTACGCCGGCCGCGCGGACCGACAAGAAGATAGCCGCCGCAATTTCGTCCGACCCGTAGTCAGACGCCGCGCACGAGCCCTCGGCCGCCGGGGGAGTACGGTCACGCCGTGCGGCCGCCGGCGGTGACCACGAGCGAGCACGCGCCGGACGCGCCAGCCGACATCGATCTCGCCACACCGCCGGCACCTCGCGATCCGCCGGCCGTCTTGCTGCTCGCCGCGTTCACGGTCATCGCGATCGCGCTTACTTTTCCCAACCTCTCTCGTTTTCGGACGTTCGTCCCGGGCGACTCCGGCGATGGGCTCCTGACCCTCTGGATCCTCCGCACCGCACAGTCGGGGATTCCGCACGGGTGGCACACCTTCTGGAACGCGCCGATCTTCTCCCCCGCACCGAACACCTTCGCGTACAGCGAGACGATGCTGCCCGTTGCCACCGTGCACTGGCCGCTGCGACTCGTCTTCGGCGACGTGGCGGCGTTGAACCTCATCTCGCTCGGCGCATGGGTGTTGTCGTCGTGGTGCACGTACCGCCTGGCGCGACGCTTCGTCGCACACTGGGGCGCCGCCTTCGTGGCCGCGTTGGCATACACCTACGCCGTCGTTCGGCTCGTACACCAACTGCACTTCCAGCTCGTCATCGGCGGCGCACTCGTCCCACTCGTGCTGTTGCTGCTGTTGCGACTGCTCGACGCGCCCACGTACCGGCGCGGCATTGAGCTCGGCCTCGCGTTTGCGGCGCTCACGCTGAACGCCAGCTACTTCGGCGCGATGATGGCGATCGTCGTCGCGATCGTGTGCGCCGGCTGGCTGGTCACGCTGTCTCGCGGCGAACGCCGGCGGTCGCTGGTTTCGCTCGCGGCGGCGGCCGGCGTGATCGCGGTGCTGGTCCTCCCGATCGGTGTGCAGTACTTACGCCTGCAACAGCACCCCGAGTTCCGGCGTGGCTTCGACCCGGTGGCGGGCGCGCATCTCGACGACTTCCTCGCGGCCGGCCCGACGAGCTACGTGCTCGGCCACGTCCCGCAGATCGCACCCCGGTCACACTCGGGCCAACGGACCATCGAGAACCGCCTGTTCCCGGGGATGATCGCCCTCGGCTTCGGCATCGTGGGCGCCGTCGTGCTCGTCCGCGAGGCGCGGCGACGGGGATTGCGCCGCGGACGCACCCGCGCGCTGATGCTCGTCTCGGTCGCCGGGGCGACCTGTCTCGTGCTGTCGTTCGGGGACTGGTTCCGGTTCCGGGGCCATCGCGTGTTCCTGCCGTTCGTCGCGTTTCGCCACCTGGTACCCGGCTTCGCCGGTATCCGTGCCGTCTCGCGTCTCGCGCTCGCGGCCGAGCTCGCGCTCGTGCTGTGCGCGGCCGTCGGCATCGACGCGCTGCTCGCCCGGTGGCGCGGGCCGGTCCGTGTGCTCGTCGCATTGGCGCTCGCGGGTCTCGTGTGCGCAGAAGCCGCGCTCGGCCTCTACTTCGTGCGTGTGCCGACCTCGCGCGACGACGGCGGCGTCGACGTGGCGTTACGGGCGCGGCCGCACGGCGTCGTGGTCGAACTGCCGATCTCGGGAATCACGCGGGGTGTCGTGTGGCCGTTCGTGGAAGCCCCGCGCCAATTCCTCGCCCTGCGCGACGGCAATCCCCGCGTGAACGGATACTCGGGCTTCGAGCCCAAGGGATTCGACGAGGAGACCGCCACACTCGACACGTTCCCGTCGGAAGCTGCACTCGCGGAAGCGCGGCGGCTCGACGTCCGGTACGTGGTGCTCCGCACCAGCCTCGTCGGGACGCTCACCCCGGGCAGCCTCACGTCGACGTTGGCCGCCGACGGCGCCGGGCTCTACAGCGACGCAACCGCTCGATCGATGATCGACCGCCTCCCCGCGGGCGCGGCGCGGGAAGTGGTTCGGCTCCCCGGGGCGTACCTCGTCGAGCTCGCTAAATAGCGGTAATCTTCGCGTAACGCTGTATTCTCCTCGAATCGGCAAGTACCCTCACAATATGCCGGTGGGGATGCTGGGATCGTTACCAACATGGATGGACTTCAGGTTCGTCCACGACATGACCGGGGTCCTGGCGGTGGCGTCGGTCATGCTCGTCGTGATCGCGATCTGCACCATCCGCTCGGTCGGCACTCGACTCGTCATCGTCGCGATGCTGGGCGCGGCGGTCTTCGGCTTGATGCAGTACCGCGACCAGCTCGACCACTGCGACAAGCAAGGCTGCGCCTGCAAGTTCCTCGGTGAGGAGCTTGAGGGCGGCGGCTGCGCGCAGTCACGCTGAGCAGGCCATTCGCGGCCCGCGTCCGGCGCTGAGAAGGTCTCGAGGCCGGCTCCGCGCGCCGTACGCTGAAGGCACATGTTCAGCGACGGTTCGATCCATCAGCTCCCCGATATCGATCCGCAAGAGACGTCCGAGTGGCTCGAATCACTCGACAGCGTCATCGACGTCAAGGGCAAGGCGCGTGCGCACTATCTCCTCGCGCGGCTGATGGAGCGCGCCCGCGACAAGGGCGCGTCGGTGCCGGCGATGGTGACCACCGACTACATCAACACGATCCCGCCCGAGCAGGAACCGTGGTTCCCCGGCAACGAGTTCCTCGAGCGACGCATTCGCGCGTTCGTACGCTGGAACGCGGTGGCGATGGTCGACCGCGCCAATCATCGCTTCGACGGTCTCGGCGGGCACCTTTCGACGTATGCGTCGGCCGCCTCGTTGTACGAGGTCGGCTTCAATCACTTCTTCCGCGGCAAGGGCGACGGCGGTTGCGGTGACCAGGTGTTCATCCAGGGACACGCGGCGCCCGGGGTCTACGCCCGTGCGTTTCTCGAGGGGCGACTCACCGAGGAGCAGCTCGATCACTTCCGGCGGGAGACGACGGGGCAGGGTCTGCCCTCGTACCCGCATCCACGGCGGCTGCCGACCTTCTGGGAGTTCCCGACGGTGTCGATGGGGCTCGGACCGCTGAACGCGGTGTACCAGGCGCGATTCAACCGCTACCTCTACAACCGCGAGCTGGTCGACACGTCGAAGTCCCGGGTGTGGTGTTTCGTCGGAGACGGCGAGCTCGACGAGCCGGAGTCGACCGCCGCGCTCGATCTCGCGTGGCGAGAGCGGCTCGACAACCTGATCTTCGTCGTGAACTGCAACCTGCAGCGACTCGACGGACCGGTCCGTGGCGACGGCAAGGTCATCCAGGAGTTCGAGTCGACGTTCCGCGGCATGGGCTGGAACGTCATCAAGATGGTGTGGGGTCGCGAGTGGGACGAGCTCCTCGCGCGTGACGTCGACGGCGTGCTCGTCAACAAGATGAACACGACGGTCGACGGTGAGTTCCAGAAGTACGCAGTGGAATCGGGCGGGTACATCCGCGAGCACTTCTTCGGGCCCGATCCGCGCCTGCGGAAGATGGTGGAGCATCTCTCCGACGAGCAGCTGCAGCGGCTGCCGCGCGGTGGCCACGACTACCGCAAGGTGTACGCGGCGTACAAGACCGCGATGGAGCACGACGGCACGCCTACCGTCATCCTCGCCAAGACGATCAAGGGCTGGACGCTCGGCAGCGACTTCGAGGCGCGCAACGCGACGCACCAGATCAAGAAGATGACGCCCGACCAGCTGAAGAAGCTGCGCGACCGGCTGTACATGGAGATCCCCGACTCGGCGCTCGAGGAGGGGATGGCGCCGTACTTCCATCCCGGCGTCGAGTCTCCCGAGTTCGAATACATGATGGAGCGGCGGCGGGCGCTCGACGGCTACCTCCCCGACCGCGTGGAGCGGTCGAAGATCGTGCTCGCGCCGCGCGAGGGCATCATCGATCAGCTCGCGGCCGGCACCGGCGACAAGGTGCAGGCGTCGACGACGACCGCGTTCACGCGTTTGCTCCGCGCGCTGTTGAAGGATCCCGACGTCGGCGCGCGGGTCGTGCCGATCATCCCCGACGAGGCGCGCACGTTCGGCATGGACGCCTTGTTCTCGGAGTTCAAGATCTACGCGCCATTCGGCCAGAAGTACGAGCCGGTCGACGCCGGGCTGATGCTGTCCTATCGCGAGGACATCAAGGGCCAGATCCTCGAAGAGGGGATCACCGAGGCCGGCTCGATGTCGTCCTTCACCGCCGCGGGGACGTCGTACGCAACATGGGGTCAGCCGATGATCCCGTTTTTCGTCTTCTATTCGATGTTCGGGTTCCAGCGCGTCGGCGACCTCATCTGGTCGTTCGGCGATCAGCGCGGCCGCGGCTTTCTGCTCGGTGCCACCGCCGGTCGCACGACGCTGACGGGCGAGGGGCTGCAACACTGCGACGGACAGTCCCAGATGTACGCGCTCGCATATCCGAACTGCCGGGCGTACGACCCCGCGTTTGCGTATGAAGTCGCGGTGCTCGTACGCGACGGCATCCGGCGCATGTACGGCGCAGAACCCGAGGATTGCTACTACTACCTCACGCTCTACAACGAGAACTACGTGCAGCCGCCCATGCCCGAGGGCGTCGAGGAAGGCATCGTGCGCGGCATGTACCTGTTGCGCGGGGCCGACGGCGCGCACGCGCACCGCGCGCAGATCCTGGCCAGCGGCCCGATGGTGCTCCAGGCGCTCGAGGCCCAGAAGCTTCTTGCCGAGCAGCACGACGTCGGCGCCGACGTCTGGAGTGTCCCCGGGTGGAAGCAGCTCCGCGACGATGCCCTCGACTGCGAGCGCTGGAACCGGCTGCATCCTGGCGAGCCACCGCGCACGCCGTATGTCACCGCGCAGCTCGCCGACACCGCGGGACCGATCGTGGCCGTCACCGACTGGGTGCGAGCCGTCCCGGATTCCATCGCTCGTTTCGTGCCCCAGCCCTACGTGGTGCTCGGCACCGACGGCTACGGGTTCTCGGACATCCGCCCCGCGCTGCGCCGCCACTTCGAGGTCGACAGCGCCCACGTCGCCGTCGCGGTGCTCGACGGCCTGGCCCAGACCGGGGACCTCAAGGCCGAGACCGTCACCGAGGCGATCGAGCGCTACGACATCGACGCCGACGCACCCGACCCCCGCCTCGCCTGACCGATCAGCGGTCGTTCAGGTGGTGGTCCGGGTCCCAGTCCTCTTCTTCGTCCTCGAATTCGTCTTCGAGGTCGTCGTCGTCATCGTCGGACTTCTCGTCGTCTCCGACGTCCGCGAGGGTGCCGGAGCCTTCCCGGAAGAGGCCGTCGTCGTACCCCTGCTTGAGCTTTCGCGCTTCACGGAAGCGGCGCGCTCGTCCTTTTCTGGGCACGTCGTCACCTGCCTCGAAGTCGTGACAGCCATTATGCCGTGTCCGGCCCGGTGGGGCGTGGCCGAGCGCGAAACGGCTGGTGCCCAAAGCGGTCCAGGTGGACGATGTTGCCGACGGGCGGGATCGGATGAGGCGCGGTACCGCCCCGGGGCCATCCCAGCGCGACCACGGCGACTGGCGTGACCCGGCGGGGGAGCCCGAGGGTCCGCCGCGCTTCCCACGCGGACCACAGTGGGAGCGTCGTCGCGGACGCGCCGAGGCCGTGGGCCCCGGCAGCCAGCAAGAGGTTCTGGACGGCCGGGAAGACCGACGCATAGAAGGCCGCCGCGACCGCGGCCGGGAAGAGCGGGCGGCGGCCGTACACGCACGCGACGACGAGCACTGGTACGTCTTCGAAGTGGTCCGACTCCCACTGGCGCGCCTCGAGGACGGCGTCGTCATGGCTGCGGGAGCGGAGCACGCGCTTGTAGATCGACCAACCCTGACGATAGGTACGCGCGAGCTGGTGGCGGATGTCCGGGTCGCGCACGACCACGAACTCGCAGCGCCGGCGTCGATCCGCGGTCGCGTGGCGGGCGAGCTCGAGCAGGGACAGCACGGTCGCGTCGTCGACGGGATCGCTCCGCAACCGTCGACCTGCGGCCTGCGCGCGCATGAGCGCCGCCAGCTCTTGATACGTCTGCTCCTGGGTCATGCGTCGCGGTTGGACGACGTGCCGCTCGCGAGCTTCCGCCAGAGCGCCGGGTAGCTCCGGTACTCCAGCGCGTCGCTGACGTACCCGGCCTTGGCGAGCTCCGTGTGCAACTTCGGCAGGTTCGCCATCGGGACGCCGGCGTCGACGTGGTGGGCGAGGTGCCAGCCGATGTGGAACGGCACGATGAAGAAGCGCGCGACCGGCAACTGCCGCACCGAGTGCGTCGTGAGCCGCCGGTCCTTCGAGCGCTGCATTCCGCCGTGCTCGGCGATCGAACGCAGCCGGTTGATGACACGCCACACGGTCAGGTACGGCGCGAGCCACAACAGGAAGTAGACGAACGGGTGGCCGAGCGCGATCCCCACCGCGATCAGCAGGAGTTGCGTGCCGACGATGGCCCGCGCCTGGAAGCGGATCGACGCATCGTCGGCGCGCACTGCCCGCAGCAGTCCCTTGAAGAGCTTCCATCCGGTCTGACCGGTCGCGTCGCGCACGAGCTTGCGGCGCAGCGATTGGCTGCTGATCGGGTATCCGCGATAGAGGGGGATGTCGGGCTCGTCGGGACCGAACTCGTCGCGGTGGTGCGCCATGTGGCCGCGGCGGTACGCGTCGATCGGCGTGAACGAGGGAAAGCCGAGCAACCACCGGCCCGTGAAGTCGTTGAGCTTGCGATTGCGGAACAGCAAGCGGTGTGCGGCCTCGTGCATCAGCGCCGCGAACTGGGCGTGCGCCCGGCCCATGAGCACGAACGCGGCCGACCACACGAACCAGTTGTCGAGCCACACGGCCAGCACGACGATGCCGATCGTCTGTGCGTACAACGCGGCCACCGCGGTGGCGTTGCGCGCGTTCGGAATACGACGAAGCTGCTCGCGCCATTCGGGAATCGCGCGCCCCTTGGCCGTGATCCGATCAGTGGCGCGAACTGCCGCGAGGGCGGCAGGATCGGGGAGCATCGTCGCGGTCATGTGGCTCCCTCGCTGTGCCATCCGTGGCTTCGCTGCGTCCGCACGGTCACAGTCGTATGGTATTACAGTTCTACGACGGATGTCGAAGGATCGTAAGGTACTCGAGCTCGAGCGGCCGCTCGGGGCCCGCTCGCTGATCGCGAGCCTGTTGCTGCGCTCCCAGCCACCCCGAATGCGGGCCGGACGCCTCGTGCAGTGGTGCCGGCTCTTCGACGTGTCGGAGGGCGCCGCGCGTGTGGCGCTCAGCCGCATGGTCGATCGCGGGGAGCTCACGTCGTCCGCCGGTATGTACGAGCTTGCAGGTCGCGTCGGTGGCCGCCGGCGCGCACAGGACTGGAGCCTCAACCCCCGGCTTCGGCGTTGGAGCGGTGAGTGGCGGCTCGCGGCGGTGACGACCAACGCCCGGGCCGCGAGTGAGCGCGGCGCGTTGCGCGACGCGATGCGACGGTTGCGCATGGCGGAGCTTCGTGAGGGGACGTGGACCCGGCCCGACAACGTGCCGCGCGCCTCGGCGCCGGCGGACGCCTGGGATGTCGCGCACGCACAGTGCACGTGGTGGACCGGGCGGCCGGACGACGACCCGGCGACGCTGGCCGCCACGCTCTTCGATGCGGCCGGATGGGCCGCGCGCGCCGATCGGCTCCGTACGCGGCTCGATCGTGTGACCGCGGGCCTCGACGATGCACCGGACGCTCGTCTCGCGGACGCCTTCGTCTCGGGTGCGGCCGCGCTCGCCCACGTGCGCGCCGACCCGCTGTTGCCGGATGCGTTGGGCCCGAGCACCGAAGCAGGCGACGCGCTCAGGGCCGCCTATCGCGCCTACGAAGCCGAATTCTCGGGCGCGCTGCGCGCATGGTTCCGCGCGCACGCCTAGTCTCTCTTCGTGACGGTCACCGCTCCCGACGATCTTCTCGCCGATGCCGCGCGGCTCCTGCCCGACGTCGTCGATCTCCGGCGCAGGATCCACCGGGCGCCCGAGCTCGGCTTGCAGCTTCCCGACACCCAGGCGCGTGTGCTCGAGGCGATCGACGGGCTGGGACTCGACGTGCGCACCGGCGAGACCGTCACGTCGGTCGTCGCCGATCTGGCCGGTGACCGCGAAGGCCCGACCGTGCTCCTGCGCGCGGATATGGACGCGCTGCCGATGCCGGAGGACACCGGACTCGAATTCGCCAGCGAGATCGACGGAACGATGCACGCGTGCGGGCACGACGCGCACACTGCGATGCTCGTCGGTGCGGTGCGCCTGCTCGTCGCCCGGCGCGCGTCCTTGGCCGGAACGGTCCGCTTCATGTTCCAGCCCGGCGAGGAGGGTTTCCACGGCGCGCGCCACATGATCGACGAGGGCGCGCTCACCGACGTCGGCGCGGCGTTCGCCCTGCACGTGTCCCCGAACCTGCCATCGGGCATGGTGTGGACAAAGGGCGGCCCGTTGATGGCGTCGGCCGACGAGTTGTACATCACCGTCACGGGCAAGGGCGGGCACGCTTCGACGCCGTACCTCGCGAACGATCCGATGCCGGTGGCGGCGGAGATCGTCCAGGCACTGCAAGTGCTTGTGACCCGGCGCATCAATACGTTCGATCCCGTCGTGATCACGATCACGCAGATGAATGCCGGGACGACGAACAATGTCATTCCCGAGACCGTTCACCTCGTTGGGACGCTGCGCGGAGTCTCGGAGTTGGGACGCAAACAGGCAACCGAGGCGATGAACCGTCTCGTCGAGGGCATCGCGTCGGCCCACGACATGCGCGCCGAGCTGTACGTCAAGCGCGGCTATCCCGTGACGAGCAACGACGACGACAGTGCCTCTTTCGCGCTGCGGGTCGCGGGCGAGCTGCTTGGCGATGATGCTGCCGGCCGTATGCCGACGCCCGTGATGGGCGCCGAGGACTTCTCATACGTGTTGCAGCAGACGCCGGGCGCGATGTCGTTCCTGGGTGTGTGTCCGCCGGGGGAGCAACCCGCGCGTGCACACGCGTGCCACTCGAACCGAATGATGCTCGACGAGGACGCGCTCCGCGCCGGTACTGCGCTCTATGCGGCGCTGGCGATCGAGTTCCTCGCGCACGGCACCACGAGCGACACGACGCGATAGCCTCGACACTCCGCCAGGGCGGTTAGCTCAGCTGGTTAGAGCGCGTCGTTCACACCGACGAGGTCGGAGGTTCGAGTCCTCTACCGCCCACTCGGCCCGTGAGCTCGACGATCGCGATCGCTCCCGCGTGATGGACCGCGACGACGTCGAAGCCCGCGGTTTCGGTGAGCGCAGTGAGGTCATCGAGGCTGCGTTCTCGTCCGGCGAAATACGCGAGCAGCCGCAGGTCCACCGCGGTGTTCACCGTCATGCCGTCCGCACCGATCTTCTCGATGACGAAGACCCTTCCGCGCGAACCCGCGGCTTGCGCGCACCGTCGCAAGATCGCGCGCGCCGACACGTCGTCCCAGTTGTGAATGATCGCCGTGAGCACGTACCCCGCGGCACCCGCCGGAAGCGGCTCGAAGAAGCTGCCCGCCACCACATCGCAGCGGTCGGCGAGATCCGCGTCCGCCACGTGCGCGCGGGCGGCGTCGGCGGTCGCCGGAAGATCGAGCACCGTGCCTCGCAGGGACGGGTATGCGGTCAACAGCGCGATCAGCAGTGAGCCGTTCCCGCCTCCGATGTCAACGACATGATCGACCGATCCCCAGTCGTACGCTGAGATGATCGCGGGCGCCCACGCCGTGACGTCGGCACCCATCTGGGCGTCGAACGACGCGCTTCGCGCCGCGTCCGACGACAGGTCGTCCCAGAAGGGGAGACCGAACTGGATGGGGAACGCGGCCTCACCCGTGCGAACGGCCCGCAGCAACTGGACCAACGAGAGCTCGGCGCGCCCGAGCGCGTCGTCGATGTCCAATCGGGCACGCATCCGGCCGGGATGATCATCACGTAACACGTCGCCCCGTGGAGTCAGCGCGTACCGACCGGAGTCGTCGCGGTCCAGCACGCCCGCGTTGGTGAGATGCCGCAACACGCGATCGAGCGCGCCGGTGTCGGCGTTCACCGCGTTGGCGATCTCGGGCGCCGTCCGTCGCCCCTGCGCGATGTGGTCGGCGATCCGCAGTGTTGCCGCAACCCGCACCGCCATCGGGGTCACGAGGTCGGCCATCGCCAACATGTCGGCACCCGGCTCACGTGTGTCTGTTGCCACGTACGCTCCTTGCTTGCGGGCCGGCACTAGGTTCGATCGCCGTGACGAGTGCAACGACGGCGAGGGCGCCCGGTCCCGGCACTCGACTGTCGGTCGTCGTGCTGCTCGCGGGCATCGGCATTGTGGTCGTCGGGCTCGTCAAGGCAATCACGCCGTTGGTCGGCCCACTCGCGTCGTCACCGTCTTTTGCAACACCGGGCGAGGCCCGGATGCACCTGTCGAGCGGAAAGTACGTCGTCTACGAGCGTACGGGCGACAGCGCGTTCGGTGTTTCGGGCAATGATCACACGACGATCACGCCGGCGGCGGTGACCGTGACCCCTGATGGCGGTGCGCCGGTCAGCGTGTTCGAGGCCACCGACGTGAGCGAGCGGATCACGCGCGGCGGTTCGACGTTCGTCGGCGCGGTGGCATTCTCAGTGCCGGCCGCGGGTTCTTACACGGTGCGCGTCAAAGGAACCGCTGCCGGCCGAGCGATCGTGGCCCGTTCGGTGATCGAGACGGTGCGATCCAGCCTGCCGTGGTGGGGCGTCGCCGTCTTCGGTGGGGGCGCGGCGATCGCGGGGATCGTGATGTGGATCGTCGGGGCGTCACGGCGCAGGCGCCAACGCCAGTTGTACGTCGCGGCGCAGGCGCCGCCCGGCTGGTATTCCGACCCCGGGCAAGCCGGACGCCTGCGCTACTGGGACGGCCGGATCTGGACCGACCACGTGCACTGAACCGGAAAAGCGTCAGTCGGTGCGAGAGAGGTTTGCGAAGTCCAGCCGGAGGGCGACGTCCGCCGGAGAGCCGTGGGCCGCCCAGCGGGCGATCTCGTCGATGGCGGTCACCAACACGACCTGCCGCCGGCGAGCATGGGCGATGAGCCGGTCATACGCGCGGCGGCGGGCGTCGGGGGCGAGCGCGTCGAGCACGCAGTCGATCACCAGCGGCCGAAGGTACGCCGTGTCGTCGAGCTCGGCGAGGGCGCGTGCGATGAGCCGGTCGGCGCGGTCGGCGTCCAGCTCGCCGAGGTTCGGCTCGCCCCCGCGGTCGCGTTCCTTGGTGCTGTGCGCAGCGTCGCGGACTGATTCGTTTCGCCGCGCCTCTTCCAGCTCCATCGCGAGCGTGTGGCAGCGTTGCTCGGCCATGGAGACAACCGTCGCCGCCTCGCGTATCGCAACGTCGTATGTGGTGTCGCCGAAGCCGGTGCCGACCATGGAGAGGTCTTCGTACGACGACGCGCCGAACTCCTCGAGAAAATCGTCGTAGCGACCCCGCTTGGCCTGTGCGTCGCGGCGGGTGCGCCGTCGGCGTTCCCACGCGTCGACGTGAACGGAATACCGCCATTCGTTTCGCAGGCGGGAAGCCTCGGCGAGGTTGACCGCGTCGACGCGCGGCGCGGCCGCGTGCGCCTGCGCGAGGCGTCCTTTCGCTTCTTCCAGCACGCGTTCCCATCGTGCCAGCTCCTCGGCGATCTGCTGCGCGGTCCGCCGCCGGACGCTGCGCCGGCCGCGCGAGTCCCGGCCGGACGCGAGGTCTCGCAGCATCGCGACGCGCATGGGCTCACCGGGCGGGAGTGCTCGCAATGCGCGCGGCAGGTCGTCACTGCGGGCCTGGATGTCGTCGACCTCGAGCAGCGTGTCGGGCGGTGCGTGCACGCCCAACAACGACATTGCCCAAGCCGCGAGGCCCGGTCGAGCGTCGGCGAGCACGGTCAGGCGCCGATGGAACCGGATCTCACCGTCGAAGGCACCGGGTCCGGCGGCGGCCACCAGCCGCACCACGCGCGGGGCAGCGATGCGTCCGACGTCGGCCATCCGTGTTGTCCCCTGTTGAGCAATTCCGGCACGAAATCCGTTCGGTCCCTCACCGTACCGCGAGTAACGCTTCGCGGCGCCGTGACCGCGACCCATCCTGAGGATAGTGAGGCCCGAAGCATCGAGTGTGGTTGATGGGGAAGGGTGCGTGTCAAGCCGCGCGCTGCTCGCGCGCATCGGCAGCGATGTGGTGGGTGCTGGACAATTGCTGCGGAGCGTGTACAAAATGGACGCTCCGAGTAATCTTGTGCCACGAGCGGTGAGAGCGATGGCCAGGAAAACGGGACGGGGCGCACGGATGCAGGCTGCCGAGCAACAACCGGAGCTGAACGGATTGAGCGCGGCGACGCGCTTGCGACTGCTGTCGCTCAGCACGCCGGCCGGTCCGGTCGAGTTCGGGGGTGGCCTGGCGTGCATCCGCACCTCTCCCGACAGGCGCAGCGCGATCGCCGAGGCCATCGCACTGGCAGTCATCGGGCCCCGCAACCCGGAGGTCGACGGGACCCTGGAGATTGCCGGGCGATTCGTCGCGCTGCAGAGCCTGCCGGCGCCGCTGCTTCGCCCCGGTGCCGCGTCGACGGTTGACCGCTCGCTGCTCGGCGAGTTCGGGCGCCGCGGCCGCGCGCAACGACGAGCCGATGTCCAAGGTGCGCATGCGGCACGCCGCTTTCAGCGACACCGCACCGAAGCGGAGATCGAACGCGCGCACGAACGCGCGCAGCGCCTCGCGGCGCGCATGGAGATGGCTGCCAGGCCGGCGCCGCTCGCCGAGCCCGAATTCCCGGCTGCGGGAATGGCACCCGACGAGGTGACACCGCGGCTCGAGGCGCTGCTCGAATCTCTCCGCGCCCTGCATCCGCTGCCCTCTCCGGACGCACTCGCTGTCGCCGATGCCTTCGAGGAGCTTGCCGCGAGTTCCCGCGAGGCGCCCGAGCCTGTTGACGTGGATCTTGTCGAGCTCGAACGACAGCTCGCGGACGCGCGCGTCACGACTGCGCACGCGGCGGCGGGCGTATCGCCCGACACGCGTGCGCGGATCGAGGAATGTCAGCGAGCAGTCCTCGACACCGAGCGCGCGCTGTTCGAGGCGAGCCGCAAGGACCGCCCCGCCGCCCTCTTCAAGTACCAAGAAGCACTCAGCGCCGTGCGCGCCGAGCTCGGCGCGGCCGGCCTCGACTCGTACGCGTCGTTCCTCGTCGCGATGGCCGGCGGCTCCACGCCCGTCGACCTCGAGGCGCGCTTGCGCGCCGAGCTCGAGCTTGCGCACGCCGAAGCGGCCCTCGACCAGGCGCTCGTGCTGGTCGAGCAGAAGCCCGACGAAACGCTTCGCGACAAGGAGCTGGATCTGCGCGCCCGAGCGGCCCAGATCCTCGGCCGGTTCCTGGGTGCCGATCCCGTGGCCGAGCTGCGCGCGGTGCGGGTCGAGCATCCCGCCGCCGCAGACATACGAGACGCACTGCAACGAGAGCTCGAGGCCCTGGGCGTGCACGTCGGTGGCGACGTCGCGGCGACCGCGCAGTCAACGGTGGACGCGCGCCGCGCGGCGCCTCTCCCCGAGCCGCCGCCGCCGCCCGAGCCGCCGGTGGTGGAGCCGGCCGACCGGGAAGAGCAACTCCGGCTCGACGCGGAGATGCGGACGTTGTTGGACGACCGTGCCGCACACGACGCCGCGCTCGCCGAGATGGAGCGCGAGCTCGACGCCCTCGGAAGCCAAGCCGCGCCGGCATCGGAGCACGTCCACGCCGAGACGGTCACGCTCGCCCTCGCGACGATGCTCGACGCCTACCGATCGACGGAGCTGCTCGCCGGCCGGCTGCCGGTGGTGCTCGACGGCGCGTTCGACGAGATCGGCGCCTACGCATCCGCGGCAGTGGCGAACCACCTCGCTGCGGTCGATGACGTGCAGGTGATCGTCATCACCTGCGATGACGAAGTCGTCGACGCGTTCGCCAGTGTCGGTGCCCCGACCGGTTGGTGGCCGGATCCCGAGAACGACGCCGCGCACCGAGCACCTTCCTCCGCCGGCGCGCGTCCGATCGCTGGCAGCGGCGCGGCAATCGTGCCGATGTGCGACCGGCACGCGGCCAAGGTTGCCGCGGCGACGTGCAGGCACTGTGCGCGGCGCGCCTGCCTCGAGTGTCTGGTCTACATGCCGGGCGCGGCCGAGCTCTGGTGCGTGACATGCGCCGAATCCGGGAGCACCAAGACCCCGGCGCTCGGGAATCACTCGTCGAGCTAGCGTCGCATGCGTGCGACGCGAATGCAGTGTGGAGCCGGGGGCCGCGGCGGAGCTGGAGAAGCGTCCGACCGGCGCGAAATTCGGTATGGCGAAGGCCGACGCCGAGCTCGAGCTCGTCGAGCTCACGAAACGGCTCAGCGTGCTGCACAACCGTTTGTATGCAGAGCATTCGCGGGCGCTGCTCCTCGTGCTCCAGGGTCTTGACGCCTCGGGCAAGGACGGCACGATCCGGCGGGTCTTCTCGGGCGTGAACCCCCAGGGGTGCCAGGTCGAGTCGTTCAAGGCGCCCTCGCACCTCGAACTCGACCACGACTACCTGTGGCGGATCCACAACGCCCTGCCGCGACGCGGCGACATCGGCATCCTCAACCGGTCGCACTACGAAGACGTCACGACGGTGCAGGTGCTGGGCATCATCGGCGATCACGAGCGGAAGCGGCGCTACGCCCAGATCAACGCCTTCGAGCGCATGCTGCACGAAGAGGGAACGCGGATCGTCAAGGTCTTCTTGCACGTCGGCAAGGAGGAGCAGCGCGTGCGACTCCAACGCCGCCTCGACGATCCCGAACGTCGGTGGAAGTTTCGTCCCGACGACCTCGACACGCGGGCGCAATGGGATCAGTACATCCGTCTCTACGACGCGGCGATCACCGCGACGTCGACCAAGTGGGCGCCCTGGTACATCGTCCCGGCCGATCGCAAATGGGTCTCGGGCCTGGCGGTTGCGCGCTTCCTGCTCGAGGCGCTCGAGGACATGGACCCCCAGATCCCCAAGCCTGATGAGGCTCTCGACGGCGTCATCGTGAAATAACTAGCTTCGGGCGCATGGCGACGCCCGAGCAGGTCCGTTCCGTGGTCGACGAGTACATCGCGGCATCCAACGCCGGCGACCGGGCGGCCGTCCTCGCGCTCTTCGCGCCGGACGCGGTGTGGTACGACCCGGTCGGTCAGCCGCCCCACGAAGGACTGGAGGGCATCAGCGCGTTCTACGACCAGACGCGCACGATGGCCGATCGCATCGAGATGAAGCCGTCGGACGTCATCGTGTGCGCGAACGAGGCTGCGATGGTGTTCGAGATCCACGTCACCATCGGTGACGGTGGCATGGTCATGGATGCGGTCGAGACGTTCGAAGTGAACGACGACGGCAAGATCGTCGGCATGAAGGCCTACTGGGACATGACGCGCGCACGTTCGAGGTAGAGCGGTTTAGACCGTTTTGCGTCGCGGGCGCCGCGCCGGCAAAAACCCTCGACTTTCGCCGGTCGCCGACTTCGGCCACAATGTATTGGCGATGGATGTCGAATCCCGTGATTCCGTCTCGCTGAAGCCGGCCGAGCTCGATGAGTTCGGTCAACTCCTCGTTGCCAACGGCTTACCGATCAGCGACGAAGAGCTCGACCGTCAGGTCGAGGCATTCCCTCTCGCGGTCGTCGCAATGTTCGACGGCGCGCTGCAGGGCGTCATGCTCGGCTCGCTCGAGCGCATCGGCGGCACCCCGTCGATCCTGTGGGGGCTCGGCGTCGCGCGCAAAGGCAAGACGGCTGCCAACACCCTCAAGGTGATGACCGGCGAGCTCACGCGTCGCGCGGCGATCTCGTTCCCGGACGAGGACGTGCTCGTCGCGACACGACTCGCGCAGCCGAGCTGCTACGTGCTGCTCCAGAGCTATGCCAACGTGGTGCCGCGGCCCGCCTATACGCCCAACGGCGAGGACCGGGCGTGGGGACGGCGGCTGGCGAAGCGGTACGGCGTCGAGCCGCACTTCGACGATCGGGCCTTCAAGGTCGTGGTCAAGGGACGCAAGCCGCCCTGCCTGCCCGTGCTCGACACGAGCCCGGTCAAGGCGTCGGGCGGGACGAAGATTGCATCGCTGGTCGGGACCATGGACGCCACCCGCGGCCAGGCGATGATCGCGTTCGGATGGGCCATCGCCGAGGACCTGGCGGCCGGCTCCTACGTCGCCGCCCGCTGAACTACGCGCCGCGTCTGCCGGCAAGCACGGCGTCGAGCTGCGCGCGCAGCTCCTCGGGTGACGTGACCGGCTGACGGCAGGCGTAGTGCTCGCAGACGTAGGCAGTCGGCACGAGGTCCCGCGCCTCGCGACTTTCGAGCAACGGGCTCGCGTCGGACGGTTGTCCGGTGAGTGTCACGGTTGCCGGCAAGACCCGGTGGTGCACCTCACGCCGCAGGGCACGCGTGCGCGGATCGTCGGCGGGACCGACGATCGCGACTTCGAGGGGCGGCGTGAGCACCCGCTCGCACGCCTCGAGCATGTGCGCGAACGCGGTCGGTTGCGACGCCATGGGCCGGGCCAGCATCTCGGCGACGTCACGCGCGGCTGATTCGTAGTCCGTCTCGCCGGTGAGCGCGGCGAGCCGGAGCAATCCGTTCGCGGCGAGCGAGTTGGCCGATGGCGTCGCGTCGTCAAAGATGTCCTTCGGGCGTACGACGAGCGCTTCGGCGTCGTGGCCGGTGGTGAAGAAGCCGCGACCGTCGGGATCGTGGAACAGCCGCAGGAGCTCGTCGGCGACGGCGCGCGCCTCGGTGAGCCAACCGGGGTCGTCGACTTCGGCCATCGTGAGCAATGCCTCGAGCAAGGCCGCGTAATCCTCCGCGTACGCAAGGTACGGCGCTCGCCACGACCGGAGGAAGCGACCGTCGTCGCGGCGGAGCTCTCCGAGCAGGAAGCGCGCGTTGGTGCGCGCCACCTCCATCCAGTCGTCGCGCTCCAACGCGGCCGCGGCTTGGGCGAGCGCATCGAGCATCAGCGCGTTCCACGCGAGCAGGATCTTGTCGTCGAGGCCGGGCCGCACGCGTTGCGCGCGCCGCTCGAGCAGCTTCACCTTCGCCCGCTCGACGGCGGTCGGGATCTCGGCGGTCGGATCTACGACATGCAGGATGTTGGCGCGGAACCCGGTGTGGGGATCCACGAAGTTTCCCTGCTCGGTGACGCCGAAGTAGCGGATCACGGCGTCGGCGTCATCGCCGCACGCTTCCCGGATCTCGTCGATCGACCAGCAGTAGAACTTCCCCTCGACGCCCTCGGAGTCCGCGTCCTCGGCCGAGAAGAATCCGCCGTTCGCATGACGGAGGTCGCGCAGCACATACCCGACGATGTCCTCGACCACCGACCGGTAGCGCGGCTCGCCGGTGACCAGATGACCATGCAGGTACGCACGAGTCAGCAGGGCGTTGTCATAGAGCATCTTCTCGAAGTGGGGGACCAGCCAGAAGTCGTCGGTGGAATAGCGCGCGAAGCCGCCGCCCAGCTGGTCGTGGATGCCACCCGCGGCCATGCCGTCGAGCGTCGTCGTGATCATGTCGCGGGTCTCGTCGGCGCCGTTCCGCACGTAGGCCCGGCACAGGAAGTCGATCGTCATGGCCTGCGGGAACTTCGGCGCGCGTCCGAAGCCTCCGTGCCGTGGTTCGAACTGGGCCTTCACGCCGGCATAGGCCGCAGCCATGAGCTCGGGCGTCAGCGTGGCGCGCGCTTCGGGTCGCAACACGTCCTCGGCGATGGCCGCGGTGAGTTGCTCGCTCTGTTGCAGCACTTCCTCCCGCCGGTCGCGCCACGCCTCGGACACCGCTTCACAGACGTGGCGGAACGAGGGCATGCCATGCCGTTCCTCGGACGGAAAGTACGTGCCCGCATAGAACGGCCGGCCGTCGGGCGCGCACCAGACGCTCATCGGCCAGCCTCCGCGTCCCGTCAGCGCCTGCACGGATTGCATATAGATCGCGTCGACGTCCGGCCGCTCCTCGCGATCGACCTTGACGTTCACGAACAACTGGTTCATCACCGCCGCGGTTGCGTCGTCCTCGAAGGACTCGTGCGCCATGACGTGACACCAGTGGCACGAGGAGTACCCCACAGAGAGGAACACCGGCACGTCGCGCTCGCGTGCGAGGGCGAACGCCTCGGAGCTCCACGGCATCCACTCCACGGGATTGTCGGCATGCTGCCGCAGATAGGGGCTCGTCTCGTCCGCCAGCTTGTTCACGCTGCGACGGTACCCGCCTCCTCAGACGCCCAGCCGATCGAGGGCGATGTCGACCGACGCGTATGCCGCCGCGACGCATGCTTCGAGCGCGCCCCGACGACCGCTCGCGTACGCGTCGTCCGCGACCGCCCAGAGCTCGTCCTCCACCGGAGCGAGCACCGCCCGCACTCGTTCGAGGGCCTCGGGATCGCCGGCAGCGCGATCGCGGAGCCGGGCGAACCGGTGCCACTGCCGCTCCTCGGCGAGCTCCGCAACCACCGCGGGCGGGAACATCGGGACGTACACGCCGACACACGGGTTGCCGAGGCACGACCACACGCGCGTCGGGCCGCCGTCGGAACGGAGGTCGACGATCATCGACGCGGTGGTCTGCGCGTGGAAGTCAGGTCGGTGCAGGCAGACCGAGAAGCCGCTGCCGTTCGCGTCGGTGTGATCGCGCAATGTCGCGGCGAGATCGCGCGCGTCCACGAGCGGACCCCGGGCCACGCATGTGCGAGTGACGGCGAGACGGTGATCGGCCCGCGTGGTCGGCACCTGAGCCAGGCGCCGCTCGTCGAAGTTCGTGCCCGGCGCGACATCACGCGACGCGCGTGTCCAGTCCGTCGACAGGCTCACCCGGTTCGAGATCGATGTGCCGTCGCCGGCGGGCTTCGCCACCCACGTGCGGTTGCTCGTCTCGACGACCCATGCGCCGCGGGCATCGGCGAGCAGGAACGAAGAGAAGTAGGGCTCGTCGTCGAACGGTTCCCCGGAGCCGCCCTGGCCGTAGGTCTCGACCAGCGACGTGCAAAGTTCGAGCGCGTCGTCGGCTGTCCGCGCCCGTTCGAGGACGAGTCGCACGACGTCCATGCCGAGCAGGGCCGGTGGCAGCGGACGCGGGGAGTCGACCGTGAAGATCTTCTCGTTGCCGATCGTGACGCCGTGGTCATTGACGCCGTGCTCACATCCCCACAGCCAGGTCGGTCGCGAGCCGAGAAACGCGCTCGCATCGGCATCGGGAACCGTGAGGTACTGGGTCGTCACCTCGCCGGCCGCGGCTCTGCGCCCATGCCACTCGAGCACCTGCGCCTCGGCGGGATGACGATCGGAGTTCTTGGCGAACCACATGCCGCCGCCGTGGCGGACGCAGAGGGTGTCGCACACGTGTGTCAGCGGGCGAGGTCACGTGCGAGCGCGGCCGGTGTGAGCGGCGTGCCCGTCGCGCGTTCGATCAAGTGGTCCCAACGCAACGATGCGCCCGGCGCGAAGACGCGCGCCGCGAGGAACTCGCCCGCGTCCTTGCGATTCACGAGGCTTCCCACGGTGGCAGTGAGCTGGGAGGCGACCAGCTCACCGAACAGGTAGTTGTGGTAGTAGACGGGCGCCACGGTGACGTGGATCTTGGCCGCCCAGTCGGGCGCGTTGCGATCGTCGGGCCGGCGCAGGAGCTGGAAGCGTTCGACGAGGTCCCACCAGCGCTCGTCGTGCGGCCCGTCCGGGTTCGCATAGAGGCCGCGCTCGAAATGCGTCATCACCAGCACCCACCGGGCAAAGATCAACAGCGCGGCGCGACGCCCGGCCTGCAATCGTGGCGCGAGCTCGTCGACCGTCGACTCGGGCAGCCGCGCGACCTCTCGAAGCCACTCCGGTTCGTGCACCATTCGGCCACAGCGCATCGCGATGCCCTCGGTCAGGCACAGGTGCATCGTACGGAGCAACCACGGAAGCTCGCGGTCGACGCCGTCGAAGTACACCGCGTGACCGAACTCGTGCAACATCGTCTCGGCCCAACGCGCTCCGGGCACGTTGTTGCTGAGGACGCGCACGTCACCCGCCCGGTCCACGTCGATGCAGAACGCGTGCTGGATCTTCCGGTCGCGCGGCACGAGATCACTGCGGCCGAGCACACCGCGCACATCGAGGCCCATGCCGTCGAACGTGCGGAGTGTGAGCTCGTCCAGGCTCGCGTCGACGAGATACGGGTCGAGGTCGACGCCGGCCGCCTGGGGCACGTCCTGGAAGAACGGGTCGTCGTAGTGCCAGGGCCGCAACTCGTCCGTCGCGAGACCAAAGCGGGTTGCAAGGACGTCGTCGAGCTCGGCCTTCATCACACGGAACGGCTCGCGCGTGATGAGGTCGACCTCTTCGAGGGTTGCGAACAGCCGCTTCTCGTCATACTCGGTCGTTGCAAGTGCCATCGCGAAGTGGTCGCGGTAGCCCAGGCGGCGCGCGGCGTCGTTGCGGAGACGGGCCAGCTCGCGCACGTCGCGCGCAATCTCGGCCCCGACGGTCTTCGATGCCTCCCACGCGGCCCGCCGGTGCGCCGTGTCGTCGCTCTTGCGCAGCACGGCGAGGATCGCGTTGTCGTCGACGGGCTCGCCGTCGATGGAGCCACGGTGGCGCGCGAAGCGCGACTCGATCGACGACTGCTCGTCGATGATGCGGCGCCGCAGCTCCGGGTCCACCTGGTGGGGGATGTGCGCCTCCTCGAGCACCGCGAGGGCGCGGGCGGTCACCGCGTCGAGCCCTTTCTCGGCACGCGCGCCCCGGATCGCGGCGAACGTGTCGGCGTCGGCGAGCGCGTCGGACATCGCGACGTCGGCATCGGCGCGTCGGCGTTGCGTCTCCTCTGACGCGTCGACGTTCGCATTCCACCACGCATGGTTCGCGGCGGTCTCCAGCGGTCGTAGGCGAGCGTCGCATGCCTCGACGAGCGCGTGGGGAGTCACGCGGCCGGACATTATCCGGCGGCCGTCGTCAGCGCCGCCCTCCCGTCTCGGATCGTTCAGCGAAACCAGATGCGCTGGTAGTCGCGGCTCATGGGATGCAGGAGGAGCGCGACGAGCGCGGCGTCGAACATGAACGAGAACAGCGGGCCGAACGTGGTGAACGTCGAAGCGCCGAACAGCGCGAGCAGCGCGAGCACCTGCGCGATCGCGGCGGCGACGGCGAGCCCGTATCCCCACTTCTTCTCGTTCGCGATGCCGAATCCACCGGCGGCCAAGCCAACGATGATGAACAACGCCACGATCAGAGATCGCGAGGCGACCCCGAACAGCAGCCCGAACACGGCCTCGATGTAACACAAGATGACGGCCGACTGGAGGGTCTGGGGCTGATGCGGGTTGAACCACCGGTGCTCGTTCACGGGGTCATTCTCGCGGATCTTTCGGTGCCCGTCGGACCCCGGTGCGATCGGGCGCGAAGTTGACCGCAGGCGGCGTCGATGCTGATGCCGCGATTGCGGCGAACGCTCGCTTCGACACCCCGCTCCCGCAGGCGGCGGGCGAAAGCCTCGATGCGGTCGGGAACGGCCGCGTGGCCGCCGTATCCGCTCGTCGAGTTGAGCGGGATCAGGTTCACGTGCGCACCGCCCCGCATGCCGGCGAGCCGCGCTGCCAGCACGTCGGCCTGGTCAGGGGCGTCGTTGACGCCGTCGATGCACGCGTACTCGAAGGTCACGCGCCGCCCCTTCCGGTCCGCGTAGGCGCGCGCCGCATCGAGGACGTCGGCGATGGGGTAGCCGCGATTCAGGGGCACGAGCTGTTCCCGGAGCGCATCGTCGGGGGCGTGCAGCGACACCGCCAGCGTCACCGGGAGGTCGAATGCCGCCAGCCGCTCCATACCGGGCACGACCCCGACCGTCGAGACGGTGATGTGGCGGGCCGAGAGGCCGACGTCCTCGTGCAATCGTGTGCACGCACCGAGCACGGGATCGACGTTGGCAAGGGGCTCGCCCATGCCCATGAACACGACGTTCGAGATCCGTTGCGGCGACGCGTGCTGGGCGCGCAGCACCTGCTCGACGATCTCGCCGACGTCGAGGTGCCGCTCGAAACCGGCCTGGCCGGTGGCGCAGAACGTACAGCCCATCGCGCAGCCGGCTTGCGACGAGACACACACGGTCGCGCGGTTCGGGTATCGCATCAACACGGTCTCGACCTGCGCGCCGTCCACCGCGCGCCACAACCACTTCGTCGTCGTGCCACGCTCGCTCTGTTGCTCGGTCTCCACGTCGAACGCCAGCGGCAGGTCTTCGGCGAGGCGAGTGCGCAGGGCGAGCGGAACGTTCGTGAGCAGCTCGAGCGGACGCCGTTGGTCGTAGAGCCCCTCGTGCAGCTGGCGCGCGCGATACGCGGGTTCGCCGAGGTCTGCGACCAGTTGCGCGAGCTCGGCGCGCGATGCGGCATAGCGGGACGTCATGTGGATCGGACCTCGCATTCGTACGCCCGGTCCGTGCGGTGCACGGTGAAGCCCAGTGACTCGTAGAGATGCAGCGCACCGGTGTTGTCGGCGGCGCAGAACAGCGAGCCGGTCTCGACGCCGCGCTGTTGGACCGCGTCGAGTCCGGCGATCGCAAGGGCACGGCCCAGGCCGCTGCCCTGCATGCGCGGGTCGACGCCGACCACGAAGATCTCTCCGAGGCGGGGGTCGTGGCCGTGCGCCCCGTGGATCTTCATCCAGTTGAAGCCCGCGAGGCCCTTGGCGTCGAACGCGAGGAGGAACAACGCCGGGTCGAACCAGGGCTCGGTCATGCGGCGGTCGAGTGTCTCCGCGACCCATCCGCCCTGCTCGGCGTGGTTCGCGAACGCCCGGTTGTTGACATCCAGCCACGCCTGCTCGTCGCGGCCGGGCGCGAACGGACGCACGTCGATGCCCGGCGGCCACCGCGGCGGTTCGGAAAGTGGAAGCGGCACGCGCATCTCGAACAGGTCGCGGTCGGGCCGCAGACCTGTCGTTCGAAGCTCGTCGTCGTCATTCGCGTGCGCGCCCAACACCCAGAGGACCGCGCGGCCACCGCCGTGCTGCGCAACGTGCGCGAGCGCGGCGTCGAGCAAGGTACGGCGGAGGACACCGTCGCGTGCGCCGGGCGCGAGGGTGATCCCGAGCGCCCAGTGGCGCGCGGAGAAGTTGTCGCTGCGCGCGACGTGCGCGTACGCGAGGTCGTCGACGAGGAAGCCGGCCGAGTCCGCTTGCGGGTCGTCGAGATCACGCCACGCCGCGTCGCCCAGCGATGGGTGACCATCGAGCGCTTGCGCGGCGTGCTCGATGCCCGCGACGCGCTCACGAATTGCAGCGAACTCCTCGGGAGCAACCGCGGACACGGGCGGGGACGTCACACGCACGAGGGTACCGTGACGGTATGGCTCGTCCCCGCGGCGCCAAGGCGCGCGCCACCGCCGTCGTCGCGCTGCTGAAGGAGCTCTATCCCGTCGCGCGCTGCGCGCTGCAGCATTCCAATGCATACGAGCTCCTCGTCGCGACGATCCTCTCGGCGCAGACCACCGACGAACGCGTGAACATGGTGACGCCCGCGCTGTTCGCGAAGTACCCGACGCCGGCCGACCTCGCGCACGCCGACCCCACCGAGCTCGAGACGGTGATCCAATCGACGGGGTTCTTCCGGTCGAAGGCGAAGAACCTCATCGGCATGGCGCAGGCGGTCGAGTCACGGTTCGGGGGCAAGATCCCCATCGAGCTCTCCGACTTCGTGACGCTGCCGGGCGTCGGTCGCAAGACGGGCAACGTGGTGCGTTCGGTGTGGTTCCACGAGCCCGGGCTCCCGGTCGACACGCATGTCACCCGGCTCGCGGCGCGGCTCAAGCTCACCGACGAGACCGATCCGGTGAAGATCGAGCACGACCTCGGTGTGCTCGTACCACCGGAGGAGTGGGGCGACCTGTCGTTGCGGCTCATCGAGCACGGCCGCAAAATCTGCCACGCCCGCCACCCGCGCTGCGGCGAGTGCGCGCTCGCCGGCATCTGCCCGTCGGCCGGCAAGATCCCGTAGCAGAAGAAGTGTTCCATCAGATTGGACGCTCAGCCCGCCTCTGGCGGCCTGACGCGCCAATCACCGCGGACCTGCCCGGCTGTTTGGACGCTCAGCCCGCCTCTGGCGGGCTGACGCGCCAATCTGATGGACGTCACGACGGCTGGACGCTTACCCCGGGAGCTGATCGAGGAGCGCGGAGGCGCGGTCGAGGGAGCGGCGTGCGGTCGCGAGCGCTCGTTCGGTCGCGAACAGCTCGCTCGCCACGGCCGAGTCCGGGGTGTCGCCGTAGCGCTCCGCGAGATCGGTGACGCGGCGTGAGAGCTCGTCGACCTGGGTCTGGATGCTCGACAGCGTCGCGAGGTCGCTCGACGTGCTCACGCGGGGGAGTGTGCCACAGGCCGTCGCCGTCTAATCGGGGAGACCGCCACGGATGGGCCGGTACGATTCGTGGTTCCGATGTTGGCCATTGTCGACCTCCGCGGCATTCCCGGCGATCTGCGCGCGGCACTCGCGCGCCCCATAGACGCGGGCGACGACGTCGGGGCCGTTGTCGCCGAGATCATCAGTGCGGTGCGGGCGGGGGGCGACGCGGCACTCCGCGAGCTGACCGCCCGCTTCGACGGTTGCGAGCTCGAAGAGCTCCGGGTCCCGGCGACCGACCTCGCCGACGCGCTGGCACAGGTGACGCCGGCGCTGCGGTCCGCACTCGAGCTCGCCCGCGACCAGATCGTCGCGTGGCACGAAGCCCAGCGCGAGAAGGAAGCGCGCCACGGGCGGCTCGGGATCGAAGTGCACGAGCGGGTGATCCCGGTCGACCGGGCCGGGTGTTACGTGCCCGGCGGCCGCGCGCCGCTCGTCTCGTCGGTCCTCATGACCGCCCTCGCGGCCCGGGTCGCGGGCGTGCCGGAGGTGGTGCTGTGTGTCCCGCCCGGTCCCGACGGCCGGGTCGCGACCGCGATCCTTGCCGCCGCCGAGCTGGCGACCGTCGACGAGGTCTACAGCGTCGGCGGCGCCCAGGCGATCGCCGCGCTCGCGTACGGCACGGAGACGATCAGGCCCGTCGACGTGATCGTCGGTCCGGGGAACGCGTACGTCGTCGAAGCCAAGCGCCAGGTGTTCGGCGCCGTCGGTATCGACGGCCTCGCGGGACCATCGGAGGTCGCAATCGTCGCCGACGACACCGTCGACCCGGCGTGGGTCGCCGCTGACCTGCTCGCCCAAGCCGAGCACGGTCCCGGCGGCGCGGTCGCCGTCATCGTGTGGGATGAGGCGGTGGCCGAGAGGGTCGAGCTCGCGCTCGAAACGTTGCTGTTGACCGCGACCCGGCGCGTCGACGCGGAGTCGACGCTGACCGCCGGGGGTCGCATCGTGCTGGTCGAGGACGCGCCGCGTGCGATCGACGCCGCCAACGCCATCGCCCCCGAGCACCTCGAGTTGATGTGCGCGGACGCGCCGTTGCTCGTGCCGCTCGTGCGCAACGCGGGCGCGGTGTTCGTCGGCGCCTACGCCCCGGCGGTCCTGGGTGACTATCTCGCGGGCACCAACCACGTCCTGCCGACCGGCGGCACGGCTCGCTTCGCGAGCGCGCTGCGCATCGCCGCCTTCCAGAAGCACGTGCACGTCGTGCACGCCGACGCGGACGCGTTGTCGCGTGTCGCCGACGCGACGCGCATCATCGCCGAAGAAGAAGGATTGTGGGCCCACGCGGACGCGATCCGCTTCCGGCAGGAGTCTTCGTGACGGAAGGACGTGCGTCGCGGCCGTCGCGGCCGTCGCGGCCGTCGCGGCCCATGCCGCGCGCCGACTTGCAGGACCTCGAGGGCTATCACTCGCCGCAGGTCGACGTCGAGGTGCGGCTCAACACCAACGAGAGCCCGTATCCGCCGCCACCGGCGTTCGTGGAACGCTGGCTCGACGCCATCCGCGACGTCGGCTTGCACCGCTATCCCGACCGTGGCGCCACCGAGCTGCGCGCCGGCCTGGGGCGCTTCCTAGGCCAGCCACCGGCGCGCCTGCTGTGCGGCAACGGCAGCAACGAAGTGCTGCAGACGTTGCTGCTCACGTACGGCGGTTCCGGCCGGCGCGCGCTGATGTTCGAGCCGACGTACGCCCTCCACGCGCAGATCGCCCGCGGCACCGGAACAGAGATCGTGACGGGGGAGCGCGGCACGGGCTATGCGATCGACCCCGAACACGCGGCGAACCTCATCGCGCGCACGAAGCCCTCCGTCGTGTTCGTGTGCTCCCCGAACAACCCGACCGGGACCGTGGAAGCGCGCGAGACCATCGAGCGGCTCGTCGATGCGGTCGAGGAGCACAACGCGTTGCTCGTGGTCGACGAGGCGTACGGCGAGTTCGCACCCTGGAGCGCGATCGATCTCGTCGACGAGTCCCGCGCGCTCGTCGTCGTGCGGACGTACTCGAAGGTGTGGTCGATGGCCGCGGTGCGGCTGGGTTTCGCGGTCGCGCCGACGTGGATGGTCGCCGAGCTCGAGAAGGTCATGCTGCCGTACAACTTGTCGGTGCCGACCCAGCTCGCGGGCACGATCGCGCTCGATTTTCGCGCCGAGATGGAGAAGCGCGTGGCGTCGCTCGTCGAGGAGCGCGGACGGGTCTTCGCGGCGCTGGCCGCGACCGACGGGATCGACGTGTGCCCCTCGGGGGCGAATTTCCTGCTGTTCCGGGTCGACGGCGACGCGCATGACCTCTGGAAACGGCTCCTGGCCCACCACGTGCTGGTGCGAGACTTCTCGTCGTGGCCCCGGGTCGAGGGTTGTCTCCGGGTCACGATCGGCACCCCCGCCGAGAACGATGCATTTCTCGCCGCGCTCCAGGAGGCACACCCCGCATGAACGCGTCAAGGCAGGCGAACCAACGGCGGGAGACGAAGGAGACGACGGTGGCGGTCGCGCTGGTCGTCGACGGCGGAGGGGCCGCCAAGGTCGACACCGGGATCCCGTTCTTCGACCACATGCTCGAGCAGCTCGGCAAGCACGCCGGTTTCGATCTCGTCATCGACGCCAAGGGCGACCTCACCGTCGACCTGCACCACACCGTCGAAGACGTCGGCATCGTCCTCGGCGGCACCTTGCGCGAGGCGCTCGCCGACAAGCGCGGTGTTCGCCGGTTCGCGAACGCGCTCGTCCCGCTGGACGAGGCGCTCGTGCAGGTCGCGGTCGACCTCTCGGGTCGTCCGTTCCTCGTGTACGACGTCGACCCCGTGTCGGAATGGATCGGCACGTTCGACCCGCAGCTCGCCGAGGAATTCTGGAAGGGCTTCGTCGACGGCGCCCGGCTCACGCTGCACGTGCGCGGCGTGTCGGGCAAGAACGGCCATCACGTGATCGAGGCGTCGTTCAAAGCCGTGGCGCGCGCGTTGCGTGACGCCGTGAAGATCGAAGGCTCCGACGTCCCGTCCACGAAGGGCACGTTGTCGTCGTGACGCGCATCGCCGTGGTCGACTACGGGATCGGCAACCTGCGTTCGGCGGAGAAGGCATTGCAACACCTCGGCGCGGACGCCCGGCTCACCGGCGACCCGGCGGCGATCGCTCGGGCGCAGGCAGTGGTGCTTCCCGGTGTCGGCGCGTTCGGCGCGTGCATGCAGGCTGTGCGGAGCGCCGGCCTCGAAGGCGTCTGCAAGGAAGCCGCGACCGACGGGCGTCCGTTCCTGGCCATTTGCATCGGGATGCAGATGTTGTTCGAAGGCAGCGACGAGACACCCGAGGTCGCGGGTCTCGGCATCGTGGCCGGGCGCGTGACGCGCCTGCCCGACAACGTGCGACTGCCGCAGATGGGCTGGAACACGCTCGACATCACACCGGGTTCGAAGTGCTGCGCACATCTGCCCGATCCGGCGTGGCTGTACTTCGTGCACACGTTCGCGCCCGAGCCCGCCGACGACGCGATTGTGGCCGCGTGGTGCGACTACGGCCGCAGGTTTGCGGCCGCGATCGAGCACGGCCCCCTCTGGGCGACGCAGTTCCACCCGGAGAAGTCCGGGGACGTGGGCCTGCGGCTGCTCCGGAACTTCGTGGACGCCGCCGCCTGACCATGGATCTGTATCCCGCCATCGACGTGCGCGACGGCAAGGTCGTGCAGCTGCAACAGGGCGACTACGATCGTGAGACCGTCTACAACGACGATCCGGTGGCGGTCGCACGGTCGTTCGATCAAGCCGGCGTGCGCTGGATCCACGTCGTGGACCTGGACGCCGCGCGCCACGGCGGGAACCCAAATCTGTCAGTCATCACGGCGGTCTGCGCAGCCGTGACTGCACGCATCCAAACCGGTGGCGGCGTTCGTTCCCTCGAGGAGGCGCTCGCGCGTTTCAACGCGGGTGTCGCGCGCGTGGTTGTCGGCAGCGCGGCCATCGAGCACCCGGAGCTGGTCGACGAGCTCGCGGCGTCCCACCCGGAGCGGGTCGCGGTCGGTCTCGATGCGCGTGGCACCGACGTCGCAATCCACGGCTGGGCCGACGCGACCGGCGCCGACCTCGTCACCCTTGCCAAGCGCTTCGACCGGCCGGGAGTGGGCGCGCTCGTCGTCACCGACATCGGTCGAGACGGCATGATGGGCGGACCGGGCATCGAACAGCTGCGGCCGGTGCTCGCCGCCGTCGACGCGCCGGTGATCGCGAGCGGCGGCGTCTCGAGCGCCGAAGACCTGCGTCGCCTCGCCCAGCTCCATGTCGACGGCCGTCGACTCGCGGGCGCGATCGCCGGCACGTCGATCTACGAGGGTCGCTTCACTGTCGCCGAAGGGATCTCGGCGTGCTCGCTGTCCGCGTGATCCCGTGCCTCGACGTCGACGCGGGGCGGGTCGTGAAGGGCGTCAACTTCGTCGGCATTCGCGACGCGGGTGATCCCGTCGAGCTGGCCGCGCGCTACGACGCCGAGGGCGCCGACGAGTTGGTATTCCTCGACATCACGGCTTCGAGCGACGCGCGCGACACGATGGTCCATGTCGTGGAGCGTGTCGCCGATCAGGTGTTCATCCCGTTCACGGTTGGCGGTGGCGTGCGCAGCGTCGACGATGCGCGCCGTCTGCTGCGCGCCGGCGCCGACAAGGTCTCGTTCAATACCGCGGCCGTCAACGATCCGCAGCTCGTCGAGCGGGGCGCGCTCGAGTACGGGTCCCAATGCATCGTCGTCGCGATCGACGCGCGTCGCCGAGCCGCGGACGGCGACGGCGGATGGGAGGTCGTGACGCACGGCGGCCGCACCCCGACCGGCATCGACGCGCTGGCCTGGGCCGCGCGGGTGTGCGCGCTCGGCGCCGGCGAGATCCTGTTGACGTCGATGGACCGGGACGGCACGAAGGCCGGTTATGACATCGAGCTCCTGCAGGCGATGGCCGCCACCGTCGACGTGCCGGTGATCGCGAGCGGCGGCGTCGGGACGCTCGAACACCTCTATGAAGGGGTCGCGTCAGGCGGGGCGAGCGCGGTGCTCGCGGCGTCGATCTTCCACTTCCGCCAGCACTCGGTCCGGGAAGCGAAGGGGTATCTGAGCGACCGCGGGCTTCTCACCAGGCCCTGAGCAGGATCGTTTCCGCCGTCCGCCCGGGCGGCTACCCTCACCACACCAAGTGCCGGTCTTGGGCCCGGCACGTGTGTAGGAGGTGCCATGGCCGAGACGTACCACTTGGCAGGCGGAGGAAGGCTCGGAGTCGACGGAGTCGACGACCACTTCTTCCGCCGGTACCGAGAGCTCCTCGACGCGGAGGACAACGCGTTCGACGAGCTCGAGCACGCCTACGAGGACGGTGACCGCGCCACCTTCGAGATCGATCTCGTTGCGTGGCGCTCGGCAATTTTGCGCCGGGAAAGCTTCCTCGAGACGCGCGGCCTCAAAGCCTTCGCATTACCGGTCTAACCGGTCTCACCCGTCTCACCGGCAAGCTCGCCAACGGTGCGGGCCGTCAGCTCGACGACCCGGTCGGTGCGGCCGACGAAGTAGTGGCTCGCGCCCGGAATGATCTCGACGCGGGTGTGCAACCAGCCGGCGACGTCGGCTTCGATCTCCTCGGGTGAGCGGTACTCGTCGTTCGCGGCGAGCACCAGCAGCTTCGGTCGCGGGTCGGCCCCGACCTTTGCGTAGTCGGCCGCGGCGCGAAACCGCAGTGGCGGCGCGATCCCGACCCATCCCGTGATCCGTGGGTCGTCGACGGTGAGTGCCATGTCGGCACCGAAGGACCAGCCGACGAGCAGAAGCGGCCGGTCGGTGGCGGTGGCCGATGCCGCGTCGATCGCGGCGAGGACGTCGAGGGGCTCGTCGCGGCCCTCGCCGTAGACGCCGTCGCTGCCCTCGACGCCACGGAAGTTGAAACGCAAGCACGCGATGCCCTGCTTCGGGAGCCCGTCGAACAACGCCGAGATCACGAGGCTGCGCATCGTCCCGCCGTACTGCGGGTGAGGATGGCAGAGCACGGCGGTCGCCCGGACGTCGCCGGGAGCCGACCACTCCGCCTCGAGGACGAGCCCGTCGGCCGTGTGCAGCTTCACGCGTCCGCCGCGACGCCGACCGCACTGCAGATGAACGCGAGGACGACGGCTTCCTCCCGCCACGCGTGGTATCGCCCCGACGGTCCGCCGTGGCCTGCACCCATCTCGGTGCGGAGGACGATGGGCTTCTGCGATGTGGACTGCGTGCGCAGCTTTGCGACCCATTTCGCAGGTTCCCAGTACTGCACGCGTGGATCGTTCAAGCCGGTCGTGACGAGCATTGCGGGATACGGCTGGGGGGACACGTTGTCATAGGGTGAGTACGCCTTCATGCGTGCATACGCGTCCGGCTCGCGCGGGTCGCCCCACTCCTCCCACTCGGTGATCGTGAGCGGCAACGACGGATCCAGCATCGTCGTGACCACGTCGACGAACGGCACCTCGGCGACGATGGCTGCGAAGAGGTCAGGTCGCATGTTCGTGACCGCACCCATCAGCAGCCCGCCCGCGCTGCCGCCGCGCGCCGCGAGCCGGGAGGGCGACGTGTAGTGCTGCGCGACCAGATGCTCGGCGCACACGACGAAATCGGTGAACGTGTTCGACTTGTGCTCGAGGCGTCCTTGTTCGTACCAGGGACGCCCCATCTCGCCGCCACCGCGCACGTGCGCGATCGCGAAGACGAAGCCGCGGTCGAGCAAGGAGAGGCGGGATGCGCGAAACGCCGGATCGGTCGAGTGCTCGTAGGAGCCGTAGCCGTACAGCACGCCCGGCGCCGAACCATCGAGCGATGTGTCCTTGCGGTGGACGATCGAGATCGGGATGCGCGTCCCGTCGCTCGCGGTGGCCCATTCCCGTGCCGACGTGTACAGCGAGGCGTCGTAGCCACCGAGCACCGGCTGCGTCTTGACGATCGCACCTTTGCGCGTCTGCATGTCGAAGTCGACCTCGGTCGTCGGTGAGACGAGCGAGGTGTATCCGTACCGGACGGACCTGCTGTCGTACTCCTCGTTGGCACCGATCCAGGCGGTGTACACCGGGTCGGGGAACTCGATCGCGAAGATGTCGTCGTTCTCGACGCACATGACCGAGAGCCGATCGAGCCCCTCGGCGCGCTCGCTCAGCACGAGGTGTTCGGCGAACGCGGTCACTGCGTCGAGCTTCACATTCTCTCGATGCGGGACGAGCGGCGTCCAGTGCTGGCGGCCGGGGTCGGCGCAGGGCGCGGCGACCAACTCGAAGTTGCGCGCGGTGCCGCTCTGATTCGTGACGATCAGGAAGCGGTCGCCGTGTTCCTCGCTCCAGTGGTGCTCGACGTCGTACTCGTGCCCCACCTCGCGTGGCGCGACGACACGCGGCGCCGCCTCCGGGCGCTCGGTAGGGACGAACCACACTTCGGACGTCGTCTTCGACGCGGTCTCGATCAGCACGAACCGTCCGCTTCGCGTGCGCTCCAGGCCGAGGAAGAAACGTTCGTCCTCGTCGCCGAACACCCGCACGTCGTCGCTCGACGGTGTGCCCAACGTGTGTCGCCATACTTCGTGCGGTCGCATCGCCTCGTCGGGCCGGACGTAGAAGCACGTGCGCGCATCATCCGCCCAGGCAAGCCCGTAGGTGACGTTCTCGACGACGTCGGGAAGGTCGACGTTGGCCGTGAGGTCGCGGAAGTGCAACGTGTAGCGCTCGCCACCGGTGACATCGGTCGAGTAGGCGAGCACCCGGTGATCAGGCGTGACCTCGAAGCCTCCGAGCGCGAAGTAGTCACCGTTGGCGGCGAGCACGTTCTCGTCGAGCAGCAATGCCGCCTCGTCCGCGGTGGCTCCCCGCGGGCGGCGGTAGTGCATCGCGTACTGCTGTCCTTCGAGCGTCCGCGTCGTGTACTCCCACGGCCCGCTGGGAACCGGCGCGGATTCGTCGGTCTCCTGGATGCGGTTGCGGATCTCGTCGAAGATCCGATCGCGCAACCCCCGCTGCGGCGCGAGGAGGGCGTCGGCGTAGGCGTTCTCGGCTTCGAGGTGGGCCACGACGGCGGGGTTGTCGCGCTCGCGCAACCAGTACCAGTCGTCGACCCGGTCGTCGCCGTGGATCGACAAGGTGCGCGGCCGGCGGGGTGCGTCGGGCGGGGTGGGCGCGGCCATCGGGAGAGCCTAAACAAGAAGGGCCACGCGACCCGCCAGGTACGATCTCGGTTTCATGAGTGAGCGTCGCGAGGCGGGTATCCCGCCGAGCAGCGAACGTGGCCCGAGCGGCCCGGCGACGAAGTCGCCAAGAGCGGTTTCATGACGTCCCCTGTCACGACGCCGATTTCGTACTCCGAGGCCGAGCTCGACGCCGTGCAGTACGACGCGAGCGGTCTCGTCCCCGCGATCGTCCAGGAGGCGGGCACCGCCCAGGTCCTGATGGTCGGGTGGATGAACCGGGACGCCCTGGAGCGCACCCTCTCGACCGGACGTACGTGGTTCTGGAGCCGCAGCCGGCGGGAGTACTGGTGCAAGGGGGAGACCTCCGGCGATCGCCAGTACGTGCGCGAGGCGTACTACGACTGCGACATGGACGTGCTGCTGTTCGTGGTCGAGCAGGACGGCCGCGGCGCCTGTCACACGGGCGCGCGCAGCTGTTTCTTCCGCGCCTTCGGCAGTGGCGCGACACCCGGTCCGGTGTGAGCACCCTGACCAAGCCTTCCCGCGAGGCCTTTCGTGAGCTGGCGCACGAGTACACGGTCGTGCCGGTCTGGCGCGAGGTGCTTGCCGACCTCGAGACACCCGTGTCCGCGTTCGTCAAGCTCGTCGGCAACCGTGAGGGCTTCCTCCTCGAATCGGTCGAGCACGCCGAGCGATGGGGCCGCTTCTCCTTCCTCGGCCGGGATCCGGCGCGTACGTTCGTGACACGGGGCCGTCACGTCGAATGGCTCGACGGCAACGCGCCGCCCGAAGGCGTGCCGGCCGACGAGGGCACGCTCGCCGCGCTCGAAGCGTTGTGCGCGCGATACCGCGCCCCCAAGCTTCCCGAGCTGCCGCCGTTCCATGGTGGCATCGTCGGCTGGATGGGCTACGACACCGTGCGCGAGATCGAGCGCCTGCCCGCGACACCTCCCGACGATTCGGGGTTTCCGGACGCGGTGTGCTCGCTGGCCGGTCAGGTCGCCGCGTTCGATCACTTCCGTCAGCGCCTGTACCTCATCGAGAACGTGTATCCACCGCCCGGTGCGGGTGCGAGCGAGCTCGACGCGCTCTACGACGGAGCGACCGCGCGCCTGGAGAAGGCCGTCGAGGAGTTGGGGCGTCCGCTGCCGTATCTGCCCGCGCTGCCCCCGGCCGAGGATCTCGGAGAGCTGCCCGAGGTACGCCGCAACTTCACCAGCGAGGAGTGGGCCGGCGCAGTCGAGGCGGCCAAAGAGCACATCCTCGAGGGCGACATCTTCCAGGTGGTGCTCTCGCAGCGGTTCGATCTCGTCGCGCCGGTCGATCCCCTCGCGATGTATCGCGTGCTGCGGCTCGTCAACCCGTCGCCGTACATGTATGTGTTGCAACATCCGGAGGCCACGGTGGTCGGGTCGTCGCCGGAGGCCCTCGTACAGCTACGCGACGCGCGGGTGATCAGCCGCCCGATCGCGGGCACGCGCCGGCGCGGGCGCAACGAGGAGCACGACCGCCGCATGGAAGCCGAGCTCGTCGAGCACCCGAAGGAACGCGCCGAGCACGTGATGCTGGTCGATCTGGCGCGCAACGACCTCGGGCGGGTCGTCCGCTACGGCACCGAACAGGTCGAGGAGCTGATGACGCTCGAGCGCTACTCGCACGTGATGCACATGACGAGCCAGGTCTCGGGCGAGCTCACCGAGGGCAAGGGTCCGATCGACGTGCTCCGCGCGACGTTCCCGGCCGGGACGGTCAGCGGCGCGCCCAAGGTACGGGCGATGGAGATCATCGACGAGCTCGAACCGACCAAGCGCGGGCCGTACGCGGGTGTCGTCGGCTATGTCGACTTCTCCGGCAACCTCGACACTGCGATCGCGATCCGCACGATGTTCTGGCGGGAGGGGCGCGCCACGTTGCAAGCGGGCGCCGGCATCGTGGCGGACTCGGTGCCCGCCGACGAGGAGCTGGAATGCCGGAACAAGGCCCAGGCGTTGCTCACGGCGGCAGCCGCCGCTCGCCGGCTCTTCGACCAATGACTTCCGCCTTTTGCGCCCCCGTCGCCCGCGACCTCGTCGTCGTGCACGGCCCCGACGCGACGACGTTCCTGCAGAGCCTCGTCTCCCAGGACCTCGACGCCATGCCCGTCGGCGCCACCGCGCATTCGCTGCTGTTGCAACCGCAGGGGAAGCTCGTCGTCGACTTCTCCCTGGCCCACGTCGAACCCGACGTCTGGTGGTGCGTGACCGAAGGCGGGTTCGGCGCCACGCTCGCCGAGGGGCTGCGCCGCTTCAAGATCCGCGTGAAGGTCGAGATCGAGACGCGGACGGTCGCGGCCGTTGCCGTGCGCGGCCAGGAGCCGCCGGCCGAGACCGGTGGCGCCCAGGCGTTTCACGTCTCCTGGGGCGGGGTCCCGGCGTTCGACGCGGTCGGCACCGACGCGGCCGTCGACACGCTCCGCGACCTGCTCGGTCTGCCGGTCGTCGACGGTGTCGGATACGAACGGGCCCGGATCGAGGCCGGGGTCCCGCGCATGGGTGCAGACCTCGACGAGCGGACGATTCCCCAAGAAGCCGGCCTCGAGCGGGACGCGGTGTCGTTCACCAAAGGATGCTTCGTCGGCCAGGAGCTCGTGTGCCGCATCGACACGCGGGGCCACGTGAACCGGTTGCTCCGGAGATTGCGCGCCACCGAGCCGCTCCAACGGGGCGCCGAGGTCTCATACGGTGACAAGGTCGTGGGCGTCGTGACGAGCGCAGTCGACGAGCTGGCGCTCGCGATGCTGCGCCGCGAGATCGAGCCGGGCGCCGAGGTCCGCGCCGGAGCGGTGACTGCAGCTGTCGAAACCGGGGCGATTGACGCTCGGTAGGCAACATTTCGCCAGGATCCGGGTAGAAAGACGCGGTGCTAGCCAGGATCTCCTTCGAACGCGTATGCCCGACGGCCGCTCCGCCCGGACCATCAACGCGATGATCGAGGACGCGCGCAAGACTGCGCTCCTGCCGGAGACCCCTGCCTCGACGATGCAGATCGCCCCTGACCGCGCCTATCGCCACGAGGCGATGCTCTACGCCGGCGACGACGGCTTCGTCGACGGCGTCGCGCGGTTCGTGCGCGCCGGAGTGACGGCGGGCGAGCCCGTGCTGGTCGTCGTGCAGGCCCGCAAGATCGCCATGCTGCGGGCGGCGCTCGGCGCCGACGCGGACGCGGTGCAGTTCGCCGACATGGCTGCCGTCGGCCAGAACCCGGCCCGCATCATCCCCGCGTGGCGCGAGTTCGTGGCCGGCCACGCCGGGGAAGCTCGTCGCATCCGAGGCGTCGGTGAACCGCTCTATGTCGAACGCAGCTCCGACGAGCGAAGTGAGTGCCACCTCCACGAGGCGCTGCTCAATGTCGCGCTGGCCGACGCGCCCTTGTCGTTGCTCTGCCCCTACGACACGGAAGCGCTGCCCGCGCCCGACATCGAGACCGCGATCGACAACCATCCGTTCCTCCACGCGGATGGGCGTGCGTGCGAGAACGCTCGCTTCGGTGCGCCGGTCGAGTGGTTCGGCGGCGACCTCCCCGAACCCACGGTCGCGACCGAGTCGGTCGAGTTCGATCTGTCACGGCTGTGGGTCGTCCGCAAGCTGATCGACGACCGGGCCGCGGCGTTCGGTTTCGACGAGGATCGCCGGCGCGAGGTCGTCCTCGCCGTGAGCGAGATCGTGACCAACAGCGTGCGCTACGGCGGTGGTCACGGCTCGCTGCGCTGCTGGATGGAGGACGCGCACTTCGTGTGCGAGGTCACCGACCGCGGGCAGATCCTGGAGCCGATGGTCGGGCGCGTCCGCCCGCTGCCGGGACAGATCGGCGGCCACGGCATGTGGCTCGCGAACCAGCTCGCCGACCTCGTGCAGGTGCGCTCGAACGACCGGCGCACGGTCGTCCGGGTGCACATTTCCGGGTCGCGACTCACCTCCTAGGGGCGCCTTCGGCGCGTCCGGGAGGATTCGCTGCTCCCGGCGAGTGAGCTGCGCACCTTCCGGGCTGCTCCGCTCACCGCTTCACGTTCAGCGGAGCGGGTGGGACTTGAAGAAGTTCCAGATCAGTTCGCTCGCGTTGATCTGCGTGGTGGTCTTGCCGAGGCGCGCAACCGGAATCGCGCCCGGCCACGTGTGTCCGCCGCCCTTGATGATGTAGAAGACCACGGCACTGCCGCCGGTGCATCCCGACCACGTGCGCCGGGTCACCTCCGTACCGACAGTCGTGTCCTCGTACGTGGACGCGCAATGATCGTGCGTGGCCCAGTCGGCCATGATGTCCGGCGCCGCGCGAACTTGCGCGCCACCGCAACAGCTCACTTTTCCACCGTGGAACGGCACGACCGGGTCACCGGTGCCCGCGAACACCATGATCGCAGTGGGCCCGGCCGCCGCACATGCCGGGCCGTACCAGCTCACCGTGACCGGGCCGAACGCTGCGAACCGTTTGCTCAGACACGCGAGCGCAGTTGTCGTCGCGCCACCGTTCGACATGCCGGCCGAGAACACGCGCTTCTTGTCGACGCAGAGCGTTGCCTCGATGTGGTCGAGCAACGCGCCGACCATCTGGAGGTCGTTCTGCAGGCCCGGTTCGCCCGCGAAGTTGAAGTGTCGACCGGTCGTGCCCTGGCCGTCCGGCGCGACGATGAGGAAGTCGTCGCGTTCGGCGAGCGGTTTGAAGTTGCCGTAGATCATCTGTTGCACGGCGCCGGAGCCGAATCCGTGGAAGTTGAAGACGACAGGAACCCGTGTACGGCCGTGGTAGCTGCGCGGCACGTACAACTGGTAGGTGCGCGTTTGCCCTTGAAACGTCAAGGTTTGCGCGAACTGCCCGGCCGCATGCGGTTTCGCGCACGGCGCCGCCGCGGCCGTCGTCGGCTTCGACGCGCTGGACGTGGTCGTCGAGTTGGCCGGGACCGAGGACGTCGGCGCGGCGGGTCCGTGGGACGAGCTTCCGCAGGCGGCCGCGCCGAGCGTGAGTGCCAGCACGCCGCAGACGAGACGGGGGCGGTGCATCAGACCAACTGGGCCACGTTGCTCGGGAGCGACACGACGAACTGGCTGCCACCGTCGCTCGCCCCGTCGACCCACGCGCGGCCCCCCATCCTTGCCGCGAGCTCACGGACGATCGCGAGTCCGAGGCCGGTGCCCACGGCGCGGCCGGGCTTGTCGCGGACGGTGTAGAGGCGCTCGAACACGAGTCCAAGCTTGTCACGGGGGATGCCCGGACCGTCGTCGGTCACCACCACGGCGACGAAACCCGGCCCGTGTGGCGCGACGTACACCTCGACGTTGCTCTCCGCGTACTTCAACGCATTCTCGACGAGGTTCGCGACGATCTGTGCGAGTCGCTCGGGGTCGAGATCCACCGGCAGCGGCGTTCCCGGCACGACCGAGAGATGTACGCCGAGCTCGTGGGCCTTCGGCGCGAACGCCTCCGCCGCGTCACGCACCACTTCGGTGGCGTCGCAGGGGCGCGCGTTGAGCGAGAACTGGTGGCTGTCGAGGCGCGAGAGGTCGAGCAGATCGCGCACCAACCGTTCCAGCCGGCGCGCCTCGGCACCGATCACCGCCGCCGCGCGTTTGCGGTCGTCGGGGTCGGCGTCGTCGAGCGTCCCGTCGGCGAGCGCTTCGGCATACCCCCGGATCGACGTGAGCGGAGTTCGGAGGTCGTGCGAGATCGACAACAGGAACGCCCGCTCGCTGCCGCGTGCGTGCTCCAGCTGGGCGGCCATGTCGTTGAGCGTGCCGGCCAGCGCCGCGAGCTCGTCGTCGGTGGAAGACGCCACATCGGTGCGCGCCGAGAGGTCGCCGGTCGCGAGCTTGCGCGCCGCGCGTTCGATCTCGCCGATCGGCCGGGTGAGCCGGCGCGCCAACCACGCCGCCACGGCGAATGCCAACCCGAGCACGACGAGCCCGGCGAGGAGCAACAGCGGGAACAGCTTGCGGAGCACCGACATGTCGACGGTGTCGGTCGCGACGACCACGTATCGCCCGCCCCGGGGCGCGGCCGCATCCGTCGGCACCGCGAGGTAGACGATGCTGCCGAGGCGCCCGCTCACCTGCTCGCCCGCGTTGAGGCGGTCGGGGTGGATGTCGGACGGAGTGAGCGGCTCGGGGAGACCGGCCGCGGCCGAAAGCCCCGTGTCGGCGACGGCGCCGTTCGGCTGCACGCGGACGACCCGGATGTCGGTGAGCCGGAGCGCGAGCTGCAGCCGTTGCCGGGGGAGTGCGGCGACGCTGGTGTCCTGTGCATAGTCGCGCAGCTCCGTGGCCCGCTTCTGCAAGGTCGTCAGCGCGTTGTTCTGCAGGGCGCGCCGCACGAGCCCGTACGTCGCGACGTAGGAGAGCCCGAGCACCCCGAACGCGACGACGAGCATCGCGACGACGAGGCGTGTCCGCAGGGAGATGTGAGTGCGCGTCACGTCGTCACGCGATCACCGTGTCGTTTGGCATCGTGTCATTTGGCGTCGAGCCGGTAACCGACGCCTCGAACGGTCGCGATGCGAACACCCGCGTCGACCTTCTTGCGTACCTGCGCGATGTGCACGTCCACGGTTCGGATGTCCCCGAACCAGTCGTAGCCCCACACCCCGTCGAGAATCTGTTGACGGCTCAGCGCCCGGCCCGACCGGTCGGCAAGGAAGCGCAGGAGGTCGAACTCCTTGGTCGTGAACGCGACCGGCTCGCCGTCGACGCGCACCTCGCGGCGCCCGGCGTCGATGGCGACGTTGCCGACCTGGACGATCTCGGCCGCCGCCGGGCCGCCTTCGGCGCGGCGCAGCACGGCCTTCACCCGCGCCACGAGCTCCGCCGGTGAGAACGGCTTCGTCACATAGTCGTCGGCACCGAGCTCGAGACCGAGCACGCGGTCGACCTCGGTGTCGCGGGCGGTGAGGAAGATCACCGGCATCGTCGAGGTCGCGCGGAGCCGGCGGCACACCTCGAGGCCGTCGATGTCGGGCAGGCCGACGTCGAGCACGACGAGGCGGGGCCGGTGATCTTCGACCGCCCGGAGGCCGTCCTCGCCGTTGCCGGCCTTCACGACCCGGTATCCGTCGCGGCGGAGGTACAGCTCCACCAGGTCGGCGATGTTCGGCTCGTCGTCGACGACGAGGATGGTCCCGCGTTCCATGCTCCTTCATCGTCGCACCCGGCGACCCGGAGAGCATGAACCCTTTGTGAGGGAACCGTGAAGCCGGCGGCGAAACGGGCTGCTGAGCGGTTACTGGAGCCGGTTCGCACGGGCGATCCCGCCGAACCAGTTCGCGCTGGGCTTGGGTGCGCGGGCGAACGTCTGGCGGTCGACCGAGATCAAGCCGAATTTCGGCCCGTAGCCGAGGGCCCACTCGAAATTGTCGAGGAGCGACCAGTAGAAGTAGCCGCGGACGTCGATGCCGTCCTCGAGACAGCGACCGACGCCCTCGAGCGCGTCGTGCACGTACGCGATGCGGCGGTCGTCGTCGTCGTGGCCGAGGCCGTTCTCGGTCACGTACAACGGTGTTTGCGCGATGTCGGCCGCATGACGCACCGCCACCTCGAGCGCTTGGGGCCAGAACTCGTAGCCCATCGACGCCACGACCTCCACGCCTTCCTCGGGCCCCAGGGGCCGGCCACGCTCGTCGAGACGAGTGCGGGAATACGCCTGCACACCGAGGAAGTCGTCGCCTTTCGCGCACTCGAGGAACTGCCCCTCGTGCATGTGGCGTGTCCGGTCCAGTGCCTCCTCGGCGCCCGCGGGTGCCCACCAGTCTCCCATGGCGACGCACAAGCCGACCGGGAAGTCGCCGGGACCGGACTTCAACACGTCATACGAACGACGGTGCGCGGCCTTCAGGTGCTCGTTCACCCTCGCGAACGCGTCGAGGTCGCGCCGGCCGGGCGGAAAGACCCCGACGACGTAGCCCATCAGCGACACGATGTTCGGTTCGTTGATCGTGCAGCCCATCGCGATGAGATCACCGAGGTGGGCGACGGCCCGCTCGCAGTACCGCGCGAAGCGATCGACGACCTCGTCCGACTCCCAGCCGCCGAGCGCGGCCATCCAGCGCGGGGTCGAGAAGTGGTGGAACGTCACCACCGGTCGCACGCCTTGCTGGTGGCACTCGGCGATGACGCGCCGGTAGTAGTCGAGCGCGGCGCGCGAGAACTCGCCGTCCTCGGGCTCGATGCGCGACCACTCGATCGAGAAGCGATAGGCGCCGAGACCGAGCTCGCGCACGAGGCCGATGTCCTCCGCGTAGCGGTGGTAGCTGTCGCAACAGTCGCCCGACGGCTCGATGCAGGGCGTGCCGGGCTGGTGCTCGAACGCCCACCAGTCGTTGTTCCAGTTGCCGCCTTCGATCTGGTGCGAGGCCGCGGCTGCGCCCCACACGAAGTCTTCGGGGAAGGTCACCGTCATGGGGCGGGAGCGTAGAGCCAAGTGCGCCCCCCTTGTTTGCAACGAAACGGCCCGGGGCGGGCCGTTTCGTTGCAAACGCAAACGCGGGGCGCACCCGTAGACTCCGCAGCGCTTGACCGTCCTGGACGAGATCCTCGCCACGAAGATCGACGAGGTCACGCTGCTGCGGCAGCCGCAGACGCGCGACCTGCTGCACCAGCGCGCGATCGACGCGCCCCGTGCCCGGGACTTCGCGGGCGCCCTCCGCCGCGACGACGGCGCGCTCGCGGTGATCGGTGAGCTGAAGCGCCGCTCGCCGTCCAAGGGCGACCTCGCCCCCGACCTCGAGCCCGGGACGACGGCCAAGGCCTACGAGGCCGGCGGGGCGGCTGCGCTGTCGGTGCTCACCGACCGTCCGTACTTCGGCGGCTCGGTTGCCGACATGCAGGTTGCCCGCGACGCCACCGGGCTCCCCGTGCTCCGCAAGGACTTCACGATCGACGAGATCCAGATCTACGAGGCACGTGCCATCGGCGCTGACGCCGTGCTGTTGATCTGCGCGGCGTTGCCCGACGATGCGCTCCTCGCGGATCTGCAGGCCCTCGCCCGGGAATTGGGGATGGCGGCGCTCGTCGAGACCCACGATGCCGCGGAGATCGACCGTGCGTTGGGCGCGGCGGCCGAGATCGTCGGCGTGAACAGTCGTGACCTCGCCACGTTCTCGGAGGATCTCGACGTCGCCGGCGCACTGGCATCGCGCCTGCCGGCCGGCGTGATCGCGGTCGCCGAGAGCGCGATCCGCTCGGCTGACGACGCCCGCCGGATGGCCGACGCCGGCTTCGACGCGGTGCTCGTCGGCGAGGCGCTCGTTCGTGCCGACGACCCGACCGGGCTCGTCCGCGACCTCGCGGCCGCCCGCGTGACGCGGAGGAAGTAATCGTGCCGCTGGAGCCGAGGCACGGCGTCGTAGCGAAGGAGCCAGGGTGATGACCGACGCGACTCGTTTCGAGCTGCTGCAGGATCGCATTCCGTCGGCGTGGTACAACGCGCTGCCCGACATGCCGGAGCCCTTGCTGCCGCCGCTTCATCCGGCGACGAAGCAGCCCGTCGGTCCGGACGACCTGGCGCCCCTGTTCCCGATGGCGTTGATCGAACAGGAGATGACCCAGGCGCCGACCGTCGACATCCCGGGCGCGGTGATCGACATCCTGCGCTTGTGGCGGCCGACGCCGCTGGTGCGCGCCCGCCGGCTCGAGGAAGCGCTCGGCACCCCCGCGCGCATCTACTTCAAGGACGAGTCCGTGTCACCGGCCGGTTCGCACAAGCCGAACACCGCGGTCGCGCAGGCGTACTACAACCAACAGGACGGCACGCGCCGGCTGGCGACAGAGACGGGCGCCGGGCAGTGGGGGAGCGCGCTCGCATTCGCCTGCGCGCAGTTCGACCTGGAATGCAAGGTGTACATGGTGCGCGCGTCGTACCAGCAGAAGCCGTACCGGCGCGTCCTCATGGAGGCGTGGGGCGCCGAGGTCGTGCCGTCGCCCGTCGACCAACCTGATCACCCCGGTTCGTTGGGGGCCGCAATCAGTGATGCAGTGCGCGACGCGGCGACCCGCGACGACTCGCACTACTCGCTCGGCTCGGTGCTGAACCACGTGCTGTTGCACCAAACGGTGATCGGCCTCGAAGCCAAGGAACAGCTCGCGCTCGCGGGCGAGGACCGTCCCGATGTCGTCATCGGCTGCGTCGGCGGCGGTTCGAACTACGGCGGCATCGCGTTGCCGTTCATGACCGATCACAGTGTGCGGCTCCTCGCGGTCGAGCCGTCCTCGTGCCCGACGCTCACGAAAGGCGCGTTCGAATATGACTTCGGGGACACCGCCGGGATGACACCGTTGCTGCAGATGTTCACGCTCGGGCACGACTTCGTGCCTCCGTCGATTCACGCCGGAGGGCTGCGCTATCACGGTGATTCGCCGATCATCTCGGCGCTGGTGAAGCACGGGCGGATGGAGGCGGTGGCATACCCGCAGGGCAAGACCTTCGAGGCGGCGGTGCAGTTCGCGCGTGCGGAAGGAAAGATCCCCGCGCCCGAGACCGGGCACGCGATCCGGGCGGTGATCGACGAGGCGTTGGCGGCCAAGGAGGCCGGGGAGGCGCGTGTGATCCTGTTCAACTACTCGGGGCACGGGTTCCTTGATCTCCAGGCCTACGACGACTTCAATCACGGCCGGCTCATCGATGCCTGAGGCATCAGGTTCACCGTGTTCGTGAAGATCTGCGGGATCACGAACGAAGACGACGCGCTGCTCGCCACCGCGCTCGACGCCGACGCGCTCGGGTTCGTGTTCGCGCCGAGCGGACGTCAGGTGCACCCGGAGACCGTCCGCGACATCGCGAAGCGACTCCCGCGCGAGGTGCACACCGTCGGCGTGTTCCGCAATGAGCGTCCCGAGCGGATCGTGGAGATCGTCGGGCGCACCGGCCTGCACGGTGTGCAGTTGCACGGTTCCGAACCCGCGTCCGAGGTGGCATGGGTGCGGGAACGCGTGCAGTTCGTGATCCAGGCGTTCGCCGCCGGTGATCCTGCGCTCGCGGATGCCGCCAAGAGCGCGGCCGACGTCATCCTCGTCGATTCGCCCGGCCCCGGTTCGGGCAAGGTGTTCGACTGGCGTCTCGCGGAGGGTGCGCCGAGCGGTATTCGCCTGTTGCTCGCGGGCGGGCTCACGCCGGCGAACGTCGGTGAGGCGATCCGGCTCGTGCGACCGTGGGGTGTTGACGTGTCGACCGGTGTCGAGGAGAAACCGGGCCGCAAGGACGCGCAGAAGCTGCGGGAGTTCGTCATCGCCGCGCGTGCCGCGGGCGAAGCGATCGCCGACCGGCCGATCGATCTGACGCAGCCCGACGAAATCGGGGGCGTGACGAGACCATGGGACTGGCAACTCGACGAATAGTTCCAGCGGGTCGTTGGGCGTGCGTGGAGCTCGAAAATCGAGCTCCACACACGCCCAATAAGATCTCCGGATGGCAGCTGTAGAACGAGGCGCGCCCGTCCAACTCGATCCACCCGGTCCCGAGCCGGTCGGTCTCGGCCGCTTCGGAGACTTCGGGGGTCGCTACGCGCCCGAGACGCTCGTGCCCGCGCTCGAACAACTCGAGCGTGAGTTCCGCGGCGCATGGCACGACGACGCGTTCCGCGCCGAGTACTCCTCCCTCCTCTCGAGCTATGCCGGCCGTCCGACGCCCGTCACCGAATGTCGCCGGCTCTCGGACCGTCTGGGTGTGCGGGTGCTGCTCAAGCGTGAGGACCTCACGCACACCGGTTCGCACAAGATCAACAACGTGTTGGGCCAGGCGCTGCTGACGCGGCGCATGGGGAAGCACCGGGTGATCGCCGAGACGGGCGCCGGCCAACATGGTGTCGCGACTGCGACCGCCGCCGCATTGTTCGGTCTCGGTTGCACGGTGTACATGGGGGCGGTCGACGTCGAACGTCAGGCGCTCAACGTCTGGCGGATGAAGCTGCTCGGTGCCGACGTCGTCACCGTGGTGTCCGGGAGCGCGACGCTGAAGGATGCCGTCAACGAGGCGATGCGCGCGTGGGTCGCGAGCGTCGAGGACACGCACTACTGCCTCGGCTCCGCGATGGGACCACATCCGTTCCCGTGGATGGTGCGCGAGTTCCAGCGGGTCGTGGGTGACGAGGCACGCCGGCAGTGCCGCGTGCTGTTGGGCGATGCCGACCCGGACGTCGTCGTTGCATGCGTTGGCGGCGGCTCGAATGCGATCGGGACGTTCGCCGGCTTCATCGACACGGCCGCGCAGCTCGTCGGCGTCGAAGCCGGTGGCCTCGGGCTCGAGTCGGGCCACCACGGCGCGGCGGTCGAGCGCGGGGTTCCCGGCGTGGTGCACGGGATGCGCTCGCTGTTCTTGCAGGACGAGTACGGCCAGGTGCTCGAGGCAACGTCCATCAGCGCCGGACTCGACTATCCGGGCGTCGGGCCGGAGCACGCGATGCTCGCCGCGTCGGGCCGTGCGGAGTATCACTCCGCGACCGACGAGGAGGCGCTCGCCGGATTCCAGCTGCTCGCCGCGACCGAAGGCATCGTGCCCGCGCTGGAGCCCGCGCACGCGATCGGCTGGCTCGCACGCGAGGTGGGCCGGGCCATCCCGCGGGGCGCGACGGTCCTCGTGACGTTGTCGGGCCGGGGCGACAAGGACGCCGAGCAGGTTGCCGAACGTCTGGGCGAGCTCTCGACATGAGACTCGAGTCCCACCTGCGCGCGCGTCGCGCCGAAGGCCGGAAGCTTCTCGTCCCCTATGTCACCGGTGGCCTCGGACGCGAGTGGTGCGACGTCGTACGCGCGGTCGTCGACGCGGGCGCCGATGCCGTGGAGGTCGGAATCCCGTTCTCGGACCCGATCATGGACGGCCGGACGATCCAGGAGGCGAGCCAGCGCGCGCTCGACCTCGGCGCGACACCCGCCGGTGTGATCAGTGCGATGGCGGGACTCGATGTGGCGGCACCGACCGTCGTGATGACCTATTACAACCTCGTCTACCGGCTGGGCCATGAACGTTGCGCGCAGAGCCTGCGCGCCGCCGGCGTCGACGGCGCGATCGTGCCCGACCTCCCGCTCGACGAGCTCGACGCCTGGGGCGACGCGGCCGAGGCGGCCGAGGTGGAGACGGTGCTCCTCGCCGCGCCGACGACACCCGACGATCGCCTGGTGGCGATCTGCGAGCGCTCGCGCGGGTTCGTCTACGGCGTGTCGCTGATGGGTGTGACCGGCGAGCGGGATCAGCTTGCGGTCCACGCCGCCAACATGGGTCGGCGGTGCAAGGCCGTGACCGACAAGCCGGTGCTCCTCGGTGTCGGGATCTCGACGCCGGCGCAGGCCGCCGAAGCCGCGGCCAGCGCGGACGGGGTGATCGTCGGGAGCGCGCTCGTACGCCGGTTGCTCGACGGCGGCGGACCGGAAGAGGCCGCGACCTTCGTCGCCTCCCTCCGGCGGGCGCTCGACGGCAGCTGCTGACTCGGGGGTTCACCTCCGTCCGGCGACGGAGCCCGGCCGGGACGCGCACTAGCGTCCTTCCTCATGCCCGAGAAGATCATGATGCAGGCCGACGGCACGCTGTCGGTGCCCGACGAGCCGATCATCCCGTACGTCGAGGGTGACGGCACGGGCGTCGACATCTGGCCGGCCGCGCAGCTCGTGATGGACGCCGCAGCGGCCAAGCACGGCAAGTCGATCGCATGGAAAGAGGTGCTGGCGGGCCAGAAGGCGTTCGACGCCACCGGGTCGTGGCTGCCCGACGAGACCGTCGCCGCGTTCCGCGAGTACCTGATCGGGATCAAGGGGCCGTTGACCACACCCATCGGTGGCGGCATCCGCTCGCTGAACGTCGCACTGCGCCAGATCATGGACTTGTACGTGTGCTTGCGGCCGGTGCGGTGGTTCGCGGGCGTGCCCTCGCCGGTGAAGCACCCCGAGCTCGTCGACATCGTGATCTTCCGCGAGAACACCGAGGACATCTATGCCGGTCTCGAGGTCGAGGAGGGCACGCCGGAGGCGCACAAGCTGATCCAGCTGTTGAAGGAGAACTTCGGTTGGAACATCCGCGAGGACTCCGGCGTCGGCATCAAGCCCATCTCGGAGACAGGATCGAAGCGGCTGATCCGGGCGTCGTTGCAGTACGCGGTCGAGCACGATCGCAAGAGCGTGACGCTCGTGCACAAGGGCAACATCCAGAAGTTCACCGAGGGCGCGTTCCGAAACTGGGGTTACGAGCTCGTGCGCGAGGAGTTCTCGGATGTCGCGGTCGGATGGGACGACTGCGGCGGCAAGCCCGGCGACAAGATCCTGGTGAAGGACAACATCGCCGACATCACGCTGCAGCAGGTGCTCACGCGCCCCGACGACTTCGACGTGATCGCGACGACGAATCTGAACGGTGACTACCTGTCGGACGCGCTGGCCGCGCAGGTCGGTGGGATCGGGATCGCCCCCGGCGGCAACATCAACTACGTCACCGGGCACGGCGTGTTCGAGGCGACGCACGGCACCGCGCCGAAGTACGCGGGCCAGGACAAGGTGAATCCCTCGTCGGTGCTGCTGTCGGGCGTGATGATGTTCGAGTACCTGGGCTGGACGAAGGCCGGCGCCGACATCGTGCGCGCGCTGGAAGCGACGATCGCCGACAAGGTCGTGACCTACGACTTCGCGCGCCTGATGGAAGGCGCCACCGAGGTCAAGACCAGCCAGTTCGCCCAAGCCATCGTCGACCGCCTCTAGCGGCGAGGCGCAAAGCCCCTACAGCGTCTGCACGAGGGCGGGGAGGCTCTCGCGGAAGTCGGGGAGGAGCTCGCTCGGTGCGAGGCGTTCGGAGTCGAGGACGGAGTTGGCGGGGCGGGGCGCGGGGCGCGGGGGCTGCAGCTCGGCGGTCGTGATCGGTTCGATCCGGGACGGGTCGCCCCCGCCGGCCTTCACCACCTCGCGTGCGAACTCGTACCAGCTCACCGCGCCCTGGTTGGTCATGTGCCAGAGCCCGGCGCGGCGGCCTTCGGCAATCTTCAGCAACCCGCCGGCGAGGTCGGCCGCGATCGTCGGATGCCCACGCTGGTCGTCGACGAATCGCATCGGGATGTCTTCGCGCATCAGGCGCAGGATCGTCTTCACCATGTTGCGGCCGACGCGACCGCACACCCATGACGTGCGCACGACCGCGTGCCGGTCGAGGTCCACGGCCTGTTCGCCTGCGAGCTTCGAGCGCCCGTACGCGCTGAGCGGATGAGGTGTGTCGCTCTCGACGTACGGCGAGGCCTTCGTGCCGTCGAAGACGTAGTCGGTCGAGACGGCGACGACGAAGGCGCCGCATGCATCGGCCGCCTCCACCACCACCCGCACGCCTTCCGCGTTGACGCGCATCGCCCGGTCGAGGTCACTCTCGCAGCCGTCGACGTCGGTGTACGCGGCGCAGTGCACCACGACGTCGGGTGCCGCGGCGGTGATGTGCGTCCGCATCTCGTCGGGTGACGACACGTCCACCGACCCGATGCCACCGCCGGCACGTTCCGCGACTTCGAGGCCGACCTGACCGTTCGACCCTGTGACGACGACGCGCATCAGCACATCACGCCCAGGCGGCGTCCTCGCGCACCGGTGCGCGCTCTCGCAACGGCTTCCACCAGGTGCGGTTCGCCCCGTACCACTGCACGGTTTCCGCGAGCCCCGGACCGAAGTCGACAGTCGGCTCCCAGCCGAGCTCGGCGCGGATCTTGTTCCAGTCGAGCGCGTACCTGCGATCGTGTCCGGGCCGGTCGGGCACGATCGTCTTGAGTGTCGATGGCTTGCCGAGCTCGTCGAGCACGGCGTCGGCGATCTCCTCGATGCTGCGCTCGACGCCGGTGCCGACGTGATACGTCTCACCGACGCGGCCCTGCTCGATCACGAGCGCGATGGCGCGGCAATGGTCGAGCACGTGGATCCACTCGCGCCGGTTCTCGGTGGATGCGTACAGCGGGAGTGGATCGTCGTCGAGTGCCAGTGTCACGAACAGCGGGATGACCTTCTCCGGGAACTGGTACGGCCCGTAGTTGTTCGCGCAGTTGGTGATCGTGATCGGGACGCCGAAGGTCTCGTAGTACGCGCGCACGGCATGGTCGCCGCCCGCCTTCGACGCGTTGTAGGGCGTGCGCGGGCGGTAGGGAGACTCTTCGGTGAATTGCTCGTCGGAGTCGAGGTCGAGATCGCCGTACACCTCGCACGTGGAGATGTGATGCAGCCGCGCCACGCCGACCCGTCGAGCCGCTTCGCACAAGGTCTGGGTGCCGACCACGTTCGTGCGAAAGAAGGCGCCGGGGTTCGTGATCGCGTACGAGTTGTGTGACTCGGCTGCGAAGTTGACGATCACGTCGATGTGGTGCGCACGCAACGCCTCTTCCATCGCCCCGAGGTCGGCGATGTCGGCATGCACGAACTCGTGTCGGACATCATCGAGATTGGCGCGATTCCCCGCGTACGTGAGCGCGTCGACGACGACGATGGTGTCGTCCGCGTCGTGCGTCTCGGCCCAGTACCGCACGAAGTTCGCGCCGATGAAGCCGGCTCCGCCGGTGACGAGGAGGTTCATGTGCGCAGCGGCCACGCCGGCCGCACCCGCTCGGCGATCTCGGCCCGCTTGGGATTCGCGGAGTCGCGCTCCGAGAGCACCGGTTTCGTGACACCCCAGTCGGCAGCGATCTCGGGATCGTCCCACGCGACGCCGAGCTCGTCGGCCGCGTTGTAGTACCCGTCGACGAGATAGGTGATCGTCGCGTCCGTGAGTGACGCGAAGCCGTGCGCGACACCGGGGGGAATGAACGTGCCCGGGTGCTGGTCGCCGCCGAGGTCGAAGGTTTCGGTCGCGCGCTCGGTCGGGCTCCCGGTGCGCAGGTCGTGCAGCACGACGCGGGCCTGCCCGAACGGCACGTACCAATAGTCGGCCTGGTGGAGGTGGAAATGGAGCCCAACGATCGCGCCGGCCTTGCGGTCGGCCCGGTTCGCCTGGATCATCTCGCGCGCGCCCGGAATCCACTCACGCCGGAACGTTTCGACGAACAGTCCGCGCACGTCACCGTGCACCGCGGGTTGCACGTGATACACGCCCGCGATCGTCTGACTTTCCGTGACCTTCGCCATTCGCTACTCCAAATCCGCGCGTGAGTGATCACCGAGCATGAGACGCGTCGCCTTCGGTCGCTCGCCGGTGCGTGTGACTTCGACCTCCCGGCCGATCAGCGAGTCCTGGCAGCGGTGTACGCCAACGATGCGGCTCCGCTCCAGTACCACCGAGTGCTCGATCCCGGCGTCGCGCAGCTCACAGTCGGCGCCGATCGCGGTGTACGGCCCGACGTAGGTGTCGACGAGCACCGTCCCGGCGCCGATGATCGCGGGTCCGCGCACCACCGAGTTCTCGAGCCGGGCGCCGACCTCGATGATCACGCGCCCTTCGACGCGTGACCGTTCGTCGACGCTGCCGTCGATCCGGGCGGCGATCGTGTCGAGCACCAGCCGGTTGCAATGCAGCAGTGGGTCCTTCTTGCCAGTGTCGATCCACCAGCCCTGCAGGATCTCGTGCGCGACTTCGTGGCCCTGGTCGATCAGCCACTGGATCGCGTCGGTGATCTCGAGCTCACCGCGCGCCGACGGTGCGATTGCACGCACGGCTTCGTGCACGTGTTTGTCGAAGAGGTAGACGCCGGCAAGGGCGAGATCCGACGGCGGGTCGAGAGGCTTCTCGACCAGCCGCACGACGCGGCCCTGTCCGTCGAGCGCGACCACACCGAACTGGCGCGGATCGTCGACGTGCGCGAGCAGGATCTGCGCGACGGGCGGACGCGCGCCCGGCTCGTGGAGCTCGAGCGGACGGTTGCGCTTCTCCTCGAAGCGATCGACGATCGTCTTCAGGTCCTGTTGCAGCATGTTGTCGCCGAGGTAGACGACGAAGTCATCCTCGCCGAGAAAGGCGCGGGCGATCTGCACGCAGTGGGCGAGGCCGAGCGGTGCTTCCTGCGGGATGTACTCGACCTCGACGCCGAGTCGCGAGCCGTCGCCGAGCGCCGCCTCGATCTCGAGGCCCGTGTCGTCGGTGCTGACGATGACCCCGATCTGCTTGATGCCGGCCGCGGCCAGCTGCTCGACGACGTAGAAGAGGATGGGCTTGTTCGCGATCGGCACGAGCTGCTTCGCGCTCGTGTGTGTGATCGGGCGGAGGCGCGTTCCAGCCCCGCCGGCGAGGATCAGCCCTTTCATCGGCGCTCATGGTAGCCGGGCCTGCCCGGGGGTGTTCTATCGTCATGACGTGGCCGATGACCTGGCGCGCGCGGACGGATGCGATCTCTGTGAAGCGGCGCGCATCACGCCGTGGTTTCACGAAGACGAGATCTGTTGGATCGCCGAGTGCGAGATCTGCGCGGTGCCGATGGTCGTGTGGCGCGGGCACGGCATCAATCCCCCCGAGGAGCAGCTGGCACACATGCACGAGCGGCTTGCGTCAGTGGTCGCCGAATACTTCGAGTTCGAGCACTACGTCGACGACAACATGCGCAACATTCCCGATCACTATCACGCGCACGCGCGACCCAAGGGCGGGTTCTTCGGTCACGGGCTCAAGAGGCGTGGATGAGCGCGTTTCGGGACGACACCTTCCCGCAAGGAGGATCGCGCCGCGCTTGCGGTGCCATGCCGAGCATCCGGCGCTTCATCGGGTTTGGGAGCGCTTTGACGGTCCTGGTGACCGCTCTGACCTTGGGTGCTGTGGGGCCGGCGCCGGTGGTCGGGGCCAGTGGCACTTCGTGGTCCATCGTTCCCAGTCCGAATGTTTCACTCGCCCAGAGCAACGAGTTGAGGGGCGTGTCGTGTAGTAGTCCGTCGGCGTGTATCGCCGTCGGCATCTACACAACGAGCGATTCGACGCAGCGGACGCTGGTCGAGTCGTGGGACGGGTCGGTGTGGTCCATCGTTTCCAGCCCCAACACATCGCCCACCGACAATGACACTTTGCTCGGGGTGTCGTGTACTGGCCCGTCGGCCTGCTTTGCCGTCGGCAGTTCTAACCCGGGCCGGCTTCCCGATCGGACCTTGATCGAGTCGTGGGACGGGTCGGTGTGGTCCATCGTCCCGAGCCCAAACGTTGCCTCGGCCCAGACCAACTTTCTGAACGGGGTGTCGTGTAGTGGTCCGTCGGCGTGCACCGCCGTCGGCACCTACACAACGAGCGATTCGACGCAGCGGACGCTGGTCGAGTCGTGGGACGGGTCGGTGTGGTCCATCATTCCCAGCCCCAACACGTCGCCCACCGACAATGACGTTTTGCTCGGGGTGTCGTGTAGCTCCCCATCGGCTTGCACGGCGGTCGGCACCGACACAACGAGCGATTCGACGACGCGGACGCTGATCGAGTCGTGGAACGGCTCGGCGTGGTCCATCCTCGCCAGCCCCAACGTTCCGGCGGCGTCTAGCAACCTTCTGAGCGGTGTGTCGTGTAGCGGACCGTCGGCCTGTTTCGCGGTCGGCGACTATGCCATTGACGCTTCTACGAGAAAGACGCTGATCGAGTCGTGGAACGGTTTGGTGTGGTCCATCCTCGCCAGCCCCGACACCTCGCCCACCCACCTCGACTTCCTATCTGGGGTGTCGTGTAGCGGCCCGCTCGCCTGCTTCGCCGTCGGGTTCTCCAGCGCGGGCGCGGTCCAACGCACGGTGATCGAGTCATGGGACGGGTCGGTGTGGTCGATCGTCCCCAGCCCGAACGCTTCGCCCATGCTCGACAACCTGGAAGGGGTGTCGTGTAGCGGCCCGACCGCGTGTACCGCCGTCGGCGCCAGCGGCGGGAACCACACGACGCTCGTGGAGCACCTCACCCCTTTCCCGGCCCTTCCGGGAAATATCTTCGTGACGACGTTCAAGCGGTGCAACACATTGCACGTCGGCTACAACCGGTTCAACGACGGCACGGTCGTCCGATGGACCGTCAGCACCAACGGCGTCGGGAGGGTCGCAGAAGGGCAGTTCACCGCGATCGGCGGCGGCAAACTCGGCTCGAAGACGTATCACTTCCTGAACATCCCGCTCGGAACCACACTCCCGAACGAAGCGTCCGGGATCCAATCCCACATGCACTTCTACTGGGCCAACGGCGGCAGATACGTCGCGACCCGGGACTCAGGTTGCTGACCGCAGTGCTCCCCGAGCCAACTGCTCGCGCTCGAGGACGACTGGCAGATCGGCGCCAAGTTGGTGTCGCCCGCGCCCGAGCAGTACTGGCGGCTCGAGCCCCCGCCGGCCGGTTGGGAGTCGGTTTCCGCCTGAGCGGACAGTCTGTTCCTAGGCCCGCACGAGGACTGCCGTGTGGGCATGGACGCGCCCCAGCGAGGGCGCGTCGCCGAACCTCGCGACCATGCCGTCGCGCGCGGTCATCCAGTAGCCGTTGCCGGTCGTGGTGCGGGCAAAGCCGCAGACCGGCGCGGCCGTGTGGATCTTCGACCCGTGATAGTGCGCATCGCCGTAGGAGAAGATGCCGCCGTCGCGGGCGCACAGCCAGTAGCCCTTGCCCGACGGCGTGGCCGCCATCGCGACGATCGGCTTGTCGAGCGGTCGTCCACCCATCGAGCCGCGGAACTTTGCGTCGCCGAAGCAGAAGATGCCGCCGTCGCTCGCGCACAGCCAGTATCCCCGGCCGGACGGCGTCGCCGTCATGCCCACGATGGGCTTGTCCAGGTGCCGGCCACCCATCGAGCCGCGGAACTTCGCGTCGCCGAAGCAGAAGATGCCGCCGTCGCTGGCGCACAGCCAGTAGCCCTTGCCCGACGGCGTGGCCGCCATCGCGACAATCGGTTTGTCCAGGTGCCTGCCGCCCATCGAACCGTGGAAGTGCGCATCCCCGAAGCTGAAGATGCCGCCGTCGGTCCCGCAGAGCCACAGCCCGTGGTGCGTGTGTGTCGACGCCCCGGCCACGATCGGCTTGTCCACCCGCGACAGCGAGCCGAACTTCGTCGCAGAGCCGAATCCGTGAATGCCGCCTCCCGGTCCCGCGAGCCAGTATCCCGCGCTCGAGGTGTGGGGAGTTCCTGCCGGTGGTGCGCTGGGCGGCGCTGAGAACAATGACAGCGGTGAGTATGTACGGCCGAGCACCTCGCGGTCGTCGGCGCGCAGCCACGTGTCGAGCACCGTGGCGTAGACGGCCCGAAAGTCGACCGCCGGTTTCAGGTCGCCGTCGCCGTCGAGGTCGGTGAGGCTGGGCTGGGATCCGTGGAGACCACCGCGGACGTGGTCGCCGATCATGAGCAGCGGGGCCGCGGCGCCGTGATCCGTCCCGCCGTCACCGTTCTCGTCGGGCCGGCGGCCGAACTCGGAGAAGGTCATCATTGCGAGCTGCCCGCGCCACCGAGGCGCGAGCGTCCTGAAGAACGCGTCGATCGCTCCGTCGAGATGCGACAGCAGCTCCGCGTGGAACGCGGCCTGACCCGAATGCGTGTCGAAGCCGCCCATCGAAGTGTCGATGACACGGATGCCCAGGTTGGCGTTGATCAGGTGCGCGGCGAGCACGAGCTGCTGGCCGATGTCCGTGTCCTCGGCCGGGAACGTGTACGCGGGGCGGATGCGCTGCGTCAGCTGCATCAGCTCCATCGCGGTCGTGTCGTAGGTATCGCCGAGTGGACCGAGCCCCGATGCGCCGTTGCCAAAGCTCGCGACCGCGTCGAACATCCGTGCGAGGGAAGGATCGCTGCGGTCGATGCCGAACGCGTTGCCGATGCTCAGCGGCAACGACGACGGGTGGGCCACCGCGCCGTTCAGGTGCGGGTTCACGTTCCCGTGGAGGGACACGCCGTACAGCGACTCGTGGGTCGTGTTCGGAAGGCCGTCGAGGAAGCGCCCGGCCCAACCGGTCGTCGGAGTGCCGCTCCCGCCCCACCCGTGCATCCAGATGTCGGTCGAGGTGAAGTGGCTGAGGTCCGGCGGTTGGTAGCCGACCCCGCGCACGATCGCGACGTTTCCCTGGTCATAGCGCGCTTTGGTCTTCACCAGTGACGGGTGCAGCGCGACGCCGCTGCCGATCGAGAGACCATTGGTGATCTTCAGTGTCGGCCGCAACGCGGCGTAGGTCGCGTTGCCCGCCGGCACGATCATGTTCAGGCCGTCGTTGCCGCCACTGAGTTGAATCGTGACGAGGATTCCCTGGTCCTTCGCGACGGGAGGTGCCGCGAAAGCCTCGAGGCGCGAGAGGTACGGGCTGACGGCGACGGTGCCGGCACCCATCGCGCTGAACTGGAGGAAACGCCGGCGCGACAGATGGTTCTGCGCGAAGAGGCTGGAAGTGGAGTCGGTCACTGCGCTTCTCTCCTACGCGAGGTTCATCTCGGGCGTGAGCATGGCGAGTATCAACAGATTGATGAACGTGTAGTCGCGCCATGCGTTCGTATCCCCGCGCTGGCTCGTCAACCACGCCTCGAGCTTCGAGCGAGTGTGCGTCGACGGGTTGTCGATGCCCATGACGTCGAACGCGTGTTGTACGGCGTTGGCAACCGTCATCCCGACGATGCTGCGGAAGGTGTTGCGGAGATCGTTCTGCCACACCAGGTATCCCGCCCAGTTGGCGCGTGCCCACATCCGTGACGTCGTCAGCCAGTAGTCGTTCGGACGCCATCCCGACACGTCGGGCGGCTCGAACAGCTGCTGACCCATGTCCTCCGTCCACCACCGCGGATTCGCGTCTCCCGCCGTGATGCCGACCGCACGCATGCAGGCGACGATCCATTCCACCGGCGATCGCACGAGCCCTTGCTTGGCGGCTGTCGACAGGAACTCGGGATGGTTGAAGATCGCGCGCACGAGTGCAGTGATCGAGAGATCAGCCGCGAGGAACGCGTCGCCGAGTGTCGCGACGAGGGAGGGAGCAGGATCCGGGTAGGCGAAGAATGTCCACATCTTCCTCGCGATGAAACGCGAAGCGATCTGCTTGTGGGCCGCGTCGTCGCGAAGGAGGAAGTTGATGATGTCGGGGCCGTCCCAGTTCTGGGTGACGCCCATGAAGGTCTTGAGATCCGTGTCGTGGCGGGACGGATAGAAGTGGTACTGGGTCCGGTCGCTGTCGAGCGTGTTGTGGCCGGTCCACGCCCGTGCCGACGCCACGATGTCGGCCTGGGTGTACTCGTTGACCCCGAGTGTGAAGAGCTCCATGAGCTCTCGTGCGAAATTCTCGTTCGGGTGACCCTTGGTGTTGGGATCGTTGTCGAGCCAGATGAGCATCGCTGGCTGTAACGACATCTGCTGCACGAGATCTCGAAACGAGCCCGCGGCCATCGAGCGGAACAATGCGTTCTGGCGGTACATCAGCAGCATGTCCGTGACCTTGTAGTTCGCGGTCGCAAAATGCCCGTGCCAGAACAGCGTGAGCTTCTCCTGCAGCGGTGTCGTCGTCGTCGCCATGCGGTCGAGCCACCACTGGTGCAGCTTGTATTCCTTCTCCCAGTCCTGGAAGCCACCGACGGTGAAGAAATCGGGTTCGGTGTCGGCCGGGGCCGACGAGAAGTCCAGCAGCTGATCGACGGTCGTCGCCCACGGCTGCGCGGCAAGCGTCGCGATCTGGCTCGCGGTACCGCCGAACCCGGCGCGGCGGAGCAAATGAGCGATGTCGGCCGGCTGCGGCACGAGTGTGTTCCCCCTCTGGTCGTGTCCTCGCAGCACGCCCAACGGGTGATCGGCCCGAAGGGACCGTGATCTTGAGCAAGCACGCGTCCCGGTTGCGCGACGCGCGTACCGGATGCGCGTGTGCTCGTCCCGGAAGGACCGTTACGGCAGGCCGGCGCCGGGCACGTCGACGGTGACGGCCTCGATGCGACCGAGGCGTGCGGCGCGGGTCTCGTCCGGCACGTGGCTCGGCGCGGTGCAGATGTACAACGTGCGCCGATCCGCACCGCCGAGCATGCATGCGTACGCGCCGGGGTGCGTGCCCTTCACCTCGTCGAGCACCTCGCCGCCTTCGCGGATCCGCAGGCATCGCCCGGTCGCCGGGCACGCGGTCCAGACCGCGCCCTCGGCGTCGAGGCACATGCCATCGACCGTGGCGCCGTGGAGCCCCGCCCACACCCGCTGGTTCGAGAGGCTGCCGTCGGGGGCAATGTCGAACGCGCTGACGCGACGGCCCATGCTCTCGCCCACGAGCAGCGTCCGCCCGTCCGGCGTGATCGCAGAGCCGTTCGGGAATGCAATCGATTCGGCGACGACGCGAGCCGTGCCGTCCGGCTCGACCGCGATCAGGCATGTGTCGCGCGGCGCCTCGTTCGCGTAGATGTCGAACCCGAAGTTTCCGACGTACGCGCGGCCGTCGGCGTCCACGACCATGTCGTTGCATTGCCCGGTCGCGAAGGCGGAAAGATCCGCGTGCAGCGCGAGGCTCCCGTCGTGCTCGAGGCGCAGGACGCGCCGGTCGATCATCGAGACGACGAGCATGCGACCATCCGCGAGCCATCCCAACCCCGAGGGTTGCTGCGGTACCTCGACGACCGTTTCCGAGGTCCCGTCGGTCTCCATCGCGACGACACGGCGGTCGTGCTGATCGGAGAACCAGAGGCGGTCCTCGTGCCAGCGCGGCCCTTCGGGGAAGGCGAAGCCGTCGGCGACGATCGTCGTCGTGCGGGTCATGGGCTCGGACCGTACTCGTCGTAACGCGTGGGGCTCACGTCGTCGAGATTCTGCGCGGCCGATTCCGGAAGTCGGGGCACGACCGCGATCGCCGCGATGACGGAGCCGATCCCGGTCACCGCGATGGCGGGACCGAGTCCTCCGAGCGGACCAACGAGACCCGCGACGATGCCGAAGCCGATTGCGGAGCCGATGACACCGACGATCGTGAGCAACGCGTTCGACGTACCGCGCACCTCGGTGGGGAACAGCTCGGCGTCGAGGGTGCCCAGGGCGATGCCGCCCGCGCCCGCGGTCAGGACCGAGATGGCAGACATCAACCAGATCACGGGACCGCCGAGGAGGAAGAAGACCATCTGCGTCGCGGTGGCGATCGCGAGCGCGATCGCCGCGACCGGTCGCCGGCCGCGCGCCTCGGCCCGGCGGCCGCCGAAGACGATACCGAGGAGGCCGGGCACGGCCGTCGTCACAGTGCGAAACAACGCGACACCGGTGTTCGAGAAGCCGCGATCATCCAGCAGGTACTGATTCATCAGCTGTGACGACGGCGCGTTGAACAGGCTCGTGAGGAACGCCGCGGCACCAAGGAGCACGAACCGGCGGCGGTGGCGCGTGATCACGTCGCGCAGGCGACCGCGCACGACTTCGGCGTGGGTGCTGAGCGTCGTGTACCGCGTCGTCTCGGCGAGATGGCGCCCGATGCTGGGTGAGAGGAAGATCGTGCATGCGCCGAGCGCGAACGGGAGCCGCCAGCCCCACTCGCCGAGATCGGCCAAAGGCAGGACGACCACCGCGAGGGAGAACCCGAATCCTCCCGCCAGCGCGAGCATCGACGCGGAGTACGCGCGGGCCCGCTCGGGCGACTGCTCGATGACCGCAATGCCTGCAACCGTCGCGGTCGTGATCAGCAGCCCGCGCTGAAGCACCTGCGCGCTGGTGAAGACGAGCAGGTTCGGCGCGACTGCGGAGATCGCGCACGCGATCGATGATCCGGCCACGCCGATCAGGATCGAACGGCGGCGGCCGCGCCGGTCCGCGAGCACAGTGATCGGCAACGCCAAGAGCGCACCGATGCGCGTGATCGCGAGCAGGAGACTGATGCGCGAGTCCGACGCGTGGAAGGCATCGCTGATGGGGCCCGACAGCTGGCCGAAGAGCGCGCTTGCAAATCCGACGACCGCCGCCGCGGCCGATGCCGTCGCGAGCAGCGTGGCCTGTTCGTGAGAGAACACGACCGGCGGGAGCCCGACGACCGGCTTGGGAGGAGCTGGATCGGGTTCGCCGTCAAGTGCGGCTTCGAGCATTGCAATGACGTGCGCGACCTCTCGGTTCTGCGCGATGCGAACGAGCGGTCTGAAGAAGAACCCAAAGAATGGGATTTCGACGCCGCCCTCGGGCGTGATCGTGACGTGACAACCGTCGCCGTCGGGTATCACGACAATCGTGACGACAATCGCGGGTTGCTGTTCGGATGGCGCGTCGACTACCACAGCGCCATTGGGCTGCGTGATTCCGCCGAGTCGCTCCACCGCTGCTGCGCGCACGGCATCGGGCGGTGCGGCGAGGCGATGCGGCGAGGGTTTCGGCACGCGCGGCATGCTACGGGCGGCGTTGTGCAACCGCCCTGGAGGGATGATGACGAAACTGGCTGTCGGCGACAAGGCACCGGCGTTTGCCTTGAAGGACCAACACGGCAAGACCGTGCGGCTCTCGGGGTTCAAGGGCCGGCCGGTGGTCGTGTACTTCTATCCCAAGGCTGACACGCCGGGATGCACGCAGCAGTCATGCAACCTGCGTGATGCGTTCCCGCAGCTGAAGAAGCTGCACACCGCGGTGGTCGGGATCAGCCCCGATCCCGTCGAGAAGCAGAAGAAGTTCGACGACAAGTACGGCCTCGGCTTCCCATTGCTCGCCGACGTCGACCATGTAACCGCCGACGCCTGGGGTGTGTGGGGTGAGAAGTCGCTGTACGGCCGCAAGTTCATGGGCATCGTCCGCTCGGCCTTCGTCGTCGACGAGAAGGGCAAGCTCGCCGGCGTCTTCTACAAGGTGAGTCCCAAGGCGACAACTGCGCTTGTACTGGGTGTGCTGAGCGGCAAGGGCGGCGCATGAGCTACCAGGCGCTCTGAGCGCAGTGTCAGAGAGCAATCTTCTCGCAAACCTCGAGCAGTGGCTCGACATCGCACGTATGAACAACTGGACACTCGACCGGCTGTTCTGTGCGTTCGGGCTCGCCTTCTAGTCGACCTTCGTGCTCGACACGCGCCGCATCCATTCCCTTCAGACTTCGGTGTAGACCTTGCGAGCCTTCACGTCTTCCGCGTCGCAAAGCGCTCGCAGTCAGCTTCCTGACGTGCGGTGCCGGCTTTTGTAGCCTCCCTGTCCTGGCTGAGTCGGGTATAAATCGCAGCGATCGGCATACTGGGAAGGTCGCGCATTCGTCACTCTGGGGAGTCCGAAGGACGCCGTGCCGAAGGTTGAAGGAGCGCTGAAGGAACGGTGAACATCGCGGTAGCCGCTGGCACACTCTTGCTCGCCGTCGTTGCGCTTGCCGGCACCTTCTTCTGGTGGCGCGCCGGTCGCGCGTCCGAAGTCGAGGGTCTGGCAGCCGACTGTTACAACTTTCTCGCCGAGGTGATCGCGCAGGGCGGCGTGCCACAGGAGCGCTACCTGACCGCGGAGCGCCGGAATGTCGAGAGCGAGCTGGACCACCGCGCGCGTCGGCTGCGCGACAGGCGGCTCCGCAAGCACGTCAAGGCGGCGCTCGCCGAATACCGCACGACCTCCGCACTCTCTCGGCTTCCGACGCCGCGTGTCATCAGCCTCGCCGGTCTCGAGCCGTCGGCGCGGGACAAGGCGATCGAACGGTCCCGAGCCTCCCAGCACGCGGCGGCCTGCAAGGCGCTCGACGCCTTCGACCTGGTCCTCGCGAGAGTGCACGACCTCAACCGCTGGACGACGACCAGTCCGTGACGTCGTAAGGGTTCAGACAGCGGGGGGTCGTGCGCGTCCGGCGCTAGGGACGCGCAAAGAACAGGCACCCGCTCGCAAGGAAGGCATCAAGAGCCGCTGCGCGAGCTCCGGCACCGGTTGCTGATGCGTTCACGGCTGATCTGATCCACCTCGTTGTCATCGTGGCGTTTTTCGCCCTTGCGGTGCTGTTCGTGAAGGCGTGCGAGCGGATCATCGGGCCGGACGTCGAGGCGACCCGTTTCGACGCGGACGTGGACGAACGGCGGGCCGCGGCATGACCGGGACCGAAGCTCGGTGCCCGAACCCGGCGCGGGGGAGTCGACGCGCGGGAGACCCGCTCGGAGCTCGACCGCTTGTACCGCGTCGGAGACCTGTCATCGCGCGGTGCCGACGTCGACGATGTTGTGTCGTCGGCCCAGGCGGAGCTCATCGGCCTGTTCGGTCTGGTGGAGTGCGTGTACGAGGCGACGCCTTCCGAGCGTCCGCGGGCCGGGTGTCCCGGCCCGCAGCGAGCGCGACCCAGAATTACGCCCCGATGATGTGGTAGCCGCCGTCGACGTGGACGACCTCGCCCGTTGTCGCGGGGAACAGGTCGGAGAGCAGCGCGACGCACGCGCCCGCCACGGCTTCGGGGTCCTTGACGTTCCAGCCGAGGGGCGCGCGCTCGTCCCATGCTTCCTCGAAGCGCTCGAAGCCCGGGATGCTGCGCGCCGCGATCGTGCGGATGGGTCCGGCCGCGACGAGGTTCACGCGCACCCCCCGCGGCCCGAGGTCGCGCGCGAGATAGCGAGCGGTTGCCTCGAATGCGGCCTTGGCGACACCCATCCAGTCGTACACCGGCCACGCGACCCGGCTGTTGTCGAAGTCGAGGCCGACGATGCTGCCGCCGTTCATCAACGGCATGCATGCCATCGCAAGCGCCTTCAACGAGTACGCGGAGATCCGCAACGCAACCGCGACGTCATCCCAGGGTGCCGTGAGGAACCCACCGCCCAGGCAGGACTCGGGCGCGAAGCCGATCGCGTGGAGCACACCGTCGAGCCGGCCGCCGACGCGTTCGGCCAGCGCGTCGAGATGCGCCGTGTCGGTGACGTCGAGCTCGATGATGGGTGGCTCGGCCGGCAACCGGCGGGCGGCCCGTTGTGTGAGGCTCATCGCCCGGCCGAACGAGGTGAGCACGACTTCGGCGCCTTCTTGTTGGGCGCGCCGGGCAACGCTGAATGCGATCGAGGCGTCGTTCAGTACGCCGGTGACGAGGATGCGCTTGTCGGCCAGCAGCATGCGACCCTCACAAGTTGGTCGGGCTCATAGGGGAGTATTCGAATGGCGGCGGGCCGGCTGCGCGTCGCGCTTGTTGACGAGGACCTCGAGCGCCTCGCACAACACGCGCCGGGTGTCCACCGGGTCGATCAGGGCGTCGACGAGCCCGCGCTCGGCCGCGCGGTAAGGGTTCTCGAACGCAGTCCGGTAGTTCTCGACGAGCTCGGGATCGTTACCCTTGTTGAGGATCGCGACTGCGCCCGCGGCGCCCATCACGGCGATCTCCGCACCGGGCCACGCCACGCAGAAGTCGTTGCCGAGACGGCGGGAGTCCATGACGATGTACGCGCCGCCGTACGCCTTGCGGATCACGACGCACAGGCGTGGCACGGTTGCGGCCGCGTACGCGTGCACGAGCTCGGCGCCGTGGCGGATCATGCCGCGCCACTCCAAATCGCGGCCGGGTTCGAATCCCGGCGTATCGACGAACGTGACCAGCGGCAGGTTCGACGTGTCGCACCATGCGACGAACCGCGCGGTCTTGCGCGACGCCTCGATGTCGAGCGTGCCGGCGCGGTGACAGGGCTGGTTCGCCACGATGCCGACCGGGCGGCCGTCGAGCGTGCCGAGCCCGGTGACGACGTTGGACGCGTAGCGCGCCCGCACCTCGAGGAACGAGCCCGTGTCGAGAACGTCGCCGACGACGATGCGCACGTCGTACGAGGCGGCCGGGCGCGCGGGCACCGTCGCAGCGGCGCGCTCGCACAGCCGATCGGCGGTGTCGTCGACGGCGTGACGCGGCGGATCGGCGAGGTGGTGATCGGGGAGGTACGCAAGGAGTGCCGCGATCGCGTCGCGGGCTGCGAGCTCGTCCGCGACGACCATCGATGCCACGCCCGTACGAGCGCCGTGCATCGCCGCGCCGCCGAGCTGCTCACGCGACACGGTCATCCCGGTGAACTCGGCCACCGAATCCGGGCCCGTGACGTACGCGAACGCGTCGTCTGTCATCACGACATGGTCGAACAAGCCGAGCGCCAGGGCCGGGCCCGACACGCATGCGCCGGTGACCACGGCCAGCGTCGGTACCTGTCCGGAGATCTGGACGAGCGCGCGCGCGAGCCGGCCCCACGCGTGCAGCGCGGCGACGCCGTCTCGCAGCTCCGCGCCCGAGGTGTCGAGCTCGCCGACGAGCGGGAGCCCGAGCTTGCCGGCCATCTGCACCGCCCGTTCGACGGTCGCCGCGCCGCCGACCCCGATCGCGCCGTGGTGCTTGCCTCCCGCGATGCGGAACCAGACGATCTTCCGGCCGTCGACCTCGCGAATCTCCGCCGACGCCGCGAGGTCAGCGTGCGCGTTCAGCGGAACGCTGGTCACGAACCTGGCGCGAACACGAGGGTGGCGTTGTGGCCGCCGAACCCGAAGGAGTTCGACAGCACGGGCGCGGGCGCGAGCGCGCGTGCCTCACCGGCGACGACGTCGAGGGCGATGTCGTCGCCCAGCCGTTCGAGATTCGCGGTGGGCGGGACCTCGCCGTGACGCAACGCGAGCAGGGACACCACGGCTTCGGTCGCGCCTGCGGCGCCGACGAGGTGTCCCGTCACGCCCTTGGTCGACGTGACCGGCGGCGGAGTATCGCCGAAGACCTTGCGGATCGCCTCGGCCTCGGCTGCGTCGTTCAGCGGCGTCGACGTGCCGTGCGCGTTCACATGACCGATCGTCGTGGCCGTCAATCCGGCGTCCTCCAACGCGAGCTGCATGCACGCGGCCGCGCCTTCACCTCCCGGTGACGGCGCGGTGATGTGGTACGCGTCGGCGTTGCGGCCGTAGCCGACGACTTCGCCGTAGATGCGTGCACCGCGTGCCACCGCGCGGTCCCAGCGCTCGAGCACGAGGGCGGCCGCGCCCTCGCCCATGACGAACCCATCGCGCGCGGCGTCGAAGGGGCGGGAGGCGTGCTCAGGATCGTCGTTACGCGTGCTCAGGGCGGTCATGCGCGCGAATGCGGAAACCGAGGTCGGCGTGATGCACGCCTCGCTCCCCCCGGTCATCACGACGTCGGCGGTGTCGTCGCGGATGAGCCGCGCCGCCTCACCGATTGCGTTGGCGCTCGCGGCGCAGGCCGTCGCGACACACATGTTCGGACCCCGCCAACCGAACCGCATGGCGATCGTGCCGGCGGTCGCGTTCGCCATCATCATCGGCACGAGGAACGGGCTCACGCGCCCGGCGCCCTTCTCGAGATACACCTCGATCTGTTCCTCGAGCGTGATCAGGCCACCGATGCCGGTCCCGAGGATCACCGCGCTCCGGGCCGGATCGGCACCGAGCTCGCCGGCATCGGCCAGCGCGTCGGCAGCCGCCGCGAACCCGAGCTGGGTGACACGGTCCACACGCCGCGATTCCTTCGGCCCGAGATACGTCGCCGAGTCGAAGTCGCGAACCTCGCAGGCGAAGCGCACGGGCAGCGGCGAGGGGTCGAAGCGGGTGATCTCCGCCGCGGTCGACCGCCCGGCCGCGATCGTCGTCCAGAACGTCGCGAGATCGTTTCCTGCCGGCGTCTTCACGCCCATGCCGGTGATGGCAACACGCGCCCGGCCGCGGTGGTCCGTCGTCATCTGCTCACCTCAGGCACCGACCTTCGAGAGCACGAGGTCGACGGCTTGGCCGACGGTGGTGACGCCTTCCAGATCCTCTTCGGGTACCTGGATGTCGAAGCGCTCCTCGAGGCCCATCACGAGCTCGACGAGGTCCAGGCTGTCGGCGTCGAGATCCTCTTTGAACCGTGCCGCTTCTGTGACCTGGTCGGGGTCGACGCTCAACACTTCGGCCGCGACCTCCTTCAGCGTCTCGAGCGCCTTGGTGCGTTCCATTTCCGCAGCTTCCTTCTGTTGTCGGATCAGTGGCCCATACCGAGCCCGCCGTCGACGGGCACGAGTGCACCCGTGACGTAGCTCGCGGAATCCGAGCACAAGAACGCGACGACGTCGGCGCATTCCTCGGGTGTGCCGAAGCGGCCCAGCGGCACCGCGCGCTCGGCTTCCCCGCGCCAGTCGTCGGTCAAGGTCTCGGTCATCGCGGTCACGATAGGTCCCGGCGCTACCACGTTGCAGGTAATCGACCGGCGAGCGAGCTCCCGTGCCACGCTTCGGGTCAGGCCGATGAGACCGGCCTTGGCTGCCGCGTAGTTCGCCTGCCCGGCCTGACCGATGAAACCGCTCGCGGAGGAGATGTTGACGATCCGCCCGTAGCGCGCCTTCATCATGGCGGGGCTCGCACGCCGGATCGTGTGGAACGCGCCGGTGAGGTTGGTGTCGAGCACGTCACGCCAGTGCTCGTCACTCATGCGCACGACGAGCCCGTCTCGCGTGATCCCGGCGTTGTTCACGAGGACGGTGACCGGCCCGAACGCGCTCTCGGCCTCGCGGAACGCGGCGTCCACGGAGTCTTTGTCGGTGACGTCGGCGCGGACCGCCAGCACCTTCCCGCCCGCCTGCTCCGCAGTCTCTTGTGTGGTGCGCGCGCCGTCTTCGTCCGTCGTGTAGCAGAAGGCGACCGGGTGGCCCGCGCGTGCGAGCGCCACGACAATCGCCCGCCCGATTCCGCGCGACCCACCGGTCACGAACGCGACGCGCTGGGCGTCTCCGAATTGCTCCGTCACCGCGCACCCCATCGGATCAGCGCGCTCGCCCACGTCATGCCTGCGCCGAACCCCGAGCAGAGCACGAGATCGCCGTCGCGCACGCGGCCGTCGTCGACCGCCTCGAACAACGCGAGCGGGATCGACGCCGACGACGTGTTGCCGTAGCGATCGATGTTGACGAGTGTGCGCTCGTCGCCGAAGCCGAGCCGCTGCGCGGCCGCGTCGATGATGCGGGCGTTCGCCTGATGCGGCACGAACCACGCCACGGCGCTCGCGTCCACTTCCGCGCGCTCGAGTGTCGTGGTCGCCGATTCCACCACGGCTCGTACGGCGCGCCGGAACACCGCTTGGCCGGACATCTTCAGATAGTGCGCGCGATCAGCGATGGTCCGGGCCGACGCCGGAAGCCTCGAACCCCCGGCCGGGATCTGGAGAAGGTCCGCGGCCGACCCGTCGCAGCCCAGATCCCACGCGAGGAGTCCCGGTTCACCGGTCGTGCGCGTGATGACGGCGGCGCCCGCGCCGTCGCCGAACAGCACGGCTGTCGCGCGGTCCTCGGGGTCGATGATCCGGCTCAGCGTCTCGGCACCGACGAGCAGGACGTGGTCGTACACGGTCTGCAGCAACGACGATCCGACGACGAGCTCGTAGACGAACCCGGCGCAGGCCGCGGAGAGGTCGAACGAACCGCACCGCAAGCCGAGTGCCTCGCCGACGAACGCGCCGGTGTGGGGAAGCGGCTGCTCGGGCGACGCGGTGGCGACGATCATGAGGTCGATGTCCGCGGGCGTGAGACCGGCGCGCTTGATCGCCTGCGCGGCAGCCGCGGTCCCGAGCGAGGCGGTCGTCTCGCCGTCGCCGGCGACGCGCCGCTCACGAATTCCTGTGCGTTCCACGATCCACGCGTCACTCGTGTCGACGCGTGCCTCGAGGTCGGCGTTCGTCACCTTCCTGTCGGGGACGGCAGTGCCCCAGCCGACGATGGCTGTCAGAAGACTCACGCGACCCTCAACCAAGCCACCGGCTGGCCCTCACGCAGGCGTTCGCCGGAATGGGCGAGCATGCCCATCAGTGTGCCGCGGAACGGGCTGCGGACGAGTGCTTCGGTGCCGGGCCCCTCGACGACGCCCAGGACATCGCCGATGTGCAACGCCGCGCCCTCGTCGAGCTCGGCCGCTCGGAACACGCCGACCGCCGGCGCGACGATCATGCGTTCGGGGACGGTGAGCCGTTCGCCGTGCAAGGGGACAACGGGAACGGTCACGACATCGCCTCGAGTAGGGCCGCGCATTCGGTCGGCGATCCGCAGGGCAACACCGGGGTGTCCGGGACCGTTCGCTTCGCAACGCCCGCGATCATCGACCCGTAGCCGACTTCCAAGAACGCGTCGGCACCGCGTTGTGCGAGGGTCTCCATCGACGCGCGCCAACACACCGGCACGATGACGTGCTCGGCGAGGCGTGCGCGCCAACCGTCTGCGTCGTCGTACGCGACGCCGTCGTGGTTCGAGACGACCGGCGCGCTCGGTGCGTGGAATGCCACGTCGGCCAGCACGTCGGTGAGCTCATCCCTCGCGGCGCGCATCAGTGGCGTATGGAACGCGCCGCCGACGTTCAACGGCATGGCGCGGCGCACGCCGAGCTCCTTCGCACGCGCAATCGCGGCGTCGACACCCGCGGCCGTCCCCGCGATCACTACTTGACCAGGCGCGTTGTCGTTGGCGACCCAGCACTCGGCGGGAGCAGCCGCGCACGCGGTTTCGGCCTGCGCAGGTGATGCGCCGAGCAGCGCGGCCATGCGGCCCGGATGCGCGTCGGCGGCGGCTTGCGTCAGCTCGGCCCGACGGGCCGCGAACCGCACGCCGTCTTCGAGGTCGATGACGCCCGCGGCGATCAACGCGGTGACCTGACCGAGTGAGTGACCTGCGAACGCGACGATGTCATGGGTGTACGGCCGCGCCGCTTCCCATGCCACGAGCGACGTGCACAACACGGCGAGCTGCGCGTCCCGTGTACGGGCCAGCTGTTCCGCCGGCGCGTCGAGTACCAGCGGCGCGAGCGGCTCACCGAGTGCCGCCTCCGCCTGCTCGACGATCTTCCATGCGGGGTCGTCCTGCCACGGCACACCCATGCCGGGTTGCTGCGTTCCCTGGCCGGGGAACACGGCGGCGACGCGCAAGAGAGACCTCCAGAGGAGTGGGGTGGGGGCAGGAAGGTCGAAGGGGTTGGACCGCGGCCTGGGAGGCAGGGTTACACGGTCCCGTGTCCGAGCAGTACATGGTGCATGAACACGCGGTTTCCTACGGAACGGTAACCGCCGGGTGCTCGAAACTAGTGTCGAGATTCGTGCTCCCGGATTCCGATGCGGTCGTGGCGCTCCTTCCGCACCGGCCGCCATTCCGCTTCGTCGACGCCGTCGATGCGCTGGAGCCCGGCGTCTCGGTGCGGGCGCGTTATGTCGTCACCGGCGATGAGCCGTTCCTGGCGGGCCACTTCCCGGGGAATCCCGTGTTCCCCGGTGTGCTGCAACTCGAGGCGCTTGCCCAGACCGGCGCCATCGCGGTGCTGGCCGACGCGCGCTACGCGGGCAAGCTCCCGCTCTTCGGGGGCGTGGAAGACGTGCGGTTTCGGCGCGTCGTCCGTCCGGGCGACGAGTTGGTGCTCACCGTCGAGATGGAGCGCTTGAGCGCGCGTGGTGGATGGGGGCGCGGGACGGCGACCGTTGCAGACGCGCAGAGTTGCCGCGGACGCTTTCTCTTCGCGTTGGCTTGACGGACGTCAGCTCCGACGCCGCCGGCGCTGCTGCTCCTCGCCCAGCTTCGCCAGCGCGGCGAGCTCGTTGGGCGAGTAGTGGCGTGGATGCTCGACACGGGGCGGCGGCGGGATCGTCGGCTGATCCGGGTCCTGGCCGAGCAGCAGCTTCGCTTGGACCTCGGGCGGCAGCGGCCGCTCGGCGCGGACGCGCCGCGAGGGTCCGATCACGATCATCAGCAAAAGCGCGACCGATGCCCCGACGATGATGCCGACGGCGAACTCCACCACCGGGCGATGGTACCGAATGGCAAAATGCACGGACGCGCTTCGCGTGAGCGCGCCCGAGTGGTGGAATGGCAGACACGACGGACTCAAAATCCGTTGCTCGCAAGGGCGTGAGGGTTCAAATCCCTCCTCGGGCACCACGTTGACCAGGCACGACGCGTTCCGGAGACAAACTGATCGGCCAGCGTGGTCACGTTGGCGTGCGCGACCGTGATGGCGCGCCTGTCCCGATCGAACCCTGTTTGTGTCAAGTGGCCTCTTCTTCGCGTGGTTTGCGGCGCGCAGGGTCAGGGCCTCATCGCTCGTAAGCCAACCCGAAGCGGCAGGGCACTATCGAGACCCATCCACAGGCACCCTCGACGCTACGAATAAACCGCGGCGCGTGACACGCACTCAACCATCAGGGCAGTCTGTCGCTCCGCGCAATCGACGTGGAGGCGTGAATGGACGGGGCAGAGATTGTGAGCCTCATCGAGGCGTTCACCGATGCAACCAACCAACAGGACGTCGATCGGATCCTCGAACTCGTGTCAGACGACGTGGTCTTCGAGGGAACGACACCGCCGGACGGATATCGGATCGAAGCCGATAAGGCTTCGCTGCGCGCTCTCTGGGAGGGCATCTTTCACGATTCACCGCGCGCCAACGTTGAGAGCGAGGAACTGATCATTGCAGGGCATCGCTGCACAGCGCTTCTGCGGTACGTCTTTGACCGAGACCGTCCGCATGACGGGCATGTTCGTGCAGTCGACGTCATGCGTCTCGCTGACGGAAAGATCATTGAGAAGCTGTCTTCGTCAAGGGCTGACGGCTAAGAACCGTCGGTCGTCCCGGCTGTCCTGGGTACATTGCCGTGCGCTGGGTGCCGTGGCGAGAACACGCCAGAGCGGGCAATCTGAGCGGTTGGAGGGATCGCCGATACGCACGGCATCTTATGTCGAGAGTTGACATAGTATGTCGAGAGGCGACATACTAAGCGGGTGCCTGCCTCTGGGGATATCGACTCGTTCTTGCCGTTGCCCGCATCGGTGATGCACATCGTCGTGGCCCTGGCGGACGGCGAGAAACATGGCTATGCGATCATGCGCGACGTGGCCGACGTCAGCGGCGGCACCGTAAAGATGGGTTCGGGAACCCTGTACGGGTCGATCAAGCGCATGCTCGACCAGGGCCTCATTGAAGAAGCCGACGAGCGTCCGGATCTGACGCTGGATGATCAGCGTCGGAAGTACTACCGGCTCACGGACCTCGGCCAACAGGTCGGCGCCGCCGAGAGGCGCAGGCTATTGGCGCTCGTCGATGTCGCCGCAGTCCGTCGCTTGGGCGCGAACTGGGGCCTCGGGTTATGAACGAACCACGCATGCGCGTGTACCGCGCGCTGCTGCACTGCTACCCGAAAAGCTTCAGACGCGAATACGAAGCCCAGATGCTCCAGGCGTTCTGTGATCGCTGCCGCTATGACGGGACATCGACCTGGCCGATCCTGGCACGCGAAATCACCGACGCGGCGATCGCCGCACCGACTCTGAGATGGGAGAACCCGATGACCCGCGTCGCTCTAGTCGCAGCGGCCATAAGCGTCACACTCCTGGCCGCTATCGCAGGTGGACCAACTGTGTTGGTGCCCGCAATCGCGATGCTGCTGATCGTGGCGTTGATAGCGGGCGGGCGTTCCCGCCTCCGCCGACCCATCGATAACACAAGCCGATGGACGAGGTGGGCCGGGTTAGGAGCGGTCGCACTCATGCCCGCAGCAGTGATACTCGCGACCTCCGACGAAGAACTGAGCGAGGTCCCGTGGACGCTGATGGCACTGTCTATCGTTGCCGGGCTAACGTTATTCGTTACGGGCCTAATCGTCGCGCTCTCACAACGGCCGAGACACACCAACTCGTAAACGCGCCGGTCACGGATCTGACTTCGGCGCGCCATATCTGCCAGTGAGTATGAGGGGGACGTTCGTCGGGTCCACCGTTGTGGTGGTGGTCGTCGCTACGTTCATTGAGTCGAGATAAGGGCACGCCCCGTTCCGGAGGGTGATCGAGTTCGCTGTTCACAGCAGCGCGCTCGACACGGTCTCCTTCCCGGGACGTGCGTGCCACCCCTTGAACCGTTGAAGCAGAAGGGATGGCGATGACCATCGTAGAGACCACGCGCCCGGTCACGGGTGGAGTCGACACGCATGCCGATGTTCATGTTGCGGCGGCGGTCGACGCGAATGGCGGGCTGTTGGGAGTGGAGTCGTTCGCGACAACTCCGGCCGGGTTCGGTGAGTTGGCCCGCTGGCTGGCCGGCTTCGGTGCGGTCGACCGGATGGGGGTGGAAGGCACGGGCGCGTACGGTGCCGGGCTGGCCCGTTGTCTGCGCGCCCAGGGACTGCTGGTGATCGAGGTCGAGCGGCCCAACCGGCAGGAGCGGCGGCGCAACGGCAAGTCCGACGAGCTCGACGCGATCGAAGCTGCGCGTGCTGCGTTGTCGGGTCGCGCATCAGGCATCGCGAAGTCTGCTGATGGTGATGTCGAAGCAATCCGAGCGTTGCTTGTTTTCCGTCGTTCGGGACGGAGTGTTCGCATCAAGTACTTGAATCAGATCCGCCATCTCGGTTTCAACTGCACCCGACGAGCTGCGCGAACGGCTGCGGGACGTGCACCGTGACCTGCTGGCGCGCACCGCGGCAGCGTTGCGACCCACCGCTGGCAGCGACATCGTCGTGCACGCGACGAAACTGGCGATTGCGACGTTGGGACGCCGAGTGCTCGCGCTCGAAGCCGACGCCGAACGACTCGACCGTGAACTCGAGACACTCGTGCGGCGCAGAGCGCCGAGCCTGATCGAGATCTACGGCGTCGGGATCAACACTGGAGATCGCGGTGATCGTCGGCGAGCTCGCGACGAACGCGAACCTTCATGGTGTATCACCGGTATATGTGCACGTCACCGTCGGCGACCACGTCGCGCGTGTCGAAGTAGAAGATGGCTTCCCGGCGTGGGCCAAGCCCGCCGAAGACTCTCGTGGAATGTTGCTGTGGATGGCCTCGCATTGCGGTGGGGCGTGGACTACGGCACTGGCGGGAAGGTGGTGTGGGCGGAGGTCCCTATCCGGTGACGCGTTCCTGCGCGTTGTCGCGGGTAGGAGGAGTGCTCGCCCCTTGCGGCGAACGGATGTCGGGCGGCCGGGTCTTCTACCCGCGCCCCGGCCGCCGGTCCGTACCTCATGTTTCCGCCAAGCCTGTGACTCGTGCCGCCGAGTTCCTCACGCTGAGTCGACGCGGGCCGAGAATGCCAGTGTGAGAAGTCTTGTCCGTGCGTTGTGGGCATCTGTACAAGGTGATCCCGTCTTCATGCGCCGGCTCAATGGCTGGCTGACGATCTTCTGGGTGGTGATGATCCCGGTTTCCATCGCCACCGGCTGGGTTCGCAGCGTGACCTACGTCTCGGCCTTGTCGTTGCGGGCTCTCGTCTCGGGACACTGGGCCACATGGCAAGCAGCACGCGTTGAGGTCGCCCAACAAGAAGAGATTGAGCGACGAGAAGACGATCCGACTGAGGAACGTGTCATCGATGCCATGCTCCGACGCACCGACGTCGAACCGAACTAGCGAACCGGAAGGTACGCCCCCGCCCCGCTCGCGCACGCAGTTGGCCGAACTACTGGACTGACCGCCCTGCAACTTTGCGACGTCCCACCGATCGCTGCTGCGCGGGTTTCTTGCGGAGCGTCCCGCGTTCAGCGGTGAGGGGTCGAGATGGCCCGACCCCTCACCAGTCCGTCTTCAAGGTTGCTCGGCGTTCGTCAGCCTCGCGGGTAACCGCGGAACTTCTATGTGTTGGGATAACTATCGCAGCGTTGTACCCAGAACACCTTGTGCTTGGTGTCCGCGCCCTGCGATCCGTCGGCGTGCACGGTGAGCTTGACGTGGAAACCCTGCTGCGGATGCGGGGTCATTGACGCCAACGCGCTCGAGAGGTCATAGGTCCGCTCGGCGTCGAGGTCGGTACCGCCGCCGGCCGCGTCTTGGCCGATGGACACGGTGTCATCGAGGAGTACGACGTCTTTCCCTGTCGGTGGCTGCACCACGAACTCGACGTCGGCATTCAGGTTCCCTTGGTCGAAGCCGTAGAAGTCGACCTGGAACCGGCAACCGACGTGTGGCTGGTTGTCCGGGTGCGTATCGAACGCTTCCGCGTCGATCTTGACGGTCCCGTTGTTACCGGGTGGGTCGGCGTGAGCTGCCGAGGCGAATGCGCCCAACGACAACGTCACACCGGTCAACGCGGCCAATGCCATACGGACATTGCGCATAAGTATGGTTCCTTCCAATCCGCCCGATCATCCATGACGCAAGCTTTCACGCTGCGCGCAGTAAGCGTAGAAGCTGTCACTGAGCGCAGTCAAGGGTTGGAGGGGGCGACTCGACGCGAGGTGAACTCCGACACATGCCGACGTACCTTTCGCGCCGCGCTTCGCCTAGAGAGCGCCGTCATTCGCTGTCGCCATTTCGGCACTTGACCGATCGACCGTTTTGCATCAACCAGCCTCCTCCAGAATTCAGAGCACCTCGATACATCGATGTGTTGTTGGGGTTCGAAGTTCATCTGTTGCTATTGCACGCGTCACGCGTTACGTGTGGGTAAGGGGACGGCTGGGATACCGGGGGCGGGTCTTGATCCAAAGGAGATCTGAATGAAGAAATCGGGTTTGCTCGCCGTACCCGTCGTCGTCATGGCGTCGTTCGCCCTACCTGCGAGCCCCGCGTTCGCGCATGTTCCTGCGTGCCAAGAGACCGTGAACCCTCACGGGCAAAACACCCCGCCGGCCGGATCGACCACCTTGCCCGGGCCGCGGGGCGGCCAGAACGAAGACGGCTTCTACAAGATCTCTTCCAACGTCGGTACCGATGTGTTTGTCGTGGATCTCGGAAGCGGCACCGTGTTCGGTCCGTATGCGAGCGGTACGGTCGTGAAGTACACGCAGGCGCCTGGTGCGACACCCAGCGCCAAGAAGATCGGCAGCGATAACGGGCAAGCCGGTGCGGTGGAGGTGCACATCACCGGTACCGGAGACATGGGTGTACGCACGATCGACGGGCGCACGATCGACTGCTTCGTCCCGCCACCGCCTAAGTAAGGCGCGCCACAGACGATGCGCGGGCGAGGGGCTGGCTGCAGCCAGCCCCTCGCCCGGGCGCGCAGCTTGAATCAGGCGCGAGTGTGGTGCGAGTTTTCCTGACGAACCGCGGCGCGCCTTCATCACATCGGGCTTGTACCGGAACCGGCCGGCGGACGTGACCGCGGCCTCGGTAAGGGCGGTAGAGACGCGGGAGCGCGGGTATACGTTCGCTGCGGCGTAGTGGGAGGTGGCCATGAAGCTTCGCTTCGGCCTGTTGCCTGTCTTCGTGGTCACACTTGCGCTGTTTCTGGTCGGGTGTACAGGTGACTGGGCGACTTGGGGCAACGGACTCGAGCGCCACGGGGAGAACACGTCCGAAACGGAGCTCGCGCCGAGCAACGTAGCGTCGTTACAGGAAAAGTGGGCGGTCGATCTCAGTGGGGTCGTGAACAGCGCTCCGATCCTCGCGCACAACATCGACGTCAATGGCACACGCATGGACCTTCTGTACACCGGAAGCGAAAACGGTGTGTTCTACGCGGTGTCGACGAACGGCGCCATTGTGTGGTCCCGAACGCTCGGTTCGGTGTCGATCGCCTGTCCGTTCTTTCCCGCCGGCGACCACGGTGTGACCGCGTCCGCGGTGTTCGATAGCACCCGCAACCGCGTTTATGCAGTCAGCGGTGACGGGTTCGTGTACGCACTCGACGCATCCGACGGCACCGTCGTACCCGGATGGCCGATCCCGCTGACTTCCACACCAACAAGGGAAGTGGTGTGGAGCGCGCCGACGCTCGTCGGCGATCACCTGTATTACGAGATCGCGAGCCACTGCGACACCCGGCCGTACCACGGTCGGATCGTCGACATCGATCCCCAGACGCATTCGATCATGCACACGTTCTACGTCACGGGGAGCGCGGACGGCCCTGACGGCGGCGGAATCTGGGGCTGGGGCGGGGTGTCCGTCGATCCCGCGGACGGCGACGTCTACGTCGCAACCGGGAATTCGTTCGCGACGCCCGAGAACTCTCCGTACGCCGATTCGGTCGTGCGGCTCTCGAGCTCGCTCGCGGTGAAGACGTTTCATACACCGACGCTGGGGATAAGGGACGATGACTTCGGGTCGACGCCGGTGTTGTTCCAGAAAGACGGCTGCCCCCGGCAGCTGATCGCCATGCAGAAGAACGGCTCGCTCTACCTCTACGACCGCGATTCCCTCGCGGACGGGCCCCGGCAACGTATCGACTTCAGCAAATCGAACCTCATTGGTGTCGTCGCCTATTCGAGCGCAACAGAGATGGTCTACGCCGTCAACGGAAAGGGCTCCACCAACGGCAGCTATATCCAAGGAGTCGCCGCGTTCCGCTTCGACGCCGGATGCAAGCTGCAACTCGCTTGGCAGACACCGCTGCCCGTCCTGGGCGGGACCGCACCGAGCGTCGCGAACGGTGTCGTCTATGTCGCCGGTGGTTCGTCGAACAAGGTCTATGCGCTGCGCGCGACGACGGGCGAGATGTTGTGGGATAGCGGCGCATCGGTCGCGGGGCGCGCCGTCGCACAGCCCATCGTCGTCGATGGACGGCTCTACGCCGGCGCGTACGACAACAAACTCCATGCCTGGGGCCTCTGAGATCCGTCGATGGCTTTGTCCGCGTCATCGCGGCTGAAGCGATACCCGCGCTAGTAGTGACTCCTGCTTGCGCAGTGGACGCGCCAATGGGCGCGCCACGATGCACAGCACCGACGTCGATTGCTGGCAGGCCGCACGCGTCGGCGGCGCGCTGCGACACCAGACAGCACGCGGCGGTCAGGTCGTGGCCGCGTCTTGTCCACACGCGGACCTTGCCGTCGCCCGACGATGACCCGCCACCTGGGTCGGCGCTCAATGCTGCACCCCGCAGTAGTTGCAGCCCGCGGGCGTCCAGACGGTGCACGGCACCGGGTCGCCTTCGTGGCGGAGCTCGCGGCCGCGGCAGCCGTCGCGGTCGTCGTCGAGCGTGCAGCCGGCGACCGTACCGTCAGCGTGAAGGATGAGGCCGCCCGGACAGGTCATGAATGCGACGGTACTTACGCCAGAGACCGCGGTAACCCCTCATGATTAGGTCGTGTCTGCCAATAGAGGGAAGTGGCGGAAGACGAGCACGCGACCAGCTACGCATTCCGACGCGAGTACCGGCTCGCGATCGAAGTCATCCGGCTCGCCTTCGCCGATCGGCCAGCACACCCAGGAACGCCAACCGCGCTCGACGAGCGTCTCCAGAACCTCGACCCAGAACAAGCCCGCGCCGCGCTGAACGCCGCGGCCGCCCTCGTCGTCGGACTCCTAGAAGTCCACTTCCCAGGACAAGAAGAGACGCTGGACGGCATCGCGGCCGGCATCGCGCACAGTCGCGGCGACGACGACGTGACGTTGTAGCCGTCGCAGCATCGTCAAACCGATGACACTGCCGAGATCTGCGGAACCTAACGGTCGCGCGAGGCCGTGACCGCGCCGCTCCACGACGCCCCGCAATGCCCGGAACCCCTTCCCCAAGAGCACGACGGGTCCTAACCTCGGCGACGTGAAAGCTGGACATCCTTCGCTTACCGAGGAATTCGATAAGCAGAGGGCAGAACAACGCTGCAAGCTCCGCGCCGTTCCCGACTGGGCCTTCACGTCTGACCAGCTCACACCGTTCCGCCAACTCCCCAAAATCGAGGAACACGACCGACCTTTGGTCGAGACGGTCCTTCGAGAATTTGCAGACACCGCCGCAAACCACATTGGGACGGTCCTCGGGATACCGGCTGGCACCCCACAGACCGAAAGACTGCTTGGCGGCCTTCAGCCCGACTGGCCACCGGAGCTAGAGGAGGTACGGGAGCAACTGCACAACGCCCCGACGCTGCGCGAGTTGACCGACGACGAAGCAACAAACGTGCGCCGCTTCGTCTACTTAGCGGCGATCGCCGACGAGCTCGCCGGTGACTACACCGACCCTCGACTTGCTTCGTGGTTCGGGCACGGGCGATAAACCAACGATTGGTTACTGGACGCCGCAGTAGTTGCAGCCCCGAAGGTGTCCACACGATGCACGGCACCGAGTCGCCTTCGTGACGTAAGTCGCGTCCGCGGCATCAGTCTTCGTCTTCGTCGAGCGTGCAGCCCGCGATCGTGCCGTCGGCGTGAATGATGAGGCCGCCCGGACAAGCCACGACACCAACGCTAGGGCTCTTCCTCTTAGGCCGCTTGAAGAGGCTGTGTTCGTCGATCTCGCGTCATCACATTGAGGACACGGGCGAGGATGGGACGGTTCGGTTCGGGCGGTCCGCTCGGAGTGATGCGAACGGCGAGGCCGGCAGCGATAGTGACCGCGAGGGCCACGGATGCGCCGAGCGCCCACCCGGCAAGCACGTCGGTCGGCCAATGCACTCCGAGGAACAGACGACTCACTCCTACAGCACCGGCGACGAGACCTGACCCGGCCAAGCTCGCCAGGCGCAAGAGGGGTCGGCGAAGTATGTAGATCGCGACGACCAGCGCGAGCGTGACGTACAGCGCCGTGGTATCGGTCGCGTGCCCGGAGGGGAACGATGCGTCACCTTCGTTGACGAGATGGAGCGCTGCCGGCGGACGGCCGCGCGCGATGACCGCCTTGGCAAGCGCGGCGCAGGCACCGCCGATGGTGAGGGCGATGCCGGGTGCCACGGCGACAACGAGGCGGGTTCCGTGCCGCCAGAGCAGCACTGCGGCAATGACCGCGACAAGGCCGAGAACCGTGATGTTGCCGACATCGCTCAGGAGCCGTGCCGCTGAGACAACCGTGCCCGAACGGTGCGTGGTGAACCACCGCAGATGCAGTAGATCGCTGCTGGACAGCCCATTGTGTTGCGTGACGTCTTCGGTCACGCCACCAAAAGCGATGATGCTCGCGCCAAGGATCGTGAGGGCGGCACACACTGCGACAACCTCGGAGAAGGACAGACGAAGCCGCGCGCGAGTACCGCTGAGGCAATTGATGAGTCGGCGGTGCGGAGCGAATCGCATCCCGAAAGCGTAAGGGCCGCGCACGTCCTTGACCATCAGGGTGATCCCTGAGTGAATAACTGGCGCCGTCGCGGCTATGACCCCTCGCGGTCGCCTCCGAGCAGCCGCTCCAACATGCGCGGTTCCGCCGGCCAGGCATCGAGCAGCACCTGACGCGGCACTTGACGTGCGGCGTATCGGAACGCCAACGCGACGACGATGACATCGTCGAGAGGGCCGATGATCGGCAGGAACTCGGGAATCAAGTCAATAGGCGACAACACCCACAACCCGGCGAACGCGACCGCGACCTTCGCGCGACGCGGCACCCGTGGGTCGCGTCGAAGTTTTCGCGCGTCGTGAGGCAGGCCGGGAGCACCGTCGCCAAGTCCTTCGCCGTGCCGGGCGGCAGTCGTCGCGCCAGGATCGCCAACAGTGCCCGAGACGCAACGAGGAGCGCAATCGCGATCAACAGGAGGTTGAGCAACGTGTTCTCTTAGCGGGAATGCCGCTGTGATGCGTGGGCCGCACGCCAACCTGCCGTCTTCAGTTTGAACCAGTCCCTCGAACGTTCACCCGGCCTGTACGGCGAGTCCACGCGCTTGGCAACGATGCCCTCGACGTCATGTTCCGCGCACGCCTTGAGTACGTCGGCGACGGAGCCACGCAACTGGGGCACTACGCACCACGCCGAGCCGTCTAGCTCGAGCACGTCGAGCAACGCGCCCCCTCCGAATAGGGCCGGTCGATGACGGGCCCAACGAACGCGAGGACGTCGAACGCGACGAACGTCAGCGGCACGCGTCGGTGGCGCGCGACCGGAAGCTCGAGCCCGTTGTGGGGCCTGAAGATCATCGAATGTCCCGCGCTGAAGATGCGGCACTGCTACTCATCGACCCCAACATGCTGGGCACGCTGTACCTGGGTAACGTGCGGCTCGACGCCAAACCGTCCAGCGAATTCACGAAAAACCTGACGACGTTGCGCGCCGAGGTATCCGGCCTATTCCACGTCAGAGATGCGAACGGCGCGTACGTCATCGACGGTGGCAGCGAGACGAAGAACGTCCGGCCGGCTACTTCTCCCCGGCCGATGGGTGGCGTGAGCGCGCCGGCACCGGAGGCTTGGTCGTGTCGGCCGCGCTCCGCTGCGCATCGCGTCCTGGCCGGGATCCCGCCCGTTACCGGCCGGTGACGTGGGCGCGAGCGGCGTCGGGCTGTCCGTGAGCGGAGGACACCCGGCGCGCTCCGCCGCACAAACGTCGCGTCGCGCCGGGCGCGCGGCGGGGCATCCCGAACCTCAACTAGTCACGTTTCAACTAGTCGCGCCGGGGCTAGGTCGGAGCGGCGACGCGGACGGCGACCCGGATCGCGTCCCTGACCGGTGCGTTGCCGGCACTGAAGGTCACGAGCTGGACGGATCCCGGTTGCCTCGTCTCCGCCGCGCCGGCGCTCGCTCTGAATTGGACCGGGAGCTTTCGGATCTCGCCAGGGGGCACGTTCGCGAATGTGAAGCCGGTGCCGGTCACCCTTGATGTCACGTCGAAGTAGCCGGCGAAGTACCGGACTGTGATGTCGGGCGATGACAGGAGCGGCGAGGCGGTGACCGTGATGTTTTCGGTGCGCTGACCGTCGTTTTGGACCTGCGTTGCGAAAGACCAGTCCGTGCCCGGCGCGATAGTGTGCGTAACGAGCTGACCGGATGATCCGTCGTTGTTGTACACGTCATTGCCGAAGATCGTCCCGTCACTCAGGCGTCGAATCTGACCGTCCGGCTGCACATGCACGAACGTGAGCGGCGCCGAAAACGTCGCGGTCCCGTTGATGTCGTTGATCTCGGCGGCGCCGATTACGCACGTCTCGATCCAACAGTTAACGGTGCGGCCGAGGCTCGCGACGCCCATCGACTGCTGCACCCGATACGTGGATCCGAAGTCACCGCCGGGCGTGGTCGTGATCTCCTGAATACCACCACCACAGTCGCTCTGGCTTGGTGTCGCATCCATGATTGCCTGACAGATCCCGACTACAACCCCCGGATTGAAGCCGGCACCCGCGACCGAGACGGTTTGCCCCTCGACCAGATCCGCGCTCGGTGTGACCGTGAGCGTCCGTGCCGCGTGTGCCGGCGTGCTCGACATGACCGGGAGAACGAGGCAGATCGCCGCCGCGAGCGCGGCACGCCGTAGAGCCGTCGCCGTCATCAGCCACCTCCGGCCTCGATATTTTGCAGTCGAACACCGAATGCGTGGCGAGTCAACGCCCTTCCGCCGCGACAATTCGCCCACGTCCTATCGCGCGGATGCCGCTGTCTCGCGCGGGAATGTCTCGAGGAGGCACTTCGCGTGCCCGGGGACACGTTCGGCGTATGGGCCGCCACGTCGTACCGCGAACGTCCCGGTTGCATCGACAACGCCGCGTCGAGCGCGACAGCGCGGCGTGAGCGTGGTCACGCCGTGGTCACAAGACTTCGGGGATGTACCGGTACGGGCTGACACTAGACACAACCTCAGACCCGCGAACCGTGCTGGTCACGGCCGAGATGCGGGACTGAAGGTGACGCGCCGGGACTCGAAGGTATGCGTCCCGGAGGACTCAAAATCCGTTGCTCGCAAGGGCGTGAGGGCTCAAACCTCTCCTCGGGCACTGTATTGACCAGGGACGATGCGGTTTGTCCGCTCTCTCGTGAACACGGTTCTGCAAACGTGATGCAAACGAACGTGGAGCGAGAGGAACGTCAGCGCCCGAGATTGGCCGATCGCTCGTACTCCGCGAGGACCTCCGCCGCGTACTCGATCTCGGACTCCGATCGCTTCTGCTTGCGATCGATGGCCCGACCGATCTTCAACAGCTCGTCGACGTTCTCTGCGCTGTCCGAATCACGAACCGCTGGCACAACCTTGCGGGCGAGATCGACGCCGACCGCCGCCAAGCGCGGTGCCGGGGCGTCCAGAGCGGCCCATCGTGAAGCCTTCCCAGGTGAACGTCGAGAACCGGGTCCACGAACAGATGGAACCCAGCGCGTCCGGCGGCAATGGCCGCGGATTGTGGGCCTTCTATGCCGCGGGTTCCACGGGTTGTTGGGGCACCCCGAAGGTGTTTCGCGTTAACGCTCGCGAGAATGTTCGCGGCACTTTCGCGGAACCTCCACGATCACCACAAGGACCTGGGCAAAGACTGCACGGCCCCGCCTGCGACGTACCGAACACCGGTCGACTCGGCGTGGTGGCATCGATTGCGAACTTTCCGAGTCGGGTATGAGACCGCCACTTCGAGACGAGGGAGGACTGCCATGCCTGACGTGACGAAACTCATCGAAGCGGATCACCGTGAAGTGGAGAGCCTCTTCGGTCAGTTCAAGCAAGCGGGCTCGAAGTCCCTCGCGATGAAGATCTGCGACGAGCTTGACGCCCACGCGAGCGCCGAGGAACGCGTCTTCTATCCAGTCGTACGCGACGAGGTTCCCGAGGGCCGCAAGCTCGCCGACGAAGGCGAGGACGAGCACGGTGAAGCCCGCCAGCTCATCGGCCGCATCAAGAACACCGAGGACGAGAGTCACCTCGGCGAGCTGGTAACCGAGCTCGAGCAGGCAGTCTCACACCACGTCCAAGAAGAAGAGTCCGAGATGCTGCCCAAGACACGTACCGCGCTCGATGACGGACGACTCTCCGAGCTCGGGAACGAGTTCCAGGCTGCCAAACGCGGCTGAACAACCCCCTCGTGGCGAGATTGAAGACACCGCAACGGGCGAAGAGCGGGGTTCCGCCGGTTCTTCGCCGACAACGGTCTCGCCATCGCGTGCTTCGTCTTGTTCCTCGCGTTCCTCGCGGGACAGAGCCTGACGGGCTGGCACGTCCACAACGACGACGCACAACAGCACGGCGGTCCAGCCATCGGCTACCTCCGGTACCTCAGCACCGGCCATTTCTACGAAGCGGTGTTCGAGAACTGGGAGAGCGAATTCCTGCAGATGGGCGCGTTCGTACTCCTCACCATCTTCCTCGTGCAGCGAGGATCGGCCGAATCGAAGCATCCCGACGAAGACAATGACGTCGACACCGATCCTGCCGACACGAAGCACAAGCCCGGACGCGCCCTGGCCGGTACGACGCGGCGGCATCTGGCTCACGCTCTACGCCAACTCACTGCTCATCGCGTTCTTCGCGCTGTTCCTCATGTCGATCCTCGGTCATGGGCTCAGCGGCGTACGCGAGTTCAACGACGAACGA
>JBBRXX010000020.1:0-84485 GCA_038238245.1 Acidimicrobiia bacterium
CGCGCCGGGGTTGTGCGTCCTCGGGGGGGCCTACCTGGGCGCTGTCGTCGCCCCTGCCGTGGTGTCCGGCGCGCGACGCATCGTCGCATACGTGGTCTCGTCCGACGGAGTCGCAGCGGGCAGGGAGGAGCTGCGCGCGTTCCTCGCGAACCGTCTGCCCGTGTACATGCTGCCGACCGCCTTCGTCGAGATCGACGCGCTGCCGCTCACGAGCAACGGGAAGTTGGATCGGGCGGCGCTCCCTGCACCGCCTCGCGCCGACACGCGCCGGCCCGCGCCGAGCGACACTCCGGTGGTCGAAGCGGCCGTCGTCGGCATGCTCGAGGAGCTGCTCGATCTCGACTACGTGCGCCCGCACGACAACTTCTTCGAGCTCGGCGGCCACTCGTTGATGGGCGCGCAGCTCGTGGCGCGGGTGCACGACCGCTTCGACGTGGAGCTCACGCTGCTCACGATCTTCGACAATCCCACGGCGGCGGGCATTGCTGCGTGTATCGAGCAGGAGACTGGCGCGCGCCGATGACGGGACCTCCTCTCCCAGGTCGGACCGCGGCGGGGGCCTCCTCCGGGGCCGATCGCCGCCTCGGGCTCTACCAGCTCCTCGACCCGGTCGTACACGCGGACCCGTATCCCCTGTACCACCGTCTTCGGAGCGAGGACCCGGTGCACTGGGACCCGTTCCTGCACGCGTGGGTGGTGACTCGGTACGACGACGTGATGCGCGTCCTCCTCAACTATTCGGCCGACCGCACGCCTTCGCCGGAGCAGCTCGACGCCCTCGGCCTGAAGGCCCTCGGCCCGATCGCGCAGATCATGGTCCGCCAGATGCTGTACCTCGACCCCCCGGAGCACACGCGCGTCCGCATGCTCGCGGCCAAGGGATTCACGCCGCGACGCGTGGAAGTGCTCCGCGCCCATGTCGCCGACATCGTCGACGAGCTGCTCGAAGCGGTGCAGCACCGGCACGCGATGGACGTGGTCGCCGACTTCGCCGTGCCGCTCCCCGCGATCGTCTCGTGCGAGATGCTCGGTCTCCCCACGGCCGACTGGCCGCAGCTGACGGGCTGGACGAGCGCATTCGCGCTCCTGCTCGGCAATTTCCAGTACGACCCTGCCCGCGCGGACACGGTACGCGAGACCGTCGACGACATGACGGCGTACTTCCGGCAGGCGATCCGCGCGCAGGCCGACGACCCACGGGACGGGTTGTTACACGCGCTCGCCACCGCAGAGGTCGACGGCGACCGTTTCACCGAGGAAGAGGTCATCGCCAACGCGATCCTCACCATGGTCGGCGGTCTCGAGACGACGACCAACCTGATCGCGAACGGACTCCTCGCGGTCCTCCGCAACCGCGATCAATGGGAGCTGCTGCGCCACGACAAGATGCTCGTGCCGTCGGCGGTCGAGGAATTCCTCCGCTTCGAGAGCCCGATCCAGCACACCGCCCGCATCGCACCGCACGACGACGAGCTCGGTGGCCGGACGATCCGCAAGCGCCAAGCCGTCATCGCCGTGTTGGCCGCGGCGAACCGCGATCCCGCCCACTTCGCGGATCCCGATCGTCTCGACATTCGACGACCGGATTGTCGGCAGCTCGCGTTCGGCTGGGCCGGACACCACTGCTTCGGCGCACCACTCGCGCGGCTGATGGCACAGGTGGCGTTTTCCGCGATCATCGACCGGATCCCGGACGTTCGGCTCGCGACGGACGCGGTGACCTGGCGCCAGGGCGTGGGGGCCTTCCGCGGCCTCGAGTCACTGCCGATCGAGTTCTAGCGGGCCGCAAGGATGAGCAGCGACGCGAGCGCCATCGTTCCACGTGGTCGCGATGGTGACGTCGCCTTGTCGTTCGCGCAACAACGAGTCTGGCTGCTCGACCAGCTCGAGCCTGCGCCATGGGCGTACAACGTCTCCGTCGTCCGGCGGCTCGACGGCGCGTTGCATCCCGACGCGCTGCAACGCGCGCTCGACACCCTCATCGAGCGTCACGAATCGCTGCGGACCACCTTCCCTTCGGTCGACGAGAGTCCGGTACAGGTCATCGGTCCGCCCCATCCGTGCGAGCTGACCGTCGTCGACGTCTCCGACCATCGCGATCCCGCGAGTGAGGCGCGACGCATGGCCGGCGCCGCGGCCCGCGAGCGCTTCGACCTTGCCGGCGGCGTCCTCTTCCGGGCTTTGCTGCTCCGACTCGCGCCGAACGATCACGTACTCGCGTTGACGATGCACCACATCGTGACCGACGCATGGTCCGAGGCGGTGCTCCTCGATGAGCTCGGCACGCTCTACAGCGCGTTCGCGCGGGACACGCCGAACCCGCTGGCGCCGCTCCCGATCCAGTATGCCGACTTCGCAATCTGGCAGCGGGCGCGAATGCAGAATGACGCGCTCACCCCGCACCTCGACTACTGGGTCCGCCAACTCGACGGCTTGGCCCCGGTCCTCGAGCTCCCCGCTGACCGCGCCCGTCCGCCGAAGCGCTCCGGACGCGGCAGCGTGGTCGAGTTTCAGATCTCCGCCCCGCTGACCGCCGAGCTGCGCCAGGTGGCCCGGGCAGGTCGCGCGACTCTCTTCATGACCTTGTTGGCCGCGTTCCAATCGCTTCTCGCGCGGTACAGCGGTCAAGACGACATCGGCGTCGGCACGATGATCGCGAACCGGCCCCGGCTCGAGACCGAAGGCCTGGTCGGGTTCTTCGCGAACACGTTGGTACTTCGCACCGAGCTCTCGGGCAACCCGTCGTTCATGGAACTGATCGCGCGTGTGCGCGCGGTCGCGCTCGGCGCCTACGAGCACCAGGATCTTCCCTTCGAGCGCCTCGTGAAGGAGTTGCATCCGGAGCGTTCGTTGGCGCACGCACCACTCTTCCAGCACATGTTCGTCTTCCAGAACACGGCGCCGCGCGATCTTCGACTCGACGATCTCGTCGTAACGGAGTTCCCGCTCGAAACCGACACCGCGATGGTCGACCTCACCATGACGTTGACCGAGGTCGGCGACGCCGTCTCCGGGACCCTCGAGTACGCGACCGATCTCTACGAGCGGGCGACGGCCGAGCGCATGATCGAGCACTTCCAGCATCTGCTCGAGAGCGCGGTTGCCGATCCCAACCGGCCGATCGGGGACCTCGACCTCGCGAGCAAGGCCGAGGGACACCAAGTTGTCGTCGAGTGGAACGAGACGCGCGAGCCGTTCCCGAATTTCTGTATCCACGAGCTCTTCGAGCAACAGGTCGAAGCGAACGCGGATGCTGTCGCATTGACCGCCGACGGCGCCTCCCTTACGTACGCCGAGCTGAACGAGCGAGCGAATCGTCTCGCGCACCATCTCCGCAGCGCCGGCGTCGGGCCGGAGACGCGGGTCGGTATCTGTTTGCATCGCTCGGCCGGCGCAATCGTCGCGCTCCTCGCCACGTTGAAGGCGGGCGGTGCGTACGTGCCGCTCGACCCCGAGTATCCGCCCGTCCGCCTGGCGTTCATGAGCGGAGATGCCGCGGTCGGCGTGGTGATCACCGAGACGGCTTTCGTCCACCGGCTGGGCGCGCGCGCGACACGCGTCGTCTGCGTAGACCGCGACGCGGCGCTGATCGCGGCGTCGCCCGCGTCGAACCCGAAGAGCGGTGCGACGCCCGAAAACCTCGCGTACGTCCTCTATACATCGGGATCCACGGGAGAGCCCAAAGGCGTGATGGTCGAGCACCGCGCGGTCGTGGCCCTGCTCTTCGGTGTCGACTACGTGCGCTTCGAGGACGTTGGTTCGCTCCTTCACATGGCGCCGCTCGCGTTCGACGCCGCGACCTTCGAGATCTGGGGCGCGCTGCTCCATGGCCGCCGCTCGGTCGTGTATACCGAGCGGAGGTTCCTCCTCGAGCGTTTCGGCGCCGTGATGCAGGCCGAGCACGTCGACACCCTGTGGCTGACCGCCGCGCTCTTCAACGTCGTCATCGACGAGGACTGGTCGCACCTCTCCGCCGTCCGGCAGCTGGTCATCGGCGGCGAGGCGTTGTCACCGACCCATGTGGCCAAGGCACTGCGACTGCTCCCGGACCTGCACCTCGTCAACGGCTACGGCCCCACCGAGGCGACGACCTTTGCCGCGTGTTACCAGATCCGCGCGCTCGCGCCTGATGCGCGCACGGTGCCGATCGGCCGGCCGATCGCGAACACCGAGCTCTACGTCCTCGACGCGGACTTCAGACCGGTACCGATCGGCATCATCGGCGAGCTGTACATCGGCGGCGAAGGACTGGCTCGTGGCTACCTCGACCGGCCCGAGCTGACCGCCGAGCGCTTCGTCCACCATCCGTTCTGCACCGAGACGAATGCGCGTCTCTATCGCACCGGCGACCTCGTGCGTGCTCGCGCTGACGGCAACATCGAGTTCCTCGGCCGAGTCGACGACCAGGTGAAGATCCGTGGCTTTCGAGTCGAGCCCGGCGAAGTCGAAGCGGTGCTGCGCGCGCATTCGGGCGTCGCCGCGACCGCGGTGGTCGCCCGAGTTGGTGGCCGCGGTCAGCGCCAGCTGGTCGCGTATGTCGTTCCGGCGCGCAACACGCCGGCGGCGATGGACGAGCTCGAGGAACATGTCCGGGCCCGGCTTCCGGAGCATCTCGTGCCGAGCGCGTTCGTGCGCCTCGACGCGCTGCCGCTCACGCCGAACGGCAAGCTCGATCGGGCCGCGTTGCCCCGACCCGGGACGGACCGGCATGCCGGGGAGTACACCGCGCCGCGCACCGAGATGGAGCGCGTGCTCGCCGACATCTGGGCGAACCTCCTCGGTGTCGAGCGCGTCGACGTCGATGACAACTTCTTCTCACTCGGCGGCGACTCGCTGCTCGCCGCGGTGATGTTCGCCAAGACCGAACGCCGCACGGGCAAGGCGATCCCGCTGGCGCTGCTCTTCGCGCGGCCGACCATACGGGAGATCGCCAAGGCGCTCGAGGCCCGGGACGCGCGGGAAGAGCCCTCCGTCGTCGTGCTCCGGGCGGGAGGCGCGAAGGCACCCCTCTTCCTGGCGCACGGTGTCAGTGGCGCACTCTTCCGGTACCTGCATCTCGTGCGCCGGCTCGATCCGGATCAGCCGGTCTACGGGCTCCAGGCGACGCCGGCCTTGGTCGCCGATCGGAGACGCCTGCAGATCGAGGATCTGGCGCGCTGCTACGTCGACGACATCGTCCGCATGCAGCCGACCGGCCCCTACCGGTTGGCCGGTTTCTGCTTCGGCGGCGTCGTCGTCCTGGAGGTCGCGCACCGCTTGGAGCAGCTCGGTCACACGGTCGGGGTACTCGCGCTGTTCGACGCGATCCCGCCGAACGCCCCGCGTCCGTCGCGTACGCGGCGCGAGGCGGCCCAGCTCGCGTCGCTGGTTCGACGAGAGGAGCCCGTACGCGCATACGCGCGGAGACGGCTCACGAACGCGGTGTTGAAGACACGACGATCGACGCGCACGTTGTCGTCGCGGATACGCGCCCAGATCGGCCGGCCCCCGCCCGACCGTTGGGACGTCTCCCGGTCCACGAGCGAGCGTCAGGCGTTTCCGTTGTGGACCCCACTCAGCCGCGCGCTGGGGTCATATGTCGCGCCGACGACGATCTGCACGCCGACGTTCTTCCGTGCCGGCGACGCGGCTGCGACGTCGATCGGGGTCCGGTTCGTGCCCGACGACGACGCCGGGGAGTGCTACATGATCGACGGGCCGGGAATCTCGCACGAGACGCTGATGGACGAGCCGTTCGTCGGCGCGCTCGCCATCGCGCTCACCCAACAGCTCGACGGCGCGCCATCCGAGCGGTCCGCTCAGCGGCCTCCGGCCGGCACCGGATAGCGGATCGTCACCTCGACGTCGGCATCCACGGCAAGTGCCGCCGTGTAGCCGGCGCCGACCGCGATCGGCCGTACGCACCACGTCGACGCGCGTGCCGGAATCGGTGCGAGATCGTGCACCACACCGCCGACGTTGCCCAGAGGAACGACGAAGTCCTTCGTCGTGCGCCGCAGACCGCGGCCGAGGGCTTTCACATACGCCTCCTTGCGTACCCAACAGTCGAAGAAGGCGGCGCGCCGATCTTCGCGAGGGCACGCGTCGATCGCGGCGAGCTCCGCGGGCGCGAAGAACGCACGCGCGACTTCTTGCCAGTCGATGTCGCGGCGAACGTCCTCGACGTCGACGCCGACCTCTGCCCGCCGCGAGACGGCGATGAGCGCGAGCGCGCCGGCGTGAGACACGCTGAAGCGAGGCCATCCCGGCCGGTCGGCGTCGACGACCACCGGACGACCCTCGCGTTCGGATCCGATGACCACGTCGGAAGGCGGAACGCGGAGGTACTCCGACAACACCTCGTGCAGCAACGCGCGGGTCCGGGTCCGGACCGGACGATCAGGATCGGGAGTGAACCGCGCACACCACACGTCGACACCGAAAGGGTCGTCGGCGACCGTGTCGGGATCCGGGCACATGCGCGCCAGACCTGTCAGCGTCTTGTGCGCCAGCGGAAGTGCGCGGTGTGGATCTTGCCGTCGGCGAGCGCCACCTCGAGGTCGCGACAACCCGTCCAGGTCGGCGTCGGCGACCACCGGAACGACACCACCCCGCGGCGCGGCTTGGCGTGCAATTGTGCTTTGACCGGCTCGTGGGCACCGAGAGTGTTGCCGCTCCGGCAGTCGACGGCGACCGAGGTCACGGCCGTGACCGCCGTCTTGCCCGCGGGTGTCCGGAACCGGATCAGCACGCTGTGCCCGGGTGAGCGCGTGTTCACACGATGGTTCCGCACGGGCGGTCGCCATGTGAACGGAAGCGGCAGGACATTGACCGTGACAGTGGCTTCGACGCATCGGCGGCGGTCGTTCGTGCACACGAGATAACGGAAGGTGTCGCGGCCCGTGAACCCACCTTCGGAGTGGTACCGGATGCGGTTCCCCACGACTTGGGTGGTGCCATGGGTTGCAGCCTTGGAGATCGTCAACGTCGTCGGGGCGAGGCCGGCGCCGCCGCCGTGGTCATTCGCGAGCACGTCGATGCCTACCGCGCCGAGCGCGCGCACGCTCGCGACGTCGTTGACTGCTGCGGGTGCCGCACCGCATGACGAAGCCTGGGCGTTCCGGAAGGCCTCGACCATCGGGAAGTCGCTTCCTCCGTTGTTGATCGCGATGACGAGGTCGAGCTCGGGGATGATGTGCACGGACTGACCGAAGAGACCGACCATGCGGAAGCTGCCGTCGCCGTCGAGCCAGAACTGGCCGCCGTAGCCGCTGTAGGCGGGACTCGGTGTGCGCACGAAATCCACCCAGCTCGACGAGAGGAACTGCTTGTTCTCCCAGACGCCATCGCGGAGATAGAGCAGCCCGAGCTTGGCAAAGTTTCGCGTCGTGGTATTGGTCTGGTAGCCCGCCTGCCACCGGCCCGCGGCGTCGAGGCCGGCAATGACGGGGTTGATGCCGAGCGGGTCGAAGAGTCGCTTGTGCAGGTACGCCCGGTAGGCCTCGCCCGAGACATGGGCGGTGTCGCCGATGATGCGACCCAGCACTGCCGTGTCGCCGGTCGAATACTGCCATCGGCTGCCGGGCTTGGCATCGAGTGGTTTGGCGATGACGTACGAGGACTCGTCGCCGGCCGCGACCATCTGGAGCACGTCGGATTGCGCGTCGCTGTAGTTCTCGTTCCATTGCAGTCCGCTGCTCATGTTCAAGATGTTGCGAAGTGTGATTGCACGTCGGGGATCCGTCGGGGCCGACCAGGCATTGATCGGCGCCCGGCCATCGAGTGCCAACTTCCCGTCGTCGACCAGCAGACCGATCATCGTGGACGTGAAGGACTTCGACACGGAGAACGAGGGCAGGACGGTATCCGCGGTCACGGCGTCGGCGTACTTCTCATAGACGAGACGCCCGCTGTGGATCACGACCACCGAGTCGCCCTTGTTCGGCCCGACCATCTGCGCGCCGGCGGCTTCGACTGCCGCCTTGTCGACGCCCGTGGGAAGCGCACCCGTCGGCCACCCGTGCGTCGGCCACGCGACGCACTTCAGCTGCGGCGGAAGGTCCGACCGGCTCACCGGACCGTGCGGGTCGAAGGCGAGCGCAAGCGCGGTCGGCGGGTCACCGTCGACGACGAGGAAGCAGGTAACGGCGACGCAGTCGCGCGCGCCGTTGGGAAGGTCGAGCACGCGGCGAACCGTGAACCGGCCCGACAGGCGGCCGCTGCTGTCGACCTGCATCGCTTGGGGCGCGCTGCATCCGGCGTTGCCGGCGGTGGCGGAGATGCACTGCCGAACGCTCAAGCTGTCGCCGGGATCGAGCCGTTCGCCGCGCACTTCGACGCGCTCACGATCCCACAGGCCCCGGCCTGGCAGGACGTGGATTGTCGCGCTGCCCGCCAGCGGCGCGTTCGGGTCGAAACCGACGGGCACCTTGAGCTCGTACGAGTCGGCACCGTAGAGCTGTACGTACAAGACGCAATGCACAACCGCACAGTCCACGTTCGGCGCGAGAACTCGCGGCAATGCCATGGGAATGACGACGACCGGACCGCTCACGGTCTGGGAGACGTTCCCGCGGCACGCCGAGAGGTCGGCGCGGCAAAGCTGCATGTAGACGCCGCTGTCCGCATCCGCGCCGCGGATCTCGACGTCCACGACCTGCCGGTCGACCAGCCCGACGTGCGGGTTGACCGCCACCGCGGGGACCGGTGGGGGTGGCAGGGACGGATCGAACGAGATGGCCACGTCGACCTGGTCGATGGGATACACGGACACGCGCACCACACACGCCGCGACCGCGCAGTCGGTGAGGCCGACGCGGCGGGCAACGGCAACCCTCGTCGTGAACGCGCCCGCGGGGTCGGTCGTCACGTCGCTGAGATACCGGCACCGCTCGTCGGGTTGACCAGCCGCGACGCACTGCGCGATCTGTCCGAACGTGCTCGGGAAGAAGTTCGTCCCCGCGACCGCGACCGACTGCTGGTGCCGGAGCTTGGTCGCCGGAGCGACCGTTGCCCGCGGGAACACCGGTGGCGTGCTCGAATCGAAGGTCAGGCCGACGCCGACGATGTGATCGACGTTGCCGTACGGAATCGCCCAGAGCCGGCATCGATTGACCCGTTCGGCACAGTCGACGCCCGCGACCACTCGGCGCAAGAGCGCCGTGGTCTCGAAGTTGCCGCCGCTGTCGGTGAAGGCATTCCCGATGTCGACGCCGGGACAACTCGTCGTGTCGGTCCCGACGCATTCCCGCAGCGGAATCGAAGAGGAAGGATCGAACCCTCGGCCGAGGACCGGCACGCTGGCCCGGTCGGGAAGGGGCGATGGACCCTGGACCTGGAGCACGGGTCGGATGATCGGGGCATTGCCGTCGATGCGAATCGGTATCGACGCCGAGGCTTGACCTTCGACGCTGCGCGCTGTGACCTGGCAGGACGTGGTCGCGCAGTCGATCGAGTGTTGGGAGGTGCCGATGCGCCGGTGCAACGAGAGCGCCGTCTCTCCCGCGCCGGTCGCGTCGAGCGAGAGCGTCGCGCTGGATCCGCACGTCGTGTCATCGGCGTCACACTGCTCGACGATCATGTACGCGCTTGCGGGACCTCCCGACATCGAGACCGTGACGGCGGTGCCCGGCGCGAAGGGACCCTTCTCCGCGATGGTGATCGTGAACGCGCCGGGCGGGCTCTGGGCAGTGACCGCATCCGATGCCGGTACCGCGTGCGCGGATGCCGCCACGACGCCGAGCAGCGAAGCGATGAGCAGAAGAGACATGACCAGGCGCGCCCGCATGATCGCAGTCTTCCAGGCGCGCGTCTCCGGGCAAAGTCCCGGCGGCGCGCGGCTTACGGCGTGCGCGCGTTCATTGCTTGCGGTGGAGGGCAGTCCGCCGGGTGACCAGTGCCGCGGCGCAAAGCAGCAGAGCTATGAGGAGGACGATCACCATCATCGAAGCCACATCTCCAGAGAGTCTCGGCAACATCCGCTGTTGCCCGAGAAGGAAAATCCTAGCAATTAACTTCTAGAATAGACCATCTAGAGAGCCGTCCGGATGCGCCGCCTTTTCCTGCTGTACAGCGTGCGCGCCTTGGGGCCGAGGCGCCGTCGCAGGCTTCGCAAGATCCCGACCTTGTCCACGATGGTGTAGAGCCGGTAGTAGGCCTTCGGAGAGAGGCGGACGAGCATCGGGTCACGCCGTGCCCTGAGCACGACAAAGAGCGCGGGCGCCGAAAGGTGCACGTAGCGCTCCGCATCTTCGAACCACTCCCGGCTGTAACGGGCCTCGTGTTGCGGCCGAGCAATTGCGGCGCAGCGAGTCTTCTCGTATGCAGGGAATGCCACCTCGGGCGCGCCGTGGCGTTGCACCTCTGTGGCGAGGGCAATGGCGTCCTGAAACGCCAGACGCATGCCGGAGCCGATCGAGAAGTGCGTCGTGTGCGCCGCGTCTCCCATGAGGACCGTCTGCTGCGAATACCACCGTGCATTTGTCACGGTGCGGAAGTTGAGCCAGGGGAGCGCTGCATCGTCACTCCCGCCGATCAGCGGCTCGCCCTGGAGCTGCTTCGCGAAGATTCCTTCCAGAAGCTGCAGGCTCTCGACGGCGGAGCGCGTGTCGAACCCGAGGTCCTTCCAGGTCTCGGGCGAGCACTCGACGATGCAGGTGCTCGTCTGCGCGTCGAACGCATACGCGTGAAACCAGATCCAACCCGAGTCGGTCTTCACGAAGGCAAACGTGAACGCGTCGAAGACCTTGGTCGTGCCGAGCCAGACGTACTTGTTCCGACCGACGCCGACCTTGGTCTCGAACTGATCCTGCGCGGCTCGCCGCAGGACGCTGTTGGCGCCATCACACGCCACGACGATGTCGGCGTCCGGCACGTCGCACGGGCTCGTGATCTCGTGATCGAACCGGATGTCGACACCGAGCGCCGTCGCCCGCTCGGTCAATATGGCGAGCACCTGCGAGCGGGCGATGCCGTATCCGCATCCGTCCTGCTCGGCGCGATCGTCCTCCAGGAAGAGGACCTGGCCGTTCCACCGGAATGCCTGCTCGACGATACGCCGGGCCGTCTCCGCGTCGTTGTCACGCAGGTCTGCGAGCAGGTCGTCCCAGAAGACGACGCCCCATCCGCCCGCGCGTCCGGAGGGTTTGCGTTCCAGAACGACGACCTCGTGAGCCGGGTCGGACTTCTTCATCAAGATCGCGAAGAAAAGGCCCGCGGGGCCTCCCCCGACGCACACGATCCGCATCCCAACCCTCTCCCCAGGTCCCGCAGGCTTCGCTCGACCGGCCGCCGAGTGCATGCCTCATGCGTGTCGTTTTCATGTTGTGGCCGCCGGCGCGTCGCCGCTCGTCTCAGACGTTGCGACGACGCACCCCGGCGTGCGCACTCAACATGTCATGCCGTGTGCACGGTGACCAGTGGCAATACCAAGCAGGTTTGCCACATGCCGCTCGTACTGCGCTTCCAGTCGTGCTTCAGACAATACGTGCGGGCGGGACGCGACGGCCGAAGCGGCAATATCTCTCAGATCGTCGCGGGTCGGGATGGGCGTCGGGGCGAGATCGATCGCGTGTCGAGGCGTTGCGCGCGCCGAGGCCGAGGCGCGTGAAGTGCTGCATCACGAAACTGCTTACAACGCTCGCGGCGGCCGGTTGCCGTGACGCCCTGACTTCTGGAACCTCCGGGTCTCGGGCGGTGTATGCAAAGGAACGACATGGATCGGATGAGCGACGCGGAGCTCGTCATCGGCGCCCGGCAGGGCGATGTCGACGCGTTCACCATCCTGGTCGGCCGCTATCGCCAGCCCGCGTTGCGCTTCGCCTACGGCATCGCCGGCAATGAAGCAGAGGATGCAGTGCAGGATGCGTTCGTCAAGGCGTTCCGCAACCTCGGGGGCTTCCGGTCGGAAGCGGCGTTCAAACCCTGGTTGTTCACGATCATCGCCAACGAGGCACGCAACCGCCGCCGGTCGATGTCGCGCCGCACCAAGCTCGAGCTGCGCGTCGGTGAGCTCGTACCGCCGACAGGCGCCGGCGCCGACGAGGCGGCGGTAGCCCAAGATCAACGTCGACGTCTCGTGGAGGCAGTTTCGGGCCTGCCAGACCGCTATCGCGAAGTGGTTGCCCTGCGCTACTTCGCGGCCCTCAGCGAGAGTGAGACCGCGGCAGTGTTGTCGTGCCCGTTGGGAACCGCGAAGTCTCGACTGTCGCGCGCGCTCGACCTCCTCCGGGTCACGCTCGACGAGGAGGTGACCCTGTGATCGATCTCGAGGCCGCGCTCGTCGATCTGGCCGGGCATCTCGATCACCCCGCCGGCGAGCAGCTCGCGGTCGACGTGCGGCGCAGAATCGCCGCGCCGACGCACACGCGGGAGCGTCGGAGCAATCGGACGCGGGTGCTCCTCGCGCTCGCTGCAGTGTTCGTGCTGATTGCAGTCGCGGTCGTTGCCATCCCCCCGTCCCGCGAGGCGATCGCGGACTGGCTGGGCATCGGCGCGGTCGACATTCGCCGCTCGGAACAGCCGCCGGCCGGCAGGACAGGCGGAAACCCGGTGCCGGGTCGACCGGGGTCGCCGCGCGAGCGAGACGCACTCGCGCGCCTGGCCGCGGCGCGAGGGAAGGTGCACTTCGCGATCGCGACGCCTCCCGACGCTTCCGTCGGCGCGCTCTTCGACGTCGAGGTCGACAACAGACCGAAGGGCGGCCTCGTCGCGCTTGCGTACGAACGATTCACACTCGTCGAGATCGCGTCCCTGCCGAACGAGCCACCGCAGGTCAGGAAGTCGATGGGGCCGGCGACGCGCGTCGAACCATCGACGGTGCACGGCCGAGAGGCCGCTTGGATCGTCGGTGGAACCCACGAGATCGGCTATATCGATCGGTCCGGCGACTTGCAGCTCGACACCGTGCGCCGGTCGGGTCCGGTGCTGCTGTGGGAGCGCGGCGGCGTGACGTATCGCATCGAAGGAATTGCCATGTTGTCCCAGGCTCGGACAATCGCCGAGTCGCTTCGCTGACGCTTCGATCTCGAATATTGCACCGAGTCCAGGTCTGCAATTTTCCGCTATCGCGCGGGTTGCGAGCCTGGCGGCTATGGCGGGCGCTGGCGTACGGTGCGAGGCGCCGCGTGCATGGCGAAACGAGGGGGCTGCGGGGATGGCGATCGTATACAAGACGACGGGGGCCGAGAAGCTCGACCACTACTACAGCGGCATTCCGGAGCCGCTGGCTGACGCGCTCCGGAAGGGCCGGCAATTGATGACCAACAACCCGGCCCGCCTTTCGGACGCCGCGAGGCCGCTCGAGAACGACGGCAAGCTCCCGCCGAGGAGCGCCGATGATCTCGACAAGTACTGGCTCGGCGGCGCCCAGGGCGCGGCCAAGGAGCGGCTGATTCGCCGCGCCTACGAGCAGGCGATCGAGCTCGCGAACACGACTGACAAACCCATCGAGACCTTCATGATTGCCGGCGCCAGCAACAACTTCGAGGTGCACATCTCGGAGGGGAAGTACGCGGTCACGGTCTTCATGTTCGTCACCGAAGACCGCGCCTACGGCTCGTCTCGCGCCGGCTCGCGGAGTTGGGTGGTCCGTGTCGGCGGCCCGGGCGAGCTCCCGAAGTCCCAGCACCTCGATCTCGAGGACCCGCCGGTGGTGAAGTCACAGGTGAGCGGCGCGTAAACGATCCACGAACCGAGACGGGGACGCCATCACCGGGCGCGCAGCTCCTCGGCTTGTGCGCACAGCCGGCGCATCCCGAGCCGGGACGACTGCCCCACGACATCGCTGAGGAGCGCACGTGCGGCGCGATCGTCGCCTGCGCGACCGCGAGCGCGCAGGAATCGCGCCTGCCAGTAGCGCGTTCTCGGGAGGAGCGCGTGGCCGCGAATGCGTGCTTCGAGCGACAACGCCCGCGCGAAGTGCGCGTCGGCGGCGTCCCACTCTTCGAGCACGGTGCTGAGCATCCCGAGGAACCGGTCGGCGGCACCGACACAGGGAAGTCCGGTGGCCTCGGCCGCGATCCGGCCCGCGTACGGCCGCAGTTGGTCGTAGAGCGCGGCGGCATGCGCGCGCGAACCGCAACTCACGGCAACCTCGGCGAGCATCGCGAGCGCCGGACCGCGCGCCCCCTCGCTCTCGCGGGAATGGAAGTCCTTCGCGCCGAGCATGTCGAGGTTGCCGAGCGCGACCTGCTCGCCGCCGGATTCCAGCAGCGCGAGTGAGAGGAGAGCCCAGGCATAGAGGACGTCCACCTCGGGCGCGACGCCTTGGCCCGTTCCCCCGAGGTCGGGAAGGCGACCCTCCTCGCGTAAGAGATGAAAGGTCTGGATCCTGTACATCCCTGCGGCGCCGCGGTACGCACGGGCGTATCCGCGGAGCTCCTGCTCACAGGCGCGCACGTCGTCGAATCGTCCCTCGATGAGCGCCTGGGTGACTCGCCACTGCGCGGCGTAGACGTGCGCGGGCAGCCATCGCCGTTCGCCACCGATCTGCGCGAGCTTCGCGATCGTGGAGGTGAATGCCTCGGCGTCGCCGAGCTCCAGTTGCGTGCCCGCCAGGAGCCGTAGCCCGAAGGCCGCCGCCCGCGCACTCGCCTGCTCGCCGAGGTTCACCAACTCTTCGGCCAACGCGACCCGTTCCGGGAGGTCGCCGGGTGCCTCGAGGCTCACCCCGAGGACGAACAATGCGTCGGCGAGGGTCACCGGATCACCGCTGCTGCGTGCGAGCGCGGCGGCGGCGCGCGCGAGGGCTCGTGCATCGCGCCCGTGGACCTGATTGGTCGCGTACTTGAACGCCTCGAACGCCAGCAATCGAGCCCGGAGCGCGGGATCACTCTCGCCGAGCACGACCCGTACTTCATCGAACACACGCGTGACCTCGTCGGGGAACGCCGCGACGCAGTGCACGGGCTCGACGAACACCGCGACGGCTCGCCCGAATTGCGCGGCCGAGCCGTCGGTGCGGGCGGCGTCGACGGCCCGCAGCGCGGTCTCCACGCCGGCCCGTTCGTCGACGTACACGAGCGCGCTCGCCACGTCGGTGAGCAACTCCACGCGCGAGCTCTTGTCGTGCGGCTCGTACTGATCGGCGAGATGAAGCGCGCGCTCGAAATGGGCGGCGGCGTCCTCGAACGCGAGGTCGGCGAGCGCGTCGCGCCCTGCCTGTGTCGTGTACTCGATCGCCTTGCGCGCACCCACGAGTGGCACGGCGTGTGTGAAATGCAGCGCGACCTCCGCGGCCGGATACGAGGGTCGTTCCGCTTCCTCCATGGCGGCACCCGTCCGGGCATGGAGCTGGGCGCGGCGGGCGGTCCCGCGGACGACGTTCAGGGTCTGGCGAATGAGCCCGTGCGAGAACGTGTAGCGGCCCATGCGAACCGGGTCCGGCTGCACGATGCCGGCGTCCGTCGCCTGGTCCAGCGCCTCGAGCACGTGCGCCGTGGACTGGTCCGCGGCGCGCGCGAGGAGTCCGACGTCGAAGTCGCGGCCGATGACCGCCGCGAGTGCCAAGACCTCGTTCACGGCGTTCGGCAGCCGGCGCAGACGGCGCGCCACGACCTCGCGCACGCCGTCGGGCAGGTCGAGCTCGCCGAAGTCGATCGGACGTGCGCCTCCCGACTCGATCCGCGACAACTCGTCCGTCTCGCTCAGGTGCCGCAACAACTCCTCGAGGAAGAACGGGTTCCCGTCGGTCTCGCGATGGAGCGCGGTCACCAGGGGTCGGGCGACCTCACGTCCCGCGAGTCCCTCGAGAAGCTCGCCGCTCTCCCCCTCGGAGAGTCCGGTGAGCGTGATCCGCGCGACATCCGGGACGCGCCGGAGGTCGGCCAGCACGTCGGAGAAGGCGTCGTCCGGCTCGAGATCGATGTTGCGATAGCACGCGAGGACCAGGAGCGCAGTGCGGGGCGCATACCGAATGAGATGCCGGAGCAGGAGCAAGGTCGGCTTGTCCGCCCAGTGCAGGTCGTCGAGGACCAGCAGCGTCGGCTGGGTGGCGGTGATGCCCGTCAGCAACGTCGTGAGCGCTTCGAAGAAGCGGTACCGCTCGGCCTCGGCGTCTCCCGACACCAAGAGCGTCGGTGCGGGCAGCCGGGCCAGGAGCTCGGGAAAGACGCGGGCAAGATCCGGTTCCAAGCCGTGTAGTCGCTCGCGGAGCGCCGAGGGCGAGTAGGCGCTGATGCAAGGCCGCAATGCCTCGACGAACGGCTGGTACGGAACGATCGCTTCCTCGTCGCACCGGCCGTAGAGCACCGCGCCCCGTTGGGCATACACGCGCCGCGACAGCTCGTGGGAAAGACGCGTCTTGCCGATGCCGGGCTCTCCGCCCACGAGCACGATCTGCCGCACTCCGGCCCGGGCTTGCTCCCACGCGCTCGCCAGGTGCTCGAGCTCCGGCGCGCGTCCCGCGAGGTGCTCGTCACCACGCCCGAATGACGGGCCGGGAAGGACGAGGTCGCCGGGGAACGCGTCCAGAGACTGCAGCGGTGGGAACTCTGACGGCACACCCGCGATCGCGAGCTCGTACACCCGCTCGGGACGCGTGATCCCGCGCAGTCGATGCTCGCCAAGATCCAACAACGAGAGATCGTCCGGAAGCACGTTGCGCACGAGCTCGGCGCTCACATGGGACAGCACGACCTGGCCCCCGTGCGCGGCTCCCATCAGTCGACTCGCGCGGTTGAGGGCGGCGCCGAAGTAGTCGCCGTCGCGCTGCTCGGCGGTTCCCGTGTGTATCCCTACGCGAGCGCGCAGCGGGCCGGTCGCACCCCACACCTCGGACAAGAACGCGCGTACCGCGTCGGTGGCGGCCACGACCGCGTCGATCGCTTCCGTGAACACCGCGTAGACGCCGTCACCGGTCGACTTGACGACGTAGCCGTCTTTCGCCTCGATCGCCTTGCGCAGGATCGCGTCGTGACGCGCCAATGCGTCGCGCATTGCATCGGGATGCTCTTCCCACAGTCGCGTCGAGCCCTCGAGATCGGTGAAGAGGAACGTCACCATCCCCGAAGGCAGTCCGCTCATTCACCACCCCTTGTCCCCGCAGGGAGCAAATCTAGCCGCAGCGGTTTCCGCCGCCCCGGAGTTGCGGGAACCACCTCAACCGGTTGCGAAAGCCTTGATCACCTCCGAGAAGCGCTCGATCGGCCCGGTCTCGGCGAGGTCTGGGAGGCTGACGATCGCGGTCTGCACGCCGGCATCCGCGAGCGAGCGAAAGCGGCCGATCTGGTCGGCGACGGTGCCGGCGTTGACAGTCGCCGCGTAGCGCTCCGGGCTCTGTCGGCGCGGCCGTAGCCGTTCGACGGCCGTGTCGACCTCGGATGCGTCCCGTCCGAGGAGGGTCGTCGAGAGCTGTGTCACCTCGACCGTGCGTGGGTCGCGGTCGAACGCGACGCAGTGCTCGTGGAGCGCGCGGACCTTGCGCGTCACGACATCGACGTCGCCGATGATGTTGCAGGCGTCTGCGTACTGCGCGGCGAGCCGCAACGTTCGGCGCTCGCCGTTGCCGCCGACGAGGATCGGAATTCGGTCTTGGAGCGGGCGCGGGTAGCAAGACGACGTCGTGAGAGATGTCCACCACGAGTGCGAACGGTAGGTCGCTTACGCGCCGAGCAGGTGGTGCGCGACCTTGCGCACGCCCTCGACAACGTCGTCACAGTCCCGCTCGGTGAACGCGGGACCGACGCCCACCGTCACCGAGCGTCCGGCAAGGTCTTCGGTGTTCGGACACAGTCCCGGCGGGTACTCGGCGTCGGTCGGATGCTCCGCGCATCGCCACGGGCCGCCCTTGTTCGACGCGGTGCGCCGCCCGGCGACCGCGGGACTCGCGTACACCGGCAGTCCGTCGTACATGCGCGCCGCGGGCACGCCCTCGGCTCGCAGCGCGTCCACCATCCGGCACGCGAGCGCGGCGTCGGGCGCGAACCACGTGAGGCTCGAGCCGCCCGCGCCGTCGCGGTCCGGCAGTCGTCGCGCGGTCAATCCGGCGAGCGGACCGATTGCCGCCTCGATGCGCGCGCAGTTCGCACGCATGGCGGCAAGGAGGCCGGGCAGCCGGGCCAGCTGCACGCAACCGATCGCGCCGGCGATCTCGGTCATGCGCAGGTTGTCTCCGACGAACGCCTCGCCGCGCTCGGGTCCGCGCGTGCCTCGGTACTGCGTGACGAACTGGCCGCCCTGGTCGTGGAACCGCGCGGCGCGGACGTACAGCTCCTCGTCGTCGGTGAACACCATCCCGCCCTCACCGGTGGTGATGTTCTTGGTCTCCTGGAACGAGCACGCGCCGAGCGCGCCGAGCGTGCCGACCGCACTTCCGTGGTACGTCACACCGATGGCCTGGGCCGCGTCCTCGACGATCGCGACGCCGCGCGCCTGTGCGAGGGCAAGGAGCGGGTCCATGGCACAGGCGACGTTCTCGAGATGCACGGGAACGACCGCGGTCGTGCGCGGCCCGATCTTGCGCGCGACGTCGTCGATGTCGAGCGTGAGGGTGTCGTCGACTTCCGCGAACACCGGCACCGCGCCCGCGTTGACGACCGCCCCGACGGTCGCGATGAACGTGAAGGCGGGAACGATCACCTCGTCGCCGCACCCCACCCCGAGTGCGGCGAGCGCGCAGCGAAGTGCCGAGGTGCCGCTCGCAGTCGCGAGCGCGTAGCGGCAGTCGAATGCGTCACAGGCCGCGGCCTCGAGCGCAGCGACGCGCGCCGGCGTGCGATCGCTGTGGTACCGGAACAGGGTGCGGTCGCGCATGACCGCGACCACGGCGTCGATCTCTTCGTCCCCGAGGAGGTCGGCGCCCTTCCCCAAGGGCGGGAAACCGTGCCGAACCGGCGTCCCGCCGTCGATTGCCAGCGAATCGGTGAGCATGACGAGAAGGTAACGTGCAGTGCCAGAGACGAGAAGGGAGTCGCCGTGGGCGGCACGATGTGCAGGCGTTCGCTGGTCACGGTGCTCACCGCAGCTCTCTTCGCCGTGGTGGCCGGTTGTGGCGGAACGAGCAACGGGCGGGCGGCACCTTCGCCGGCGAGCGGCACGGTCACGACTTCCGCGACCACGACGCTCGCACCGACGACGACGACAATCAAAAAGGCGAAGCCTTCCGACCCGACGAAGAACATCGACCTGAGCGGTACTCCCGGCGTCACGGCCGCCGAGCAGAAGCGTGCCGAGGCGTTGCTCAAGGCGACGCTGGTCGACCTTCCGAAGTATGCGGATCCGGCCACCGCCGAGCGCGACGGTTTCCACTCCATCGGCGACGCGCTGACGGGCGACGAGCACCTCGTCAAGTGGTCCTACGTCGACGACGGCCACATCCTCGACCCGAACCGGCCGGAGTCGCTGGTGTACGAGATTCGCAACGACAAGAAGACGCTCGTCGCCGCGATGTTCATGATGCCGTTCGGCAGCCGCTTCACCGATGTCCCCGATGTCGGCGGCGCGCTGACGCAGTGGCACGTGCACGACGACCTCTGCCTCACCGACAACCCGGAGCAGAAGGTGCTCGCAGGATTCACGTTCGGAGGCCAGTCCTGTCCGGCGGGAACGACGAAGGCGGGCAACACGCCGATGTTGCACGTGTGGATCGTGCCGAATCGCTGCGGGCCGTTCGCGGCGCTCGAAGGCATCGGTGGCGGACAGATCCCGCCCGGCCAGACGCGACTCTGCGACACCACCCACGCGACGACCTCGTAGCACGATGGGTGACACCGTCCGGTATGACCTCGACGGTCATGTGGCGACGATCACGTACAACCGGCCCGACGCGCTCAACGCCATCAACGGCGAGATGCGGCGTGACCTGAACGAAGCCTTCGCGCGTTTCCGCGACGAGGAGGACGCCTGGGTCGGGATCGTCACGGGGGCCGGCCGCGCCTTCTGCGCGGGCGCCGATCTGCGGGGCGAGGGCAATTCGGCGGGTGACTTTGCCGGGACGTTCTGGGAGAAGCCCACCCAGAACTCCTTCGAGAGCGGGTGGGAGATCTTCAAGCCGGTGATCGCCGCGGTGAACGGCCATTGCCTCGGCTACGGGTTGACGCTCGTGACGTGGTGTGACTTCGTAATCGCGAGCGACCGCGCCCAGTTCGGCTTCCCGGAGGTGCGTATCGGCGTACCGACGATCGTGGGTGCGATCCGTCTCCCACAACGTCTGAACTGGCAGTACGCGATGGAGCTGCTGCTCACGGGTGAGCGTTTCGACGCCGCGCGCGCCAAGGAGATCGGCCTCGCGGGTTGGGTCGTGCCGCACGAGGAGCTGAGGACCGAAGCCCGCGCGCTCGCCGACCGGCTCCTGCAGGGTGCGCCGCTTGCACAGCGCGTCATCAAGGAGATGGCGATGCGCGCGCAACAGCTCCCGATGCTCGAAGCCATCCGGTTCGGCGAGACCATGCGACGGGTCGCCGGCGTCACCGAGGACGCGCGCGAGGGCCTGAGCGCGGCCGCGGAGCGCAGAGCTCCGGAGTGGCGCGGCCGCTGACCTCGCGGTGCCCACGCCCCTCAGCGGGTCGGGTCAGCGGGCGAAGACGAGCAAGCCGCCCGCGAGCGCGGTGAGGCCGAAGCCGTACGACAACGTGAGCGCGCGCTCGCGGAGTCGAAGGGCGATCCGCGCGCCGACGTTGGCGAGCGGCACGGACGCGAGACCGAACGCCAGCGTCAGCGACCAGTCGATGTGGCCGAGCCACGCGTGCACCACCGTGCCGGGCACCGCGAGCACGGCCGAGATTGCGAGCGACGTCCCGAGTGCGCGTCGCACGGGCATGTGGAGCGCGGTCATGAACAATGGTGCAAGCAGGAAGCCGCCACTGTTGCCGAGCAGGCCGGAGACAATGCCGACGATCGCGGTGATCGCGATGATGCGCGCGGTCGAGGAGGGTGCGGCGTCGACCGCGGACGTGTCGTCATGACTGCGGAGCAGGACCCGCATGCCGAGCACGAGCACCAGCATGTCGGTCGCCAGGATCAGGTCGCCGCCCGGGATCCAACGCGTGCTCAGCGCCCCGATGATCGTGGCGGGAACGCCGGCGGCCAGCGCGAGGCGGAGCACCCGGCCGTCGATACAGCGCTCGCGTGCATACACGCGGCTCGCGAGCAGCGTGGCGGGAATCGTCGCGGGCAGCGGTGAGGCCACCGCGACGATCGCGGGCACGCCGATGACGTGGAGCAGGGGCGTCGCGAGCGCGGAGCCGCCCTTTCCGAAGGCCCCCGACAAGAGACCGATGCCGGCGCCGATCAATGCGGCCCCGAGGAGGAGTTCTGCGCTCACCTCCTCATACAACGCCACCCGCATACATAGATCAATCCTCTTTCACCTTCTCTACTGATAGGGTTTCCCTATGGAGCTGCGCCAGGTCGACTACGTCCTCGCGGTCGTCGACGAGGGAAGCTTCACCGCCGGCGCCGCCGCGATCGGGGTCGCCCAGCCTTCGCTGTCGGAGTCGATCCGGCGGCTCGAGCGCGAGCTGGGTGTGCGCCTCTTCCATCGGGTGGGGCGCCGAGTCGGGCTCACCGATGCCGGTCGCGCGTTCGAGGGCCCGGCCCGCCGGTTGGTGCGCGAACGCGAGCTGGTGCTCGAAGCGGTCGGCGGGGTGCGCACCCTCGATCACGGGACGCTCGACCTCGTGTCGCTGCCGACGCTGGCCGTCGATCCGCTCGCGTCGCTCGTCGGACAATTTCGGGTCGCCCACCCGGGGATCATCGTGCGCATCGCGGAACCCGAGGACACGAACGCCGTCGAGGAGCGTCTCGCCGACGGGCGCAGCGAGGTCGGCCTCGCCGATCTCCCGCCGCGCCGAGACGACCTCGTCGCGATCAAGCTCGGGCGTCAGGAGATCGTCGCGGTGTGTCCGCCGGGTACCCGGCTTCCCGCGCCCGGACGCCTTCCGGTCGGCCGTCTCGCCGGCATGCCCCTCGTCGCGACGCCGGCAGGCACCTCGACGCGGGATCTGCTCGATCGGGCCCTCGCCGACGCGAGCGTCGCCCCGCTCATCGCCGTCGAGACGTCCCAGCGCGAGGCCATCGCGCCGCTCGTGCTCGGCGGCGCCGGCACGTCGTTCCTGCCCCGTCCGATGGCCGATGCGCTCGCCGCCCAGGGTGCGGTCGTCGCCCGGCTCGTGCCCGGGCTTTCACGCACGATCGGGCTGCTGCACCGCGCGAGCCCGCTGACGCCGGCGGCCCGGGCGTTCGTCGAGCTGGCGCGGGTCCGGAGCGCGCCAAATGGGTAGGAACGCCCGCATGCAGAACGACCCCCGTGTCGAACGACGGGCCGACGGGCTCCTTCCGGAGGAGCAGGCGGCCGGCAGCGAGGATCCGCAGGCCCAAGCGGCCGAGATCCTCGCCGAATCCGACGAGCGGGCCGACGACCCGCGTGCGGAGGAGCGTCGTACCTCCGAGGACACCGTGGAGCCGCCGTCCACGGAGTGACGGTGCCAAGCTGACGCCGCGTCACGAGATCCGGTTGATCGCCGCGGCGAGGATCTCGTCGTGCACGGCGACGATCCGCTCGGCCGTGATGTCGGTGCGCCCGGCGTCGTGCCAGCGCCATGCTTCCGCCGGCGCGCCTTCCTCACCCATGCTCACGGTGTCGGAGATGTCGTGCCACGCGAGATCGTCCACGTTGCCGTAGCGACGCGCGAAGTCGTCCGCGACATCGAGCCCGAAGAGCAGCGCGAGATTGCCGCGGCAGTGCGCGACGTCGGCCGCAGCGGGACCGCGACACGCGTGGGTCCAATCGACGACGCCGGTGAGGTTGCCGCGTTGCCACAGCACGTTCCCCGGCAAGAAGTCGCGGTGCACGAGCACACGTTCGTGCGTCGGCACCGGCTGCTGTGCGATGTCGATCGCGCGCTCCCACACCTCGGGCCGGCGCGACCATGAGGGCGGCGCGGTCACCGTGTCGAGGCTCCAGGGGCGGAAGTAATTGAGGGTGCCGGGCGGGACCGGCACCTCGTGGATCGCACGCAGCGTCTCGACCAACCGGTCGAGGAAGGCGTCGAGGTCGGGCGGCGCGAGCACGTCACGACCGGGGAGCCGCGTCATGAGCACCGCCGGCACGTCGGTGTGCACCCCCGTGGCATCGGCGCCGACGAGAAGGGGCACCGGAAGCGCGGGGCGCTCTGCCGATGCAAGGAGTCCGAGCGCGGCCGCCTCGTTCTCGACGACGCCGATGTCCGGTGCGAGGTCGGTGCGGGCCCAGCGCCGGAGGACGAGACGGTGCACCTGCGTCTCGTCCTCCACGTCGATCGCGTGCATTGCGGCGGCCCACGAGTTGCGCAGGCGCCGCACCCGCGTGACACGCGCCGCCGGACCTACCTGTGCCGCCGCCCAGGTCAGCGTCGCAGCCGGCGGGCGGCGCCGCATCTCGACGGGTATCTGCATCCGCGGGAACCTTCGGAGCCGAACGGTGGTTCCCTTCGACGGTATCCGCCACCGGCCCGACCGGGCCGTCGAAAGAGGTGCGCCGATGTTCCTTCGTCGCGACAAGCTCACCGTTCCCACCGCCGAGCAGGCCCTGCCAGGCCGGCCGCAGCGCGCATTCTCGGTGCCCGCGCGCCACTTCGTGCTCGGCACACCGCTCGAGCCGCCGTTCCCGGACGGCCTCGAGCAGGCCGTCTTCGCGATGGGTTGTTTCTGGGGCGCCGAGCGCAAGTTCTGGGAGGCCGAAGGCGTCTACACCACGGCCGTCGGTTACGCGGGTGGCAGCACCCCGAATCCGACCTACGAAGAGGTGTGCTCCGGCCGCACCGGTCACACGGAGGCGGTGCTCGTCGTGTTCGACCCGAAGGTGACGTCGTACGACGCGATGCTTCGTGTCTTCTGGGAGAGCCACGATCCGACGCAGGGGATGCGGCAGGGCAACGACACCGGCACGCAATACCGCTCCGCCATCTACACGTTCGGCGACGAGCAGGTCCGCGCCGTCGAGACGTCGCGTGCGATGTTCCAGGAGCGACTGCGCGGATCGGGCTACGACGACATCACGACAGAGGTCGCGCCCGCCGGGACGTTCTCCTACGCCGAGGACTACCACCAGCAGTACCTCGCCAAGAACCCGAACGGCTACTGCGGCATCGGCGGCACGGGCGTCAGCTGCCCGATCGGGGTGGCGTAGCACCCTGCGGTAGCGTCGCTTCTTCGTGGAGCCGGTCAGCGAGTCGGAGCTCGATCCGTACGTCGACTTCAGCCGCGAGGAATGGAGCAAGCTCCGCGCGTCGACGCCGCTGACCCTGACCGAGGCGGATCTGGCGCAGCTCCGTGGCCTCGACGAGCCGATGCCCATGGACGAGGTCGAAGCGGTCTACCTCCCGTTGTCGCGCCTGTTGAATCTTCGGATCGCCGCCACGCGCGACATGCATGCGGTGACCGAGACGTTCCTCGGGCACCTGCACGCGGGCGTGCCGTACGTGATCGGGCTCGCGGGGAGCGTCGCGGCGGGGAAGAGCACGATCGCGCGCATGCTGCAAGCGTTGCTCGGGCGCTGGCCCGATCACCCGCGTGTTGATCTCGTGACCACAGACGGCTTCCTGTTCCCGAACTCCACGCTGGAAGCGCGCGGCCTCATGGCGCGCAAGGGCTTTCCCGAGAGCTATGACGTGCGCGCGTTGATGCGCTTCCTCGCCGAGCTGAAGGCAGGATCCACGGAGGTGCACGCGCCGCGGTACTCGCACCTCACCTACGACATCCTTCCCGGCGAGGAGATCATCCTTCGTTCACCCGACATCGTGATCGTCGAGGGCGTGAACGTGCTCCAAACCCCGGCGCGTCGCGGCCGGGCCGAGGCGACCGTCGTCGTGTCGGACTTCTTCGACTTCTCGATCTACGTGGACGCCTCCGAGGACGCCCTGGTCCGTTGGTACGTCGACCGTCTCTTGCTGCTGCGCGAGACGTCGCTGCACGATCCTCGGTCCTACTTCAACTTCCTGACGCAATACAGCGAAGAGGCGACCGCAGACTTCGCGACGTCGGTCTGGACGCAGGTGAACCTCGTGAACCTGCGGGAGAACATCGCGCCGACGCGCGGGCGGGCGAATCTCATCCTCGAGAAGCGCAGGGACCATGCCGTCCAGCGCGTGAGGTTGCGGAAGCTCTGAGCTCCTACTCGCCGGCCGGTCCCGGGGGCTCGCCGGGGCGAACGCCGCGCAGCCCAAACCACACGAGCTCGGAGATCCACTGGGCGAGCTGCTCGGCGTCGACATCGCTCGCCGGCCGCTGCAGCGCCCAACGTCCGACGGATTCACCCATCCCGACGAGTGCGCTCGCGAGGACGAGCCGCTGCTCGGGCGATCCTTCGATGAAGATCAGCAACGAGATCGTCTCCGCGGTCGCGTCGATGATCTCCTCGACGATGCGCGCGAACTCGGGATCGGAACGAATCGCGGTGCTGAGCAGGAGCCGGAACGCGCTGCGGTTGCCGAGCGCGAAGTCGAAATACGCGCGAAAGCCCATCTCGACGCGATCGCGTGCGCTTCCGGCGCGGCCCGTCGCGTCGGCCAGCGTGGTGAGGAGCTCGGCGCCCGTGCTCTCGAGCAGCTCGACGTACAGCGCCCGCTTGCTCGGGAAGTGCTGGTACAGCACCGGCTTGGTCACGCCTGCGGATTCCGCGATCTCGTCCATCGACGTCGCGTGGAATCCCTGCTCGGCGAAGCGATCGCGCGCAACTTCGAGCAGCTGGAGACGGCGCTGGTCCGCAGGCAGTCGCATCCGGCGGCGAGGTCAGACGCTCGATTTCAGTGGCATGACGTAGCGGTCGGCGTGATCGAAGTTGCGCGACCACAAGTCGTCGACGGCGCGGCTTTCGGAAGGGGAGAGCGGTCGCTCCGACGCCGCCGCGTACTCGCGCACCTCGGCGACCGACAACACGGTCGGAATCACGCACGCGAACGTCGGGTTGGCGAGAATGCCGGCGATGGCCGCTTGTCCGATCGTGCGCCCGGTCTCGGGCGCCCACAGGAATCCGAGCGTGTCGGCCTTCTCGAAGTTGTCGAGCATGTTGTCACGATTGCGATGCGACCGATGATCCTTGGCGTCGAAGACTGTGTCCGGCGTGATCTTGCCGGAGAGGGTGTCGGATGCGTGCGGCACGCGGGCGATGAGGCCGACCTGGCCGTCCTGCACCCTTGGCCGGCGTCCGAACGAGAGCCCGGGCTCTTGCTCGAGCACGTTGAACACCGTTTGCAGAGACACGATCGGGCGGTTGTCGATCGCGCGGTTGCCTTCCTCGACCCAGCCGATCGCCGGACCGAGTGCCACGCCGAGCTCGCGCACCTTGCCTTCGTCCCGCAGCTTGCCGAGCGTCTCCCAGACGTCGTCGTCGACGATCGGTTCGATGCGCGGGTTGTGCAACTGCAAGAGGTCGATGCGATCGGTACCGAGCCGGCGCAATGAGTCCTCCACCTGCGCGCGCACGGACTCGGGACGCCAGTCGTGGGGGCGTTCGGACTGCCCCGGAAATTTGCGCTCGGCGCTGATGTCGTAGCCGACCTTCGTGGTGAGCACGATGTCGTCGCGCGCCGTGAGGTAGCGGGCGAGGATCGTCTCACCGGCGCCGTCCTGGCCGTAGACCGGCGCGGTGTCGATGAAGTTGATGCCGGCATCCAGCGCGGCCTTGATCATCTCGTGCGGATCGTCGGTGCGTCCCCACCAATCGCTGACCAGCGTCCAGGTGCCGAAGCCGACCTCGGAGACGGTCAGGTCACTGTTTCCCAGACGGCGGGAGCGCATCGGGCGATCGTACTGAGAGCGGCGGCCCGATGGCGGGCTCAGCCGGCCTGTCGATCCTCACGGGCGGCGGCCCGTACGCCGTAGGCGAGGACGATCGGCAGGGGCAGCACCACGCAGCTCGCCACGAGTCCGGTGACCGAGACCGCAACGGTCCACTCGGGGAAGCCGGTCGCGACCCCGACGAAGAAGGCGACGATCGCGATGCCGAGTGCGGTGTACCCGACGCGCTTGCCGAGCGCGGCCGCGCGCGCGACTCGGGCGCGGCGAGCGACCACCGGGTCGTCTACCACGCGAGCCACCCGTGCGCCGCGAACGCCTCGTCGATCGCCACCGGCAGATCCGCGAGCGCGAAGGACAGCTCGGCGCGACGCACGTTGGCGTCGAAGTACCGATCGCAGACCTCGGCGGGTTCGGCGAGGAACCGCACGAGCTGCTCGGGATGCTCCGTCGAGAACACTCGCACACCCGACGCGAGAAGCTCCGCGAGGACCGGGTACGGGTACGCGACACACGGACGGCGGAACGCGGTGGCCTCGATGATCGGGTTGCCGAACCCTTCCCACGTCGATGGGAACACGACGAGGTCCGCCGCCGCGTACGCATCGCCGGCGTCGCCGGCACGACCCATCGTCACGGGCACGGGTAATCGGTCGAGGATCCGTTCGAGCGTCGGCGCATAACCGTCTTCGGCGGGACCGGAGAGCCAGTATTGGATCGCGCGATCGGGCGCGAGGTGATGCAGGCGTTGCGCGAACCGGATGCCACCGGGCACGTTCTTGCGCTCGATCGCACGGGCAGGTTGGAACAGCACGAAGTCGTCGTCGGTGAACCCGAACGCCTTCCGGGTCGCGGCGCGGTCGCCGGGCGGCGGCGCGAGGTCGAAGTAGTTGTGGATCGTCGTGACGTTCTCGTAGCGACGGGCCTGGAGCTCGCGCCTGCTGCGCAGGTTGACGGTGGCGTGCAACGCCCCCTCGATCCGAGGAGGGAAGTCGGCCTCCAGGTGCTGCATATTTCGGCGCTGCCAGGGCAGGTCGTGGTGGCGGAGCACGACGCGACCGGAATGTTGCGCCGCGGCCAGGGCGACCGCTGTTGCGGCGCTCCGGTTGAGCGGCAGCGAGCAGATGTTGTCGACGACGACGAGATCGGCCCCGCCGATCGCTGCGGTGATCGCGCGCTCGTCGGGTGGTTCAGTGGCGTCGATGGCAAGTGTCGGCAACACGACGTCGTCGGTCTGACCCCCGTCTTCGATCGAGCCCGCGACGCGACGGTTTGCGAATCCCAGCTCGCGCAGCGCCCACTGCCACTTGCGCGCTTCGACCGAGACGCCATCGTCACCACCGAGGCGGAACGAGATCGTGACGGCCTGCCGTCCCATATCTCGCCGAGGGTAGGCGCGTCAGGGGACGTTGACGTATGTGAGGCGACGGTTCGTCGCGTCGAGCACGGCACGGGCCACTGCGTCGGCTTGTTGTTGCGGCCGCACGATGGCCGAACCCGAGACGAGCTGCTCGGACGGCGGCATGACGAACACGATGGTCACGACCGCAATGTCGTGCGCACCGACGCGAACGATCTGTGCGTGATCGACATCTATGCGCTCCGCCGCCGGCTCGAGCTGGCGGAGTGCGTCGACGGTGGCGGCGGCGACGAGCCGATGACGGGCCGTCGTGGCGATCGAGCCCTCGGCAAAGCCGACGGCCTCGTCGTCTTCACGGGCGAGCGTGACGCGCACGAGCGAACGCAGTCCGTTCGCCTCGGCCGTGATCACCACGATCGACGGCCGGATGTCGGGGGCGATCCTGTCGTCGAGGACATTGCCGCCGAGCTGCACCACGCTGATGAGGCGGCGGTCGAGGTCGAGCCCGAAGGACGCGAGCGCGATCGACTGGACGTCGCGCACGATCTGCTTCGGGTGTTTGCCGGGGTGGGCGACGATGTGCACCTCCGAGACCCGGCCGTCGGCCTCGGAGACCATCCGCGCGATGGAGACGTCGGGCAGCCGGCAGATCTCCCGTTCCACTTCGGTGAGGTCGAGCTCGGTCACGCCCGTTCTTTTCTCCGCGGCTCCCGGCGCACCGAGACTACGCACCGGCCCGGCCCGGGCGGCTGATCCCCTGCCCCCGGGCGGGGATGTCGGAAGTTCTTGCGCAATTGGTGCGATCCCGCGAGAATTCATGGAAAGACCTGGTCGGGCGGTCGCACCGGGTTGCGTTTGGTGCACCCGAATGTTGCCTCTGTGAGCCATGGGGCGACGGGCATCAGGTATCGCGCGGCGAACTGGGAGTGGCCTACGGCGCAACGATCCAGGAGATAGACGGCAAGGCCTCGGGCCGGACCTCTTCTCTTCACAACGGCAAGTCCCTGAGCGGAGCGGATGCCCTGTCGCACCTAGCGGTGAGCGGCGGAGGATCAGACGCAAGGGGGAATTCTCGTGAAGAAATTTGCTGTCCGTGTGAGTGTCGTCGGCGGCGGGCTCGTATCACTCCTGCTCGCCGGAGGCGCCAGCCTGAAATGGCGATAGTCGGTGTACACGTCCGGCCCGCGGCCTTGCCGCCTCTCTCCTTGCTTGTGTTCGAGCCGAAATAGACACCGAATGACCCAGCGCATCAGTCTCCGCGTCCTCGGGACGGCCATGCTTGCGTGCTCGATCGCGCTCGCGATCGCGCTCGGTGTGCTGGACGGTGCACCGCGGCTGTCAACGGTCCTGATCTTCGTGGCGGTGATGCTCTTCAGCGAGCACCGCGCGGTGCAGGTGACAGAGCGGGTCGCGGCCGGCACCGGGCTCATGATCGGCATGGCGGCCGTCGTGGCACTCCATCCCGACGGCACGCTGTTGGGGCCGGTGATCGTCGGGATGGCGAGCGGCGTCGAGTGGGTCACGATCCGCAGACGGGAGTGGCATCTCGTCGCGCTCAACCTGTCGACGGGCGGCCTCACGATCCTTGCCGCGGCTGCAGGGTACGGCGCGGTCACGACTGTGGTCGGCGACCATCTCCCGGGCGCGCTCGTCGCGGCGCTCGCCGCGACGACGTGTTACGCCCTTGCCTACACGCTCGTTTTCGCGACGGGTTCCTACCTGACGGGTCAATCGAGCTTCTCGGCGGTGCTCATCCAGGTCACCCCGATCGTTGTCCAGCAGCTCGCCTTCGGCGTTCTCGGCTTCTTCGTCGGTCGGCTCTATCTCTCGCTCGGTCCCGCCGTCGTGCTGCTGATCATCGTGCCGATTCTCATCGCGCGCGAGATGTTCGCGTCCTACATGCGCGTCAAGGAGTCTCACGAGGAAACCGTGCACATGCTCATCCGGGCGCTCGAGGCGAAGGACCGGTACACCGCCGGCCACGCCGAACGCGTCGCAGACTACGCGCGCTACATGGGTGAGTCCCTCAACTTCATGCCGTCACGCATGGAGCGCCTGCGGTTCGCCGCGCTCATGCACGACATCGGCAAGCTCGTCGTGCCGAACCATCTGCTCAACAAGCCGGGACGCCTCACCGCTGACGAGTTTGCGCTCGTGCGCGTGCACGAGAAGGTCAGTGTGGAGATGTTGAGTCACATCGATTTCCTGGAACCGATCGCGGGCGCGGGACACAGCGACAACACCCGCTTCGACCCCGACGATTCCGACCACCCGATCGAGCCCTACATCGTGATGATCGCGGACGCGTACGACGCGATGACCTCCACCCGCGCCTACCGCAAGGCGTTGACCCAGGAGGTCGCGTTCCAGGAGCTGCGCGACAAGGCCGGGATCCAGTTCCACCCCGCCTGCGTGGAGGCGCTCATCTCCGCGCTCGAGCATCGGGGCGAGAAGCACGGCGCCGGTCACGAGCAGTCGGAGGAGTTCGAGGACGCTCCGGACGTCGGTGTGGGCTCGGCCGGTCTCGGCGATCTGCTGCCGAGCGACGCCGGCTGATCCTCCCGGCCGGGGGATTCCCGCTCCGGGAGGTCCCAGCGGCCAGAATTGCCGGCTATCGGCACCGAAACGGCACTCAGCGGAGCTTCGGCGGTGCCGATGCACATATGTGCACTCCGAGACCAACGACGCCGAGAGGACGGTTGAGGTGACCCGGCGTCGCCACGTGGCGCTCGTAATGATCGCGGCGGTGGTCGCGGGCACCATCTCGCACTTCGTCTCGCCCGACGGGGCCGGGGCCGCGCTCTGCTTCCTGGCGGGCGGCCTCGTGCTCGGTGAGCTGCTGGTGCTCCGACTCGAAGACGGGAGCGCGCTCCCGCTCTCTTTTGCGGTCCTCGTGGTGATCGCGTCGTCGTTCACGTTCCCCGAGTACGCCTACGCAGTGCTCGGTGCCGAGCTGATCTCGGTCGTGTTGCGTCTCGACGACCGGTCGACGAGCTGGCAGCTGACGATGTTCGTACAGCGCCTCACGGTGGCGGGTGCGACGTTCGGGGCGTACAGCGTCGCGACCAATCTTCTCGATCATCGGGAGAACGTTGCGACGGTGCTGCTGTCGCTGGCGGCCGCCGCGCTCGCGCAGGTCCTGGTCGACGTGACGATGCGGAGGGTGTTCCGTCTCGGGACGCCGTTCTCGTCGCGCGGACGCCTGGCATGGCTCGCGATCGCGTCCTCGGGCATGTTGATGGCCATCGGCTACCGCGGCGTGGGCGGCGAGGGCCGGGTCGGCATCTGGGGTCCGCTGCTGTTCTCCACCCCCTTGCTCGCGGCGTGGTACGCGTTCGAACGACTCGACTCGGCAACACGCTCCTACCGACAGACCATCGAGGCGCTCGCGATGGCGCCCGAGCTCGGCGGTCTGGTCCCGACCGGGCACTCCCAACGCGTCGCGGCACTTGCGTCGGCGATGGGGGAAACCCTTGGTCTGCCACCGTCGGATGTGCACGACCTCGAGATGGCCGCGCTGCTCCATCACCTCGGCGAGGTGACGCTCGATGAGCCCGCGGACACGACGGCGAGGACGGGCCAGGCGGAGGTCGCGGCCGTGACGAGCGCGATGATGCGCGAGATCCGCCCGCTGGCCGCGGCCGGCGACCTCGTCGCAGGAGAATGTGACGACCCCAAGCGGCGTCTTGCCGTGCAAGTGCTGCGCATCGCAAGCGAGTACGACGACCTCACCGCGCGTGATCTCACGCCCGGCGACCTCGCCCTCGAGTCCTTGCGCTCCGCCCCTGCGTACGTCTACGACGAGCGGGTCTTCGTCGCGCTGGAGCGCGTGCTGCGCGAGCGCGTGGGCACTGCGTCGTAAGCCGCGTCAGACGCGCTGCGCCGGGAAGGCGGCGGCGGAGACGAGCTCCCGCCCGCGGCTCCGTAAGTCGATCGTGCCCGCGGCATCGATCGTGTCCGGCAGATCGACCGTAATCGTGCGGCGCGACTTCGCCCGCCGGCTCGCGTTGAACGCCAGGTCGCAGAGACCGACCGCGAGAATCAAATCACCGAAGCTCAGCACGGTGTCGTAGGGATGCTCGAGCACGATGATGTCCGAGAGGAACCGCAGCTTGTCGTCCGGCTGCTGGATGTGGTGCTTCACGGTCGGTTTGGTCCACGTCTCGCTCTGCCACTTGGCGGGGATCTTCACCGGCATGCCCTGGTTCAGCGTGATCACCAGCGCGTTGCATGCGATGCCGATGATCACGATTCCCATGCCGCGCAGCACGAAATTGCGCGCCGCGAACCCGAGGATCAGCACGTATGACGCGACGAGGAGACCGAACCCGATGTCGTGCCACCGATCGCGCGGGATCGACACGTACTCGAGAAAGATCTGGACACCGAGGCCGGCAAACAGCAGCCAGCCGAGGTGCCAGTCGATCCTGAGCAGCCGTGCGTACGAACCCCGTGTCACGAGCGGGATCACCAGCGCTACCGCGACGGCGATCAGGAGCACCAGCACGCCGACAATGGTAGGCGAATACCATCCGGATTCGTGGCAATCCCCGAAGTGTTGTACGAGGTCGCAGATGGCGTCGCCCGGACGACGATCAACCGTCCCGAGCGCCGCAACGCCATGTCGTTCGGCGTGATGCACGGACTGCGCGACGCGATGGCACGCGCCAAGGCCGACGACGCGGCTCGGGTGGTCGTGTTGACCGGCGCCGGCGACAGAGCCTTCTGCGCGGGGGCCGACCTCGTCGGCGCCGGGAGCGGTGATCGAGGCATTGCCGATGGTGCCGCGACGGCCCACGACGGCCGGGGACTGCTCGCCGATCTGTTCCGCGACATGTGGTCACTGGGAAAGCCGATCATCGCCCGCGTGCGTGGATACGCGCTCGCGGGTGGATTCGGCCTGGCGTGCGCGTGCGACCTGATCGTCGCCGCGGATGACGCGGTCTTCGGTACGCCCGAGATCAACGTCGGCTTGTGGCCGTACATGATCACGGTGCCACTCCTGCGGTCGATGCCGCCGAAGACCGCGCTCGACCTGATGATGACCGGCCGCCGTGTGTCCGCAGAAGAAGGAGCGCGCATCGGGTTCGTGCAACGGGTCGCGCCCGTCGCGGAGCTCGACGCCGCGGTGGACGAGCTCGCGGCGTCGCTCGCGAGCAAGAGCCCGTTGATCATGCGATGGGGGCGTGACTCCTTCTACCGCGTGCTCGAGATGGACGCCGACGCCGCGCTCTCGTACCTGCAAGGCATGCTCACGATCACGTCGCAGACCGAGGACGCGGCCGAGGGCGTCGCCGCGTTCGCCGAGAAGCGCGCACCACTCTGGAAGGGAAAATAGTGCCGAGCAAGCGTCGTGAGGCGGGTACCCCGCCGAACAGCGAGCGGGGCCCGAGCGGCCCGGCCCGCAGGACCGAGAGCGGATCATGAGCGATCAGCGGCATGACTGGGGGCCCCTGGTCGAGGACCTGGAGAAGCGCAAGGAGCGCGCGCTCGGCATGGGCGGGCCCGACCGGATCGAACGGCAACGGTCGCTCGGCAAGCTGACGGTGCGCGAGCGCCTCGACCTGTTGCTCGACCGGGGCACGTGGGTGGAGTACGGCCTCCTCGCCGATCACATGGATGCGGGACTGGGCGATCGCTACCTCGCAGCCGACGGCGCGGTGACCGGCGTCGGCGAGATCGAAGGCCGTCCCGTCGCGGTGGCCGCGTACGACTTCACGGTGATGGCCGGCTCGATGGGCGGAGTGGGGGAGACCAAGATCTCGCGCATGCGCGAGCATTCGCTGCGCCAGCGCATCCCGTTCGTGTGGCTGCTCGACTCGGCCGGCGCCCGCATTCAATCGACCAGCGGCTCCTCGTTCGCCGGGGCGGGCGCGCTCTTCCGCGAGCAGGTCGCGATGAGCGGCGTGGTGCCGATGGTCGCGGCGATGCTCGGCCACTGTGCCGCGGGGACGGCCTATATCCCGGCGCTCGCGGACTTCGTGCCGATGGTCAAGGGCACGTCGTCGATGGCGCTGGGCGGACGGCACCTCGTGAAGGCCGCGGTGGGCGAGGACGTGACCGAGGAGGAGATGGGCGGCTCGGCCGTGCACACCAAGATCAGCGGCGTTGCCGATCTCGAGGTCGCCGACGACCGTGAGTGTCTCCAGATCGTGCGCAAGTATCTGTCGTTCTTCCCGCAGCACAACCGGCAGCCGCCGCCCACGTACGACAGCGGCGACATGATCGACCGGCGAACGGAGCAGCTGTACGACATCGTGCCGACCGCGCCGCGCCGCGCGTACGACATGCGCAAGGTTGTGCACGCGATCGTCGACGACGGCGACGTGCTGTGGATGAAGCCGGAGTGGGCGAAGAACGTGCTCACCGGGCTCGCGCGAATCGGCGCGCAACCCGTCGGCATCGTCGCGAACCAGCCGATGGTGCTGGGCGGCGCGTTGGACGTGAACGCTGCCGACAAGGCGGCGCGGTTCGTGTGGCTGTGCGACGCGTTCAACATTCCGTTGGTCTTCCTCCACGACGTCCCCGGGTTCATCGTCGGTTCGGCCGTGGAGAAGCAGGGCATCATCCGGCACGGGGCGAAGATGTTGTTCGCGGTGAGCGAGGCGACCGTACCGAAGATCTCCGTGGTGTTGCGCAAGAGCTACGGCGCCGGCTACTTCGTCATGAACGGGCTCGCGTACGAAGCCGACTACATCGTCGCATGGCCGACGGCCGAGATCGCGGTGATGGGTCCCGACGGCGCGGTCAACATCATCCACCGGCGAACGCTGGAAGCGATCGAAGACGACGACGAACGGGTCGCCAAGCGACTCGAGCTCGCCGAGCAGATACGCGCCAACATCGACCCGTACATCGCGGCCGGTCACGGTCAGCTCGACGACGTGATCGATCCTGCGGACACCAGGGCGGCGATCGCGCGCGGCCTGCGCATCACCGCCGACAAGCGCATCGAGCGCCCGTGGCGCAAGCACGGCGTCTTGCCGGTGTGAACATCAGGGATGCCACCACCGCCGACGTCGACGGGTTGCTCGATCTGTGGCGCCGCGCCGACGCCGCACCGAGCGTCACCGACACGGTCGACGACGTGGCTCGAGTGGTCGCCGCGCCGGCGGCGAGCGTGCTGGTCGCGGTCGACGGCGACACGATCATCGGGTCCGTCATCGCGGCGTTCGACGGATGGCGAGGCAATTTTTACCGGCTCGTGGTCGACGCGACACGGCGCCGGTCTGGCATCGCCGGTCGACTCGTCGATGCCGGCGAAGCGCGTTTGCGCGCGGCCGGCGTGAAGCGCGCGAGCGCGTTGGTCGAGGGGCACCGGCCGATCGCGCAAGCATTCTGGTCATCCGCGGGCTTCGAGCACCACGAAGGCATGCGCCGCTACACGAAGAGCTTGTGACGGCAACGCCGACGCAACAGCGGTGGCGTTACGATCCCAGCCCATGGCCGAGATCCGAGCTGAGATCACTGCAAATGTTTGGCAGGTCGTCGTCGAGGAAGGACAGATGGTCGCCGAGGGCGACGAGATCTGCATCCTCGAGTCGATGAAGATGGAGATCCCGGTCGTCACCGAGGTCCCGGGCGTCGTGCGCGAGTTGCACGTCGCACCCGAGCAGACCGTCCAAGAGGGCGATCTCATCGCACTGATCGACGAGTCCTGATGGTGCGCGTCCGCGAGGCAGAGAGTCGACTCCTGAATTGATTCGATTCGAGCGCCGGGGTCTCGTGGGGCTGGCGACGATCGATCGCCAGGACCGACGCAACGCGTTGAATGCCGAGCTCTGCGAGGAGCTGCGGGGCCATCTCGAGCGCGAGTCCGCGTTGCGGGCGTTCGTGCTCACCGGCGCGGGATCTGCGTTCTGCTCGGGTGCCGATCTCGTCACCCGCTTCACCGCCGAGGATGACGCGCCGACCGACACGTTCCGGCCCGCGTTCGAAGAAGTCCTCGATGCCATCGTCGCGTACCCGGCGCCGGTGCTCGCCGCGATCAACGGACCGGCGATCGGCGCGGGCATGCAACTGGCCGTCGCCTGTGACGTGCGCGTCGCCGCGTTGGGCGCGCGCCTCGCGATCCCCGGCGGCAAGCTCGGCATTCACTTGAGTGCGCGCAACATCTGGCGGCTGGCACAGCTCGTCGGCCAGGGCCCCGCGCGCGACTTCCTGTTGGCGGGTCGCACCGTCGACGCCGACGAGGCATCGCGGCTGGGGCTCGTGCAGTACGTCAGCCGCGACGCGGTGGGTGCCGCGCTCGCGCTGGCGGGGGAGATCGCGTCGTACGCGCCGCTCACCGTGCAGGGTCACAAGCGCGCGTTGAACCTCGTTGCGGAGGAACAGTGGTTGTCGCCGTCGGTGCTGCGTGAGATGGCTGCGCTCGAAGCGCGCGCGTTCGCGAGCGAGGACCTGCAGGAAGGTATGACCGCGTTCACCGAGAAGCGCACCCCGCGCTTCAAGGGCTGCTGACCGAGATATTGCCGCCCGAGCAGATGATGCCGGCGCGTAGACCGTCAAGCGTCGACATCCGCGCCGCCGCGAACGCGACTGCGGCACTCGGTTCGACGACCTGGTCCAAGCGGTCCTGTACCGCATGCATCGCATCGACGATCGCGTCCTCGCCGACGATGACGCGCTCGACGGCGTGCATGACCAAGATGTTCTCGGTGCGCGGCGACGTGCCGGTACGCAAGCCGTCGGCCATGCTCGTGGCGCGGTCGACGGGTCGGCCCCCGATCACGCGCACCGGCGCCGCCGCGATGCACGTCCCGGCGCACAGGCCCCCGCCGCCGATGGGCGTGACGATCACGTCGAGGTCCGGCACCTCCTCGCAGAGCTCCAACCCGGCGGTGCCGGCGCCCGCGATCACCCGCGGATCGTCGAACGGATGGATCTCCACCGCGCCGGTACGCGCCACGACCTCCGCGAGCGCGGTCCGGCGGGCCTCCAACGAGCTTGCGCACCACACGATCTCTGCGCCGTAGCGCTCCACCGCGGCCGTCTTGAACGCCGAGGTCTGTTCGGGCATCACGACGTACGCAGCGATGCCGCGCTCCTGCGCGGCTTGCGCCAGCGCGGCCGCGTGATTGCCCGACGAGTGGGCGGCGACGCCGCGCGACGCGTCGTCCGGCGTGAGCGATTGCACGGCGTTGGTTGCGCCCCGATACTTGAACGCGCCCGCGCGTTGGAGATGCTCGGCCTTGACGAACAACGTCGTGCCGACCCACGCGTCCAGCGTGGGTGACCGCAACACCGGCGTCCGCCGCACGAATGGTGCGATTCTCGTTGCGGCTGCTTCGACGTCGGCGCGCTCGACGGTCACCGGATGCTCAGTACCCGGCGGGGAGCGCCTGCTCGAAGTAGACGTAGAACGCGAACAGCACCACGAGGAACGGCAGGACGCCGACGATCCACGTGATCGGGTGGCGCCACCGCCGGAACGCCCACCACCACGCGAGCCCGACGAGCAGGGCCGCGAGCCCCCAGCGGACGGCCGGGGTCAGGCTGCGCTCCTGACCCGAGAGGCCCTCTTCCATCAACGCCTGGTGCGGCCGCGCCTTGCCGCCACCGGTCGCAACCCGCCGTACCTGTGGCTTCGTCGGCTTCGCACTCTCGTTGGGCGCGAGGCGGGCCTTGATCACGATTCGCTGTTCGGCCGAGAACTTCGGGTTGCAGCTCGTCAGCGTGAGCTGGGCATCGAACGTGTTGTCGACGACCTGCACGTCGGTGGGTTTGACCACCAGCTGCGCGGTCATCTTGTACGTGAACTTGCCCGCCAGCGTCTCGACGATGATGTCGTCGCCCGGCTTCAGCTTGTCGACGTCGTAGAACGGGTGGAGGAACGTCGTGCGGTGGCCCGCGATCGCGGCGTTGCCCAGCGTGCCCGGCATCGGTGTGTCGGGATAGTGGCCCGGGCCCTTCTTCAAGTCGTCGCGCGAGACGCCTTCGACGAACGCCATCTTGTTGAGGCCGATGCGCGGAATACTGATCAGGCCCTCGGGCTCGCCCTCGGCCGGTACCGGCGGCGCCGGGCGCACCGGTTGCGTGGTGGTGCTCGTCGATCCTGTGGTGGGCGTGGGTCGCGGCCGCACCGTGGTCGAGGTCGTGTGCTCGGCGGCGTACGCCTCTTGTGCCTTGGCGAAGTCCTGCTTCAGCCCGTGCTGGGCTCGGGCGGTGAGGATCCCCGTGCCCCAGAGCTGGTACGCGACGAACAGCAGGATCAGCAACCCCAGCGTCACGAGGGTGCGCCCGATCGCTGCAATTGCCCGTCGCACGTTGAGAGGGTACCGGGCGTCGCGGCCGGTTCTCGCGCAGTGAGATGCAGCGGGCGCCGGGTTCGCCGCTCGCGACGGCCGGTTCGTAGACTTCGCGGCGTCACCACTCCCCGTTCTCGGAGTCTGGTTGCACTGCGTTCGCCTTCGATCGGCCGTCTGCATGCTCGGGCGGTTCCCCGCGCTCGCCGGCGCCGACCTGGACGTCGATACGGGCGAGATCGTGCTGTTGAGCGGGCCCAACGGCGCCGGGAAGACCACGCTGCTCCGCCTGTGCGCCGGCCTCCTCCCGTTGCGCGCCGGGCAGGCCGAGGTGCTCGGCGTCGACCTCGCGCGTGACCGCAGGAGCGCGCGTTCTTCGCTCGCGCTCGTCGGTCACGAGACGTTCTGTTACGACGACCTCACGGTCGTCGAGAACCTGCGCTTCGCGGCCCGGGCGAGTGGCCACACCGCGGCGGACGCCGACGCCGCGCTGGACCGCGTCGGCCTCCGGCGGGTCGCGGACGTGACGCACGGCCGGCTGTCGCAAGGCCAGCGGCGCCGCCTCGCGCTCGCGATCGCGCTCGCCCGCCGGCCCCGGCTGTTGCTCCTCGACGAGCCGCACGCCGGACTCGACGAGCACGGCCGCGCCATCCTCGAAGAGGTCGTGCGGGCCGCGCCTGCGCACGGCTGCACCGTGCTGCTCGCCTCCCACGAGCTCGAGCTCGCGCGCCGGCTCGCGACACGCGAGGTACAGCTCGTCGCGGGGCGGGTGCACGCGACGCCGCGCGTCCCGACCGGGGCGGGGGCACACGCGTGACGCTCATGCGGGGCGCACTGCTCGTCGCCGGAAAGGACCTACGCGTCGAGTCGCGGTCGCGCGTCGCCCTGCAGCAGATTCTGCCGTTCGGGGGCATTGTCGTCGTGCTGTTCGCGTTCGCGCTCGACGCCGACCGCACCCTGCTGTCACGCGCCGCGCCCGGCCTCTTTTGGGCGGCCGTGTTGCTCGCGGCGCTCCTCGCGGTCGGGCGGTCGTTCGCGGTCGAGGAAGCGAACCGCGCGCGCGACGGTCTTCGGCTCTCGGGCCTCGACGGCGGATCCGTGTTCCTCGGCAAGACCGTTGCGATCGCGGTCGAGCTGTTCCTGCTCGAGGTCGTGCTCGGCGTCGTCGTCGTGGTCCTCTACGACGTCGCGCTCCACGACGCGCTCGTCCTGTTCTGCGCGGCGCTGGCCGCCACCATCGGGCTGGCGGCCACCGGTACGGTCTACGGCGTGCTGGCCGGAGGATTGCGCGCGCGCGAGACGCTGATCCCCCTCCTCGTGCTGCCCGCGGTCACGCCCGTGATGCTCGGCGGCACGCGCGCCTTCCAAGCCGCCCTCGACGACGTGCCGGGTGACGCGTGGCCGTGGGTGCAGCTGCTCGCCGCGTTCGCCGTGCTCGCGGTCGCCGCCGGAGTCGTCGTGTTCGGACCGTTGCTGGAGGAAGCGTGAAAAGACTCTTCCTCGGCGCGACCGTTCTCGCGCTCGCGGCAACCATGTTCCTCGCGTTGTATGTCACGCCGCCGCGCGAGAACCAGGGCGGGGAAGCAGTTCGCCTGCTGTATCTCCACGTCCCGTGCGCGTGGCTGGCGTATCTGGCGTTCGGCGTCACCGCGATCGCTTCCGTGCTGTGGCTGCTCCCGCGGACGCGGCACGCGTCCTGGGACCTGCTCGCGGGCGCGTCGGCCGAGGTCGGCGTGCTGTTCACCGCGCTGATGCTCGTCGTGGGGTCCCTGTGGGGACGCCCGACGTGGGGCACGTGGTGGGAGTGGGACGCCCGGCTCACGAGCACCGCGATCCTGTTCTTCTTGTACCTTGGCTATCTCGCGCTGCGCCGGACGGGCGCGACCGCCGACGAACGCGGCAACCGCTGCGCGATCGCCGCACTGATCGCCGCGGCCGACATGCCGATCGTCCACTTCTCGGTGTCGTGGTGGCAGACCCTGCACCAGGAGGGCACCGTCTTCAACGACAAGCTCGACGTCAAGGTCAACGGATCCATGGCCTTGACGCTCCTGCTGGCCGTCGCGGCATTCACCATGCTCTACGGCTACTTCGTGCTGCAGCGCTTCCAACTTGCGCAGCTCGAGGAGGGCCGCGAGGAGCGCGCGTTGCAGCGTGCGATCGACGAGCGCATCCGCGCCGACGAGGTGGTCACCGTATGAGGCGGGCGATCCCGGCGCGCTGCGCCGAGCGCGGGCAGCAGCCATGAACGACAACTGGGGCTACGTCATAGCCGGGTACGCGATAGTCGGCAGCGCACTCGGCGTGTATGCCGTCTGGGTCCGGCAGCGGCTCCGGCGGCTGCAACGCTCGCTGCCCGACGACGATCGCGCATGAGACTTCGCTACGGGATCCTCGCGCTCGTGTGCGTCGGCGCGGTCGTATGGATGGTCGTACTGCTCCAACGCAACGTCGTGTTCTTCAAGACCGTGTCGGAAGCCGTGCACGACGAGCACCGCGACGGCACCCGGTCGATGCGTATCGGCGGCGGCGTCGTCGCGGCAAGCATCCAGCGGCGGGCCGGCGGCGTCGACTTCGAGCTGTACCAGGGCGGCGCGACGGTACGCGTGCACCACACCGGCGGCGAGCCGGCACTGTTCAAGGATTGTGCACCTGTGGTCGCCGAGGGCCACTGGAGCGCGCGCGGCTCGACGACGTTCGACTCGACCCGGCTGTTGATCAAGCACGACAACAACTACGAACCGCCGAAGAGCGGGACCACCAAGTGTCCGGATGATCCGATAGGTCGATGAGAGCCCAGCTGGGCTACGGCCTTCTCACGATCGGCACCGCCGCGGCCGCGCTCGGCCTTATCACCACCGCGGCCGGCATCGTGCGGAAACAGCCGCGCCTGCTCGATCTCGGGCGCCGCTACGTCGTGCTCGTGCTGCTGGCCGCGGTCGGCGCATTCATCGTGATGGAAACCGCGCTGTTCGGGCACGACTTCTCGCTCGAGTACGTCGCCAACAACGTCGCGCGCGCGACACCCGGCCTGTACACGTTCACCGCCGCCTGGGCCGCGCTCGAAGGTTCGATCCTGTTGTGGGGCCTCCTGCTGTCGGTCTACGTCGCGGCAACGGCGTGGCGGTTCCGCCGTCGCGCAGACGACCCGCTCGTCGCGTGGGCCACGGTCGTGCAGTTCGCGGTGCTGTTGTTCTTCTTCGCGCTGATGCTGTTCGCCGCCAACCCGTTCAAGCAGGTGAGCGGCCTGGTGCCGCTCGACGGGCGGGGACCGAATCCACTGCTCCAGAATCACCCGCTGGTCGCGATCCACCCGCCGACGCTGTACGCCGGGCTGGTCGGTTTCACGATTCCGTTCTCGTTCGCGATCGCCGCCCTCGCCACCGCCCGCTTCGGAGAGGGCTGGCTCGCAGACGTGCGGCGCACCACGCTCATCGCGTGGGGCTTCCTCACCGCGGGCATCGTGCTCGGCGCGTGGTGGAGCTACGCGGTGCTCGGATGGGGCGGTTACTGGGGCTGGGACCCCGTCGAGAACGCGTCGTTCCTCCCCTGGCTGACCGCGACCGCGTTCATCCACTCGGTGATGGTGCAAGAACGGCGCGGGATGCTGCGGGTATGGAACCTGTCGCTCGTGCTCGCGACGTTCTGCCTCACGATTCTCGGCACGTTCCTCACGCGTTCGGGCGTTATCAACTCGGTGCACGCGTTCTCGCAGTCCTCGATCGGTCCGTGGCTGCTCACGTTTCTCGGCCTCTGCGCGTTCACCGCGGTGGGACTCGTCGCGTGGCGCGGCGACAAGCTGCGCGCGCCCGGCCGCATCGATTCGCCCGTGTCACGCGAAGCCGCGTTCCTCCTCAACAATCTCTTGTTCGCGGGCTTCGCGCTGGTCGTGCTCACCGGCACGGTCTTCCCGCTGCTCGTCGAAGCGCTGCAGAACAAGCAGATCACCGTGGGCCAGCCGTACTTCGAGCGACTCGGCGTGCCGATCGGTATCGCGTTGCTCTTCCTCATGGCGATCGGACCCGTGCTGCCGTGGCGCGCGGCGAGCGGGGAGGTGCTCCGCAACCGGTTACTGATCCCGGCGTGGGCCGGCGGCCTCACGCTCCTGATCGCCGTGGCGGCGGGAGCCCGCGGCATCGCGAACGTCCTCGCGTTCGCGCTCGGCGCATTCACGGCGACGAGCATCGGTCGGTCGGCGATCATCGGCGTGCGGGCGCGGCGGCACGTGCACAAGGACGAGGGGTTGGCGCGCGCCACGACGCGGACGGTGCGGGGCAACCCGCGGTTGTACGGAGGCCTGCTCGTGCACCTCGGCGTCGTCGTGGTCGCCGTCGCGCTCGCCACGACGGCCGGTTGGACCACCAGACGCGAGCTGCAGCTGAACCCGGGTGAGTCCGCGACCGTACGCGGGCACCAGGTGACGTTCCTCGATCGTGAGGTCGACCGCTCGCCGCAGAAGACCACGATCAAGGCGCGTGTGCGCATCGCCGGCGTCGGCTCGTTCGCGCCGGCCATCTCCACCTTCCCGAACGCGGCCGAGGGCATCGGCACGCCGTCGATTCACACCACGCCGTGGCGCGACTGGTACCTGACGCTCTCCTCGTCGCCCACATCGGGACGGGTCACGATCGGCGTGCAGGTCGGCACGATGGTGATGTGGTTGTGGATCGGCGGCCTGATCATGGTGATCGGCACCGCGGTGGCGCTCGTCCCGTCCCGCCGGCGACGCCCACGCGAGCCGGATACCGTCGGCATGCCGCCCGAGGACGACCAACCGGCACCGCTCGTCGGGGTCACGGCCTGATGCGACTGCGGGCGCGCTGGATCGCGTTGATGGTCGGCGCGGTGCTCGTGGCATTCGGCGTCGTCCTCGCCGTGCAGCACCGCGACGAGCCCTCGGTGCCGCGTCTGGTGCAGGAGCACGCGGCGGTGCCCGACTTCAGCGTGACGGCGCTCGACGGCAAGAAGATCGATGCCACATCGCTCCACGGCAAGTCATATGTCGTGAACTTCTTCAACAGCTGGTGCATCCCCTGCCAGCAGGAAGCCCCGGCGTTGCAGGCGTTCTACGAGGAGCACAAGGGCGAACGCGACTTCGCCATGCTCGGCATCGTGCGCCAGGACGAAGCGGCAGCCGTCCGCGGCTACGTCGCGGCCGAGAAGGTGAACTGGCCGGTCGCGCTGGGCGGCGCGGATCAGGCCTCGCTCGACTTCGGCACGGTCGGTCAACCCGAGACGTTCGTGGTGTCGCCCGACGGCGTGCTGGTGTGCGGCGCGTCGGGGCCCTCGACGCAAGCCGCGCTCGACACGTGGCTCCGCGCCGCCCGCTCGGGGGAGCAGTGCGGATGAGCCGCAAGTCCTGGCTCTGGGTGCTGCTCATTGTGGTCGTGGTCGGAGCGCTGGCGGTGCTCGTGACGCGCTCGCAGCCGAGTGGGTCACCGCGCGCACGCGCCGACCGGCTCGCGCACCAGCTCGCATGTCCCGAGTGCGAGGGTGAGTCGGTTGCCGACAGCAACTCGGTGTCCGCACGTGCGATCCGCGAAGACCTTCCGCGCCGCATCGCGGCGGGGGAGAGCGATGCGGAGATTCGCGAGTTCTACGTGTCGAAGTACACGGAGAAAGTGTTGCGTACCCCTGCGAACTCCGGCATCGGGCTGGTCGCGTGGGTGGTGCCCGCGCTCGCGCTGTTCCTCGGTCTGGCCGGCGTGGCGCTCGCGCTCCGGCGCTGGAGTCGCGCACCGCGGCTCGAAGCCACACCGGAGGACGAAGCAATCGTCTCCGCCATGCGCGGACACACCAGGTGATGAGCGCGGTGGATCGCGAGCACATGGAAGGAGAGCGCGACTTCTTGTTGCGCTCGCTCGACGATCTCGACGCCGAGCTGCTGGCCGGCAACGTCGATCCCGACACGTACCGGACACTGCACGACGACTACACCGCGCGGGCCGCAGCGGTCGTCCGCTCCCTGGATGACGGTGTGCCGAACGAGGCGCCGGGGCCGAAACGTCTCCGCGCGGTCACCGCCGCCGGCATCGTCGTGTTCTGCGTCCTCCTCGCGTTCTTGCTCGCTCGCGCGGTCGGGGAACGGCGTCCGGGCCAGACACCGACCGGCAACGACGCGGTCGCGTCGCCCGTGACGCTCGATCCGAACAGCTACGAGGCTCACATCGGCGCCGCGCGTGACCTGCTCTCCAAGCAGGAGCTGCCGCGGGCGATCGAGGAGTACACGGCGGCGGCGAGCGTCGACCCGACGCAGCCCGAGCCGCTCGCCTATCGCGGGTGGATCAGTGCGCTCGTCGCCGGCCAGGTCGCCGACACGTCCACGCGTGCCACACTCACGGACCGCGCGACCAGGGATCTCGACCAGGCGATCGCGCTCGACCCGAAATACCTCGACGCGTACTTCTTCAAGGGGTACATGCTCTACAAGTTCGAGCACCGACCCGCCGAAGCGGTCGAGCCTCTGCAAAGGTTCCTCGTGCTCGCGCCCCCGGATCATCCCTTGCGCCAACGGGTGCTCGACGTGCTCGACGAGGCCCAGAAGGCCGCCCGACCGAAACCATAGGAGACCTCATGGCCAAGCAGCCCGAACCGCAGACCGACGCGTCGAAGATGTATCGCGTCACGATCACGACCAATCGCGGCGCGATCGTGATGGATCTCGACCCGCAGCTCGCGCCGAACACGGTGAACAACTTCATCGGGCTGGCGCGGCAGGGCTATTACGACGGGCTGACCTGGCACCGCGTGGTGCCGGAGTTCGTCATCCAGGGCGGCGACCCCGAAGGCAGCGGAAGCGGCGGCCCCGGTTACAAATTCGCCGACGAGCCGGTGAAGGGTCAGTACACGCGCGGTGCGGTCGCGATGGCGAACGCCGGTGCCGACACGAACGGCTCGCAGTTCTTCATCTGCATCGACGACTGCTCCCGCAAGCTCGCGCCCAGCTACAACCTGTTCGGCTACGTGGTCGACGGCCAGGACGTCGCGGAATCGACGCAGGTCGGCGACGTGATGCAGAAGGTCGAGATCGAGGAGCGCGACCGCTGAGCGGCCCACCCCGGGAGACGCCGGGAAATACGACTTGACCGATCATATTTGTGGACTAGGATGCGCAACGTGCGCACGTCCCGGTCGACCCTCAACGCCACGTGGGGTGAGCTGACGCGCGAGACCTTCGACGAGCGCTGTCGCCCGGGGCCGCTGACCCGTCCGACGCCCGCGCTTTTTCGGAGGTGGTTCTCATGTCGCGTACTGCTGACGCGGCCGTCCGCATTCCTGATCACGATCACGACGTCCTGGCCGGAATCCTCGGCGTGATCGCAGGCCGCCTCGCGCGGGCGGTTCGCGCCGAGGAAGTGCTCGAGGCGCCCACGGGCTTGCGGAGGTGGCGGAAGGTCGCCTCCACGTCCATGTACGACGCGTGGTTGGTGGCGTGGTCGCCGGGGGCCGGCATCCCCGAGCACCACCATGGCGATGCCACTGCCGCGTTCCAGGTGGTGCGCGGAACGCTGGTCGAGCGGACCGAGGAACGCGCCCGGGTGTTGCACTCCGGCGACGCGGCATCGGTGCCACCGTGGCGGCGGCACGCGGTCCGCAACCTCGGCGCCGTCCCCGCGCTCAGCCTGCACGTGTACTCGGCGCCGCTCGGCGATTCGTGGAAGCCGGACTGATGCGCCGCCGTCCGCAAGAATCATGCCGTGCGGATCACGGCCAAGGCAGATTACGCGGTACGGGCGGCAGTCGAGCTGGCCGCGGCCGAGTCCGGCGGCAAACCGGTGAAGGGCGAACAGCTCGCACGGAACCAGGGAATTCCCCACAACTTTCTCGAGAACATCCTCACCGAGCTGCGGCGCGCGGGAATCGTGCGGACCCGGCGCGGTGCCGACGGCGGGTACCAACTCGCCCGGCCGGCGGCCGAGGTTACCGTCGCCGACGTGCTGCGCGCGGTCGAAGGACCGCTGGCGGCGGTGCAGGGGGTGCGGCCCGACGAGCTCGTGTACGGCGGCGCGGCCGCGAAGCTGCCCGAGGTATGGGTTGCGCTCCGCGCGAGCTTGCGTGACGTGCTCGAGCACGTGTCGATCGCCGACATCGCGCGGAAGCGTCTCCCGGACGTCGTCCGCGAACGCACCCGGCACAAGGACGCCTGGCGGCGGCACTGACGTCGCCCGCGGCGGCGTTGCGTATGAGGGCCTTTTTACCAACTATCGCCCTCGTGTACGACATGCGTATTATCGGGGCCGTGGGGGCATTTCTAATTGCCGGGGCAATTGCGTTAGCAGTGATCGCGGGCATGGTCTTCGTGTATGCGCGCTTCACCGCCCTGCGCACACGTGTACAGCGCTCCTGGGAGTCGCTGGAAGCCGCACTCCAGGAACGCCACCGGCTCGTCCCGATCCTCGTCGACACCGTGCGCCGTGTCGTACCGCACGACGCGCGCCTGTTGGACACCGCGACGTCACTCAACCTCATGGCGATGGCGGTGCAGCGCGAAGCGGATGCCCAGGCGGTCACCGAGCAGGCGCTCGAGGGCGTGGTGCATCAGGTGGTCGCGGCCGCGGACCGGCATCCCGAGCTCCGGTGGGACCCGGCATTCCGCGCGTTGGAGCAGCAGCACTCGGAGATCGCAGCGCGCATCCAGGAGCTGCGGGCCGTGTACAACGCGAACACCCGCAGCTTCGACCGGCTGGTGCAGACCTTCCCGACCCTGATCATCGCCCACATGTTCGGCTTCGCGCCCGAGCCCTACTTCGAGCTCGAACCCGCCGTCGGGCACTTCTCGCCGTCGTCGATCGATCTCTCGCCCTGGACGTAGCCGCGGGAGCCGCGAGGCTCAGCCGTGTCTTGCGAGCTCAGCGGCGAGATCGAGCCGCTGCGTGATCGCGTCGCGTTCCAGGTGGCCCCACTGCGAGCGCGGCACCTGCCACAGGACCTCGAACTCGATGCCGTCGGGATCCTTGCCGTAGAGCGACTTGCTCACACCGTGGTCGCTCTCGCCGACCAGCGCACCCATCTGCACCAGACGGCCCCGCATCTCGGCGAGATCTTGGATCGTTTCGACCTCCCAGGCGAGGTGGTAGAGGCCGACCCGGCCCGGTTGCGGTGGCGGCGCCTGGGCGCCGAGCGAGAACAGACCGAGGTCGTGGTGGTTCTCCGTGCCGGCCGCTCGCATGAACACCGCGGCCCCATCGCCGTGGTCGGCGAGGACCTCGAAGCCGAACGCCTCTTCGTAGAACGCGGCCGATCGGCCCGCGTCACGCACGTAGAGGACGGCGTGATTGAGCCTCCGCACTGCACTCATGCGGTCCGCAACCCCCTCAGTCGTTCGACGATTCCCGGGAACACCTCGACGAAACGCGTCATGTCGGCGACCGACGACGACCATCCGACGGAGACGCGGAGCGACCGTTCGGCATCCACACCCATCGCGGTGAGCACCGGCGACGGCTCCAGTACCTCCGACGAGCACGCCGAGCCGGAATGCACGGCGACCCCGTGCTGGTCGAGCGCCAGCAGGATGGGCTCGGCTTCGACGCCGTCGACCCCCAGGCACAGGAGGTTCGGCAGTGAGCCGTCCCCGAAGCGCTGGACGCCGGGCACCGTCTCACAGACGGACGCGGCGCTCGCAATCAGCTCCCGCTGGGTGCGTCCCTCCCCTTCGAGGTCCGTCGCCGCGCACGCCGCACCGAACCCGACCCAGGCCGGCAGGTTCTCGATGCCACCGCGTCGCGCGCGCTCCTGGGCGCCGCCGAGCAGCAGCGGCGGGATCCGCGAGCCGCGGCGAATGAGGAGCGCCCCGGCGCCGAGCGGCCCACCGAATTTGTGTGCGGTCACCGAGCACAGATCGGCGTCGAAGCGCACGGGGACGTAGCCCGCCGCCGCGCACGCGTCCACATGGACGCGCACTCGACGCTCTCGCAGTGCGGCGCACACTTCGGACGCGGGTTGTACGGTCCCGACCTCGTGATTGGCGAACTGGACGCTGACGAGCACCGTGTCCTCGCGCACCGCATCGACCACGGCTTCGGCGGAGAACCGGCCGGCGCGATCGACGTCAATGACCGTGACCTCGGATGCGGCGCGTTCGATGGCGTCACGAACGCACGAGTGCTCGACCGCCGTGGTCACCACATGCCCGTTGGCGCCGAAGACCGCGGTGTTGACGGCCTCGGTGCCGGACGAGGTGAACATCACCTCACGCGGTCGCGCCCCGAAGAACGCCGCAACCTGATCCCGAGCCTGTTCGAGCGCGACGCGCGTGGCGCGGCCTTCGGCGTGGAGGCGCCCCGGGTCACCGAACGACGCCTCGACGAAGGGCAACATCGCGTCGCGGGCGGCCGGGCGCAGCGGTGAGGTGGACGCGTGGTCGAGGTACGCCCGACTCACACGCGGGTGACGCAGTGCTGGTCGCCGCCCGGCCTGCTCTCGGTGATCATCGGCGAGGTCTCACCGTAGAGACCTTCGAGCATCCCCTTCACCATGCCGGTGTCGACGGCGCACAGCACGTGGGGATACTGCCGCGCCGCGTCACCGAACGGGCAGTGCTCGGCGACGAGGGTCAATGCGTTCCCGTGGGACTCGGCATGCGCGGCAAATCCGTGCGCGGTCAACGCGTCCGCGACGGTTGCGACCGCGGCCTTCACCGACCGGTGGCCTTCGGAAGGCTCCATCCGGGCGGCGATCGAGCGCCCGTACTCGTATCCGACTTCCTCGGCGAGCGTGCGCGCCTCGTCGACCGGCAGCTTCTCGAGCGCGCGCGCGAGAAGGATCGCGAGCAGGTCGTCGCGTCGAGGCGGGAACGAGAGCTGCGTGTCGTTCGGCGCGGCGCGGTAACACTTGGACGGACGGCCCGCGGTCTCGTGGCGGGCCAGCTCCACGTCGAGATATCCGCCTGCCGCGAGCTTCTCGAGGTGGTGGCGCGCCACATTGGGATGCACCGAGAAGTGCTCGGCGATCTCGGCGGCCTTCACGCCGTCGGGAGCGGCGCGGACATACAGGTAGATGTCGCGCCGAGTCGGATCTCCGAACGCCGTCGTGACCGCGACCACCGCCGCCGCGAACTCGTCCGGGGCCAGCTCCCCTGTATCCACGGGGATATTGTACCTACGCCGGTAGTGGAAATCCCCGGAGCCGGCAGCGACCCCGTTCGTGGAGGTGCAATGCCCACCGAAGCCGAGATCCTGGAGGCCCTCCAGCCCGTCGAGGATCCGGAGATTCATCGTTCGATCGTCGAGCTCGACATGGTCCGCGGCATCGAGGTCGCGGGGGACGAGATCCGCGTCACGGTCGCCTTGACCGTCGCCGGGTGCCCCCTCCGCGCCGAGATCACCAAACGCGTCACCGACGCCGTCGCCGCGCTCCCCGGCGTGGCGCGCGTCGACGTCGATCTCACGGTGATGAGCGACGAGCAGCGCGCCGCGCTCGCCCAACGCCTCCAAGGCGGCCACGAGGGCGAGACGCGAAAGAATCCCTTCACGGACGCCAAGACGCGTGTCCTTGCGATCGCGTCGGGCAAGGGTGGTGTCGGCAAGTCCTCGGTCACGACGAACCTGGCGGTTGCGCTCGCGCAACGTGGTCGGAAAGTCGCGGCGGTGGACGCCGACGTGTGGGGCTTTTCGATGCCGCGCATGCTCGGCATCGACCGCCCACCGACCGTCATCGACGACGTCATCGTTCCCCCCGACGCCAACGGCGTCACGCTCATCTCGATGGGGTTCTTCGCGCGGGACGACCAGCCCGTCGTGTGGCGCGGTCCGATGCTGCACAAGGCGCTCGAGCAGTTCCTCACCGACGTGCACTGGGGCGAGCCCGACTACCTGATCGTCGACATGCCACCCGGGACCGGCGACATCGCGCTCTCGATGGCGCAGTTCCTTCCGCGCGCCGAGGTGCTCGTCGTCACCACACCGCAACCGGCCGCGCAGAAGGTCGCGCAGCGCGCGGCGTACATGGCGCTGAAGGTCAATCTCGAGGTGATGGGGGTCGTCGAGAACATGTCGTGGTTCCGGTGCGACCACGGCACGAGCTACCCGCTGTTCGGTGAAGGGGGCGGGCGCGAGCTCGCCGACCAGCTCGACGTACCGCTCCTCGGACAGGTGCCGCTGGTCCCCGAGCTCCGAGAAGGTGCCGACACAGGACGTCCGATTGTCGTCACGGATCCCGAGAACGAGGCGTCGCGGGTGTTCGCCTCGATTGCCGAACGCATCGAGGTCGAGCTGGCACCGAAGCGCATTTACCGCACCGAGCTGAAAATCGTCTAGCCACTAAGGTGCCGCGCATGGAAGTACGCATCGGCGTCGTGTACACCACCCGCGAGTTGACGATCGAGACCGACGACGAGGTCGACGTCGTCAGCCAGACCGTCGAGCGCGCGCTCGCGAACGGCACCGGCGTCCTTTGGCTCACCGATACCAAGGGGCGGCGCGTCGGTGTGCCGACCGACAAGATCGCGTACGTCGAGATCGCAGCCGACGCCGGCGGGCGCAAGGTCGGCTTCGGTTCGACGGGTCGGTGACGCGGAGCACCGCGTGATCCAGCCCGCGCCCGGGCTGCTCGATCGACGCTTGCTGTTCTTCACCGGGAAGGGCGGCGTCGGCAAGAGCACGATGGCAGCGGCGACCGCCTTGCTCGCCGCCAACATCGGCAAGCGCGTGCTGCTCGTCGAGGTCGACGCCAAAGGCGATGTCCCCGCGCAGTTCGAGCAGTCGCCGGTCGGTTTCAAGCCGCGCGAGATCTATCCCGGGGTGCTCGCGATGGCGATGGACACCGAGGCGTCACTCCAGGAGTACCTGCGGCTCAACCTGCGCGTGCCGGTGCTGGGCCGGTTGGGACCGCTCGCCCACGTGCTCGACTTCGTCGCGACCGCGGCGCCGGGCGTGAAGGAGATCCTCACGATCGGCAAGATCGCATGGGAGGTGCGCGAGGCGGTCGAAGGGCGCGCCGACCACGACCTGGTCGTCGTCGACGCGGCCGCGACCGGGCACATCGTCGCCCAGCTCGGCGCGGCCGATGCCATCCGGGACCTCGTCGACGTGGGTCCGCTGCGCAACCAGACGCAGTGGGTGTCGGAGATCCTCGCCGACCCGCAGCTCACGGCGGTCAACATCGTGACGACCCCCGAGGAGATGCCGGTCGCCGAATCGATCGAGCTCGTGCAGCGGTTGCGGAGCGAAGTGAAGGTGCCGCTCGGGTCGGTGATCGTCAACCGTGTGCTGCCCGAGCTGTTCACGCACACCGACGAGGAGACCTTCGAGGCGCTGCGTGTGCCTCCGGCGCGCGAGCAGCTGACGGCGCGTGTCGGCACGGGCGCGACCCAGGTCCTCGATGCGGCCCGGCTGGCGGTCTTGTTGCGGCGCACGCGAGCGGTGCACCTCACGCACCTGCGCGAGGAGGTCGATCTCCCGATGCTGTACGTGCCGTACCTGTTCGTACGCGCCCACGGCTTGCGGGTGACGCGAATGGTTGCCGACGCGCTCGGAGAGGAGCTCGGCCTGTGAGCGCGAAGCGCCGGTCCGAAGATCGCGCCACCACGCTCGAACAGCTGCTCGCGGCCAAGGAGATCGTCGTGTTCTGCGGCTCCGGCGGCGTCGGCAAGACGTCGGTGGCGGCCGCGGCCGCGCTCGGCGCGACCGTCCGGCTCGGCGGCAAGGTGCTCGTCCTCACCGTCGATCCTGCGCGGCGCCTCGCCACCGCGCTCGGCCTCGAGGGCATCGGCAATCTGGCCCGGCAGGTGCCGCCCGAGGCGCTGAAGGCGGCAGGAATCGAAGCGCGCGGCGAGATGTGGGCAGCGATGCTCGATACCAAGCAGTCGTGGGACGACCTGGTGCTACGGCACGCCAAGGATGAGGAGACCGCCTACCGGATCCTCGAGAACCGCCTGTACCACAACCTCACCGCGCGATTCGTGCAGAGCCACGACTACATCGCGATGGAGCGCCTGTTCGAGCTGCACGCCAGCGGCGACTACGACCTCATCGTGGTCGACACGCCGCCGACACGGAACGCGATCGACTTCCTCGAAGCGCCGGCGCGGATGGCGGACTTCTTCGGCAGCCGGCTGCTGCGCTGGCTCACGCTCCCGTACCGCGTGGGCGGCAAACGCGGTTCGCGCGTCCTCAACGTCGCGAGCCGGCCCTTCTACCAGATCGCCGACCGCATCCTCGGCAGCAAGTTCCTCCAGGACATCGCCGAGTTCTTCTTGAACTTCCAGTCGATGTACGACGGGTTCGTCGAGCGCGCCAACGCGGTCGAGCGGTTGCTGCACGACCGGCGCACCACGTTCGCGGTCGTCACCACCCTCGAAGCGGCACCGTTGCACGAGGCCGAGCGGTTCTGCGAGGCGCTCCTGGATCGCGACTTCCACCTCGGCGCGCTCGTCCTGAACAAGACGCTGCCCGACTACCTGCTCGATCCGGCCGGCGCCGCAGCCGCCACGGCATGCATCGACGATGCCGCGCCGATCGCCGCGGAGCTCGCGACCATCGGCGACCCCGCGCTGACCGACGCTTCGCGCACCGCACGCGTCCTGCGGACGATCGGCGAATCGTTCCGTAACTTCGCGGTTGTTGCGATGCGCGAAGCAGAGCTGCGCGCCGAGCTCGCCCGCGTGCCCGACGTGGTCGCGCGCGTCCCGACGTTCGAGGACGACATCGGCGACGTCGACGGGCTGGCGGCGATCTCCGGGTACCTGTACGAGCCGACTTCCGGCAGTTAGGGCGCCATTAGCATTCATCTGTGAGCACGCTCGACGATCTGGCCCTGGCCCGTACGGCCCTTGCCGATCGTGAGCTCGTGCACATGGAGCGGCTCGTCGCGACGTGGCGGCCACTCGCCGACCTCTCGTTCGCGGACATGCTGCTCCTGGCCCCGATCACCGGCGAGGAAGGGCACCGCTTCGTCGTCCTCGCGCAGGTGCGACCGGTCACCGGCCAGACGAACTACCCCCAGGACCTCGTCGGCACCGTCGTCGACGAGGTGGAGCGTCCGCTCGTCGCGCGGTGCTGGCGCTCGGGTGACATCGTGCGCGCCGACGCGCCCGTGCTCGGGTCCAAGGAGCGCGTCCGCGTCCAATGTGTACCCGTACGCCGTCACGGGCGGATGATCGGCCTCCTGTCACGGGAGGAGCCGATGACCCTCGCGCGTCGCTCCGGCGAGCTGGAGCGCATCTACTTCCAGACGTTCGACCGTTTCGCGTCGATGATCGCCGACGGCACGTTCCCGTACGACGTCGACGAGATCGAAATGGAGAGCGCGCCGCGCGTCGCCGACGGCGTGATCGTGATCGACGCCGAGACGCGGGTGCAGTTCGCGAGCCCGAACGCGGTGAGCTCCCTGCACCGCATGGGCATTCACGCCTACGCCCAGTCGCAACGCCTCGCCGATGTCGGCTTCGACGACGGCGCGGCCCGCAGCGCGATGCAGCTGCACCTGCCCGTCGCCGAGGAGATGGAGCACGAAGAGGTGTCGGTGCTCGTGCGCGTGCTGCCGTTGCTGCAGGGCGACCAGCCCGCCGGCGCGCTCGTCCTGGTGCGGGACGTCAGCGACCTGCGCCGCCGCGACCGGTTGCTGTTGTCGAAGGACGCGACGATTCGCGAGATCCACCACCGGGTGAAGAACAACCTGCAGACGATCGCGTCGTTGTTGCGGCTCCAGGGTCGCCGGCTCCGCTCTCCCGAGGCCCGGGGCGCACTGGCGGAATCCGAGCGTCGCATCCGTTCGATCGCGATCGTGCACGAGACGCTCTCACGCGAAGCCGGCGACGTCGTGGCCTTCAACGAGATCGTGCGTCCCCTCGCCCGTCTCGTCGAAGAGACGTCGTCCTCGGACGACCATACGATCCGGTTCCACGTCGAGGGCGACGCCGGAGAGCTGCCGGGCGAGGTTGCCACACCACTCGCGGTCGTCCTCAACGAGCTCATGCAGAACGCGGTCGACCATGCCTTTCCCGAAGGAACGCGAGATGCACGGGTCGACGTGATGCTCGGCCGCGACGACGGTCATGTCGAAATCGAGGTGCGCGACAACGGTGCGGGCCTGCCGGAGCAGTTCACGCTCGACGGATCACGCGGCCTGGGGCTGTCGATCGTGCAGGCGCTGGTGACGAGTGAGCTCCAAGGCTCGATCGAGATGCACGACCAGGGTGGCACGTCCGTGCGCGTCCGTGTGCCGGTTGCGATGCCTCGTGTCGAGCTCTAGGGCGCCGAGCGGTCGGGCCGTCGAGCGCTAGGCGAGTTGCGGTGCGGCCGCGGGCGCCGGCATCTCGATGCCCTTGCGCAGCCGGCGGCGCTCCTCCTCGGTGAGCCCGCCCCACACGCCGGCCTCTTGATTCGTGGCCAGCGCGAACTCGAGGCACTCGCTCGCGACCGGGCACTGGGTACAGACCCGCTTGGCGGCGTCGATCTGGTCGAGCGCCACTCCGGTCGTCCCGATGGGAAAGAAGAGCTCCGGGCTGGTGTCGCGACAGGCTGCGCGATCACGCCACTCGTCTGCATCCCAGTCGTGGGTCCGGATCCAAGTCAACGCCACTGTTTCCCCCTTGCGGGTTGCGCAGACGGCAGTGCCCACATGCCGGAACCGTGCACCCAGAAACGAGCACGCTCAGCTCGGTTGAGCGGGAGCAAAAAGAGAGGGTAACGGGCTCGTCGAGGGGCTGGCAAGGGGTCTGAGCAGGACTTTCGTGCCCATAAGTGGAACACGTTCCGGTTCTAGTGTGGCAGCTCGATGGCCGGCCGACCCCTCGTATTGGCACATCGTGGCGCGTCGCGCGTCGCGCCCGAGAACACGATCGAGGCGTTCTCCCGGGCGCGCGAGCTCGGTGCCGACGGGGTGGAGCTCGACGTACGACGCACCCTCGACGACGTCCTCGTCGTGCATCACGATCCCGCCGTCGATGGGTTCGGGTTGATCGCGGCGCACACGTTCGCGGCGGTGCGCGCGGCGCGCCCGGACACGCCGACGCTCCTCGAAGTGCTTGCGGAATGCAGCCAATTGCTCCTCAACGTCGAGATCAAATGCCTGCCGTGGGAGCCCGACGCGGATGGCGCCGAGCGTCCGGTGGTGCGCGCGGTCGCGGCGGCCGTGCGCGCGCACGCGCCCGACGCCATCGTGTCGTCGTTCGATCTCGATGCGGTCGATGCATGCCGTGTGTTCGCGCCCGAGATCGCGACCGCGTGGCTGACCAGCGGCCAGGACATCGCAACCGCGTCGGCGATCGCGGCCGCGCACGGTCACCCATGGCTGCATCCCGACTGCCGCGCCGCGCTGACTGAGCCCGAGGCCGGCATTCGGGCTGCCCACGACCGCGGCGTACGCGTCGATGTCTGGACGGTGGACGCGCCGGACGAGATCCGCGTGCTCGCCGCGGCCGGTGTCGACGCGATCGTCACGAACGTCCCGGACGTGGCGCTCGCGGCTCTCGCGTAGCTAGGGAACGACGATCGTCAGCGCGTCGGGCTCGTAGCTGATGTCGAGCTGCTGGGTGTCGCCGATGTCGTCGCCGTCGACCTGATACGGGAACGGCTCACCCGACCGCACGATCATGCGGTGCACGTCGCGCCGGTGTTCGACGCCTCGCCGGCGAGCGAGGAATTTGCCCTTGCGCATCGCGGACAGGCCGCTGCCGACCAGCGTCACGAAGTCGAGCCGGCGAAAGGCCGTGAACGCCAGCGGCCGGTCGAGCCCGGCATCCGGCGCGACGCGGAGCGGGATCCGCTCGAAGTACGTGTAGGGATCGGACTTGGAGACGATCGCGAATCGAACGCCCTCGATCGTCTCGCCGTTGTCGAGCTCGATGTCGACCGCGGTCCGGGTGCCCTCGTGATGGAAGAACGCCTGGAGCGCCGCGACGATGTGCAGCGGATGGGCGGCGAACCGCTTGAGCTCTCCGTAGCGCTCGACGCGGCGGACGACGGCCGCGTCGAAGCCGATCCCGGTGTTGAACAGGAACGGACGGTGATTGGCGATGCCGACGCCGACGCGCTTCGTGGAGTTGCGGGCGAGCGCGGCGACGAGCACCCGCGCCGCGGCGACCGCATCGTTGGGATAGCCGAGGGTGCGCGCGTAGACGTTGGTCGATCCACCCGGGAGCGACGCGAGCGCGGTGTTGCTGTGCAACAAGCCGTCCGCCGCTTCGTTGAGCGTGCCATCGCCCCCGAGGACTGCCACGACATCGAAGCCGTCGTTTGCCGCGGCGTGGGCCAGCCGGGTTGCGTGACCGCGCCGCGACGTCTCCGCGACCTCCACTTCGTGCTCCGCGGCCAGCAGTTTGCGGATCATCACCCGCTTGCGTGCCGTCACCGAAGACGCAGCCGCGTTCACGAGCAGCAGGACACGCACCGAAAGATCGTACCCGCCGTCCGGCAATAGGATTCGCACCCATGCCCGTGCCGCGCGCCACAGATCTGCGCGCGCTCGCGGGCGAGATCGCGACCTGTCGGGCGTGCCCGCGCCTCGTCGCGTGGCGCGAGACCGTGGCGCACGAGAAACGGGCGGCGTACCGCGACGACACCTATTGGGCGCGGCCGGTCCCCGGTTTCGGCGATCCGCGCGCACGCGTGCTGCTCGTCGGCCTGGCGCCGGCGGCGCATGGCGGCAACCGCACCGGACGCGTGTTCACGGGCGACCGGTCGGGCGACTTCCTCTTCGCCTCGCTGTATCGGACGGGGTTCGCGAACCAGCCGGAGTCCGTGCGCACCGGTGACGGTCTTCGGCTGCGCGACGCGTACGTCGCGGCCGCCGTTCGGTGCGCGCCGCCCGCCAACAAGCCCACACCGGCCGAGCGCGACGAGTGCATGCCCTATCTCGTGCGGGAGCTGGCGTTGCTGACGCGCATGCGGGTGATCGTCGCGCTCGGCGCGTTCGGCTACGAAGCGACCTGGAGTGCGTTGCGGGTTGCCGCGCTCCCGGACCGCGGGCATGGCCCGCCCCCGGCCCGGCGCCCGCGTTTCGCCCATGGGCTCGAGGTGCCGTACGGCCGCGTGACGATCGTGTGCACGTTCCATCCCAGCCAACAGAACACGTTCACGCGCAAACTGACGCCCGAGATGCTCGATGCGATCTTTACGCGGGCCGGGGAGCTCGCCGGCTGACGTTCAGAAGATCCACGCCACCAGCTCGCCGGCGGCGTAGATCACCGAGATGACGCCGAGTGCGGCACCGACGGTGTAGCGCAGCACGCGGTCGCTCGTATTGATCGTGAAATGCGCGCCGATCTGCGCCCCCGGGATCACGCCGATCGCGAGCGCGATGGCGAACGTCCAGTCGATGTGGCCGAGATACCAGTGCGTGAGCGTGCCCGGGATCGCAAAGATGCCGACACACGCAAGCGACGTACCGATCGTCTCCTTCAGCGGCATCCCGACCCACGCCGAGAAGGCCGGCACCATCAGGATGCCGCCGCCGACGCCCAGCAACCCGGACAGCGCGCCCGCGGCGACACCGATGGTCGCGAGGCGCCACCATTCGTCGTGCAGCCGGACCGCGCCGCGTTCGAGCGTGCGCGCGGTCGGGAATGCCGTTCGGAATGCGGTGTACGCCACGAGCGCGGCCGTCAGCAGCATGAGGATGTGCCCGTTGCCGGGAACCGCGTCCGAAAGTCGCGACCCGACGATCGACGCCGGAACGCCGAACACCGTCGTCCACACGACCACCCGGTTGCGGATGAGGCCCTCGCGTCGGTACCGCAACGAACCCGACACCGACGACGGCAGAATCGACGGGAGCGTCGAGCCCACCGCTTGTAGCGCGGTGGCGCCGAGCGCGCGGATCGCAGGCGTCGACACGACCGCCCCGCCGATACCGAACATCCCCGACAACAATCCCGTCACGACACCGACGAGTAACGTGAGGAGCACTTCCAGCCACACCGGCACCGCCGGGAAGGTACTCGGGGACGAGCACATACTCCGGGAGCCGCCAACTGCGGCGACTACGCTCTTCGCATGACGAGTGACCTCGATCTGCGAGGCGTCTGGGTGCCGCTGATCACCCCGTTCGACGCCGCCGGCGCGGTGGACACGGCGGCGATCGAGCGACTCTGCGGCGAATATCTCGGTGCGGGAGTGACGGGCATCGTCGCACTCGGTACCACGGGCGAGGCCTCTTCGCTCGACGAGGAAGAGAAGCACGCGGTCATCGACACGATCACTCGCGTGTGCGCGGCCGCCGGCAGCCGGGTCATCGTCGGCACCGGTTCGAACAACACCCGGCACACCATCGACGCCACGGAAGCGTTGCTCGGGCTTCCAGCCGTCGTCGGCGCCCTCGTGGTCGTGCCCTACTACGTGCGGCCCTCCGAAGCCGGGATCGTCGAGCACTTCAAGGTCGTCGCCAAGAGCGCGCCGGTGCCGGTGGTCGCGTACAACATCCCGGCCCGCACGGGCCGCGGTCTCGGTGCCGCCTCGTTGCTCGAGCTCGCGCGGACGCCGAACATCGCGGGCGTCAAACAGGCCGTCCCCACGCTCGACACCGACACGCTCGAGCTGCTCGCGATGGCACCGGAGGGCTTCGCGGTCCTCGGCGGCGAGGACACCTTGCTGTTCCCGCTGATGTGCATGGGCGCGGCGGGCACCATTTGTGCGTCGGCGCATCTCTGCACCGAGCAGTTCGTCGCGATGATCGAGTGTGGTCTCGCCGGCAAGATCGAAGACGGCCGCGCGCACGCCGAGGTACTGCTTCCGGTCGTGCGGGCGCTGTTCACGGAGCCGAATCCGGCGATCTTCAAGGCCGTGCTGCACGCGCAGGGCCGCATCTCGACCGCGGACGTGCGTCTCCCGCTCACGAACGCGTCCGATGCCGCGCTCGACCGTTGCCTCGAGGCCGTCGCCCACGCCTCTCGCTGATCAGGGACGAGCGCGCACCGGTCGGTAGCGTGCGGACATGTCCCGCCGTGCCGCCTGGCTGCTGATCGCGCTGTGCGCGTGGACCCTGTACGTGTGGGTCACCCGCATCTTCATCATGGCCGGCGAGGACCACTCGGCCGGGTTCGTCGTGGTGCACGTGACGCTCGCGCTCATCTCGATCGCCTTCGGCCTGGCCGCCGGCCGCCTCGGCTGGCGGGCGCTCCGGGCACGCGACCGGGAACACATCTCGGGTTGACACCGGCCCCCCGGGGGGCGATACGATACGGTTCCGTTTCGTAATACCCCGGCTCCCCCGAGGATCTCGCCCATGACTTCTCCTCCGACCGCCCTCGCACCGTTCGACCGCAGCAGTCGCGCCTACCAACAGCGCTGGTTGATCCTCGCCGTGCTCTGCTTGAGCCTGCTCGTGATCGTGGTCGACAACTCGATCCTCAACGTCGCGGTACCGACGTTGCAGAAGCCGAAGCCGGTCGGGCTCGGCGCGACGAACAGCCAGCTGCAATGGATGGTCGACTCGTACACGCTCGTCTTCGCGGGCTTGCTGCTCACGGCCGGCAGCCTGGGCGACCGTTTCGGCCGGCGGGGCGCGTTGCAGTTCGGCATGGCCATGTTCGGGCTCGGGTCGGTCGCCTCGGCCCTCGTGCACACACCGACCCAGCTGATCGTCACGCGCGGGTTGATGGGCATCGGTGGCGCGTTCATCATGCCGGCGACGTTGTCGATCATTACCAACGTGTTCCCGCCCGAAGAGCGGGGACGCGCCATCGGGATGTGGGCGGCGATCGCCGGTGTCGCGGTGGCGCTCGGTCCCATCAGCGGCGGCTTCTTGCTCCAGCACTTCTATTGGGGCTCGATCTTCATGGTGAACCTGCCCATCGTCGCGATCGCGCTCGTCGCCGGCGTCCTGCTCATTCCGACGTCGCGTGACCCGTCGAAACCGCGTCTCGATCCACTGGGTGCACTCCTGTCGATCGTCGGTCTGGGCGCGCTCGTATACGCGATCATCGAGGCGCCGGACCACGGCTGGACCAGCCCGTTGATCCTCGGCACCTTCGCGTTCGCGTTCATCGTGCTCGGCGCCTTTGCGTGGTGGGAACGCGTCACTCCGAGCCCGATGCTCGACACGTCGGTCTGGCGCAGCCCGCGGTTCAGCGCCGCGAGCGCCGGGATCACGTTGCTGTTCTTCGCGATGTTCGGATCTCTCTTCCTGCTCACGCAGTACTTGCAGTTCGTGATGAGCTACGACCCGCTCCAGGCCGGCATACGGCTGCTGCCCATGGCGGTCGTGATGCTCGTCGTCGCGCCCACCAGTGCGCGCATCGTCGAGCGGGTCGGCACCAAGCGCGTCGTGGCGACCGGTCTCTCGCTCGCGGCGCTCGGCCTCGCCCTGATGGCAATGCTGCCGTCGCACGGCATCTCGTACTGGGGTGACGTCGCCTGGCGGATGATGGTGATGGCCGCGGGCATGGGCCTGACGATGGCGCCGGCAACCGAGTCCATCATGGGTTCGGTGCCCCGCGCGAAGGCAGGTGTCGGCTCGGCGGTCAACGACACGACCCGGCAGGTCGGTGGCGCGCTCGGCGTGGCGATCATCGGAAGCGTGATGTCGTCGTTCTACGGGTCGCGCATCGCCGGATTGCTCGCCCGCTTCGGCGTCCACGGTGCCCCGGTCTCGGTCGCCAAGGAGGGCCTCGGCCGGGCGCTCGGCGTTGCCGGCGATCCGAGCCTCCCGTTGGCGGGCACCCAGCGGGCGGAGCTCGCGCAGGGGGCGAAGGACGCCTTCGTGGCCGGCATGCACCGCGGGTTGCTCGTTGCTGCCGGAGCCGCGCTTGTTGGCGCAATAATCGCGGCCCGGTGGCTGCCCGCGAATGCGGCCGATCCCGAGGTGTTCGCGAATCAGGATGAGGCCGCGACCGCGCGTGCAACCGCGCTCGTGGAGCTCTAGATGCCCGGCCGGCCCCGCAGTCCGGAGTGTGACCACGCGATCCTCGATGCCGCGCTCGCGGAGTATGCCGCGAACGGCCTCGACGGCATGAGCGTCGACGCGGTCGCGACGCGGGCCGGCGTGGGCAAGGCAACGATCTACCGGCGCTACCCGTCGAAGGCCGTGCTCGTCGCCGCCGCCGCGCTCAAGGCAGCCGACGAGCAGGCACCGATCGCCGACACCGGTTCGGTACGCGGTGATCTCACGACCGCGTTGCGGAACCTCCGCCGGCTGCTCGACGATCCGGTCGTCGGCGCCGCCAAGCGCATGCTGCTCGTCGACGCCGAACGGAACGAGGAGCTCGCGCGGATGCACGCGGAGTCGGTACGCGATCGCCGCCAAGGGGTGTTCGACGTGTTCCGGCGGGGGGTGGAACGCGGCGAGCTGTTGCCGGACATCGACGTCGAGTTCGCGGCCGACCGGATCGGCGCGCACGTGTTCTACCGGAACCTCGTCACCCGCGTCCCGATCACCGACGCCTACATCGACCAGATCGTCGACGAGTTCCTCGCCCGCTACGGCGTGCGGCAATCGCCGGCCTTGGTGAATGCTCCGACGGCGTGATCCTTGGAGAGCGATCCGAGGACGCGATCGAGAGCCGACCAATCGGGCGTTCCACTGCGGGCCGCGATGACCTTGTCGACACCGTCGAGATGCTCGAATCGCCGCACGAGCACTTGCGGTGAGGTTCCGTCCGATGCGACGAGACGGAACGACTCCGGAAGTACATCGCGTGTCGTGCTTTCGATGAGCGCCGGTTGATCGGCGAAGACGCGCTTGAACTCGGCATAGGCCGCGTCGTGGTCGAGGTGTCGAAACGACTGAATCTCACCCGTATCACTGCTGATCGCGTCGAGTACGGCTTGCACCTGCCCTCGCGTCGCGTTGACTTTCATGAACACTTCGGCATCGATGGGATCGGTGCTCACGACGAAGACCTTCGCGTCGTTGCCCAGGACGTGCGAAAGCAGGTCGGAAGCGCCCCTCTCCTTCGTCTGTACTGCGAAGCCGTCGCTTGTCCGCAACGCGCACGCGGCGTCGCGGAAGGCGCGGGGTCCCACGATGATGTCGGGGGGCACCGCGAGTCCGCCTCGGTCAATCGCTGCATACCTCGCAACCACGCGAGAATCCTCGAGGATCTCGCGTACGCGCTCCGTCCCGGGGACCACCACGAGGTCGAGTCGAACATCCGGTTGCGAATATTCCTTCTTCGCGACACCGACGTGCTTCTCGCCGCGGTTCCAGAGCGCCACTGCGCCCGCGACCGTGAGGACGACGACGAGCGCGGCCGCGACGCGCAGGAGCGCCGATCGCCTGCTTTCTCGGTGTCGGAGGCCGGCAAGGTCGCTCGGGAACGGTGCCATCTCGTCCGCGAGCTGCCGGAGCTCGCGGCGCAGTTCATCCGTCTGCATCGTCGTCCTCCTCGAGCTCGATGCGCATCGCATGCAGCGCGTGATGCAGCGTCGCCTTCACGGTGCCGAGCGCGCAGCCCATCGCGTCGGCGACCTCGGCGAGTGGGAGGTCGGCGAGGTAGCGGAGCACGACTGCCTGGCGCTGGCGGGGCGGGAGCGTGGCGATCGCTTCCCGCACGGTGAGGCACGTCACGATCCTGCTACTGGTGTCTGCGGGTGCCGGCTCGGCCGCTTGCTTGCGCTCCAGCCGCCGCCAGTGGTCGCGGAGCTGATTCATGGCGACCACGTAGACCCATCCGTCGGGCCGGTCCATCTCGCGCACCGAGCGCCACCGTCGAAGGGCACGAGCGAACGCCTCCTGGGTCGCATCCCGCGCCAGCTCCCGGTCACCTGCGGCCAGGCTGATCGTGCGCGCGACGACATCGAAGTACGCCGCATAGAACTCGTCGAAGTCGCGCGTCCCCATCGCGGGGGAAACCGTACAAGCGGTCGAATGGTTTAGTTGCCGGGGCTAGCCGGGGACTGCGTCCGCCAGCAGCGCCTGCTGCTCCGCGTCATGGATCGTGGAGCTGCCCGTCGCGGGGCTCGGGCTCTCGTGCCGGGCGACCACGGCGACCGGACGGCCGCCGGCCAGCTCTTCGATCCGGCGGCGGACGAAGTAGCGAGCACCCATGTTGCCCGGCTCCTCCTGCGCCCAGACCACTTCTGCCTCGGGTGATCGCTGCAGCACTGCTCCGATCTCGCGCGCCGGCCACGGGTACAGCTGCTCGATGCGCACGATCTCGACCTCGGCGCCGAGCTCGTCGCGGCGCGCGAGCAGCTCGAACCCGAACTTGCCGGTCGTGAACACGATCCGGGTCGGCGACGCGGGCGGGTTGGGGCCGAGGAGCAGGTGCTCGAACTCCCCGTGCGTGAACGCATCGACGGGTGACGTGGTCGCGGGCATGCGCAGGTATCGCTTTGGGGTCATCACGATCAGCGGCTTGCGGTTCGGATCCTGCACCTGCCTGCGCAGCACGTGGAAGTACTGCGCGGATGTGGTGGGGTACACGACGCGCATGTTGTCCTGGGCTGCGAGCACCAGGAACCGCTCGAGGCGCGCGGAGGAGTGCTCGGGGCCCTGGCCTTCGAAGCCGTGGGGGAGCAGCAGCACGAGCCCGCTGCGTTGTCCCCACTTGTCCTCTGCCGCGACGAGGAACTGGTCGATGATCACCTGGCCGCCGTTCGCGAAATCGCCGAACTGTGCCTCCCACGCGACGAGCGCGTCGTGGTCGGCGATCGAGTACCCGTACTCGAAGCCGAGTGCCGCGAACTCCGACAGCACCGAGTCGTAGATCATGAACGGCGCGGCGTCGTCACCGAGGTGGGCGAGCGGCACGTACTCCTGCTCGGTGCGGTGGTCGACGACGACCGCGTGGCGTTGCGAGAACGTGCCGCGGCGCGTGTCCTGTCCGGCGACGCGCACCGGCGCGCCGTCGAGGAGCAGCGACCCGAACGCGAGCTCCTCGGCCAGCGCCCAATCGATCTGGTCGCTGTCGAATTCCTTGCGACGGTTCGCGAGGATGCGCGCCAGCTTCGGATGGGGCTCGAAATCGGATGGGTACGTCGTGAGCGCGGTGATGATGCGCTCCAAGTTCTCGCGCGGCACGCCCGTCTCGACGTGTGACGTCTCGGGCTCGGGTGTCGGCCCTTCGATCCGGCGCGCCGGCCGTTCGCTCGCGTGGGTCTCGCCGAATGCTTCCTCCAGTCGGGCCCGGAAGTCCTCGAGTGCCTTCTCGGCCTCTTCGAGCGTGAGGTCGCCGCGGTTCACCAACAGCTCGGTGTAGAGCTTGCGCACGGACCGCCGGTTGCCGATCACTTCGTACATGCGGGGCTGCGTGAACGCCGGCTCGTCGCCCTCGTTGTGGCCATAGCGCCGGTAGCACACCATGTCGACGACGACGTCCTTCTTGAACGCGTTGCGGAACTCGTACGCGAGGCGGATCACGCGCACCGAGGCTTCGGGGTCGTCGCCGTTCACGTGGAAGATCGGCGCCTGCACGGCCTTGGCGATGTCGGTCGCGTACACCGTCGAGCGTGCGAAGCCGGCCGGGGTGGTGAAGCCGACCTGGTTGTTCACGACGATGTGCACCGTGCCACCCACGTCGTAGCCGGGCAGCTCCGAGAGGTTCAGCGTCTCCGCGACGACGCCCTGGCCCGCGAACGCCGCATCGCCGTGGATCAGCACCGAGAGCACGCGATCGTGCGCGGTGTCGCCGAGCCGGTCCTGCTTGGCCCGCGCCATTCCCTCGACGACCGGGTCGACGGCCTCCAGGTGACTCGGGTTCGCGGCGAGCGTGATGCCGATCGTCGCGCCCGACGCGGCCGTGAACTTGCCGGTCGCGCCGACGTGATACTTCACATCGCCCGATCCCTGCGGCACGTTGGGGTCGAGCTCTCCTTCGAACTCGCGGAAGATCTGCTCGTAGGACTTCCCGACGACGTTCGCGAGCACGTTCAGCCGGCCCCGGTGCGCCATGCCCATCACGAATTCCTCCACGCCGGCGTTCGCGGCGGCGTCGAGCAGGAACTCGAGCATCGGGATCAGTGTCTCGGCGCCCTCGAGCGAGAAACGCTTCTGCCCCAGGAACTTCGTGTGCAGGAAGCGCTCGAACGCCTCCGCGCCGTTCAACGCGCTGAGGATGCGGCGCTTGTCCTCGGGGGTCGCGTCGACGTGCACGCCCTCGACCTGTTGCTGGATCCACGCCTTCTGGTCGGGCTCCTGGATGTGCATGTACTCGACGCCGATCGTGCGGGCATACGCGTTGCGGAGCAGCCCGAGGATGTCGCGCAGCTTCATCGTCGCCTGGCTCGCGAGCCCGCCGGTGGGGAACTCGCGATCGAGATCCCAGATCGTCAGCCCCCAGTGATTCGGGTCGAGCTCCTCGTGGGTCTTCGGCTCCTTCAATCCCAGCGGGTCGAGGTTCGCGATCAGGTGCCCGCGCACGCGGTACATGTTGATCAGCTGCTGCACCGCGATGATCTTGTGCGCGGCTTCCGCGGACCCTTCGAGCGGCTTGCGATCGGGCGACCAGCGCGCCGGCTCGTACGGCACACCGAAGCTGGCGAAGAGCTCGTCGTAGAAGTCGTCGCCGCCGAGCAGCAGGTCGTGCATCGTTGCGAGGAACTCGCCGCTCTCGGCGCCCTGGATGATCCGATGGTCGTACGTGCTCGTGAGCGTGACGATCTTGCTCACGCCGATGTCGGCGAGCGTCTGCGGATCGGCGCCTTCGTACTCGGGCGGATAGATGATCGCGCCGACCCCGACGATCAACCCTTGGCCCGGCATGAGTCGCGGCACCGAGTGCATCGTGCCGATCGTCCCGGGGTTGGTGATCGATACCGTCGTGCCCGCGAAGTCGTCCGGGGTGAGCTTGTTGGTACGTGCGCGACGGACGAGGTCCTCGTACGCAGCATGGAACGCCGCGAAGTCGAGCGTGTCGGCGTTCTTGATGTTCGGGACGAGCAGCGTGCGCGTGCCGTCGCTCTTCTGCTGGTCGATCGCGAGGCCGAGGTTGACGTGCGCGTGCCGGACAACGCTGGGCTTGCCGTCGGTGACGCCGTAGCTCGCGTTCATGTGTGGCGTCTTCTGCAGCGCCCGCACGACCGCGAAGCCGATCAGGTGCGTGAAGCTCACCTTGCCGCCGCGCGTGCGCGCGAGCTGGTTGTTCAGGATCTGGCGGTTGACCTCGAGCAGCTTGGCGGGCACCGCGCGCACCGACGTGGCGGTCGGGACCGCCAGGCTCGCCTCCATGTTCTGGACGACACGCGCAGACGCGCCGCGGAGGGGCTCGGCCTGCTCACCGTCGAACGTCGCGGGCGCGTCCTGGGTGCCTGCCCTCGGCGCGACCGGAGGTGCGGGCGCGGGAGCGGAAGCGGGAGCGGGCACCGATGGTGCGGCCGGCGCCGATGCGGGTGACGCCGGTGCGGATGCCGGCGCCGGCGCTGCTGCTGCTGCTGCTGCGGGTGGCTCGGCACGCGGCTGGTAGTCGGCGAAGAAATCGCGCCAGCCGGGGGACACGCCTTCGGGGTTCTCACGGTAGAGGCGGTACATCTCGTCGATGAGGCCCGCGTTCGGGCCCAGGTCGTCGATGCTCGCGGGACGGTCAGCCATAGGTTGCTTCTCTCAATCGTGCACCACGGCGGCGACTCGAGGAAGCGCTCACGGCCGGGTGCCGGCGATCACGAAATACAACAACGCGTACACGAACCCACCTTCCCGATGCTCGCGCACTGCGCGTTCCCACTCGGCGATCTCGTCCTCGGAGAAGTGATCGGACCAGTAGCGGGGCCAACGGGGAAGCCCGAACGCGGTCCTCGGGGTCGGTGAGCACGAGGGGAAAGGCTTCCACGCTCACCTCCCGCAACCCGGAGCCCGCCAGGAGGTCGGCGATCCGCCGGACGAAGGTGCCGTTCCGGTAGCCGATGTCTCGTCGCAGGCGTTTCACCTTCTCGACGAGCTCATCCCGCGCGCCGGCGAGATGTATCGCCAACGACTCCTGGTCGGGGTCGCAGATCACCACCCGTCCCCCGTGCCCGCACACCCGGATCATCTCGGCGATCGCCCGGACGGGCGCGGCAACGTGTTGGAGCACCCGATCGGTGCGGACGGCGCCGAATGTCGCATCGGCGAAGGGCAGCGCGTGCGCGTCGGCCCGCACGACCGGCACATCGCGCGCGATCGCGGCCCGGCACATCACCATCGACGGGTCGCACGCGACGGCGCCGAGGACCGCCGCGTCGGTGCCCGGGCCCGCTCCCACGTCCAGACGTGCTCCCGCGTCGCCGCACAGCTCGTAGCTCCGCTGCTTGTACGCGCGCACCTGCGGCCAGCCGTCGACGCGTTCCTGCCAGGCGACGACGTCGTCACCGAACCCGGTGCGGGCGTCGACGTCGGAATAGGTGTCGCTCAACGTGAGCGCTGCACCAGCTCGCACACGCGAAACGCGAGGTCGAGCGACTGACGCGCGTTGAGGCGAGGGTCGCAGCGGGTCTCGTACCGGCGTTCGAGATCGGTGCCGACGAGATCATCGCCGCCTCCGAGGCACTCCGTGACGTCGTCGCCGGTGAGCTCGACGTGCACGCCGCCCGGTACCACGTCTGCCGCGATGCACGCGTCGAAGAATTGCTCGACCTCGTGGATGACGTCGTCGAAGTGGCGCGTCTTGTAGCCGTTCTCGAGCGCAAACGTGTTCCCGTGCATCGGGTCGCATGCCCACACGACCGGGTGTTCCGAGCGCTTCACCGCCCGCAACAGGGGCGGCAGCTTCTCGGCGACCCGCTTGTCGCCCATACGGCTCACGAGCACCAACCGGCCGGGCTCGCGTGCCGGATCGAGGCGACGGCACAGCGCGACCACTTCTTCGGGGGTTGCGGAGGGACCGAGCTTGACGCCGATCGGGTTGTGCACGCCGGAGAGGAACTCCACGTGCGCGCCATCGATCTGTCGGGTCCGTTCGCCGATCCACACCATGTGCGCGGAGCAGTCGTACCAGTCGCCCGTGAGACTGTCACGGCGCGTCAACGCCTCCTCGTATCCGAGGAGCAGCGCTTCGTGCGAGGTGTAGAAGTCGACCTGGTGCAGCTGCATCTCGGCCGCGAGGTCGATTCCGCACGCGGCCATGAACCGCAGTGCGCGCTCGATCCCGTCGGCAAGCTCCTCGTACCGGCGGCCTTCACGCGCGCTCGCAATGAACTCGAGGTTCCACTGGTGCACGCGGTTGAGGTCGGCGAAACCACCCTTGGTGAAGGCTCGGAGCAGGTTGAGGGTCGCGGCGGACTGGTGGTAGCCGCGCACCATCCGCGACGGGTCCGGCCGCCGGGAGCCGGCGTCGAAGGTGATGTCGTTGACGATGTCGCCCAGGAACGACGGCAGTACCTCGCCGTTGCGGGTCTCGGTTGGCGACGACCGGGGCTTGGCGAACTGGCCAGCGATGCGGCCGACCTTCAGTGTCGGCACGCCCGTGCTGTATGTCAGCACGACCGACATCTGGAGGATGACCTTCAGCTTGTCGCGGATGTTGTCGGCCGAGAAGTCGGCGAAGGACTCTGCGCAGTCGCCCGCGTGCAACAGGAAACCGTTGCCCTCGCTCACGCGTGCGAGCCCGGCTTTCAGCGAAGAGGCCTCGCCCGCGAACACCAGCGGCGGCATGCGGCGGAGCTCGTCGACGGCTTGTTCGAGGGCGGCGAGGTCGGGCCAGTCCGGCTGCTGCGCGGCGCGGTGACGGCGCCAGCTCGCCGGCTCCCAGTCGAAGTTGCCCAACGGCACCGGTGCGGTCATCTCACAGGTAGGCGCCGGGTTGCTTGCCCGGGTTGTCGCCCATCTCGAGCGCGCGACGCTGGCGCATCTCCTCGAACTGGCGCTGCGCCTGCATCTGCTGGGTGAACAGGGTCGCCTGGATGCCGTGGAAGAGGCCTTCGAGCCAGCCCACGAGCTGGGCCTGCGCGATGCGCAGCTCGGATTCGCTCGGGGTGTCGCTCGAGAACGACAACCGCACCTCTCCGAGCTCCTTGCGAAGATCGGGGGAGAGGATCTCTTCGAGCTCGTGGATCGAGCGCTCGTGGATCTCCTTGAGCGACCGACGACCCTCGTCGTCGAGCGGTGCTCGCCGCGCCTCCTCGAGCAGCGCCCTCACCATCGACGCGATGCGGATCAACTTGGTCGGGCGGGCGACCTGCTCGCCTTCCGGCGCGGCGTCGCCCTCGGGCGTCGGGATGTCCACGATCTCGGGCATCACGGCGGCGTCGCGGTCAGGCTGCATCTGGGTCACGACGAAGCATGGTACCCACCGGCCGACCTGCTCCTTCGAGAAAAGAACCCCGGAGACGTCGTCAGGACGCCGCGACCTTGCGGCGGGGGGCAGGGCCGTCGAGCGACGCGAGATCCGCGAGCCTCGGATCGTTGGAGAACACTTCGACGATCTGCTCGCGCATGCCGAGGCGACGCTGGAGCCGCTCGACCTCGAGCTCCTGATCCCACAGCACGAACGTGACGACGATGCCCGCGTTTCCGGCCCGCGCGGTGCGGCCCGAGCGGTGGACGTACGCCTTTTGCTCCTCCGGCGGGTCGTAGTGCACCACGACATCCACGTCGTCGACGTGAATGCCTCGTGCCGCGACGTCGGTGGCGACCAGGATGCCGTGCTCTTCCTCTTGGAAGTCGCGCAACGCCTTCTCACGAGCCGACTGGCGCAGGTCGCCGTGGATGGCGGCGGCGTGCACACCTTCCCGTTTGAGCTGCGACACCAGCTTGTCGGCACCCCGCTTGGTGCGGACGAACACCATCGTGCGAGACACGCCCGCCGCGATCGACGCGAGCACCTTCACCCGGTCGAGCTCGTGCACCTTGAGGAAACGGTGCATCGACTCGTCGACCATCTGCGAGTCGGATTCCACTTCGTGTCGTACCGGGTCGCGCATGTAGCGGCGCACCAGCACGTCGACCTCGCGGTCGAGCGTCGCGGAGAACAGCAACGTCTGACGGTCGTTGGGGACCTTGCGCAGGATCCACTCGACCTGCGGCAGGAACCCCATGTCGGCCATGCGGTCGGCTTCGTCGACGACGAGGATCGCGATGTCGTCGAGGTCGAGCTCACCGCGGTCGAGCAGGTCGATCAGGCGGCCCGGCGTCGCGACCGCGATCTCGATGCGACGGTGCAGGTTGCGGATCTGACGCTCCATCGACGTGCCGCCGTAGAACGCGGCGACCCGTGCGCCGACGGCTTTCCCGAGCGGGCTCAGCACGTCGACGACCTGCTTGGCGAGCTCGCGCGTCGGGACGAGCACGAGCGCGCGCGGGTGTCCGGGACGCGCGGGCTCGACCGTTTGCAGCATCGGGAGGCCGAACGCGAGCGTCTTGCCCGAGCCGGTCTTCGCCTTGCCACACACGTCGTGGCCGGCGAGGGCGTCGGCGACGGTTGCGGCCTGGATGGGGAACGGTTCGTCGATGCCCTGGGCCGCGAGGGCGTCGACGAACTCGGCCTTGAGGCCGAGTTCGCGGAAGGTCGTCACACTTGCTCCTGTTGCGTCGTATCGGAGGCCGATCCTCGGAAGGCTCCGTTCGGAAACAGGTGAGGGACGGCCGCGGGCCCGAAGGATGGGGCCCGGCACCCCAGGATACCGGTAAACGGATGACCTGCGGTACATCGGGGTAATCGGGACCGTATGCCGGATTTCCAGCGCGCGGTCCGCCGCATCGACGAGTTCCAGCAACGCCACCGGCCGCTGGCCTTCGTCTTTGCCGTCGTCAAGAAGTTCGGAGACGACCAGGGCGGCAACCTCTGCGCGCTCATCACCTACTACGGATTCATGAGCCTGTTCCCGCTGCTGCTCGTGCTCGTCACGGTGCTCGGCTTCGTGCTCGAGGGAAATCCGGGCCTGCGCGACGACATCCTCAACTCCGCGGTCACCGACTTCCCGATCATCGGCGACCAGATCCAGCGCAACGTCGGCTCGGTGCGTGGCAACGGCCTCGGCCTCGCGATCGGCATCATCTTCACGTTCTACGGCGGGCTCGGCGTCGCCAACGCCGCCCAAGACGCGATGAATCGCATCTGGGAAGTGCCGATGCGCGCTCGTCCGGGCTTCCTGCCGCGCGTGCTGCGGAGCCTCGCGTTGATCGGCACGATCGGCTTGGGGATCATCATCACATCCGTCCTGAGCGGCATCGGCGGGGGCACCGGCAACCTCGGCGCGTGGGTCCGGATCGCGGCGGTCGGCATCGCGTTCGTGCTGAACGTCGGGCTGTTCGCGTTGGCGTTCCGCGTGCTCACCGCGCGCGAGGTCACATGGGGGGACGTCTGGCCGGGAGCAGTCATCGCCGCGATCGGTTGGGAGGTGCTCCAGGCCGTCGGGGGCGCGTTCGTGTCGCACCAACTGAAGGGCATGAGCGAGACCTACGGCGTGTTCGCGATCGTGATCGGGCTGCTCCTGTGGATCTTCCTGCAGGCCCGCGTCGTGTTGTACGCGGCCGAGGTCAACGTCGTGCGAGCGCACCACCTGTGGCCGCGCAGCATCGCGCCGCCGCCCCTGACCGACGGCGACAAGCGCGCGTACGCGGCCTATGCCGAGACCGAGGAGCGCCGGCCCGAGGAACGCGTCGAGGTCGACATCGACGGGCGAGGGGAAAGAGTCGGGGAGGCGCACGGGCAGGGGTAACCCGTATCGTTGCGGGTGTGCCGTATGCGACGCGACCCATGCACGACGCCGACTCGCACATCATGGAGCCGGCCGACTGGCTGCATCCCTACCTCGACCCGCGCGTGCGCGACCGGTTCCCGCTCGTGTGGAGCGCGGTCGACGAGGACACCACGCCCATTGACGCGGTCGAGAAGGCGGCGTCGCTTCACCGCGACCCCGAGTACCGCGCCGACGATGCCGCGCAGATCACCTTGCGGAAGAACTTCTTCGCGACCGGCTCGTTCCTCAACACCGACCGGTCCGCGGCGCTCGATCATCTCGGCTTCGCCAGCCAGCTCGTGTTCGACACGTTCACGAGCCCGCACGTGCTGCGCTTCGACCGCGACCACGACTACGAGATGGCGGTCGCGCTGGCGCGCGCGCAGCACCGCGCCGTGCTCGACTGGTGCGCGGTGGACCCGCGCCTGCTGCCCGTCACGGTGATCCCGGTGGGCGACACCGGCGCCGCGGTGGAGCTCGGTCGTGAGGCGATCGACGGCGGCAGCGCGTCGCTGTGGATCGGCCAGTACCCCGCGGGTCATTCGCCGAGCCACCTCGCGCTCGAACCACTGTGGGCGATGGCTGCCGAGGCGGGCGTACCGGTCGTGTTGCACGTCGCGGGTGCGGGCGGCAACGTCATGTCGCTCGACTTCTTCGACAACGGCCGCCCGCCCGTCCCCGACTTCCACGGCGGTGACACGAACTTCAAGAGCATCGACTACCTGTCGATCCCCCTCCCCGTCATGCAGACGCTGAACGCGTTGATCATCGACGGTGTGCTGATGCGCAACCCGTCGTTGCGCATCGGGGTCATCGAGCTCGGCGCCACCTGGCTCCCCGGCTGGATGCGGATGCTCGACTCCGCGCACGAGGCGTTCCGCAAGAACGAGGACCGGCTCCAAGCGATGGATCTGAAGCCCAGCGAGTACATCCAGCGGCAGGTGCGCGCCACGCCCTATCCGCACGAGGACGCGGGCTGGACGATCGCCAACACCGGCGCCGACGTGTGCATGTTCTCGTCGGACTTCCCCCATGTCGAGGGCGGCCGCAACCCGATCGCGCGCTTCGAGCGCTCGCTCGACGCGGCCGCCATCGACGAGGCGGTGCAGCGCCGCTTCTACTTCGACAACTTCGTGGATCTGCTCGGGCCCGTGCTCGAGCGCCGGGGCATCCCGACCGCGGCCTAAGTCCGCGTCCCCGTGCGCGAGAAGGTGACGTGCGCGACCGACGGTGAGCTGACGAACTCCGTGCATTCGTAGCCGTCGGGGCCGCCGTCGAGATGGTCGAAGAGCCGCTCACCGCGGCCGAGCAGGACGGGGACGACCGCGACGTGCAGGTCGTCGAGCAGGCGGGCGCGCAGGTACTGCTGCACGGTGGAAGCCCCGCCGCCCAACCGGACGTCCTTCCCCCCGGCGGCCTCGAACGCGCGCTCGAGCGCGACCTCGATGCCGCCGTCGACGAAGTGGAATGTCGTTCCGCCCTGCATCGGGATCGACGGACGGGGGTGATGCGTGAGCACGAACACCGGGTGGTGGTACGGCGGTTCGTCGCCCCACCAGCCCTTCCACTGGTCGTCCGGCCACGGGCCGCGAATCGGGCCGAACATGTTGCGGCCCATGATCGTGGCGCCGATGCCTGCCTCGCCACGCGCCCAGAACTCGTCGTCGAGACCCTCGTCTCCGCCGTCCTCGCCCTGCATCCGGTGGAAGTGCTTGGTCGCGAACGCCCATTCGTGGAGACGAGAGCCGCCGACGCCGAGCGGGTTGTCAACGCTCTGGTCCGGTCCGGCGGCGTACCCGTCGAGTGACATCGCGAGATTGTGCACGCGGAGCTTCGGCATTCATCCCCTCCTCATCATCGTCGGGCGTGAGCGGTCCACGTCCGGGAGCGCTCGAAAACACCTCTCGAACTCGACGCGAGAACGGGTCAGCGCGTCGAGCTCGTCCACGGCACGACGCTACGTCGTGCATTCCGGACGATCGCCAACCCGATCAGGCCCATCGCGAACGCGCCCAGGATCTCCATCAGGACGACCGTCCACGACCAGGCGGTTACGCCCGTGCCGTGCGCACCGGGAAACGCGTCGCTGAACGCGCTCCATTCGGGGAGCAGGTGCACCGCGGCAACGCCGACCGCCACCGGGATCCCGGTGAGCGCAGCCGCCCAGGGTGCGAGCCGGTGCCCCATCAACACGAGCACGACGGTGCCGACACCCAGCAATGTCGAAAGGTTGCCCGCCCACAACACCTGGTTCGTGACCACGTCCGTGCCCCGCCGGAAGTGATCGGCGGTGTGGAGTGCGAGGCCGAGTGCGTAGAACAGCGCCCCGTATCGGAGCCAGCGGGCATCGTTGGGCATCCTCGCCCCTTTCGTGGACTAGATAGATCGCTCTAGCGGACGGTAGTTACGATGCCGTGGGCGGGGCAAGCCGGGCCACCTCGGGCAACGGCGGATGAGGAGCCGAGTGACGAGCAACACCACCAAGCAGCGCATCCTCGACGTCACGGCCGATCTGTTCCGCCGGTACGGCTATTCGGGCACGGGACTGAAACAGATCGTGACGGAGGCGAACGCGCCGTTCGGGTCCCTGTATCACCACTTCCCGGGCGGCAAGCAGGACCTCGGCGCCGAGGTCATCCGCCGGTCGGGCCGCATGTACTACGAGCTGTTCGAGGCGATCGCCGACGCGGCGCCCGATCCCGTCACCGCGGTCTCCGACTTCTTCACGGGTGCGGCCGAGGTGCTGCGCGCGACGGACTACGCCGACGCGTGCCCGATCGCAACCGTCGCGCTCGAGGTCGCGAGCACGAGTGAACCACTCCGTGAAGCGACCGCCGAGGTGTTCGAGAGCTGGATCACCGGCGCGTCCGCGCGGCTCGTCGACGCCGGCGTGGACGCCGAGAGAGCGCGTGAGGTCGCGATCTTCTTCATCGCGGTTCTCGAGGGAGCATTCGTGCTGAGCCGTGCGGCGAAGAGCACCGAAGCGGTCGAGGTGGCGGGTGCCGCCGCCACCGAAGCCGTGCGCGTCGCGATCGCAGGGCGTTAGCCGGCCGGCGCGCTCGTCCGGCGTGCGACCGACACCGAATACGCGCCGGGCCGGGCGAGCAGGATCGCGTCGTCGCTCAGCACGATCCCGTCGGGCACTCGCGTCGGGTCGAACACCAGGACGTCGCCGTCGACATCGCGGTCGTGCGCGAGCGCGGTGACGTCGAGCCGGCCGAGTGCGATGGTCTCGCGGTCTGCCGGCCACACGACGGTCGGATCGTCGATGGGGTCATCGCCCGCGGCCAGCTGCACGTCGACGTCGAACGACGCAGGTTGTTTCGTCAGCCGGTCCGCCAGCTCGGTCGCGAGGTAGTCGGGCGCGCGGCCGGCGGCTTCCTCGTCGGTCAGCCCGATCTCACCGGCGGCGGGAACGAAGTGGTAGCGGCCGTACCGGATGCTGCCGTCGGTCGCGACGAACCCGAAGGAATGGAGCGCGTGATAGGCGAGTGTCGCGAAGCTCGCGGGGATCGGGTGCGTCATCGCGGCGGTGACGGCGGCGATCGCTTCGCCGTGCTCGGCCAGGTACGCGCCGACCTTCTCGACGTCGATCTCGCCGGTGGTCGGTGCGGGACGGCGCGCCTCGTTGAAGGCGAGCAGGTCTTCCGGCGTGCGCGCGAAGAACGCGGGGAGCGAGATCGCGACAATGTCGGTCCTCGAACCGTCGGGCAGGTAGAGCTTGATTGCCATCCCGCGCGCGTCGCGCACGGAGTCCGCGAGCGTGGGATCGCCGCTGCCGTTCGAGAAGCGCACGTGGGCGCGCACCGGCGCACCCGCGAGGTGCGGCGCCCGGCTCAGCGCCGCTGCCTGCGAGCTCGGCGTGAAGGTTCCCGCGCACAACACGCCCTTCGCGTGTACCGCGCGGAAGCCCGGGTGCACCCCGTACGTCGCATTGATGCCGTCCACCAGCTGCTCGGACAGATCACCGGTCACGACGGCAGCCTGACGCGCGCTACACGAGACTGTCGAGCCAGGCCTGATGCAATCCCGCGTACTCGCCGCCGCGGTCGATGAGCTCGTGCGGCGGGCCGTCTTCGACGATCCGGCCCCGTTCGAGCACGACGACGCGATCGGCGATCTCCACGGTCGTCAGCCGGTGGGCGATGATCACCGCGGTGCGATCGGCGAGCAGCGTGCGCAGTGCGCGCTGCACGAGACGCTCCGACGGGATGTCGAGCGACGACGTTGCTTCGTCGAGGATCAGCGCCGCGGGGTCGGCGAGAAAGGCACGCGCGAACGCGACGAGCTGCCGCTGGCCCGCGGACAACCGGGCGCCCTTCTGGTGCACGTCGGTGTCGTAGCCGTCGGGCAGTGCGCTGATGAAATCGTGCGCTCCGATGGCGCGCGCCGCCGCCTCGATGTCGGCGCGGGGCGCGTCCGGACGGCCGAGGCCGATGTTCTCGGCCACCGAACCCGTGAAGAGGAAGTTCTCCTGTGTGACCGTGACGATCGCGCGGTGCAGCTCGAGCGCGTCGAACTCGCGCAGGTCGACGCCGTCGAGCAGCACACGGCCCGATGTCGGATCCCAGAAGCGCGCCGCGAGGCGCGCGACGGTGGTCTTCCCGGCACCCGTTGCGCCGACGATCGCGATCGTCTCGCCGGCGGGAATGTCGAGATCGAAGTCGGTGAGCACCGGCCGTTCCCGGTACGCGAAGCCGACCGCGTCGAACCGCAGTGCGCCGCTCGCGTGCGTGAGCGGGACGGGGTTCGCGGGCGGCGCAACGGTCGCGTGCTCGTCGAGGACGCCCGACAGCTTCTCGAGCCCCGCGGCCGAGGCCTGAAACAGGTTGTAGAACTGGCTGAGCTCCTGCATCGGCTCGAAGAAGCGCCGTAGGTACAAGAGGAACGCTGCCAGCACGCCGACGCTCACGTTCCCGTCGATCGCGAGCCAACCGCCGTAGAAGATCACGATCGCGGTGGTGAGCCGTCCCACGAGCTGTACGCCCGGGCCGTAAGCGCCGGCCAGACGTTGCGACCAGACGTTCGCCTGGCGGTAGCGATCGTCGAGGTGCTCGAAGATCTCCTGGTTGCGTGGCTCCCGCCGGAACGCGTGCACCGCCTGGATCCCGCCGAGGCTCTCGACGAAGTGCACGATCACCAACGCGATCGCGTCCCGCGTCGCGCGGTATGCGCGCTCGGATTGGCCGCGGAACCACCGGGTGAGCGCCCACAACACCGGCAGCGCGACGAGCACCGGGATCGCAAGCTGCACGTTCAAGACGACGAGCACGACCGCGATACCGCCGATGAGCAGCGTCGACGTTGCAAGCGTGACGATGCCGAACTTCAGCATGTCGCCGAGCGCCTCGACGTCCGAGGTCTGCCGGGAGATGACGCGGCCCGACGTGTACCTCTCGTGGAACGACATGCTGAGATCCTGGAAGTGCAGGAACACGCGACGGCGAAGATCGAGCAGCACGTCCTGGCCGACCCGGCCGGTGATCATCAGGAACCCGTTGAAGCTGGCCGCGCCGAGCAACGTGATCGCGACGAGAGCCGCGACCACGGTGAGGAGCGGGCGCAGGCTGCCGCTGCCGCCGTCGAGCAGCGGCGGGATGCCGTTGTCGATGCCCTCTCGGACGAGTAACGGTCCGGCGAGCTGCGCGGCCACGTTGCAGGTGACGAGCAGCGCGGCCAGGGCGAGGGAGCGGCGATGCGGTCGCAGCAGCGAGCCGAGCAGCCGGCGGCTCCGGCTGCGGAGCATGCCCGCCAGACCGCGACCGGGCTCGTCGACGTCCTCGGCCGCGACACCCCGCCACGCGTCGACGGCGTCGTCGCCGGTGAGGTCGAGGGGCACGTTGCGATCAACGTCCGGAACCTCATCGGGTTCGATGATCATGACGCGACCTGGTCCTGGGGTGCTTCGAGCTCCTCGGCGGCCTGGCTCAAGATCGCCGCGTAGCGCGGCTCGCGCTCGAGCAGCTCGTGGTGCGAGCCGGTCGCGACGATGCGCCCGCCGTCGATCAATGCCGAACGGTCGGCGAGCGCGACCGTCGAGGGTCGATGCACGACGACGAGCGACGTCCGGTCCGCGAGGATCGGCCGCAGGGCTTCTTCGACGCGCGCTTCGGTGTGCACGTCGAGCGCCGAGAGCGGGTCGTCGAGCACGAAGACGCGCGGGCGGCCGATGATCGCGCGTGCGAGACCGATTCGCTGTCGTTGACCGCCCGACAGTGACAACCCTTGCTCGCCGATGCGCGTGTCGAGTCCCCACGGCAGGTCGTACGCGAATGTCGCCTGCGCGACCGCGAGCGCGTGTTCGATGTCCGCGTCGGTCGCGTCCGGGAAGCCGATCAAGAGGTTCTCGCGCACGCTCGCCGAGAACAGGGTCGCCTCCTCGAACGCGAAGCCGATGTGCGCGCGCAGGCTTCGCAGCGTGAGGTCGCGCAGGTCATGACCGTCGAGCGTGACCCGACCGCCGGCAGGGTCGTAGAGACGGGCGAGCAGCGTGGCGATCGTCGTCTTGCCGGCTCCGGTCGCGCCGACGAGCGCGAGCGTCTCACCCGGCTGGATCGCGAGGTCGACGCCGCGCAGCACGGTCTTGTCGGTGCCCGGGTACACGAACTGCACGCCCTCGAAGCGAATCTCGCCGCGAGCGCGCGCGAGTGCCGTCGCGCTCGGCCGGTCGGCGATGAGCGGCTCGGTGTCGAAGACCTCCCACACGCGACCCGCCGCCGTCTCCGCCTCCTCGGCCATCGCGAGGATCCACGCCAACTCCTCGATGGGGAACACCAGGATCAGGAGGTACGAGACGAACGCGACGAGTCCGCCGACGCTCAGGCTTCCCCATGACACCGCGAAGGCGCCGCCGAGGAGCACCGCCGCGAGGGTGAGGTTGGGAATCAGACCGAGGACCCAGATGAAACGCGTGTGCACACGCACGCGTTCCATCTCGGTGTCGCGCAGCTGCCGGCAGCGGGCGTCGTAGCGGCTGAACATCTCGTCGCTGCGGCCGAAGGCCTTGATCACGCGTATTCCGCGCGCGGCTTCCTCGATCATCGTCGTCAGGTCGCCGGTCTGGTCCTGGATGTCTCGCACGACGGTGTGGTAGCGGCGTTCGAACCGGCGACACAGGATGACCACCGGGACGGCCGTCGCGATCGTCAGGAGGCCGAGCCGCACGTCGAGATGCAGCAGCAGCGCAAAGATCACGATCACCTCGAGCACGACGATCACCAAGAAGATGGCACCGAACGCGGCGAAGCGACGGATCAGCGAGATGTCGGAGTTCGCGCGCGAGAGCAGCTGCCCCGATTGCCACCGGTCGTGGAAACCGACGTCGAGCCGCTGGAGCTGGGCGTAGAAGTCGTCGCGGAGATTGGTCTCGACGCTCGTCGCCACCCGGGAAAGCGCGAGCCGGCGACGGTACGTCAGCGAGAGCTCGACGATCGCGAGCACCAGCGCGAGCGCGAGCAGCGGCACCAGCCCGCGCTTGTTCCCGTCCCGGATGGGACCGTCGATCGCGGCCTCGGCGATGAGGGGCACGGCGAGTTGTGCGCCGACCGATACCACCGCCGATCCCGCGATGAAGGCCAGTCGATTCTTGTGAGGGCGGAGATACGGGAGAACTCTCCACAGTGCTCGCTCACGCACTGGACGCTCCTGACACGCGAAGTGACGACGCTACGACGCCGGAAACCCCCGATGCGAGCGATTTACCGCCCGGCCGGGAGTTGCCCGGAACCGCCCGGTGGCACTAGGCGGAGGACATGAGTGATGTCGACCTCGGCTCGCGGTTCCTTCGTTGGGAGCGCCGCGACGCCGTCGCCTGGGTCACGATCGACCGGCCCGAACGCCGGAACGCGCTCACGGCGAACATGTACTTCGGGATCCGTCGCGCCGTCGATCGGGTGAATGCCAGCAAGAGTCTGCACGCGCTCGTGATCACCGGCACCGGCGACGTGTTCGCGCCCGGCGGCGAGCTCGGCGGCCGGCACGACGACGGCGAGCTCGACATGGGCGCGTTGCTCGGCACCGGCGCGGTGCCGTTCGACGCGATACGCAACTCCCTCAAGCCGGTGATCGCCGCGGTCAACGGGCTGTGCATGGGTGGAGGACTGTTGATCGCGATGCTTGCGGATGTCGCGATCGCCAGCGAACGCGCCGTCTTCGGCGCGCCCGAGCTGCGCCGCGGCGTCGCGGACGCCTATCACGCGGCGATCCTGCCCGAGCATGTCGGCATCGCGCTCGCTCGCGACATGTTGTTCACCGGCCGGCGCCTGACGGCACAGGAAGCTGAACGCCACGGTCTGGTCGCGCGGGTCGTCGCCCATGAGCAATTGTTTGCGACGACCGACGACGTCGTCCGGCAACTTCTGCATGCGGCACCTCGGGCGCGCGTCGCCTTGAAGCGTCTCATGAACGCGCGCTACGGCGAGATCGACAAGATCACCTTCGACGAGTCAGTACGCGGCGACGAAGTCGTCGAAGGCTTCACCGCGTTCGTCGAGAAGCGTCCGCCTGCATGGGTCCCCGTCGAGCTGCGCAACGAAGAGCGCGCGTGAAAGCGCTCGCGCGCCTTCATGCACCTCGTTCAACTGCCATCGGGCCAGCCGCCGCGGTGCAGCACCATCGGGTGGTGCGGAAGCGTCTCGGGCGTGCGGGCCTTCGCCCGCCATCCGCCGGCGGGCGGCACCAGACCGCGGGTGAGCGGCGACGCCTCCCAGCTGGGCTCACCGACCAACGTCTCCAGCGCTTCTCGGAGGGCACGGATGCGGTCCTCGCCGTATCGCTCCTGCCACCGCTGCTCCACCGCGGCGAGTCGCGGACCAGACGCGTCCTGCGCCTCACGTCCCTTCGGAGTGAGTCGAGCCAGCTTTGACCGGGCCGCGGTCGGATCGGGCTCGACCACGACATAGCCGCGCTTGGTGAGAAACCCCGTCGACATGCTGATGGCCTCTTTCGACACACCGGTGAGTCGCGGAAGCTCACGCACGCGGACCCCCTTCTCGTCGAGGACGCGCATGACGTTGGCGCTCATTGCGAGCGAGACCTCCGACTCGCGTTCGAACTCGAGCGTGAATGCGTGCAGTACTCGCGAGAGGAGCGCGGCCAGATGCGGGTCGGGGCTCGACGCACTCTCACCTTTGTGCACGAACATCGCGTGCGTCACGACGGGGAGATAGTCAGGCAGCGCGAGGTCGAACCGGCTGACGAGCGCGCGCAGGGTGTCGGCGAGCGCGTCGATCTCTTTCGCGCCGAATCGCTGCCGCCAGCGGTTCTCGATGACGCCGAACAACGGGATCCACACGTCGCGCGCCCGCCGGCCCGCGGGCGTGGGGAAGACGATCCAGTCGCGTCGCGGCGGCTTCGGACGCGAGTCGGCGGGATCCGGTCTGACGACGACGTAGCCCCACCGTTCCATGCCCGCGAGCGACGGGTGGATCGGCTTCTCCGAGACGCCGGCGCGCGCCGACAGCTCACGGACCGTCACTCCCTCGTCGCCGACGAATCGCATGAAGTTCGACCACATCACCATCGAGACCAGAAACGTCGATGGACCGCCCCCGCCGACGAGCTGGCGCTCGAACTCGTTGTCGAACTCGATCGTGAACGCAACCAGCACCTGCGAGAGGAGCGTGGGAAGGGGGAGCGCGTCGGTCACGGCCCCACGCTAAGCACGAACTGCCGGGTGGCGATCAGTCGGACGCGGGCCGGCCTCCCGGAGCCACCGTACGGGCGAGGATCCCGAGCGTCGCCCGCAGCGCACCCTCGGAGATCACGGGAAAGATCCCCGCTTCCTTCCACGTGGGGTCGATGGACGACCAGTCGTAGTACGACGTGACGAGCGTGCCGCTGTCGACCGGTTCGAGCGTGTAGCCGTAGACGTGGCCGAGAGGGGGCTGGATCTGCCCGAGGATCGTCCACGCAATCTCGCGGTCCGGAACGAACGTCGTGATCCTGACGGTCACGTCGTAGCGCCCCATCGGGTAGTCGTTGAGGGACTCGCGGTCCATGTGCACGACGAAGCTGTCCCCGACGGCGGTGACCGGCTGACCGGTGGCGTCCATCAGCATCCCCGAGCTATCGATCGTGACGTGACCGTGCGGGTCGCACAGCACGCGAAAGATGGTCGCGGGGTCTGCCGGGATGATGCGTTGGATCTCGAACCGCTCGCTCGTCATCTCCGCATCCTGCCATCGGGTTCCCCGACGTGCGGAAACCGCGCGTCGCGTCACCCCCTCTTGCTACGGTCGCGGGGACAGCGAAGACGGCCTGACAACCCCGAGCTGCGCAACACGAACGAGGCCGCTGACGAACAGCGGTGAAGTGCGGTGGCACCGCGGGACGCCCTCCCGCCCGCACGACCAGGGAACCGGTCGAGCGGGAGGGTGCAGCCCATGGAACGGACAATGACCGGCGATCTCGCCGGGCACGCCGGTGAGCACGTCAGGCTCGCCGGTTGGGTGCACCATCAGCGCCACCTCGCCCAGGTCTCGTTCCTGCTCCTGCGCGACGCGAGCGGCATCGCCCAGGTCGTGATCGACGACGCACCACAACGCGCGTATGCAACGTCACTGCTGCCGGAAACCGTCGTCGAGATCGAAGGCACCGTTGCGGCCACGCCACAGGCACCCGGCGGGTTCGAGGTGCACGGACCGGCGATCACCGTGCTCGGTGCGCCGACAGAGATGCCGCCGTTCGAGCTGCGCCGGCCCGCGCTCCACGCGCAGCTCCCAACCCTGCTGGATCATGCGGCCGTGGCGCTGCGCCATCCGGCGATCCGGGCCGCGTTCTCGATCTCGGCGGCGTCGCTTGCCGGGTTCCGCTCGACGCTCGACGCCATGGGCTTCACGGAGATCCAGACGCCGAAGATCGTCGGTGCCGCGACCGAGAGCGGCGCGAACGTCTTCGAGCTCGACTACTTCGGGCGGCGCGCGTACCTCGCGCAGAGTCCCCAGCTGTACAAGCAGATGATGGTCGGCGTGTTCGAACGCGTCTACGAGACCGGGCCCGTGTTCCGCGCCGAGCCGCACGACACCGCGCGCCACCTCGCCGAGTACGTGTCGCTCGACGCCGAGCTCGGGTTCGTCCGCGACCATCGCGACGTCGAGGTCGTCCTGCGCGCGGTGCTCGCCGGGATGGTCGCAGCCATCGAGGAGCGCGCCGGCGACGCGGTGGCGTTGCTCGAGCTCGAGCTTCCTCGTGTCCCCGACGAGATCCCCCGCATCCATTTCGACGACGCGTTGCGGCTCATCGAGGCCGCGACCGGCGAGCGCGTCGTCGGGGAGCCCGACCTGGCACCTGCCCACGAGCGATGGCTGGGCGAGTACGCGCGCGCCGAGCACGGTTCGGACTTCCTCTTCGTCGAGGGCTACCCGATGGTGAAGCGGCCCTTCTACACGCAGCCCGAACCCGGCCGGCCCGAGTTCTCCAACAGCTTCGATCTCATCTTCCGAGGCCTCGAGCTCGTCACCGGCGGGCAGCGCCTGCACCAATACGACGACTACGTCGCGGTGATGGACGCGCCCGCCCGGGTCGCGCTCGACGGCTACCTCGACGCGTTCCGCCACGGCATGCCACCGCATGGCGGTTTCGCCATCGGCCTCGAACGCTGGACGGCGCGCCTCGTCGGAGTGCCGAACGTCCGCCAGGTGACGCTCTTTCCCCGCGACATCAACCGGCTGTCGCCGTAGCGAAGGTCACCACGAACGGGCCGAGCACACGAGCGCCCCCGGCAGGATTCGAACCTGCGCGCACGGCTCCGGAGGCCGCTGCTCTATCCCCTGAGCTACGGGGGCGGGGGTTGGAGACTACTTGGCAGAAAACTTGGCGCTTGTGTTGGGTGGGGGACTGGAGGGTTGTGGCTGCGGCGTCGATCCGCGTTTGCCGGTCGTTTGGTGCTACGGGGTGTCGTTTGCGCGCGTCGAAGCAGCCCGAGGTGCGCGGGCGGTGTGTGTTCAGGCTGCGAGCGCGGTGCGGCGGCGTCGGTGGCGGTGCAGGGCGAGGCCATTGACCATGAGCGCGTACCCGAGCAGGTTGAGGGTTTGGCGGTGGTGGCCGAGGCTGTGGGCTCGGCGGAGCCAGAGGGTGTCGTCGATGTTGCGGTTGATCGATTCGGCGTCGTTGCGGCGCGGGTAGAGGCGCGCGAAGTCGGGGTCGGTGGGTGGGATGGGTCGGACGTTTTCGGTCCGGTTCAGTTTCCGGGCGGTGTCTTGTTCGGTGTTGTGGAGTCGGACGGTGATGAGTCCGTTGCCGTGGTGGTGGGGGAGTTGGTAGTCGTTGTACCAACGATATTTTCCGGACTGGTCTCGGGTGCGGTGGGTGCGCCGGCGGGTGAGTTCGGTGAAGTGGAGGTCGGGCACGCCGGTGCCGGCGGTGACGAGCACGTGCTCGACCTTGTGGACCCGATTGCATGACGTGCCGCGGATCTGGCGCAGGCTCTGTTGCGTTGCGTTGGGCCTGACCGCGTAAGACCAGCAGCGGTCTGTTTCTCCTTAGGTGACTTGGGCGAGTTCGGTGAACGCGTGCGCGACGCGCCGATGGGCGCGCGCATCAAGACCGAGCTCGTAATGGCCGCGCCGAATGTTCTGCATCAGCGCATGACCGCGCATGACCACGCGGGCAGTGTGGTCGCGTTTGAGGCCGCGCATCGGACGGAGGCGCGCTTTGAGTCGCCCGTGATCGGCTTCGATCCGGTTGTTCGCGTACTGGCCGCTGTCATGGAACGCGGCGGGCATGAGC
>JBBRXX010000021.1:0-82050 GCA_038238245.1 Acidimicrobiia bacterium
ACGCAATCCACCACGTGCTGCCCCTGACGTTATCCATCATATGGGCCGCCCACCCCGCCACTGGGGGGCTGCGCGTCCAATCATCTACGCGAGGTGTTGCTGTTCGAGGTAGGCGACGACCTCGGCGGCGCACGCTTGGGGCGTCTTGCCGGTGGTGTCGATGCGCAGCTCGGGGTCGAGCGGTGCTTCGTAGGGATCCGATACGCCGGTGAACTCCGGGATCTCGCCGGTCCGCGCTCGTGCATACAGGCCCTTCACGTCGCGTGCCTCACACTCCTCGAGCGACGTCGCGACGTGGATCTCGACGAAGTGGTCGATCCAGCCCCGCACCTCGTCGCGTACCGAGCGATACGGCGAGATCGCCGCAGTCACCGACATCACCCCGTTCCGGGCCAGCACCGACGCGACCCAGCCGATCCGCCGGATGTTCTCGTCGCGATCGGCCTTCGAGAAGCCGAGTCCCCTCGACAGGTGCTCCCGCACCTCGTCCCCGTCGAGCAGCTCGACCCGGCGGCCGCGCTCACGCAACGCATCGACCACCACGCCCGCGATCGTGCTCTTGCCGGCACCGGAAAGGCCGGTGAACCACAGACAGCAGCCCGACAACTCCTCGTTCATGGGCGGGGAGGATACGGGAAGCTCTGCGCCGGGCCGGGCGTTGGACCGGAGTCCGGCCCGATCGACATGGGATAATGATTTTCTTGGACACCGAGCTGAACGGCTCCTCGGAGAGCGGCCCAAAGGACGCCTGCGGCGTCTTCGGTGTGTATGCCCCCGGCCAACCGGTGGCGCATCTGTCATACCTGGGCCTCTACGCCCTGCAGCACCGCGGCCAGGAATCGGCGGGCATCGCGGTCAGCGACGGCGAGACGATCACCGTGATCAAGGACATGGGGCTCGTCACGCAGGTGTTCGACGAGCGCCGCCTCGCCCCGCTCGAGGGCCACCTGGCGATCGGCCATGTCCGCTATTCCACGACCGGCAGCAGCACGTGGCGCAACGCCCAACCCGTCTACCGGTCCGTCGCCGACGCCGGCTTCTCGCTCGGCCACAACGGCAACCTCACGAACACCGAGTCACTCGCGAGCGACATGGGCATGCTGCCGGGCGTGCTCACCTCCGACAGCGAGCTCATCGGCGAGCTCGTCGCCCGGGAGTACGCCGACGAGCTGCGATCCGACGGCCGCGACCTCGAGCACGCGCTCGAACGTGTGTTGCCGCGACTCGACGGCGCGTTCTCACTCGTGCTGATGGACGAGGCGCATCTGTTCGGCGTCCGCGACCGTCACGGGTTCCGCCCCCTCGTGCTCGGCAAGGGCGAAGGCGGTTGGGTGATCGCGAGCGAGACGTGCGCCCTCGACATCGTCGGTGCGCACAACGTGCGCGACGTCGAACCCGGCGAGATGGTTGCGATCGACGCGACGGGCGTGCGCTCGATCCGGTTCGCGGACGCGCACCCGAAGCTCTGCATCTTCGAGTTCGTGTACATCGCGCGTCCGGACACCCAGCTGTACGGCCACAGCGTGCACGGTGTGCGCCAGCGCCTCGGGGAAGAGCTCGCGCGCCAGGCGCCCGCCGCGGCGGACATGGTCATGCCCGTCCCCGAATCCGGTGTGCCCGCGGCCCAGGGATTCGCGCGCGCGTCCGGTATCCCGTACGGCGACGGCTTCGTGAAGAACCGCTACGTCGGTCGTACCTTCATCTCGCCGAGTCAGAAGGAGCGCGGCACAGGCGTCCGTCTGAAGCTCAACCCGCTGCGCGACAACATCAAGGACAAGCGGCTCGTGGTCGTCGACGACTCGATCGTGCGCGGTACGACGACGCGCCAGACGATCGCGCTGCTACGGGAAGCCGGCGCAACCGAAGTGCACTTCCGGGTGAGCTCGCCGCCGTACCGGTGGCCCTGCTTCTACGGGCTCGATACGGGCAAGCGTTCCGAGCTGCTCGCGGCCGACATGTCGGTGGGCGAGATCGCGGACTATCTCGCGGTCGACTCGCTCGCGTACCTCGACCACGACCGTATGGTGGCGGCGACCGGCTCGCCGGCCGAGGCCTTCTGCAGCGCCTGCTTCACCGGCAAGTACCCCACGCCCGTGCCGGATCACGACACGAAGCACGCGCTCGAAGCCGAGTCGCGCATGCTGCACGTGCCCGGTACCGTCGAACGCGCGTGAGCGAACGCGACGACGAGAAGCTGACGTACGCCGCCGCGGGCGTCGACATCGCGGCCGGCGAGAAGGCCGTCGAGATGATCAAGGAACATGTGCGCTCGACGTTCCGGCCCGAGGTCGTCGGTGACATCGGTGGCTTCGGTGGCCTGTTCGCGCTCGACTGGAAGCACTATCGCGAGCCGCTGCTCGTGTCGTCGACCGACGGTGTCGGCACCAAGGCCCTGATCGCCCAGCTCGCAAACCGGCGGCACACGATCGGCATCGACTGTGTCGCGATGTCAGTCGACGACATCGCGGCGCTCGGTGCGGAGCCGCTGTTCTTCCTCGACTACATCTCGCTCGGCAAGCTCGTGCCCGAAGAGGTCGACGAGCTCGTTGCCGGCGTGGCCGACGGTTGTCGCCAGGCGCGCTGCGCGCTGCTCGGCGGCGAGATGTCGGAACACCCCGGCGTCATGGAACCGGGCGAGTTCGATCTCGTCGGCTTCGCGGTCGGCGTGGTCGAACGCGACGCGACCCTGCCCCGCGACGTGCGCGCGGGTGATCGCATCATCGGCTTCGCAAGCCCGGGACTGCGATGCAACGGCTACTCACTCGCGCGCGCCGCGTTGCTCGGGCGTGCCGGCCGCGATCTCGAGGGGCCGGCGTGGGACGGGGCCCATCATTCGCTCGCCGACGAGCTGCTCACGCCGAGCGTCGTCTACGCACCCGCGATGCACGAGCTGACGGCGAAGGTCCCGGTGCACGCGTTCGCGCACGTGACGGGCGGCGGCATCCCGGACAATCTCGCCCGCGTGCTGCCCGACCGTTGCGACGCCGTGCTCGACCCGGCCACCTGGGAGATGCCGCGCATCTTCACCGAGATCCAGAAGGCCGGGGACGTCTCCGACGCGGAGATGCGACAGGTGTGCAACCTGGGCCTGGGGATGCTCGCCGTGGTTCCCCCTGAGGCCGAGCTGGGAGCCCTGGACGCGGTCCGGGCGGCCGGGCATGATGCCTGGGCAGTCGGCGACGTGGTCGACGGCCACCGCCGGGTGCACCTGGGCTCAAAAAACCCGTAAAACTCCACGGGGGACTCCAGGTGTAAAGCGGCCTACGATCGGGTACGAAGGCGTCCTTCGAGTGCTTTGTGACAGGACCGCCTGGTTGTCCTAGAATAGTGCTGAAGACCTATGCGGGAGAGAACACACACACGTAGCGTGTTCAGGACGGCACGGGAAGTGGGAAGCCGTGACGAGTTCGGGTGGAGGATGCGCCGCATGTGTCGCATGTATGCCTTCGTACCTCTCGGGTCCGACACGGGTGACATGGACGTCGGAAACCGCCCGGACGTGGGGTACGAACAGCAATTCCCTCGCACGTTCCGTGGTTGATGCGCAAGCGTATGGACCCTGACATCAAGGTGGAGCCATGGAACCCCACGACGACGACGCCCTCCTTACCCCATCGGAAGTTGCGGCGATGTTCCGCGTGAACCCGAAGACCGTCACGCGCTGGGCGCGTGCGGGCAAGATCTCTGCGATTCGTACGCTCGGCGGCCATCGCCGATTCCGTGCGAGCGAGATTCGTACATTCCTCGAACAGGTCGAGGAGAGCGATCGGATCTGACGCCCGCCCCGGCGTCACTCACGTCGTTTTTCGAGACAATTACGAACGCGGCGCCCGATGCTCCGGGCGCCGCGTTTCGCGTGTGCGTGGCTTCGTGGGCGTGGCTTGTTGGAGGACAGTGGCCGGGACCGGCGTCGATCCGGTGACCTCGCGCTTTTCAGGCGCGCGCTCTGCCAACTGAGCTACCCGGCCGTGTTCCCGGGGTCGATGTGGGTCTCCCCCGAAGAGCGGTCCTGACGGGATTTGAACCCGCGGCCTCCGCCTTGACAGGGCGGCGTGCACTCCAAACTGCACCACAGGACCTTGTTGTGGTCGGCGTGCGGTCGGCCCGCTCTCGCCTTGTGCCCCCAGGGGAGTTCGAATCCCCGTTACCGCCTTGAAAGGGCGGCGTCCTAGGCCACTAGACGATGGGGGCTCGTCTCCACTGGAGGGGAGCATCGTAGCAGCCGGATGCCCTTTTCATCCCGGGTGGCCCGGGCTCGGAACCCCGTTCGTCGCTACGGTGACACTGTGCGCAAAGGGCTCGCGTGTGGCGTTTCGTTGTGCGTGGTCGCGTGCCTCGGTGCGTGCAGCTCCGGCACTTCGCGTGGCGCCCAGAAGGCCGCGCCCAAGGAGTCCCCGTGCCCGCTCGTCGCGCGTCTCGACGCGACCGCGGCAACGGTCGCGCATGCTGACGTCTCCGATCCGGCCGTGTTCAACCTGACGCTCGCCGCCGCAGTCGATCGGTACGTGGCGACGGTGCGCGCGCTGAAGCGCGTGACGCCCGAGGATCTCCGGGCGGACCTCGATCGGATGGAGGCTGCCGTGCATCAGTACCGCTTCCAGGACGCCGCGAGCGCACGCGCGTCCCTCGACGCCTTCGCGGCGAGCGCCTGTGGGGGCACGGTCGCGAGCGTCGGCACCGGCACGAGCGTCGGACCGACCACGGTCGCGCCCACGACAACTCCTGGAGCCTGACGGTCCGGCATCCCGGGCGCGGGGCGGCTTGCGGGGGCTCGGACGCAGCACTCTCCGTCACCGTCCACGGGCGGACTACCATGCCTTGACCAATTGGCAAATGAGAAATGAGTTGTTTCGTGGCACAAGGCACTGTGAAATTCTTCAACGCCGAAAAGGGTTACGGCTTCATCTCGCGCGAGCAAGGTGACGACGTCTTCGTTCACTTCTCGGCCATCCAAGGCGAAGGGTACAAAACCCTTCAGGAAGGTCAGCGTGTCGAGTTCGACACGGCGCAAGGCCGTAAAGGCGAAGAAGCGCAGAACGTCCGCGTGGTCTGACGAACCGCGTACCTCGTACAGGCCGCCGGCGCGATTCGTGCCGGCGGCCCGTTCGCGAGAGGAGTGAGATCATCGAGATGAGCGGGCTCGATGCGCGCCGGATCGCCGACCAGGCGTGCGCGCAGACCGGCCTCTCCGACCTCGGCGAGGACACCTGGCAAGAAGGCCTCGAGCGTTTGGTCGACTCGCTCCGTCGAGACGCCCGCCTCAACGAGCTCGGCACCGCCGTCGTCGAGGGTGAGCTCGTCCGGTATCTCGGTGATCGTCTGCAGATCGTCGCCGATCGGCATGCGCATCCCGCGCGCGCTGATGTCGACGTCGTGCCGCCGATCGTGATCGTCGGCCAGGGTCGTACCGGCACGACGATCCTGCACGATCTGCTCGCGCAGGATCCCGCAACGCGCGTCCCGCGTACATGGGAAGTCGATCGGCCGAGTCCGCCGCCCGAGACGGCGACGTACGAGACGGATCCCCGCATCGCGGAGGTCGACGCGACCCTCGATGGGATCGATCTCGTGCTGCCCGGCTTCCGCGCGATGCATCCAATGGGCGCGCGCTTGGCGCAGGAGTGCGTACGCATCACCGCGGGCGACTTCCGGAGCATGATCTTCCCGACCCAATACCGGGTGCCGTCGTACGCGCGGTGGCTGTTGTACGAGGCCGACATGCGGCCCGCGTACCGGTGGCACCGCGTGTTCTTGCAGCACCTGCAGACGCGCCATCGTCGGGCGCGGTGGGTGCTGAAGTCGCCGGGACACATCTGGTGTCTCGACGCGTTGCTCGCCGAATATCCCGACGCCCTGCTCGTGCAGACGCACCGAGACCCGCTGCGCATCGTCGCGTCGCTCGGTTCCCTGATCGCAAGGCTGCGGCAGTTGTCGAGCGACGACACGTCGATCCCGTCGGCAGCGTCCGAGTTCGCGGACTATGTCGTCGAGGGCCTCGACCGCTCGGTGACGGCGCGCGAAGACGGCACGGTGCATGCCGACCGCGTGGTCGACGTGCAGTTCGCCGCGTTCATGGCCGACCCGTTCACGACGATCCGCACGGTGTACGAGCGTCTCGGTCTCGAGCTCGACGACGTCGCCGAGCAGCGCATGCGCGCATTCCTCGCGGCCAACCCCCAGGACAGGTTCGGCGGCCACCACTACACGTTCGCCGAGACCGGCCTGGACGAGCGCGCACTGCGCGAACGGGTACGTCGTTACCAGGAGCACTTCGACGTCCCCAGCGAGCCCGTCGCCTGACGCCGCGCCGCTCTACCGCGGGTTGTGCCTGTCGCGCAGGTGCTGACTTTCGTCGTCATGCGGGGGACGATCGGGGGCTCGGGAACCGAGGCTTGACCTCATTCGTCATATGTATGATGATCATAAGTATGAGGGAATGGCGGGAGCGGGTAGAGCTTCTGGAACTGGGCGCCGGTGCGCCGGTCCGCCGAGTTCCACTGGCGCTGGCTCGACGCTTCCTTCAGATCTGCACCACCGCAGGAGCCGAGGCGGTGAGCAAGGCCGGCCTGACCCCGCAGGAGTTCGCGGTAATGGCCTACGTGAACTCCACCGACGGGGAGCCCGACTTGGACCAGAGCGCGCTCGCCGCGCGCCTCGGCGTCGACCGCAACACCACGAGCCTGCTCGTGGGGAGCCTCGAAACCAAAGGTCTCGTCACACGGCGAGTCAGCGACGCCGATCGACGGGCACGGCTCATCCGGCTCACGCCAAAGGGCGAGAGGTTGCTCGACAGGCTTCACCCGCCCGCGCTTGCGCTGCAGCAGCAGATTCTCGACGTGCTCGATCCCGCGGAACGCGAGCTCTTTATCGACATGCTCGTGCGCGTCATAGAAGCCAACGCCGACCGCGCCCGACCCGGTGCCGGCCGACGCCAGCGCAACGGCAACGGACGAATCAGTACCTGAAGAGAGAAGGACACGCATGCGACTCCAAGCGCGACCCGAACCCGTCGACCTCGACCCAACCCGAACCGCGATGCTCGTCATCGACATGCAGAACGCATTTGGCTCACCCGGCGGAATGTTCGACCGAGCCGGCGTCCCTATCGTCAGCATCCAGGACGCCGTCGCACCCACGCGTGCCGCCGTCGAGGCAGCCCGGCAAGCAGGACTCAAGATCATCTACCTCAAGATGGGCTTCCAGGCCGACCTGTCCGACCTCGAAACCAACGGCGGCGCACAGGAGCATTTCTTCGCGCACATGGGCATCCTCGACGGCGTGCTCACGCGAGACGAGTGGGGCTCTGACATCCTCGACGAGCTCACCCCGGCCCCTGACGACACAGTCGTATACAAGACGCGCTTCAGCGGCTTCTACGAGACCAACCTCGACGACCTGCTCCGGGCGGCGGACATCACACACCTCATCGTGACCGGCTGCACGACAAGCATCTGCGTCGAGTCAACGGTGCGTGACGCCTTCTTCCGCGACTACCACTGCATCGTCCTCGAAGACTGCACCGCTGAGCCCATGGGCGCCAACCTCAGTCGCAGCAACTACGACGCCACGCTCCTGCTCGTGGAACGCGTCTTCGGGTCGGTCTCCACCGGGTCAGATCTGGTCGAGACAGTCCAACGGGAGATGATCGCATCGCGCTAGAAGCGCCGAAAGCGGACCGGTCCAGGGATCCTGGGAGCAATGCGGACCGTCATTTGGATCGCGCCTCGCGGTATCCAGCCGTTCCCCGGGCCCATTGGCTACGCACTCGGTCGCGAACCGTACCGGCGGCAGTCGCTTCTACGGCGATCGCGTGGTTCCAAGCGACCCACGCGTTCCCGCCGATCTACGCAGCGCGAAGGCGTCCATCAGGATCAGCCTGTAGGCGACATCGACTCATGATCATGATGATCGCCGCGCAACTGCTCAACAATTTCAAGGCCCACCTCGCGCACCGGCAACGACTTGCACGAGCCGCCTGACCATTCACCGCTGCCGACGAGCACGCGATCACCGGTTTCGCGGATGTCGCAGCGTCTCAGGGCGGCGTCCAGTCCGGCCCGCTACGGCAGCACCTACGATGACGCGTTCAGGAGACGACGCCCGGCAATTGCGCGCCGGATATCGCGCCGTCCTCCGGGCCGCTGGCGCAACAGGCAGCGCGACGGACTTTTAATCCGCAGGTTCCGGGTTCGAGTCCCGGGCGGCCCACTCACTCACCTGAGTGCCCCGGGTGGGGCGCTCTCGCGGTGTTCGATTGAAGCGGGCTCGATTTCCGAACCCGTGAGTCAGTTCGATGCGCGAGCTGATGACCGCTCGGGCAGAGATCAGCCTGTCGACTCGATCAGGTTCTGGTAAGTGCTCAGGCTCGCGTTGAAGAAGTTGCCGACCGCCGTGCACGACCTGCGCGCGTGGCCGCAGGCCACGCCGCTGAGGACGTTGTACGCCGTGCCTTGATCAGGGCTCGGGACGATCGACCAGTTGTGGCCGTTCCAGGACTCGATCAGGGTCTGGTAGTCGCCGAGGCGTGTGTCGAAGAAGCCGCCGACGGCTTGGCACGAGCGGGGAGACTGACAGGACACGTCGATGAGGTCGTTGACCTTCATCCCGTTGTTCGCGCTCGGGACGATCGACCAGGTCTCGCCGTGCAAGGACTCGATCAGCGTCTGGTACGTGCCGAGCCTCGTGTTGTAGTACTGACCCACCGCCTGGCACGCGCGAGGCGAGCGACACGACACGCTCAGGAGATAGTTGCCGTTCGTCCCGTTGTTCGCGCTCGGGACGATCGACCAGGTGTCGCCGTTCCAGGATTCGATCAGCGTCTGGTAGGCGCCGAGGGTTGTGTCGTAGTAATAGCCAACCGCCTGGCACGATCTGCGAGAGTGACACGACACGCCGTCGAGGATGTTCGCAGCCGTGCCGTTGTTCGGGCTCGGGACGATCGACCAGCGGACACCGTTCCAGGACTCGATCAGCAGCGTTTGCACTGCGATGCTCGAATCGTAGGAGTAGCCAACCGCCTGGCACGACCTTGCTGACACACAAGACACCGCAGCGAGGATGTTGTTGACCGTGCCGTGGTTCGGGCTCGGGACGATCGACCAGTTGTGGCCGCTCCACGATTCGATCAGGGTGCGGGAAGTGCCGCTCGCATCGTAAAAGCCCACGGCCATGCACGACCTGGCCGAGGCACAGGAGACGCCGAGGAACTCGTTGTCGCCCGTCCCGTTGTTCGGGCTCGGGACGATCGACCATCCGGTGCGGTGCCGGGACTCGATCAGGCTCCTGTAGGCACCGAGGCCTGTGTCATAGGAGTAGCCGACGGCCGTGCAGGAGTTCGCCCGGTCACAGGACACGCGGGTGAGGGCGTTGATGCCGGTGCCTCTGTCGGGGCTCGGAACGATCGACCAGCCGGTGAACGCGCCCGCCGCTGTCAGGGTTGCAATCGAAACGACCGCGGCCAAAGCCGCGCAGAGGGTGCCGTGAGCGACAAGAGACCGTCGCCTGCGCGCTGCGCTCACGACCCCTGCACTGCCGGAGCGTCGAAGCTTTCGCGGGACCTGCAGCGTGGTTCCTGCTTTCGCTCGTGCCAACCGACCACCAGCCGTTGAAGGATGAAGCGGTTGCCTTCGCGCACGGTAAGCCTTCCGCACCCAGCTGACGAGTGGTCGAGTGTCATGTGAGCGTCAATCTTCGGTCGGGCTGACGTCTCGGGAGGACATCACCCGCGAGAAATCAGTCGACGGGTGATCGCGGGCTGCCGGTAGGGTCGGCGTGTTCGCGGCCACCTCGGAGGTGCGTCATGCGGGCTGCTCGCTCAGCCTGAGTCCCGATCGGGACAACGGAGTTCAGCCGGCCGGCGGCCTCGCCGGCGCGCTCGCTCTTCGCGCATCCGCGCCATCCTCCGAGGTGACCGAAACTCATGCAATCCGGTGTCACCACCGCCTTCCTGAGGTGGACCTGTCTGCGCGCCGCGTTCGCACGCGGCTACTGGCTCACGACCGCGCTCTATCTCGTCGTCATCGCCGACCTCACGCCGGTCGAGCTCGTGCTGATCGGTGTGTTCCAGGGCATCACGGTGGTGATCGCCGAAGTTCCCGCCGGCGTCCTCGCCGACGCCGTGAGTCGACGCCTCTCGCTCGTCATCGGCCACGTCGTCATGGGAGTCGGCATGTCGATGGCCGGGTTGGTCACGTCGTTCCCACGGCTCGTCGTGTCGCAGTGTCTCTGGGGCCTCGGCTGGGCGTTCTCGAGTGGCGCCGACGTCGCCTGGCTCACCGACGAGCTCGACCGTCCGGACGTGATCGATCGCGTCCTCGTCGCGCAGGCGCGATGGGATCTGATCGGCACGTCGGTCGGCATCGTGTCGTTCGGCACGCTGGCGTGGGTGTCGACACTTTCGACGGCGATCGTCGCGGCGGGCGTCGCAATGGTGCTGCTCGGTCTCGTCGCCGTCGCCCGATGGCCGGAGACGGGCTTCACCCCCGCGCCAGCTGGTCGCAGGTGGCGCCAATCCGTGTCGATACTCCGTCGCGGGCTCGCACTGGCGCGTGCCGACCGGGTGATCCTGGTCGTCCTCGTGGCGACCCTTCTCGTGAACGGGAGCGCCGAGGCCTACGGGCGCTTGCTCGAGAATCGTCTCGTCACGCTGGGCATGCCGACAGACCCGGACCCCATTGTGTGGTTCGCCGCGCTCAGCCTCGTCGGCGTCGCCCTCGGTGCCATGGTGCTCCGCGTCGTCGAAATGCGCATCGCGGGCGCGGGCGTCGCCAGGCGCACCTACGTGTACTCCTGCGCGGTCGGCGTCGTAGGCCTTCTCCTGTTCGCGCACGCGCCCGACACCGCCACCGCGGTCGCCGGCGTGCTCCTCGTCTCGGGCATCGCCCACCCGGTCATCCGCACCACCGGTGTCATCTGGATCAACCGCCGCGCCACCAGCGTCGTTCGTGCCACCGTGCACTCTCTTCTCTCGCAAGCCGAGCACGCCGGCGAGATCATCTTCGGCATCGCACTGGCGCTGGTCGCCCGGGCTGCGTCCACCACGGTCGCACTCACGGGATCCGCTGCCCTGCTCGCATGCGCCGGCCTGCTCGCGACCACCACGCGCGACGACCAACGAGGGTTGAAACTCCGACGGCCGGGCGGTCGCCGTCTCGGCGAGGGTTGACCGCGTCGGCGGCGTGGCGTCAGGCTCGTGGGATGGACGTCCGGTCGATTGTCGATGTCGAGCCCGAGGTCGAGCACAACGGCACGGTGCCGGTGTGGTATCTCGTGCACCCCCGCGAGATGAAGCAACTCACCGACGGTGGTTACCTGGAGCTCGTCAACGAGTTCGAGGTCGCGGCGGGCGGCGCGGTTTTCCCGCACTCCCACCCGACGCACGAGTTCTATTTCGTGATGTCGGGCCGCGGCGTCATGACCGCGGACGGCGAGGACCGCAACGTGCAGGCCGGTGACCTCGTGTACATCCCGCCCGACAAGGTGCACAGCTTGGCGCCGACGGGCGGAGGCGCAATCCACTGCTTCTGCTTCGCCGTGGCCGTCAAGAACGCCCCGAGCATCGACTACACGTCGCACTGACCCGCGCGCGTGCAACGTTCCCCGCAACGCGGTCGCCCGATGCCATGACCGTAGACGTCAGTGACGGCGAACCGTCGGAGAGAACGCGCATGGCCCGGGTCACGCAGCGGGCACTGGTGGCGGCGCCGCTCGTCTTGATCGCGGTCGTCGGATGGGCGCATCGTTGGATATTCGACGACGGGTTCATCTACCTGCGGGTCGTGCGCCAGGTCCGTGTGGGTCACGGACCTGTGTTCAATGCCGGTGAGCGGGTCGAGGCGTTCACGAGCCCGTTGTGGGTCGCGGTGCTCTCGGTGGCGGATCTCCTGACGCCGTTCCGCTTGGAATGGATCGCCGTCTGGCTCGGGATCCTCTGTTCATTGCTGGGCGGCGCGTTGGCGATGGCCGGAGCGGCGCGTCTGACGCGGCTTGACGCCCGCGATGGATTCCTCGTACCCGTCGGGTTCTTCGTGTTCGCGGCGGTGTTGCCGGTGTGGTACTTCGAGACGAGCGGGCTCGAGACGGGGCTTGCGTTCGCGTGGCTCGGCGCATGTACGTGGATCCTCGCGAGTTGGGCGCGAACTGAGGGCGCGCGAATGTCCCGGCCCGGTCTCGTGGTCATCGGCCTCGGGTGGTTGGTTCGACCGGAGCTGCTGGTCGACAGTGTCGTCTTCGTCGCGCTCGTGTTGATCTTCACGTGGCGCGGCGCGACGTGGCCCGGCCGGTTGGGCGCCATGTTGTGGGCGACGGGCTTGCCACTCGCGTATCAAATCTTCCGCATGGGCTACTACGGAAGCACGGTCGCCAACACGGCGATCGCCAAGGAAGGCTCACGGCTGCGTCTCGACGCCGGCTGGTCGTACTTCCAGGACTTCGTCCGCCCGTATTGGTTGTGGATACCCGTGGTCATCCTCGTGGCCGGCGTATACGCACCGCTCGCGATCCGTTTGTTGCGGACGCGACACGCGCGCGCGGTGGGGGTACTCGCTGCGTTCGTTCTCGCGGCGGCGGGGAACGCAGGCGGCGTTGTTGCGTTTGGCGGCGACTACCTGCACGGCCGTCTTCTGCTCCCCGCGCTGTTCGCGTTCTGCGCACCTATTGCGGTGGTGCCGGCCACCGCTCGGTACGCGGCGTCGGTTGGTGCTCTTGCGTGGGCGACGGTGTGTCTCGTCGCACTGCGACCACCGGAGACTCGTTCGTCGTCGGTGTTCACGTTCAAGAAGGCCATCGCGTACGGACTGCCGCAGGCGTCGGGGCGAGTCACACTCGCAGACGCAGGATGGGGACGCGGCAACAAGGTCATCGCGTTGCTCGCGGGGCGTGCGGTGTTCATCAACAAGACCGGCTTCGGCGCGCCGGACGTCGAGCGGATCAATCCACCGGTGGCGGCCGGCGTGCCCCTCCCGACCGTGGTAATGGGCGCGATCGGCGCGCTCGGGTATGCGCTTGGTCCGGACGTGAGCATCCTCGACCTCAACGGACTCGCGGATCCACTCACGGCACATTTGGCGCTCGCGCGGCGTGGTCAGCCGGGCCACGAGAAGCTCACCCCCCCTGCATGGATCGCGGCCCGCGTCACGGCTCCCGACGCCAAACTCGAGCCGGAGGCGTTCTACGGCGTGCGGTCGGCGACGACGCCTACCGATCTCACCATGGCGTTCTCGTTGCAAGTCGAATGGGCGCGTGCGGCATTGCAGTGCAAGGCGATCGCCGACCTGCGCAGCTCGACGCAGGATCCGCTGACTCCCGGTCTGTTTCTCTCCAACGTCTTTCATTCCGCCGGCCGTGCTTCTCGGCGGATCCCGCCCGACCCCCACCAGGCATACCTGCGGTTCTGCGGCTCGTCGGCCCCACCGACGATCTCGGCCGCGACGTCCCCGCACTCCGGTCGCCGGGTGAACGCGGCGGCGTTCGACGGTCGCTCCCCGTGGTCTCCTCGGGACGCAGCAGCGCCTGCCGTCGCCCGCCGACACACCGAGCGCGCGCAGGTTCTCCGCGAATCGACCGACAGGTTCACGCGCTCTCGCGCTCCGCCGCGCGTCCCCGAGCATTCCTGTTCCGACCCCCGCATTCACGCACCCCAACCAGGACGCACACCACAACCAGGACGAGCGCGCGAGACTCCGCGGCGGCGGGGACAGTTCGGCGCCGGGCCGAGAGGTTCTTATCTTGCGCGCATCTCGTGAGGCGGGTCCCGACCGGCGGCAGATGCTCCAGCTACTGCTCCTCGTCGCGCCCGCCGCGCTCCTGGCCATCATGGCGTGGCAACACCGATGGGTCGGTGACGACGCGTTCATCAACTTCCGCGTTGTGAGGCAGATACAGGCCGGTCACGGCCCGGTGTTCAACGCCGGCGAGCGCGTCGAGGCCGGTACGAGTCCGCTGTGGATCATGATCCTGTTCGCGGCCGACGTCGTGACGCCGCTTCGCCTCGAGTGGATCGCGGTCGTGCTCGGTATCGGCCTCACGATCACGGGGTTGATGCTGGCGCAACGAGGAGCGTGGCACATCGTGCAGGCCACGCATCCCGGCGCGCTCGTCGTCCCCTTCGGCGCGTTGTTGCTGGCCGCGCTTCCCCCGATGTGGGACTACGCGACCTCCGGTCTCGAGATGGGCCTTGCCTTCGCATGGCTCGGTGCGTGCTTCTGGGGCCTCGCGCGCCGCTACCACCGATCGATCGAGTCGGCGGGTGATCGGACAAGACCGCCCGTGTGGCTGTGCATTCTCATCGGGCTCGGACCTCTCGTTCGACCCGACTTCGCGATCTTTTCGGTGGTATTCGTCGCGGCGGCGTTCGTCATCGATCCGGGCCGCCGTAGGGCCGAACGCGGCTACGCGGTCGCGGCGATGCTTGCGCTCCCTCTCGGCAGTGAGCTCTTTCGCATGGGTTACTACGCGAGCCTCGTGCCCAACACCGCGCTCACGAAGGAGAGCGCGCTCGTCAACTGGGCGCAAGGCTGGCGGTATCTGCAGAACTACGGCGCTCCGTACTGGCTCTGGGTGCCCCTGCTCGTCGTCGTGGTGGTCATCGTCGCCATACTCGTGACGGGTACACGAGACGCCCGACGGCTCGCCATCCTCGGCGCGCCGGTGGTGGGCGCTCTGTTGCACGCCGTCTATGTCGTAAGAGTCGGCGGCGATTTCATGCACGCGCGGCTTCTGCTGCCGGCAACCTTCGCCGCGATTCTCCCGGTGTCGGTCCTCGTGTTCCGCGGCTGGTCCCGGGTCGCCGTCACGACGATGATCTTGTGGGCCTTGATCTGTGCGCTCTCGCTTCGCGCACCGTTCCCGACGGTCACAATCACCGACGAGCGCAGATTCTGGCAGCGCTCCACGAAGCACGAGCATCCGATCACGGTTGCCGACTTCCGTGCGATCCCCGGATACCAGAAGGGCACGCACGCGCGTGCGCTCGAAGCAAGCGGCACACGGGCACTCGCGCTCCTCCAGGCAGACGTCCCGCTCGGTTCGAAGGTGAAGCAACCAGTCGTCGTGCAATTGGGCTCGGCCGGCGTCGGTGGATATCTGGCACCGACCGACGCGTACGTCATCGACACACTCGGGCTCGCCGACCCAATCGGATCTCGGCTACGGATCGAAGAGCGCGGAAGGCCGGGGCACGAGAAGGAGCTTCTCCAGCCGTGGATGCTTGCGCGCTTCACCGACGCCGACGGCCCGCAGACGACGCCCGGCCGCCGGGCCCTTGGGTGTGGTGAGCTGCGCGAGCTGCTCGAGGCGACGTCGGGACCGCTTGGGTTCACCGACATTCTCCGCAACCTGGCGTGGGCGCCGCGCCTCACCAGTCTGCGGATCGCGCGCGAGCCCATCGTGGCCGAGCCGGAGTTGTGCGGCGGCAAACGATGACGCAGGTCGTCACGGACATCTCAGCTAGGCCGGGCATTGGATGCCGGCGAGCGAGATGTCGTTGCACCAGCCTTGGCGCGCCAGCTTCCACTCCCCGGCGACGAGGTGTGCCTCGTTGAAGCGCGGCGCGAACGACGGTGTCGAGTAGTTGGGGATATCGATCTCGTACTGGATCGCGGCGACGGTCGGCGACAGGAAGACGAGGTCGTTGAACTTCATGACCGCGGTGCGCACCTGCTCCTTGAATTGGCCGGCGCGCAAGGGAGCCATGATCTCGGCGAAGCCGTGCGAGTCGTCGAAGTGGGCGAACACTGCGTCGTCGCTCCCACCCTTCGCGTAGGCGGCGTTGAACGTGTCGATGACTGCCTGGCGCGCGGCCGCGGCGTCGGCAGGCTGGTGGACACCTGGGACGGGCAACTTCTGGGGCGCGGTGCACGCGGCGTCATACTGGCTTTCCTCCGGCAGCGCCGAGATCGTGGTCGTCGCGATCGTGCCGCCCGACGCGTCGACCGCGGTGAGCGTGACCTTCGCCTTCTGGAGGTCGGCGCCACCGTGACCGACGAGCACCGCGACGCCGTCAACCGGCGCCATCTCATCGTCGGAACCGTCGGGGAACGACGCCCGCAGCCTGGCCGCGCCGGGCGGACCTTGCGCGACGACGATCCACCGCACCGCCTGCTCGTTCTGGCCGATCACACTGAGCGTGCCGCCCACCTTCGATCCGTCCCTTTGCGCGGCGTAGAGGGGCGCGACTCCGGCACCGGCAACCGCGTCGTCGGAGACGTCGGCTTGCACGTAGCCGTTGGGGGAACACCAACCGGGCGGCGTCCACCACGGCGGACCCTGCACCGAGGACTCGGACGTGACGTCGGTGCGATACGCCCGGATCGTCACGCCGGCCGGCGTCGTGCGGGTGAACACGCGCGCCATCGGCATCGAGGTGTAGGGCTCGACGTTGACGCCACCGCGGCCGGGGAGGAGCCGCACGTCGTTGTTGAAGGCCGGGACCAAGCCCACCTGGGGAGCGGCCTTTGTACCGCCCGAGCCGCCCAGGAGATCCGGGGTGGCACCGAAAGAAGCGCCGCTCGAGAGTGAGATCCGCGGCACGGCTTCGTGGGTCGCGACGACGCGATCGGTCGGTACCGTGTCCGGCTTCTCACCCGCGGTCTTTACTGCCGGACTGTGAGTTTCGCGACGAATGGACGACACCACCGCGACCGCCGACAGGCACAGTACGAGTATCAGCGCGAGCGCGAATGCGCGTGTCGTTCGGCGGCCGTGGCGCGCCATCCGGTCGACCAGGTCGTCCCAGTCTTCGGCGACCGACACTTCACCTGCCCGCGCTGCCAGCCGGCCGTGGAGCTCGTCCTCGAATTCGTTCATGATTCGATCACTTCTCGATCACCTCTCGAAGGCGCACAGTCGCGCGGTGCAACAACGACCCGACGGTTCCCGGCCGGCACCCGAGCGCGCGCGCAATGTCTCGCTCGTCGAGACCGTGCCAGTAGCGCAACACGATCGCGGCCCGCTGACGCGCGGGCAGCGACGCGAGCACGTCGAAGAGTTCGTCGGCGCCGAGCTCGACGGTCGAGGGTCCGGTCCGTTCCATGGTCCGACGCTCGCGGAACATTCGCCGGTGATGCGACGTGCACGCGTTGACCACTGCACGGCGGAGATACGCCTGCGGCTCGCGAACGCGCGCCCACGCGCGGTGCACCGAGACGAACGCGTCCTGGACGACGTCCTGGGCGACGTCCACCGATCCCGTGAGCAGGACCGCGAGGCGAACCATGTCGGCATAGGTATCCCGGTAGAGGTCGGCGAAGCTCGGGGCGGGCGACCGTGTGGCGCGAGCAACCGACGCCACGGGCAAGGCCCGGGCGTCGGTCTCCCGAGCCGGCGACCGTTCCCGCACTGCTCCTCAGACGCTCGACTGCGCCAATTCCTTGCGTGCCGTGCGCGGAACGGTATTCGGTGGACCCCCCGTCAGGATGAGTGGCCGCCCACGAGGGCCTCCAGCCGGACCACGCGCACGTCCCCGGTCCTCAGGGTTGACGGCCGACGTGCGATAGCCTACCTTGTCAATCGTCTTAGTTGAGTATCCCAGCCAGAGATGAAGGCAAGGAGATCGAGCATGAGTGACGCGACTTCCGCACGACGTCTCACGCAATGGATGCTCGACGCCGGGATCCCGGCCTCAGACCTCTCGGCGCTCCTCGCGTCGAGCGTGGGTCTCGGCACCGGCATGGAGATCATCGGCACGCTTGCGCCGCCGAGCGCCGCGACGCCGCCGGTGAAGCTTGGCCGCCTCGACCGCGCTGCCTAGCGGAGCAGTGGACCCGCCGACCGCTCGGTGGTCGAGGTGCCGAACCACGAGCTGAATCGCATCGTCGGCGGGGATCCCGAGGCGCCGGGCGAGGGCAACCAGCTCGAGAGGGTCGGTCCCCGCCGTAGGTGGCATCGATTGCCATCGTCTTCCTTTGCCCGGCCAAACGGGTGGATGGTGACATCCGGCCGAACGCAGGATGAATCAGCGGTGACGCCGGGGTGACCGCCGCCGGCTGAGCTCGACGCCGCGAGGCAGGCGGCAGGCGGGTTGTAGCGTCGCCGCCATGGATCGACGGGAGTTCCTGCGCCTCAGCGTGATGGCCGGTGCGGCGGCGGTCTTGGCCCAGTGCAGTAGCGGCAGCTCGAAGGCGAAAGCCGGACCGGCGACGACCACCACCTTGCCGCGCCCCGCATCGGTGCTCGACGGCGCGCCTGCGGACAGCGGCATCGACACCGTGGTCGTCGCGATGATGGAGAACCGCTCGTTCGACAGCTACTTCGGGTGGCTCGCGCGCGACGAGCAGTACCTCGAAAGAGGGCGATCGCGCTACGGCGCCCAGTTCGCCATTGACGGCAACTCGCTGCAGAAGTTCCCCGGACCCGGCGGGAAACCCGTCGACACGTTCCGCCGCGCGCTGAGCAAGGACGCGCAGCCATGGCGCGGCTGCGGCCACCCCGATCCCGGCCACGGATGGGACGCCGGGCGCGCCGAGCGCGACGGCGGCTTTCTTGCGCCGGGGAGCGGCAACGACGAGTTCGCGCTCTCGTACTTCGAGGGCGCCGACCTCCCGCTCTACGACCTGCTCGCGCGCCGCTTCACCGTGTGCGACCGCTGGCACGCGTCGCTGCTCGGGCCGACATACCCCAACCGCGAGTACCTGCTCTCGGGGCAATCGGGCGGCCACAAGGACAACTTCCTGCCACTGGCGGAGGGCGGTTTCACGTGGCCGAACATCGTCGACCGGCTCGCCGCCGCGCATGTCTCCGTCGCCGAGTACTACAGCGACCTCCCGCCGCTCCTGCTCTGGGGCGAGCGCATGAATCCCCACTTGCGCAAGATCGAACAGTTCAAGGCGGACGCGGCCGCGGGCAAGCTGCCGAAGGTCGCGTTCGTGAGTCCCACGTTCACCGGCGACAACCGCACTGACGATCATCCCCACGGCGATCCGCGCGCCGCGCAGAAGTTCGTGCTCGACGCGTTCACCGCGTTCGCCGAGTCACCGCAGTGGGAGCGCGGATTGTTCGTACTCACCTACGACGAGTGGGGAGGGTTCTTCGACCACGTCGCGCCCCCGATCCTGCCCGACGGCCGCACGAGCACGAACGACGAGAACAACTTCGCGCAGGCCGGTTTCCGCGTCCCCACCGTGCTCGCCTCTCCGTTCGCGCAGCCGGGCTACGTCGATCACACGATGTATGACCACACGTCGGTGCTGCGGTTCATCGAGTGGCGGTTCCTGGGGGCCCCTGCGCGCGGTCCGGGTGCGGCAACCGACAAGTGGTTCCTCACCAAGCGCGATCGGAACGCCAACAATCTCGGCGAGTCCCTCGTGCCCGGACGGGGAGACCCGGAGCTGGGCTTCGACCTCGGCGTGAAGATCGACACGCCGGAAGCGGCCTGCGCGACCGACGCGGCGTCGGCGGCCTACCGCGACCTCTCACCGACACCGTTCGAGGTCGCGCTGCACAGTGGCTACTACGAACGGGTCGGATTCGCGGTCTGAGCGCCGGGTCATCCCGGTGGGTGCGCGCCGCGGAGCTCGCGGGCTTCGTCGGCGCGGTCGAGCAGGAACCGGACGGTAGGAACCCACCAGTACATCGTGTCGGCGGTCGGCCGGCGATTGAGCGTGGGACGGTTCTCGGTCACGGCTCGGAGGATCGCAGGCGCGATCCACGCGTACTTGGCCGCGATCGTCGACGCCATGCCGAGTCGGACGAGCTCGGGCGGCCCGTCCCAACCGGCATCGCGTAACCCGGCTTCATAGCCCCGCGCGACGAGCGCGTATAGCTCGTCGATGTGGCGGGGATCGACGTGGAAGTCGAGCACGCTGTCCGGCACGAGGTTGCCCGCGTCCTCGCCCAACGCGCCGATGCCGACGAACGACCAGTCGATCGTGATGGTCGCGTCGTCGCCGTCACGGGCGTCGAAGAGGTTCGCCGGATGGAGATCGCGATGGCACAGCGTGCGCGGCAGACCGTCGAGCGCATCGAGCAGACGCGACTGGTCCGCCCGCATCGCGTGCAGGCGCTCGACCGGCGGCGCCGCAAAGCTCGCCGCGACGACGGGATGGTCCCACGACGCGCGCTCGCCGACGAGCTCGACGTCACCGTCGCGCTGACGCAGATACGCCCGCATCCAGTCGTGGCTCAACCAAGGCTCGTCCGGAAGCGGCCGTCCGGCCATGTACACGCCCTGGGTCTGGCCGAGATGACGGGCGGCAAGCTCATAGCGCGCCAACGGCCATTGCGGCGCTGGTGTGCCGGAGAGGTCCTCCAACCACAAGGCCACGCTGCCGTCCGGACGCGAGGCCACGAGGTGGCACCGCGACGCACGCAGTCCTCCGGTCAACGATCCGAGCAACCCCGACTCGTAGGCGAGCGCTTCGCGCCGCCAGTAGTACCAGTGCGTGGGGTCTTCACCCGAGCGCCAGTTCTCGTGTCCGGCGTCCGAATGTGCAGTGAGCTTCAACACCGCCGATCGGTCATCAGCGCGCACACGCCAGATGCCGATGCTCGCCGACGCAACGGGCTCGTACAGCTGCTCGACCGCGGATACCGCGCCCGCGCCCGCGCCGAGCACGGCCCGCACCTCTTCGTCAACGAGAATTGCCGTCACGCGCGCGTGTCGGCCTTCCGCCACACCGACACGTGGTTCTCGCTGTACCGGGTGAACGGCGCGCGCTGCCAGTCCGCCCAGCGGTGCTCGAGCGTGAAGCCGGTGTGCCTGGCCATCAGGTCGAGCTCGGACGGCCACGCGTACCGATGCACGACCGGGAACGACACGATGCGACCGTCTTCGCCCACGACGATCTGGGTGGTGGAGAGGACCTGCCGCGTCGGGTCGTGGTCCTCGATCACCAGGCCGGCCAGCCCCGTGGCCAGCCGCCGGCCGCGTACGCGCAGTCGGTCGTCGTTGCCGGGCGGGTCCGGTACCCACGCCTCGAGGACGAAGCGGCCGCCGGGTTGCAGGTGCCGCGCAGCGTTGGCGAAGCACCGCACCTGCGCGTCCTGGTCCAAGAGCGCGTAGATCGTGTTCACGAGCAGCGCAACGACCGAGAACTCGCCGTCGACGCGCACCTCGCCGAAGTCGCCGCACGTGGTCGGGATCGGCGCACCGCCCGGTTTGGCAGCGAGGTGTTCGAGCATGACCGGCGAGCCATCGACGCCGTGCACCTCGACGCCGCGCTCGTGCAGCGGGATCGCGATGCGCCCGGTACCGACGCCCAGCTCCAGCACGGCCCCGCCTGCCGCGAGCTCGGCGAGGAGCGTGACCGCGCCATCGGTGTCGAACACGCCCTCGTAGATGTCGTCGTACTGGCCGCCGATGCGCGCGCCGTATTCGCCGGGGTCGTGGTCCATGCTGCTCAACCGAATCGATTGACGAGCTCGCGGGCGTAGTAGTGCGGCCAAGGATCGGCGGGTTGCGCGCTCGTGTACTGCTTGTCGAGATCGACGAGCACATAGACGAGCTCGCTGCGAACCGGCGTCGTGCCGAGGATCGCGGGAAGCTCGGAGAGCTTCAACAGCCAGTCCGCGTACCACGATGCCCAGTCCGCGTCGGCGCCGTCCGTGATGCGGTACACGCGGTGATGCGTCTCCGCGACCTCGTCGAGCAGCGTTGCGATTCGTTCCGTGTCGTCCACCGCGTCGACGCTACCCATCTCGTATGGTCCCGTGTAGCGTCGCACGCATGGCGGATGCGACGAGCGAAAGCCGGGCCGCGCTCGACGAGCTCCTCGACACCTTGCGCGAGGCGGCGGACCGCTTCGCGGGCGCGGAATGGGGACTCACGACACCAGACGACACCGCGGGGGCGCTGCGATTGCTGGCGAACCTGCTCGAAGGCGGGCTCGTGGGCCACTTCGACGACGATCCGCGCCAGCCGGTGTTCCGCCAGATCGTCACGTCGACGCGCAAGAGCCTCGGTGACAACGCCGACGCGATTTATTTCGACGCCGCGGTCTCGTCGCAGTACTCCTATCGCGTGCGCGGGCGCACCGCGGGCGCGGTGTACGTGTCGTTCACGGTGGAGGCGGGCGCGGCCGACGGCGGCTTCCCGCAGCGCACAACCGGCGTGTTGAACGACACGCAGTTCGACGTCGACCGCGACGGTCGCTTCGAGATCTACCTCGGCGGGTCGCCGCGTGAGCGGAACTGGATCGCGCTGGAACCGGACGCGTCGCAGATCACGACGCGTCACTACTGGGAACAGGCCCGCTCGCCGGGAATCCCGCCGATCCCCGACGTCGCGCTCGAGATCGAGGTGCTCGACGCGCTGCCGCCGTTGCCCCCGCCGTCGGAAGCGTCCGTTGCGGCCGGGTTCCGGCGCGTCGAGCGTTACGTGCGCTCGCGCTCGCTCGAGCAGACGAAGCCGGGAGACGCCGACCAACCGGCGTTCGTCTCCCGCGAGCCGAACACGTTCCCGCAGCCGGTGACGCCCGGCAACCACGCCCTCGCCGCCCTCGACGCCGCGTACAGCATGGCGCCGTACGTGCTCGGGCCCGAAGAAGCGCTCGTCATCACCGCCCGGTGGCCCGAATGCCGGTGCGCCAACGTGTCGCTCTGGAACCGGCACCTGCAGACCTACGACTACGCGCACCGCCAGGTGTCGTTGAATCGTGCCCAGACCACCGTCGACCCCGACGGCTCGTTCCGTATGGTCATCGCGCACCGCGATCCGGGCGTAGCGAACTGGCTCGACACCGAGGGCCGGCCGTTCGGCATGGTGTTCTGGCGCTACTTCCTCCCGGTCGGCGAGATCGACACCCCGCAGGCGAAGGTCGTCAAGCTGACCGAGTTGTAGGGGCGGGGAGGCGGCTTCACTCCTCGGTGATGCCGTAGTGGGCGACGTAGTGCGCGAACGTCGTGCGCACGGTTGCTTCGTCGAGCCCCACGTCGGCGAGCGAGTAGCTGTGCGTGCCGTGCTTCCCCTTGGGCTTGTCCGCCAGATAGGTCGTGATCACCTGGTCGTGGCCGGTGGGCCATTCGAGCGCCAGCTGCTCGTACGTCTGCCGCAGCGACGCGACGGGATCGCGCATCAGGTCGACGAAGTGTGAATCGACGATCCGGTCGTTCGGGACCGTGCCGTCGGCCCGCTCGGCGATCGTGTGGTCGAGGAACATCTGATACGTCGCCTCCATGAGCGGCGCGAGCGCGGCGACGTCGACGGCATCGCTGCGCATGAACCGCACCGCCGAGAGAATGCTCACCAGGGACGCAAGGAACTTGCGCGGGTCGCGATGCGTATGGACGACGCGCGCGTCGGGATACTCGGCGAACAGCGCCGGCAGCGTCGACACGTGAAACGGTGATTTCAACAGCCACGTACGCGGCGACGCCTGCGGCGCTTCGTGCGCGAACGTCTGCAGCATGCGGCGATGCAGGCGATACACCCGACCGAGGGTCTCGAGGTGCTCGAGCTGCCAGCCCGTGAAGGTCGGCGCGTCGTAGATCATCCCCCAGTACGGCCCCGAGAAGTCGTACATCAAGAAGTGCACGCACTCACACGGCAGGTTGCTCGCGAGCTCGTGCATCGTCATGAACTCGGGATGGATGTCGGCCCAGAGCTCCTGCTCCGATTCCGAGAGCGCGAGCCGCCGCTCGACCGTGCCCATCGACCGCAGCGGGTACAGCGCTTCGTACGCGATCGGCGCGCGCAGCTGCGGGTCCAGCGCGAGCAGCTCGAGCAGGATCGTCGTCCCCGTGCGGGGCGGCCCGACGACGAATACCGGCGCGTCGACCGGCGCGGCGGCGATTGCCGGCGTTGTCCGCCATGCCTCTTGCAGCTGCAGCCACGTCTGCAGCACGCGCAGGACTTCGCTGCGTGTGAGGACACGGCCGAGGAGGTGCAGGTGCGACTCGGTGTCGATCGACGCGAGCTGGCGCCGGTACGTCTCGGTCCAGCCCGGCCACTCGGTTTCGCCGAGATCGTCCAAGCCGGTGGTCGACCGGGCGACGGCGAGCAGCTCGTCGGCGTCGAGGCCGACCAAATGCCGAGGGTCGCCCACCGCGTCGCCGAACAGGTTCACACGACGGACCCACTCGGGATGGACCAGATCCTTCGTCCGCACGTGCATCACGAGCGACCCTACGACGGTGGCGCACGCGCGTGCGAAGATCGCACCCGCATGATCTCCCGGATCCGCAACGCGCCCGTGTGGCAGTTCTTCGGTGTGCTCGCGCGCTCGGATCGGCGGCTCGCGATCGCGTGGTGGGCGCTCATCGTGCTGCGCAGTGCGCTGCCGGCCGTGTTCGTCGTCGCGATGGGTGCGACGGTGTCGGCGGTACAGCGCCACGATTCGCTCGCGCTCCCACTTGCGGCGATCGGCGTGGCGTTCATCGCGATGCAGGCGGTCGGACCGATCCACGACGCGCTGTCGTCGAACCTCGGCGCCAAGGTTTCGGTGTACCTCCACGATCGCTTGATGCTCGCGTGCGTCGGGCCACCTGGATTGGGTCACCTCGAGAACCCCGAGCTCGCCGACGAGCTGTCGTCCGCGCGCGAATTCGATCTCGGTCTCACGGGCCCCAGCATCATCGTGTCGATGCCGAACATCGGCGGCGGGTTCGCGCAGTTCGGTGGAGGTGTTGCCCAGGTGTTGCTGCTGTTCGCCTATCACTGGTGGGCACCGCTGCTGTTGGCTGCCGCCTGGGGGAGCACGCACCACTTCTTGAAGGCGACCGCGATCTGGCACGCACGAATGTCGGGGGACACGGTCGAGAAGCAACGGCGCGCCGGCTACGCGTACAAGCTCACCGTCGAGTCGCCGGCGGCGAAGGAGGTGCGCCTGTTCGGCCTGGCGGACTGGATCGTCGGCGGCTTCACGTCGTTGCGGCGTCAGCTGCTCGACCGCTCGTGGGCCGAACGCAAGATGGGTGCGCGGCCGACCGCCTATGCCGTCCTCATCGTCACTGCTGCCAACGTGTTGTTCTTCTGGTTGCTGGCCCGGGACGCAACCGACGGGCGCGTGTCGTTGGGCTCGCTCGTCGTCTTCGCGCAGGCAGCGATCGGTGCGAGCACGCTCGCGTTCGGCGAGTGGGACTGGTGGTTGCGCACGAGCGCGCAACCGGTGCCGCTGGTGCTCGGCCTGCTCGACCGCATGGGTCCGGCCGGCGCGCTCAGCTCCGGCACGCGCGACGCGGCGGGCATGCCGGAACGAGAGATACGACTCGAGAACGTTCGGTTCGCGTACCCGACCAGCAGCCGCCTCGTGCTCGACGGTCTCGACCTCACGATCCCCGCGGGGAAGTCCCTTGCGATCGTCGGGCAGAACGGGGCGGGGAAGACCACGCTCGCGAAGCTGCTGTGCCGCATGTATGACCCCACCGGCGGCACGATCAGCGTCGACGGCGTCGACCTGCGGGACCTCGACATCGCGTCATGGCGGTCGCGCATCGCGGCGGTGTTCCAGGACTATGTGCGTTACGAGCTCACGCTGCGCGACAACGTGGCACCCGCCGGCGCATCTGACGAAGACGTGCTGGCCGCGCTCGACCAGGCACGCGCCGCGGATCTCACCGGCCTCGACACCGTCCTCTCCCGCGCCTACGCCGGAGGCCGTGACCTGTCCGGCGGACAGTGGCAACGCATCGCGCTCGCCCGAGCCTTGTGCGCGGTGCGGCTCGGTGCGGGTGTCGTCCTGCTCGACGAACCCACCGCACAACTCGACGTCCGCGGCGAGCTCGAGATCTTCGACCGGCTGATCGACGCAGCCCGCGGCGCGACGACGATCCTCATCTCGCACCGCTTCTCCACCGTGCGGCGGGCCGATCTCATCTGCGTCGTCGAGGGCGGGCGGGTGGTCGAGCTCGGTTCGCACGACGAGATGATCGCGCGCGGCGGCCGTTACAAGGAGATGTTCGAGCTGCAGGCGTCGCGGTTCGACGACCCCGAAGAAGAAGCGCTGGATTCACTGTCATGAGACGACAGCGGAGCCGACCGAAGGGGAGGCGGAGCGTGGAGTCGACCCAAACAAGATGAGGCTGCCGCGCGAGACGCCCGACACCGATCTCCCGCCGGTATGGCGCGCGCTCACGCGGTCGATGAAGCTCGCATATCGCGCCGAGCCGCGGCTCCTCGTCGTGTCGTTCGTGTTCGTCACCGCGGCGTGGCTGCCCGACGCGTTCGGAGCGCTGTGGTTAAAGCTCCTCGCGAACGGTGTGACCGAAGGGCGAGACTCGCTGATCATGTGGTCGGCGTTCGGCCTCGCGACGGCCGCGGCCGCCGGTTGGTTGCTGCGCACGGTCGGCAACCGCATCCAGATGCGCTTCCGTGACCGGGCGACGATCGAGATCGAGGCGCACGTCGCCCACCTGCAGGCTTCCGTCGCGAGCATCGAGCACCACGAACGACCCGCCTACCTCGACCGGTTGCAGCTCCTCCGGGAGCAGGTGTTCCTGCTGAACCACTTCTACGATTCGTTCTTCAGCTCGATCGGTTCCGTGGGTCGCATCCTCATCACCGTCGCGTTGCTCATGTCGATCCACCCGGCGCTGGTGCTGCTCACGGTCTTCGCGCTGCCGACCGTGTTCGTGTCCTCGTGGCGCGCAAGCGTCGAGCGCCGGACCGAGGAAGGGGCTGCGCCGAGCGCGCGGCTGGCCCGACACCTGTTCGACATCGGGACGATGGCCGGTTCGGGCAAGGAGATCCGCGTCGACGGCACCAACGACCTCATCGTCGAGCGCCGGAACGACGCGTGGCGCACCTGGTACCGCGAGGTCGCTCGGCAACGATGGGCGAGCGCGTGGTGGCACACCGCGGCGTGGACGTTGTTCGGTCTCGCGTACGTCGGCGCGGTGGTGTTCGTCGCGTCCGGACTCAACGAGTCGCCGGGGAACGTGCTCCTGGCGCTCGCCGCGGGCGCGAACCTGTCGCGTTTCCTCGGCGTCACGGTCGGCCAGGCGGAGTTCCTGCGATGGACGCTGGACGCCGCCCAGCGGCTCGCATGGCTTGAGGACTACGCGGTCGCCCACGCCGGCACGCCCGATCAGCCGGTGCCGGCCCGCATCAAGACCGATATCCGCTTCGAAGACGTCTCGTTCCGGTATCCCGGCATCGACGCGTGGGTGCTGCGGAACGTGAGCCTGGAGCTCGCGGCGGGATCGGTGGTGGCCCTCGTCGGGGAGAACGGCGCCGGGAAGACCACGCTCGTGAAGCTGCTCTGCAAGTTCTACGAGCCAACCGAGGGTCGCATCACCGTGGACGGCATCGATCTCCGCCGCCTCAACGCCGAGGAGTGGCGGGAACGCCTGTCCGGCGCGTTCCAGGACTTCTTCCGCTTCGAGTACGCGGCGCTCGCGGCCATCGGCGTCGGCGACCTCGAACACGTCGATGACGAGCCCGCGGTGCTCGCCGCGGTCGGTCGCGCCGGCGCGGCCGATGTCGTCGAGCGCATGCCGCACGGGCTCGAGACCCAACTGGGACCGACCTGGCACGACGGCGTCGAGCTGTCGATCGGGCAGTGGCAGAAGCTCGCGCTCGCCCGCGGGTTCATGCGCGACGCGCCGTTGCTCTGCGTGCTCGACGAGCCCACCGCCGCGCTCGACGCGGAGACCGAGCACACACTGTTCGAGCGCTTCGCGGCGGCGTCGCGCCAGGCGAGCGACGACGGCCGCGTCACGATCCTCGTCTCGCACCGCTTCTCGACGGTCCGTATGGCCGATCAGATCATCGTGCTCGACGGCGCGCACGTCGCCGAGGCCGGCACCCACGAACAGCTGATCGCCCGCGCGGGTTTGTACGCCGAGCTCTACACCATGCAGGCCAGCGCCTACCGCTAGGCGACGGCGGCGCTCCGGGTGGCGAGGTCGAGGACGTCGCCGAGCTGATCGACCGCGAACGCGAGGTCGCATTCGGCGATCACGATGGGGGGCGCCAGGCGCACGGTGTGCTCGTGCGCGTCTTTGGCGAGCACGCCGCGCTCGAGCAGTATCTCGCAGACGCGGCGCGCCGGGACCGCCGGATCGGCCACGTCGACGCCCGCCCACAAGCCGTGCACCCGCGTCGTGCGGGCGCCCCGTCCTACGAGCGCGCCGAGCGACTCAGCGAGGCTGCCCCCGAGTCGCGCGGCGCGCTCTTGGTACTCGCCCGTGCGCAGCATTGCGATCACCTCGCGCCCGACCGCGCACGCAAGTGGGTTGCCGCCGAAGGTGCTGCCGTGTGTCCCCGCGCTCAGCACGCCGAGCACGTTCTCGTCGGCGACGACGGCCGACAGCGGCACGATGCCGCCGCCGAGCGCCTTGCCGAGGATGTACACGTCCGGCGTCACGTGCTCGTGATCGCACGCGAACGTACGGCCCGTGCGCGCGAGGCCCGATTGGATCTCGTCGGCGATCATCAGGATGCCGGTGTCGTTGCACGCGCGCCGCACGTCCGCGAGATAACCCGGCGGCGGCACGATCACGCCCGCCTCGCCCTGCACCGGCTCGAACAGGAACGCGACCGTGTGCCCGGTGATTGCGGCGCGCAGCGCCGACGCGTCACCGAACGGCACGCGCACGAAACCCGGCGTGAACGGACCGAAGCCATCGCGCGCGTCCGGGTCCGAGGAGAAGCCGACGATCGTTGTCGTCCGTCCGTGGAAGTTGCCGTCGCACACGATGATCTCTGCCTGGTCGCGCGGGACGCCCTTCACGAGCGCGCCCCAGCGCCGGGCGGCCTTGATCGCGGTCTCGACGCCCTCGGCGCCGGTGTTCATCGGCAGCACCATGTCCTTGCCGCACAGCTCCGCGAGCTCGGCGCAGAAGGGGTCGAGCTGGTCGTTGCCGAACGCCCGGCTCGTCAATGTCAGCCGTTCCAGCTGGGCGTGCGCGGCGCCGACCAGTCGCGGGTGGCGGTGGCCGAAATTCAGCGCCGAGTACGCCGAGAGGCAGTCGAGGTAGCGCCGTCCGTCGTCGGCGACGACCCACGCACCCTCGCCGCTGACGAGGTTGACCGGCAACGGCGCGTAGTTCGGAGCAGTGTGTCGGGTCATTGCTCGTCTCCGATCCCTCGCAGGTCCAGCGTGCAGCACTTCACGCTCCCGCCCGCCTTGCGGAGCTCCGACATGTCGACCGGGATCGGTTCGAAGCCGCGTGCATCGAGCGCCGCGGCGAGCCCGTCGGCGCCGGCGGGCATGAACACGTGACGGCCGTCGCTCATGGCGTTGCAGCCGAACATCGTCGCGTCCTGCTCGTCGACGAGGATCGCGTCCGGGTACCGGCGCCGAAGCACGGCGCGGCTGTCTTCGGAGAAAGCGTCGGGGAAGTACACGATCTGCTGATCGTCGAGCGCGAACAAGGCGGTGTCGAGGTGGTAGAAGCGCGGGTCGATCAGCTCGAGCGTCACGACCTCGCGCCCGAACACGCGCTGCACCTCGCGGTGCGCGTCGACGTCGGTACGGAACCCGATGCCGCCGAGGATGACGTCGCCGGTGAGCACGAAGTCGCCCTCACCTTCGTGGCGGTGCTCCGCGCGTCGCACGCTGAGCCCGCGGGCGCGGAACCAGCGCTCGTACGGCCGCTCCTCGCCGACCCGTTGGGAATGGCGGAAACGCGCGAGCAGCGCGACACCGTCGATGACGAGCGCGCTGTTGGCCGCGAAGACCATGTCCGGCAGGCCCCGCTTGGGCGTGATCGTCTCGACGAGGTGCCCGGCATGCTCGTAGGCGGCGCGGAGCGCCTCCCACTGCGCCATGGCGCGATCCGGGTCGGCCGGCAGCTCGGGGTGCATCCAGGGATTGATCGCGTAGACCACGGCGAAGTGGGCGGGCGGGCACATGAGAAAACGCCGCGTCTTGGTGGAAATGGTCGACCGCTCCATGGAGAAACACTACGACCACGCGCCAGCGCGATAGTGTGCGAACCTTGCTTTTGAGGAGTGATTCGTTGCTTCGAGATGAGTTGGACCGACAGATCATTGCGGGCCTGGTAAGTAATGCACGCGCTTCGTACGGTGCAATCGGGAGCCGGGTCGGCCTGTCGGCGCCGGCGGTGAAACGGCGGGTCGACCGTCTGCTCGCCGACGGGGTGATCACCGGCTTCACCGCCCAACTCGACGACGAGGCGATGGGCGCGACGACCGAGGCCTTCGTCGAGCTCTACTGCCGGAGCCGCACGAACCCGGCCGACATCGCCGAGATGGTCTCGGGGCTGCCCGACGTCGTCGAGGCCTACACGGTCACCGGCGAAGCCGACGCCCTCTTGCACGTGAAGACCGCGAGCCCGGCCGAGCTCGAAGCAGTGGTCGAGCAGGTGCGCGCGCATCAGAACGCCGAACGCACGAAGACGACGATCGTGCTGTCGCGCATCGTCGACCGCACCTCACCGGCGTGATCACGCGGGTGTCACGCGCCCGTGGCGGTGCGTCGTGCGCGAGATCGCCTGCTCATGCATGTAGCGCGGGAGCTCCACGCGGGCGTCGGCGGTGACCGCGGTGTCGTCGATCGTGATGCCGGAGGTGTGGCAGGCGCGCGCGAGCACATCGGAGATCGGCCCGAGCGTGCGGAGCCGTTGCGCGCCGCTCGTGCCGAGGCGGCGTGCGAGCACGTCGTCGGGCTCCGAAGCGTCGACGATCTCCGCGCCGACGCCGGTGAGACGGGCCGCCTGCTCGACGACCTGTCGCTCCTGCGCGGTCGTCGTTGCCGTCGAGCGCACGATGACCTTGTCGAGCGGCCGGTAGCGCAGCAGGTTCTGCTCGGCCCGCAACCCCGCGAGATCGTGCGCGACCAGCACCTCCGGGTCGAGTGAACCGTCGAGCGACCCTCCCGCGAAGCGCACGAAGCGCACGAAGCGCAGGATGTCGTTCGGGCCACCGGTCTTGGCGCCCGGGCCGATCGACGAGTGCTTCCAGCCGCCGAACGGCTGGCGCTGCACGATCGCGCCGGTGGTGTGCCGGTTCACGTACGCGTTGCCGACCTCGACGCGGTCGGTCCAGTGCGCGATCTCGTCGGGGTCGAGGCTGTGGAGGCCGCCCGTGAGACCGAACTCCGTGGCGTTCTGCATCACGAGCGCCTCGTCGAGGTCACGCGCGCGCATCACCCCGAGCACGGGCCCGAAGCATTCGGTGCGATGGAACCACGAGCCCGGCTGCACGCCGAGCTTCACCCCCGGGCTCCACAATGCAGCGTCAGTCGTCGCAGGCCGATCCAGCGGCTTCGGCTCGACGAGCCAGCGCTCGCCGGGATCGAGCTCGGTGAGCGCGCGCCGCAGCTTGCCGGCGGGCGGCTGGATGACCGGGCCCATCATCGTCGCGAGGTCCGTCGGCCGTCCGACGCGCATGCTGCGCACGGCGTCGGCCAGGCGCGTGAGGAAACGTTCGTCGTCGTGCAGCGACGACTCGATGATCGCGAGGCTCGCGGCCGAGCACTTCTGTCCGCTGTGACCGAACGCGGAGCGCACGAGGTCGCGGATCGCGAGGTCGACGTCGGCCCCGCCGGTGATCACAAGCGCGTTCTTGCCGCTGGTCTCTGCGATCAGACGCAGTTGCGGCTTCCATTCGAGGAACATCCGGGCAGTGTCGTACGCGCCGGTGAGCACGACGGTGTCGACACCGTCGTGCGTCACGAGATGACGGCCGACCTCGTTGTCCGGGCAGCGCACGAGCTGCACGACCTCGTGCGGGACGCCGGCTTCGTGCACTTGCCGAACGAGCTCGGCCGCGGTTGCGACGGCTTCAGGAGCAGGCTTCAGGAGCACGGCGTTCCCGGCCGCAAGGGCGGACACCACGCCGTTGGCGGGGATGGCGTACGGGAAGTTCCATGGCCCGGTCACCGCGACGGTGCCGACCGGCGTACAGACCACGCCGTCGTGCGCGAGCGCGTCAAGCAGCCGGGTCTGCGTGGCCGCCCAGCGCGCCATGTCGATCGCTTCGGAGACCTCCGGGTCGCCCTCGCGCACGGTCTTCGCGGTCTCCTGCGCCATGATCGCGATCGTTCGGCCCCGTGCGGTGGCCATCACTTCCGCGACTCGGTGCAGCACGCGGCGCCGCTCGGCCGTCGGAGTCGCCGCCCAGTGGCGCGCCCCTTCGTGCGCGCGTGCAACCGCGGCATCGATGTCGTCGGTGTGCGCGAGCAGGGGCGGGAGCGCAGGTGGCACAACCGCGTCGAGATGGTGCGCGATCCAGTGGCGGTTCGCCGGCAGCGTGAAGTCGGTGTCGGGTTCGTTGACAAACGGGGACTCGGGGTCGAACAAGCGTCGCTCGGTCCGCCGATCTTGAAGGCGGCGCGGCATCGTCGAGACGGTGTGCCGCGCCTCGACCGCGGTTTCGAAGCGGGCGCGTTCGTCGTGCCACCGCGGCGAGTCGGGTGTGATCGAGAACAACGCGCGCAGGAAGTTCTCCTCCGCGGCGTTCTCGTCGAGCCGGCGCGAGAGGTACGCGATCGCGGCCGCGAACTCCGCGTCGTCGACGACGGGGGTGTACAACAGCAGGGCGCCCGCGGCTTCGCGGACGGCCCGGGCCTGCGCCGGCGCCATGCCCTCGAGCATCTCGACCTCGACGGTGTCGTTCGTGAGGCCGAGCTCGTCCCGCCGAGCAAGCGCCCACGCGATGTCGAAGAGGTTGTGGCTGGCGACGCCGATGTGCAGGTCGCCGCGTGCGGCGGCGGCCAGCGCGCGGTCGAGCATGCGCTTGCAATGCGCGTCGACCTCGGCCTTGGTGTCGTACGGGGCCTGCGGCCACCCCATCAGCTCCGCTTCGACCTGCTCCATCGCGAGGTTCGCGCCCTTCACGATGCGGACGCGCGCGGGCGCGCCGCCGTCAGCCCGCCGGGCCGCGGCCCATTCGCACAGCTCGTCGAGCACTGCGTACGAGTCGGGGAGATATGCCTGCAGCGCGATTCCCGCGGGCAGCGACCGGAACTCGGGCTCGTCCAGCGCGGTGCGGAACGCGACGACCGTGAGATGGAGGTCTCGGTACTCCTCCATGTCGAGGTAGACGAGCTTCGGCGGTGTCGCCGACGCCGCGATCCGGTACACGCGCGCCAAGCGCTCGACGACGCGCGCGACCGAGTGATCGAACGCGAGCACATCGAGGTTCGCGCACAGCGCCGAGACCTTCACCGACACGCATTGCACGTCGGGACGGCGCAACCGGCTGCACACCGCGTCGAGGCGGGCGTCGGCTTCGTCGTCGCCCAGGATCGCCTCGCCGAGCAGGTTGACGTTGCACTCGATGCCCGCCCGGCGGCGGCGCATCACATGCGTCGCGAACGCGGGATCCCGGGCCGCCAGGATGACGCCGCGGGTCTCGGCCTTCACGCGGGCTCGCACGACGGGCGCGACCGCCGCCGGGAGCACCGCCCCGCCGAGCGCCGCGAGCCGCAGGCCGGCCCGGTCGAGCGGCCCGAAGGAGCGGGGGATGCCGCTGGCGATCAACCGCCGGAGCCGCCCGACGGCGCGGGTGTCGTCGTCGGTGCGCAGCACCTCGTCGGTGAGCGTGAACAGCAGTTCGCGCCCGGCGGGATCCGCGAGCAGCCGCCCGAGTCGGTGCGCGCGCCGGGCCTCGGCGCGCGTCGTCTGCGCGATCGCTCCACGGAGCAAAGCGTCCGCGAGCGAGGCACTCCTCGTCAGCTCCGGCGCATCGGGCACGCCCTCCATTGAACCCGTTGCCGGGACCGGTCCCGCGCACATCACCCGGGCGTGTGTGAGGTGCGGAAACGCACCTCACGCACGCCTGACCCAGCGGGGGTCAGGCGTGGGTGAGCTCGAGCAGGACCTCGAGCTCGCCGTGGTCGTCCGTGGTGATCGACGCGAAGCTCGGGTTCGGGATCTGATAGTCGGCGAACACGATCGGGATCGTGCCTTGCACCTCGACAGTGTCGCCGTTGCGCTGCGCTTTGAGGGAGACGGTGACGGGCTTGGTCGCTCCGTGCAACGTCAGATCGCCCGTCGCGGACACGGTGATCGGGGTCCCGTCCTTGGGGTCGGTGCCGAGCGCGATCGGTTGGGTGAGCTTGAACGACGCGTTCGGGAACTTTGCCGTGTCCATGATGCGGCCTTGGAACTGGCTGTCGCGCCGGTCCTCGTCACTCTTCACGGTCGTGAGGTCGACGGTGATGTCCGTGGCCGTGACGTTGGTGCCCGCGATCGTGACGGTGCCGGTGACGCTGGACGTAGAACCGGTCGCGGTGTTGTTCTGGCCGAAGAGCACCTCGTTCACCCGGTATTGCGCCTTCGAGCCTTTGCCGGCACGCCATGTGCCTGCCAGCGGGACTCGGCTGGCGCCTACCTCCTTGGTCGACGATGGGGTCGAGAGCGTGAGGCGTGGTGCAGGGTCGGCCTCGATGAAGTGGATGTAGACGAACGGGACCGCGATGACGGCAACCACGGCCAACGCGATCAAGCCGGTGAGGAACCACAACCACTTACGTGTTTTCGACGATGCCATTTCCTCACCATTGGGTCGCTGCTTGTGGGTCTGCTGAGAGCGGACGGGCGTTCATGCCCTTTCTTCAGCGCTTCTTACACATTCCCAACGGCGGCCCCAACTTCGATCGCCGAATCTCGGGTCATGACGGATACGAGCGTGCCATTGCATTGGTTCGACCACGAGGAGCCGGTCCCCTGCCCGGTCGTGGACGTGGTGCTCCCGGTGTACAACGAGGCCGCCGTGCTGCATGGCAGCGTACGCCGGTTGCATGCGTACCTCACAAGCAGCTTCCCGTTGTCGTGGCGGATCACGATCGTCGACAACGGTTCGTCGGACGGGACACTGTTCGAGGCGTCCGGCATGGCCCGCGACTTTCCAGGTGTTGGTGTGATCCACCTCGACGCGAAGGGTCGCGGCGGTGCGTTGCGCGCCGCCTGGAGTGCCAGTGATGCGCAGATCGTCGCATACATGGACGTCGACCTGTCGACCGATCTGGACGCGCTGCTCCCCTTGGTGGCGCCGCTCGTGTCGGGACACTCCGATCTCGCGATCGGCTCGCGGCTTGCGGCCGGCGCGTCGGTCGACCGCCGCCCGAAACGAGAGTTGATCTCGCGCGCGTACAACCTGCTGCTGCGCGTCGCATTCGCGACCAAGGTTCGGGACGCGCAGTGCGGGTTCAAGGCGGTTTGCGCCGACGTCGCACGCGTGCTCCTCCCGGAGATCGCGGACGACGGCTGGTTCTTCGACACCGAGCTGCTGTTGCTCGCCGAGCACAACGGATTGCGGATCCACGAGGTTCCCGTGGATTGGATCGACGACACCGACAGTCGCGTGCACCTTGTTCGTACCGCGCTCGGCGATCTCTCAGGATCGGCGCGCATGGTGAAGAGATTCTTGTCGGGACGCGGGCGGATCGAGCTCGGTGCGGTCGCCCGCCGCGGTGTCCGCGACCTCGTGTCGCAAGGGAGCACACGGTGACGGCCACGACGATCCTCCATCCTCCGTATGAGCATGCGCCGCCTCCGGCGCCCCCGAGCCCGGAACGGACGCCCGCCCGCGGAGAGCCGCGGGCGAAGTGGGAGCGGCCGGCGCTGCTCGCGTTGCTCGCGGTGACTGCCGGGCTGTACCTGTGGGGGCTCGGATCGTCGGGGCTGGCGAACTCCTATTACTCGATGGCGGTGCAGGCCTCGACCAAGAGCTGGAAGGCGTTCTTCTTCGGCTCACTCGACGCCGGGAACTCGATCACTGTCGACAAGTCGCCGGCCGCGTTGTGGGTGATGGACGCGTTCGCTCGCGTCTTCGGAGTCAACGCGTGGAGCATCCTCGTGCCGCAGGCCCTCGAAGGTGTCGCCGTGGTGGGCGTGCTCTACGCGACCGTCAGGCGGTGGTTCGGCGCCGGCGCGGCATTGATCGCCGGCGCAGTCATGGCGTTGACACCGGTTGCGGCACTGATGTTCCGGTTCAACAATCCCGACGCGCTGTTGGTGCTGCTGCTGGTCGCCGGCGCCTACGCGCTGACGCGTGCGCTCGAACGCGGGAGCACGACCTGGTTGCTTCTCGCGTTCTCGTTTGTGGGCTTCGGCTTCCTCGCCAAGATGCTGCAGGCGCTGATCGTCGTTCCGGTCTTCGCGCTCGTGTATCTCTTCGCGGGTCCACCCCGCCTCGGCCGTCGCACCTGGCAGCTCGCCGCGGGCGGTGCAGCGTTGCTCGTGTCGGCGGGATGGTGGATCGCGATCGTCCAGCTCTGGCCCGCGAGTTCCCGGCCGTACATCGGTGGATCGCAGAACAACAGCCTCTGGAATGTCATCTTCGGTTACAACGGCTTCGGACGGCTGACCGGAAACGAGACCGGCAGTGTGGGCGGCGGGGCGCAGGGCACGACGGGACGCTGGGGACCCACCGGCCTGACGCGCATGTTCAACGTCGAGTTCGGCAGTCAAGCATCCTGGCTGTTGCCCGCGGCGTTGATCGTGCTCGTCGCCGGGCTCGCGTTCACGTGGCGCATGCCGCGCACCGACCGCACCCGGGCGGCATTGTTGCTGTGGGGCGGTTGGCTGCTGATCACCGCCGCGGCGTTCAGTCTCGGCGAGGGGATCATCCACCCCTACTACACGGTTGCGCTCGCCCCCGCGATCGGCGCGCTCGTCGGGATCGGCGCGACCCGCTTGTGGAACGGTCGCCGGCATCCGGCAGCGCGTGTCGCCCTCGCCGTCTCGTTCGCGGTGACGGTGTGGTGGTCGTACGCGTTGCTCGGTCGCACGCCGACGTGGAATCCCGCGTTGCGCAGCGCCGTGCTCGTCGCCGGGATCGCCGTCACGGCGTTGCTCGTCGGGAGCTCGACGAGGACGTTGCGCAGGGTTGCGGTTGTGCTCGCGGCAAGCGCGTTGCTGGTCGCGCTCGCGGGACCCGCCGCGTACACGTTGTCGACGGTGAGCACGCCGCACGAAGGTGCGTTACCGACGGCTGGACCGGTCGCCGCGACGCGCGGCGGGCCCGGTGGCCTCGGTGGGCGGGTCCCGGGCAACTTCGCGGGCGGCGGTTTCCGCGGTGGGCAGTTCCAGCTCCCCAACGGCGGCCAGCCGCCGTTCGGTGCGGCTAGGCCGCGCTTCGGCACCGGTGGTGGACGCGGTCGCGGCGGCGCCGGCGGCTTGGGCGGCTTGTTGAACGGCTCGACGCCGTCGGCCGAGATCACCGCGCTGCTCCGGCAAGGTGCGAGCTCCTACACCTGGGTCGCGGCGACCACCGGCGCAAACAACGCGGCCGGCTACCAGCTCGCCACCGGCGACCCCGTGATGGCGATCGGCGGCTTCAACGGCACGGACCCGTCACCGACGCTCGCGCAGTTCCAGCAGTACGTCACTGCCCACAAGATCCACTACTTCATCGGCGGTGGGGGATTCGCCGGTGGTGGTGGACGCGGCGGCTTCGGTGGTGGTCCGCAGAGCTCGTCGAGCACCAGCGCGATCGCGCAGTGGGTCGCGGGCAACTTCACCGCGAAAACCGTCGGCGGGGTGACCGTCTACGACCTCACGCCGGGAGCGTGAGTCGCACCACCGCCCCGCCACCGGCGCGCGGAACGATCTCGACAGTGGCGCCGTGGCGATCGGCGATCTGCTTCACGATCGACAGCCCGAGCCCCGAACCCGGCATGGTGCGCGCTTCGGGGGCGCGGTAGAAGCGGTCGAAGACGTGATCGCGATCGGACGGCGCGATACCCGGTCCGCGGTCGGCCACCTCGATCTGTGAGCCGGCGACGGTGACGTCGACCGGCGTCCCGGCCGGGCTGAACTTGCACGCGTTGTCGACCAGGTTCGACAGCGCGCGCTCAAGGGCTGCGCCCTGCACGTTGACCGTCGCGTCGGGCCCGACGGTCAGCGTGATCTCACGGCCGGTGCGTCGCCGCATCCGCCCGATGACGCGCTCGGTGAGCTCCCCGAGGTCGGCGGGCTGGAGAGGTTCGTCGGCGCGCACGTCGGTGGCGAGATCGACGAGCTCGGTGACCAGCTCGGTGAGCTCCGAGAGCTCGAGGTCGACGGCGCCGAGCACCTGTGCGCGTTGGGCGTCGTCCATCGTGGTCGCGCGTTGCAGCACCTCGACGTTCGTCCGCAACGCGGTGAGCGGCGTCCGCAGCTCGTGGCTCGCGTCCATCACCAGCCGCCGCTGCTGGGCACGCGAGGTGCGCAGCGCCACGAGCATCGTGTTGAAGCTCGCGGCGAGCCGGCCGAGCTCGTCGCGCCGGGACACCACGATCTCGCTCTCGAGGTCCTGGGTCTGCGCGACGCGCTCGGTCGCGCTCGTGAGCTGCTCGACCGGGCGCACGATGCGCCGGGCAATGATCCATGCGAGCAGCGCCGCGACCGCGGTGCCGACCAACGCGATCAGCAGGAGGCGGATGTCGAGCGTCGAGAGCACGTCGTTGGTTTCCTTGATGCTGCGTGCGATCTGGGCGGCGCCGCCCGGCACGCTGACCGTGAGCATGCGGTAGGGCGTGTGGTCGATCGTGACCGTGCGGAACAACGGTGCTTGCGGCCGGCTCGCGATGTCGCGGTCCCTTGCGTCGACGGGAAGCGGAATGGCCGCGGACTGTCGCACCGTCCCGTCGGCACCGATCAGCTGCACGAACGCGTCGGGCTCGGCGAAGGATCCGGGCTCATTGGGGCGACGCGCCGGCGGGCCGTGGCCGTTTCCGAGGTCGTGCAGACCCTGCTGTATGCGGCCGTCGTGTGAACGTTGCACCAGGAATCGATCGGTCTGGGCGCGCAGTTCGTGGCTCGCGCTCACGTGCGCGGCGTAGACACATCCCACGACGACGACCGCGAACGTGATCGCGACGATCGCCAGCAAACGGATGCGCAGGCTCATGTCAACCGGGCGGTGTAGCCGACGCCGCGCACGGTGTGCACGACCCGCGGCTCGCCGTGTGCTTCGGTCTTGCGACGGATGTAGCCGATGTACACGTCGAGCGACTTCGAAGACGTCTCGAAGTCGTAGCCCCAGATACGTTCGTAGATCGTCTCGCGGGGCAGGACGATCCCGGCGTTGAACATCAACAACTCGAGGAGATCGAACTCGGTCTTCGTGAAATCGAGCTCGCGATCGGCACGCCACGCCTGTCGCCGTTGCGGATCGAGCACGAGGTCGCCCACGCGCAGCTCTTCCTCCCCGCCGGTCACGCTCGCTCGGCGCAACAGCGCGCGCAACCGGGCGAGGAGCTCGTCGAGCGCGAACGGCTTCACGAGATAGTCGTCGGCGCCGGCGTCGAGGCCCGCCACCCGGTCGGAGACCTCGTGCCGGGCGGTCAACATCAGGACCGGGACGTGGTTGCCCCGGTCGCGCAGGATGCGGCAGACCGCGAGCCCGTCGGTGCCGGGCATCAGCACGTCGAGCACGACGACGTCGGGAGCGAGCTCGTCGATGCGGAGCAACCCGTCGTTCCCGTCGACCGCGGTGTGTACGTCGTAGCCCTCGAAGCGCAACGCTCGCGCCACGGCATCGCGCACGTGCTCGTCGTCCTCGACGACCAAGACGCGGCCGCGTTCCATGTTCGGGAGCATCGCACACCCGAGTAAGAGCTTCGAAAGAACCGGGCGGGCGCAGTGGAGCGCTCCGGTGAGAGGATCGGAGGATGACGACGTTCGACGTGCAAGAGACCGATCGTCTGCTGACGACAACACGCGCGGTGCGCAGGCGCCTCGACCTCGAACGGCCCGTGCCGCGCGAGGTCGTGCTCGATGCGTTGCGCGTTGCGATCCAGGCGCCGACCGGCGGCAACTCGCAACGCTGGCGGTGGGTCGTGGTCGACGATCCCGATCTCCGCGCCGGCGTCGCGGCGCTGTACCGCAAACGCGCCGACCCGTACATGAACGCACGCGGCGTCAGTCCGAGTCGCGTCCTCGACTCGTCGCGCTATCTGGCCGCCCGTATGCACGAGGTGCCGGTGCTCGTCATTCCGTGCATCCTCGATCGCTTGCCCGAGAACGCGTCCAACGAGGCGATCGCGGGCTTCTACGGCTCGATCCTGCCGGCGGTGTGGAGTTTCCAGCTCGCGTTGCGCAGCCGCGGCCTCGGCTCGGTGTTCACGACCCTGCACCTCGCGTACGAAGCCGAAGCGAGCCGCCTTCTCGGCATTCCCGACACGGTGACACAGGCTGCGCTCATCCCGGTCGCGTACACGACCGGCGCCGACTTCAAGCCCGCGCAACGCAGGCCGGTCGAGGAGATCACCTACTTCGACGGCTGGAAGGGGAAGGCCGACTCCTGAGCGGAATACGCTGACCTCCGAGCGATCCGAACTCGAGAAGGAGTCTGCATGCCGGACATCAAGCCGTTCGGTCAGCCGGTGTTCGCGTCGCCGGACGAGGAACGGATGCAACGCAAGCAGCGTCTCGCAGCCGCGTTCAGGCTGTTCGCGCGCTGCGGCTTCGACGAGGGCGTCGCCGGCCACATCACGGCACGCGATCCGGAGCACCTCGACCACTTCTGGGTGAACCCGTTCGGTGTGCACTTCTCCCGGATCCGCGTGTCCGACCTCATCCTCGTCGACCACAACGGCGAGGTCGTCGAGGGCGACCGGCCCGTGAACGGCGCGGCGTTTGCGATCCACTCCCAGCTGCATGCCGCGCGTCCGGATGTCGTCGCAGCCGCCCACAGCCATTCACTCCACGGCAAGGCCTGGTCGACACTCGGCCGGCCGCTCGACCCGATCACCCAGGATGCCTGCGCGTTCTACGGCGACCACGGATTGTTCGACGACTACACCGGCGTGGTGCTCGACCTCGACGAGGGCAAGCGGATCGCGGCCGCGCTCGGCGACTACAAGGCAGTCATACTGCGAAACCACGGGTTGTTGACGGTCGGCCATTCCGTCGACGAGGCCGCGTTCTGGTTCTTCGCAATGGATCGCACGTGCCACGCCCAGCTGCTCGCCGAGGCCGCCGGTACTCCCGTGCACATCGATGCCGAGATGGCCGCGCGCACCGCGGCGCAGGTCGGCGGGCACCAGGCGGGATGGTTCGGCTTCCAGCCCCTCTTCGACATGCTCACCGCGGAAGAGCCCGACCTGCTGGAGTAGCTTCCGCGGCCGCGGTGGACGTACACCCGCACCGAGCGCAGCGGACTCCTACGATCTCGCCATGACGATCGCGGGTGTGCGTGATCCGAGGTTCGCGCTCGTACGCGAGGAGTTCGAGCGCAACTTCGCCGAACGTGAGGAGGTCGGCGCCTCGGTGTGCGTCACCGTCGACGGTGAGACCGTCGTCGACCTCTGGGGCGGGATTGCGGACCCGGCGACCGGACGCGCGTGGGAGCGCGACACGATCGGCGTGGTGTGGTCGTGCACCAAAGGAGCGACTGCCCTGTGTGCGCACGTGCTCGCCACCCGCGGGCAGCTCGCGCTCGACGCGCCCGTGAGCACCTACTGGCCGGAGTTCGCGACGCACGGCAAGGACGTCGTCACGGTCGAGATGTTGCTCGCGCACCAAGCTGGTCTGCCCGCGTTGCGCGAACCGATCCCCGACGACGGCTACTGCGACTGGGACCTGATCGCCGGCCGGCTCGCCGGGCAGGAGCCGTTCTGGGAACCCGGCACGCGCCACGGCTACCACGCGCTCACGTTCGGCCACCTCGTCGGCGAGCTCGTGCGACGCGTCACCGGCTCGTCGCTCGGCGCCTTCTTCCACGAGGAGGTGGCGGCACCGCGCGGCATCGACCTCTGGATCGGACTGCCCGCCGAGCACGAGCCCCGCGTCGCGCCCACGTTGCCGGCCGAGCCGGCGCCGGGCGCGGCGCTCCCGAGCTTCTACCGGTCGGCGATGACCGATCCGACGTCGGTCGGCGCGCTGGTGTTGACGAATTCGGGTGCGGTCTTCGCCCCGGGATGGATCGATACGCGTGACGCGCACGCCGCCGAGCTGCCGGCCTTCGGCGGCATCGGCAACGCTCGCGGCCTGGCCGGGATGTATCGCACGCTCGCGATCGGCGGCGACGGGCTCGTCGACGCCGAGGAGCTGGCGGTGATGGGTGCCGTGACGTCGGCGACATCGGTCGACGCGACGATGCTCGTGCCGACGCGGTGGTCGACGGGCTTCGGCAAGTCGGTCGACAACTCCGCGCGCGGCCCGGGCGACCGGGACGGCGTGATCCTTTCCGAGGAGGCCTTCGGCCACGTCGGCATGGGCGGATCGATCGGGTTCGTCGACCCCCGGGCCCGCATGTCGTTCGGGTACACGATGAACCGCCAGGGCATGGCCGTAGGCCTCGATGCTCGGGGCCAGGCGCTCGTCGATGCCGCGTACACCGTGCTCGGCTATCAGCGGCCCGAGCGGGGCGGCAGCTGGTACGCGTAATCCGGGAATGGCACCACCGCGGCGCGCGTTGAACCTTCGGCTATGCCTCGTTTGAAGACTGCCCCTGTACCTACCGACTGGTTCGACGACGCCGCGTGTCGCGATGCCGACACGACGGTGTTCTTCCCGACGTCGGATGCGCATGCGGCCGAGGCGAAGGCGATCTGCGCGTCCTGCCCGGTGCGTGAGGAATGCCTCGAGTACGCCCTCGAGACCCGTCCTGCCGACGGGGTCTGGGGCGGGCTCACCGCGATCGAGCGTCACCGCGTGCTTCGCCGCCGCCAGAAGGCCGCAAGAAAAGCGCGCACCGCCGCCTGATCGGTCGATCGGCCGTCAGGCCGCGTTCGACGCGTGCGGTTCGTTCTCGGCTCGCAGCGCTTCGTCGCGCCTGCGCGCCGGCCGCTCGACCGGCGGCGGCGGGGGACGGCGGTGCCGGCCCGCGTACATCGCGACGATTGTCGAGATCCCGAAGACGCCCGCCCAGGACAGCGCGAGCACGGAGAAGAAGCGGATGCCGGCATCGGTGATGTCGACGTTGCCGTGCAGCGTGCCGCGCAACGTCGGGAACCACGCCACCGCCGAGAGCACGAGGCTCACCGCGAAGATGAATGCCGGGTCGACGGTCGGCCTGTTCGTCATGGTCTGTGTGCCGAGCCTCTTCAGGCTTGCACCGTCACGACGTGCGCGGTCTCGATCGGGCGCTCCGAGACACGGTCGCGGGGGCTCGACCCGGCGGCAACCGCGGCGTAGTAGGCCGCCTTGCGGCGGGCGACCCGACCGTTCGGGCGCGGCTCCTCCGGGAGCGCCTCGGGCTCGAGCTGCGAGCTGATGCCGTCCTTCAACAAGAGCAGCGCTTCGGCGCGGAGCTGCGAGATACGCGACTCACTGACCCCGAGTTCGTCGGCCAGGTCCTGCATCGACCGCTCCTCGAAGAAGTAGCCGATGACGACACGTTGCAGACGCTCGGGCAGTGCCTGCACCGCGTCCATGAGGTACGCCTTGCGCTCACGATCGAGCATCGTCATCTCGGGCGTGGCGTCTTCGCTCGCGATGAAGGACTCGGCGTCGCCTTCCAGCACCAGCGAGTCGTAGTTCAACACCGTGGCGCGGTGGACGTCGTCGACGAGCTTGTGCACGATCTCGGTCGGGACGTCGAGCGACGCGGCGACCTCGTCGGAGGTCGGCGCCCGGCCGAGCTTGTTCATCAGCTCTTCGTGGGCGGCCTGCAGCCCCCGGGCCCGGGCGCGCACCGAGCGGCTCGCCCAGTCACGGCCGCGCAGCTCGTCGAGCAGGGCGCCGCGGATACGGGTCGACGCGAACCGCTCGAAGGCGATTCCCCGCTCGGGGTCGTAGCTCCGGGCCGCTTGCGCGAGGCCGAGCATGCCGGCGGAGACGAGGTCGTTGCGGGTGACGTGGCTGGGCACCCGGTGGGCGACCTCGGAAACGACGTACTGGACGAGCGGGAGGTGCTGGCGCACGAGGTTGTCCTCGTTGGTCGCCCGCTCGATATCGATGGTCACTGCCTGCGTCGGCTTCACGTTCCCTGTCCCCCGGGTCGCCCTGTGTGCACGGGCGTTGCAAATGTCGAGGAAATTTCGGCTTCCCGGGGACATGCCCTTGATAGACCGCAGGGTTGAAAGATCCGCGCACTTTGCGTGGAGGGAAGGTGCGCGGAGGGTAGTATCGCTGGTCACGACGGCTCGGGAGGCCTCGCCGTGCAAGATCCGGACATGCGGCCGGCCCAAACGGCCGTCGTCGCCGACGAGCTCGCGCTGGTACGGGCGGGCATGACGGCCGTGCTCCAGGGCCGCGGCCTGGAGGTCGTCGCCCAGACCCGGTCCGGGCGCGAGCTGCTGAGCCTCGCCGGCGCCCTCCGGCCCGACGTCGTCGCAGTGGGCCTGCCCGCCGACCTCGCCGTCGAGGAGGTCGTGCGCCGGCTCGTGCGGCTCCGGCCGCACCCGGCGATCGTGGCGCTGGTGCCCGTCGCCCAGGACCACGTCCTGGGGTACCTCCTCGCCCTCGGCGCCACCGCGGTCGTCATGCGTACGAGCGACGCCGACGAGCTGGGCACCGCCGTCGATGCCGCGTGCAAGGGAGTGCAGTACGTCGCGCCCGCCCTGCACGGCGCCCTCGTGGGCACCGTCCGGCTGCCGCCCCTGGACGACCGCACCGACGAGCTCCTGTCGGCCCGAGAGCGCGAGGTCCTGATCCTTCTCGCCGAAGGCCGCTCCAATCGAGAGATCGCCAACGACCTCTCGGTCACCCTCGCCACCGTGAAGTCCCACCTCGTGCGCATCTACGCCAAGCTCGGTGCCAAGAATCGAAACGAGGCGCTCGGACGCGCCGTCGCGCTCGGGGTCCTGCGCTAGGGAAGCCGGCGCACGGGGCGGACGGCGATCTCACAGTCCGCAGCAAGCGTCACCCGGCGAGTGACGGGAGATCATTGACTTCCCGGTTCATTCAGCTCGCATGGCGAACCCGCCGATGGAACGGTGCACCACTGGGGCCGTGAGGGTGGAGTCATGGCGCTGAGCGACGCCTCGAACATCTTGTGGAGGGAACGGCAGCTCATGGAGCTGCTCGTCTTCAAGCTCGAAGAGGAGCAGCTCATCTTCGCTGCCGGCCGCAGTCGCTGGCTCGCACGCGCGACACGCGAGGTCGAGAGCGTGGTCGCCGAGATCAGGCGTGTCGAGCTCGAGTGGGCCGTGCACATCGCAGACGCCGGGCAAGAGCTCGGCATCTCCGACGCACCGACGCTGCGGAATCTTGCGTCGTCGACGCCCACGCCGTGGGACGGGATCTTCACGGAACACCGGCGCGCGTTGCTCGGCCTCGCCCGGGAGATCGACGCGATCACGAAGTCGAACCGTGAGGTGTCGCAAGGCGGACACGAGACGGCTCCCGGGACGCCCGGCGCGTCGGGCGACAGGGACATCGACATCGACACGTACGACGCGCGCGCCACGCTCCCCGATCGGTCCCTCGTGTTGCGCATCGTGGACGAGGCGATCTGACGTGACCGAGCTCGAGGACCAGAAGTTGGAGACCGACCTGGCGAGCTCTGCGCGCGATTTCTGCGCGCCGATCCCGTACAGATCCAAGAAAAGGGCGGACACCCTGACGATGAAGAAGCACCTCTCATATCTCGCTGCGAAGGCAGCACAACCGTCCTGTGCGGACCTCCCCCGGTAGGTATCGATGCTCGAGACACAGACCACCACCGATGTCGTCGGGATCAACTTCCCCGCGGGGATGCCCGGGTTCCCGAACGCCCACAGATTCGAGCTGGCGCCGTGGGGCCCGGCCGGAAGCCCCTTCTTGTTGTTGACGTCCGCGGACAGCTCGGATGTGGGTTTCGTCGTCGTGCCACCGTGGGTCTTCTATCCCGAGTACGAGTTCGAGCTCGACGCGGGATCAGCCGAGCGCCTGAGCCTCGCGGCCGCCGAGGACGCGGTGGTCTTCGCGGTCGTGACGTTGCACGATCGCCCCGAGGATTCGACGCTGAATCTCCTTGGTCCGATCGTCGTCAACCGCGTCACGTACGAGGCCGCCCAGGTCGTGCTGCCGAGCGCGGGCTACAGCGTGAGAGCACCGCTTGCGATCGCGAGTTGATTGACCGCAACGTGCACCTCGCTTGACCCGTCACGCAACGTGAATACGGAAGGCGCACAGGACCCACGCAAGCAGTCGCGCGAGTGCGTATGCTCACGGTCGGGCGCGCTGCAGCGGCCGCCATGGAGGGGAGGATCCTGTGCTCGTGCTCACACGACGTGCGAATCAGAGCATCATGATCGGGCACGAGATCGTGGTCACGGTTCTCGAAGTTCGCGGTGACCAGGTACGTCTCGGCATCAAGGCACCGCGCTCGATCGACGTGCACCGCGAAGAGATCTTCGCCCAGTTGCAGCAGGCGAACCGCGATGCGGTGAAGCCTTCGAAGCATGCGCTCGAGTCGCTGCAGAACATCAAGACCCCGACTGACGACCAAGAAGCGCGCTGAATCGCACTTAGGTCGGGTCGAGCGACGTCGCGGCCGAGGAGTCGCGGCGGGCGAACCGGTCCGAGAACCACGCGACGGTCGCCCGCAGTCCGTCCTCGAAGCCGACCGAGCAGCGGAAGTCGAGATCACGCTCGGCGGCGCCCGTGTCCGCCCGGCTGACGCGCACGTCGCCGGCCCGAGGCGGCGCGAACGACGGCTCCGGCCGCACGTCGAGGATCCGACCCAGGACGTCGAGAAGATCGAGCAGCGAGTACGACGCGCCACCCGCGATGTTGTACGCCTTTCCGGCACACGTGCGGGCCGGCGCGGCGGCCGCCGCGAGATTGGCGGCGACGACGTCGTCGATGAACGTGAAGTCGCGGCTTTGCTTGCCGTCACCGTGCACCACCGGCCGGTTTCCGTGTGTCAGCGCGTCGATGAACAGAGGGACCACGGCCGCGTAGGTCGCGTCGGGACGCTGGCGCGGGCCGTACACGTTGAAGTACCGGAGCGCGATCGTGTCTAGGCCGTACAGCTCGGTGAACACCCGGCAGTAGTGCTCGGCCGCGAGCTTCGTGACCGCGTACGGCGAGCGCGGGACTTGTGGCTCGTCCTCTCGCGTCGGCACGTGGGCGGCGCCGCCGTACACGCTGCTCGAGGACGCATGCACGAAGCGTCGTACGCCTTCGTCGCGCGCGCATTTCAGCATCGTGAGTGTGCCGTGGGTGTTCGCACGGTCTGTGGGCAAGGGCTGTTCCACCGAGCGCATCACCGCCTTGTGCGCGGCCTGGTGGAAGACGAGCTCACACCCCCGCATTGCGGTGCGGACGACCGATTCGTCGGCCACCGAGCCTTCCACGGGCACCGACGCCGCGTTGACGTTCTCCCGGTAGCCGGTGCTGAAGTCGTCCAGCACGGAGACGTCGTCGCCTCGTGAGACCAGAGCATCGACAAGATGGGAGCCGATGAAGCCGGCACCGCCGCTGACTAGGACTCTCATGAGACCGCGAATGCTAACGAGTCGGCTTCAGAGGCATCGATCCGGAAGCCTCGACACGTTGGCCTCAGCCCGATTCAGCCCGCCTCGAGCGGAGAGGCGGGGACGCCGAGCGCTTCGGCGACGGCCGCGTTCACGACGCGACCGTGCAGCGTGTTCACACCGTCCGCGAGTGCCGGATCCGCGCGCACCGCCTCGGCGACGCCCTGGGTCGCGAGCTCGACCGCGTACGGAAGCGTCGCGTTGGTGAGCGCGTACGTCGACGTGTTCGGCACCGCGCCGGGAACGTTGCCCACCGCGTAGTGCAACACCTGGTGACGCTCGAAGACGGGGTCGCTGTGCGTCGTCTCGTGGATCCCCTCGATGCAACCGCCCTGGTCGATCGCACAGTCGACGATCACCGCGCGCGGCTTCATCTCCCGGACCATGTCGTCGGTCACGAGCACGGGGGCACGGCCTCCCGGCACGAGTACCGCGCCGATCACGAGATCCGCATCCCGCACCGCACGTGCGACCGCCGCCCGGTTGCTCGCGAGCGTTTGGATGCGGCCCTTGTGGATCTGGTCGACCCAACGCAGACGATCGAGGTTCTTGTCGAGGAGGAGCACCTCGGCTTCCATGCCTTGCGCGATCCACGCCGCGTTCCACCCGACGTTGCCGGCGCCGAGCACCACGACGCGTGCGGGCCGCACGCCCGGCGCTCCACCGAGCAGGACGCCCCGCCCGCCCTGACGGCGCTCGAGGAAGTGCGCGCCGATCTGCGGTGCCATGCGCCCCGCGACCTCGCTCATCGGCGCGAGCAGCGGCAGTTGGCCGTTGAGCTGGACGGTCTCGTACGCGATCGCAGTGGTGCCGGTGTCGATCAGCTTGCGGCCGAGGTCGGGATACGCCGCGAGATGGAGATACGTGAACAACACCAGGTCCTCGCGCAGGAAGCCGAGCTCCGAGGGCTGCGGCTCCTTCACCTTCAGCACGAGGTCGGCGTCACCCCACGCGTCCTGCGCGCTTGCCACGATCGTTGCCCCGACGGCGCGATAGTCCTCGTCGGTGATGCCGGAGTCGACGCCCGCGCCACTCTCGATGAGGACGGTCACATGGTGATGTGACATCTCGAGCACGCCGTCGGGAGTGATGGCGACGCGATGTTCGTCGGTCTTCACCTCGCGCGGGACGCCGACGACCAGCGGTGGGTTCACGAGCGAAATCTAGATGCCACGTCGGTCATGAAGCGTTCGATCGTGGCCTGCGTGCCGAAATCACCGAACTGACATACGAATCCCTCGACGCCGCGTGCGACCTCCTGGGCGAGCGCGTCCGAAACCTCGGCGGCTGTTCCCGCCACCACGCCGCCCCACGAACCGAAGCGGCGTTGCACGGTCGCCGTGACCTCGTCGCGCGCTGCGAAATTCGCAGCCAGGCCGATGGGGTGCTGCGCGGAGATACGCGCGTGCCCCGCCAGCGGCCGCAGCTCGTCGAGCCGGTCCAGCGCGTAGCCCGGACAGTTCCACCAATCGGCGTGGTCGCGCACCAGCGGCATGGTGTGCAGCGCGCCGCCACCACCGATGTGTACCGGAATGCGCGGCTGCACGGGTACGGGCCGCCCTTGCGCGCCGCGCAGCGTGTAATGCGTGCCCACGTGGTCGAAGGGCTCGCCCGCGAACATCAATGCCAGGACCTCGAGCGTCTCGCGCAGCTTGGCGGCGCGCACCGCGGCCGGCTCGTCGCCGAAGCCGTAGGTTCGGAGCTCGGCTGGTACCGATCCCCAGCCGATACCGAGCTCGAGTCGTCCGTTCGAGATCACGTCGAGCGTCGCAGCCATCTTGGCGAGCAGCGCCGGATGGCGGAACGGATCGCACAGCACGAGATGTCCGATGCGGATGCGCGTCGTGCGCGCGGCGAGCGCGCTTGCAATCGTCCATCCCTCGAAGGTGTCGACGTCGGGTGCCATCGGCGCGGCGAGGTGGTCCATCAGCCAGATGGAGTCGAAGCCGGCCGCTTCGGCGATGAGCGTGCGCTCGACGATGCGGTCGAAGCTCATCCGCAGCTGCGGTAGGTACAACCCAAACCACGGTGACGCCACGACCGCGGACGCTAGCGTCGAACCATCATGGAGCTGCAAGGCGGTGAGTGTGTCTCGTGATACGTGCCGTCGTCTTCGACTTCGACGGGCTGATCCTCGATACCGAGGCGCCGGTGCTCGTCGCGTGGCAAGAAGCGTTCGCCGCGCATGGTTGTCCGCCGATCACGACAGAGGAGTGGGCGCAGGAGATCGGCACGGCCGGCGCCCTCGACCTGGTGGCGCTCCTGCAAGCGCGTGCGACACGAGCTGTTGACGTCGACGCGATGCACGAACGACGGCGGGCGCGCCGCGACGAGCTGCTGGCCGCCGAGATCGTGCTTCCCGGAGTGCTCGAATGGCTCGACGAGGCTGACGCCCTCGGCCTCGAGGTGGCCGTCGCGTCGAGCTCGCCTCCGGAGTGGGTCGAGTCCCACTTGGAACGGCTGGAGCTCCGTCACCGCTTCGTGTCGGTCGCCTGCTGCTCCGACGGGATTGCCGCCAAGCCGGCACCTGATACGTACCTGGCCGCGTGCGCGGCGATCGGCGTACCCCCGTGGGAGTCGCTCGCGGTCGAAGACTCACCGAACGGGGTGACGGCAGCGAGGCGCGCGGGCCTGCGGTGCGTCGCAGTACCGCACGCGATCACCGAGGAGCTCGATCTCTCGCACGCGGACCTGCGGTTGCGGTCACTCGCCGACGTGCCCCTGCGCGACGTCATCGCCCAGCTCGCCGCGGACGCGAGCGATTAGCAGCGGCCGCCCCACGGGCCTTTGCCCTGCCACTGGTAGAGCACCCACGCCATCTCGTCCTGGTCGTAGGCCGAGGCGTGCGTCGGCAGCACGCCGACGAGATCCATGCGTCCCGCGTGCGCGGCGGTCGCGTTCCACGTCGACGGCAGGAACTGATACGCGCCGTAGTACGTGCCGCCCGAGCTGACGATGCCGTAGTTGCCACCACTCTCGCGTCCGCGGGTGCACACGAGGTAGGGGTCGTTGTGGTGCGGGCTCGAGCCTCCGCGGGACGGAGGCGGGTTGGTGGTCGGGAGGTCGACGGATACCGCCGGAACGGGTGCCGTCGGCGCGGCGGTCGCGGGCGCCCGCAGCGCGGACGCCGTGCTGTGTCCGCGGCGCGCGGCCGGTTTGCCCCCGGCCTGGGACTCGAGCGCCGCTTGGTCCTGGAGCGACGTGAGCTGGGCGTCGAGCGCGTCACGTTGTGACGCGACGACCTGCAGGACCTTGTCCAGCCGCGCTCGCGAGTCGACGAGGTCATTGTGCTGCGAGTGCAGGTCCTTCAGCGACGCCGTGAGCTCTTCGATCGCGGACACGTTCTGGGCGTTGGCGTGATCGATCAGCTCCGCGCGTCGCGCCGACTCGATCACCGTAGTGCCGAAGACACTCGCGTACTCAAGCGACGCGCCCTTGTACATGAGCAGCGCGCGCGCCCGCGCAACCTTGCGCGCGCTGGCGACCCGCGCCTCCATGCCCGTGATGCTTTCCTCGAGCGCGGCAATACGTGTATCGAGACTCGCGGCTTCGCCGTGCGCGTCGAACCAGCGTTGCGCGGTGGCATCGATGGCCTTGCGCGTTTCCGCGAGCTGATCCTGCGTTGACTGCGCGTGCGCGACACCGGGGAGACAAACAAGCGCGATCAAGCATGCGAGCGCGATGAGCCGCGTCACGTTGGGTCGCGTCAGACCGGTGTCATCGTGGTGATTCACCACACCGATGCTGCGCCCCACGTTCCGCCGGCGGCGAGGGGGCCGGTACATGTGGAACGACGATAACGAACGATGTGCGCTCATGAGAAAACCAACGCGTCACGCTTCGTGGCTGTGGCCATACCAGTTGCGAGTACCCGCAGATCAGCGGGCGTGAATTCCCCAGATGGCATTCGCCTGAAACCTTTGTGATTCAGGCGACCGTTGCGCCGCCCTCGACAGGGAGTGTCTGCCCGGTGATGTAGCGAGCGTCTTCTGACAGCAGGAACGCGACGACATCGGCGATGTCTTCGGGTTGCGCGTATCGACCGATGGGCACACGGCCTTGAGCGCGTGTCTTCGCTTCGTCGGTCGCGAACATGCCGCCGGTCATCGGCGTGTCGACGCCGCCCGGGCAGATGCAGTTGGCCCGCACGCCGAGCGGGCTGTACTGCACCGCCAGGAGTCGCGTGAGCGCATCGACGCCACCCTTGCTCGCCGTGTATCCCGCGCCGTATCCGTGCCCGCGGATTGCGGCCGTGGACGCGATCGTCACGATCGCGCCGCCACCATCGATCAACATGGGAAGCGCGTGCTTGATCACCGCGAACGTCCCGACCAAGTTGACGCGCAAGACATGCACGAAGTCCTCGATGGTCACCTCGTGCGCGGGCCGCATGTCACCCGGATGGAAGATGCCTGCGGCGGTGACCACACCCGAAACGCGCCCGAGGTCGCGCTGGATCTGCGCGACCGTCGAGGCGACCGCGGCTTCGTCCGCGACGTCACACGCGAACGCCCGCGCCCGATCGCCGATCATCTCCGCGGTGACGCGGCCGTTGTCGGCGTCGCGGTCGATCACCGCGACGTTCGCTCCTTCTCGGGCGGCGCGTTGTGCGGTCGCGCGTCCGATGCCACTCCCGCCTCCCGACACGATCACCACTCCTGTGAGCATGACGCCGAAGCTACGCCGCACCTATCGTGACCCGCATGTCCGATGCTCGTGCGATGCACTCTCTGGACGGCAAGGTGATCGTCGTCACCGGCGCCGGTCGGGGAGTCGGCAAGGGGATGGCGCTCCACATGGGCAAGGGCGGCGCGCGCATCGTCGTTGCGGAGTGGAAGCAGCACCTGCTCGAGGAGACATGTGAAGAGCTCGGCGCACTCGGTGTCGAGCACCTCGGCGTTGTCTGCGACATCCAGGTCAAAGACGAAATCGACGGGATGGTCGCGCAGACCGTCGATCGCTTCGGGTGTGTCGACGCGCTCGTCAACAACGCGCAGACGTTCCGGCCGATGGCTCCGGTCGCCGCTGTCAGCGAGGATGACGTCGACGTCTTCTACACCTCGGGTGTCAAGGGAACGCTCTGGGCGATGCAGGCGGTGTACCCGCACATGAAGTCCCGGCAGTGGGGACGCATCGTCAACTTTGCGTCCTCGATGGGCATCACCGGCGGACGTGGCTTCGCCGCATACAACGCGTCGAAGGAAGCAGTCCGCGCGCTCACGCGCACCGCCGCGCGCGAGTGGGCGAGCGACGGCGTGGTCGTCAACGCGATCGCTCCCGCTGCCGCGACGCACCACGGCGACGCGGCCAAAGAGAGCGAGGGCTACCGGACCTTCATCGAGAACTGCCCGATGGGACGCCAGGGTGACCCCGAGCTCGACATCGGCCCGATCGCATGGTTCCTGTGCTCCGACGCCTGCCGCTACCTCACGGGCCACACGTTCATGGCCGACGGCGGCGCCTTCATGTGGGCGTGATGCTGGGTCGCGACTCACCTCCGAGCGGCGGCTTCGCCGCGTCGGGGAGGATTCGCTGCTCCCGGCGAGCTCACTACGCGCCTCCGGCGCTCCGCTCGCCGCATCGTGTGCGCCGCACGCCGGCGCTCCGTTCGCCGCATCGTGTGTGCCGCACGCCTCCGGCGCTCCGCTCGCCGCATCGTGTGCGTCGGGCGCTCCGCTCGCCGCATCGTGTGTGCCGCACGCCGGCGCTCCGCTCGCCGCGTCGTGCGAGGATTGCGCCGTGACGGGGACCGGGGACTGGACACCACCGCCGCCGTCCGGCGCGCCCGTGCCGCCTCCGGCCCCGTATCCAGGCGCTCCCGGGTGGGGCGTGCCGCCGTACACGCCGCCGGCGCGCACGAACGCGCTGGCGATCATCTCGCTCGTCGCGGGCTGCGCACAGTTCGCCTTCTGCTTCCTGAGCTCGATCGTCGCAGTCGTCACCGGCCACATCGCCCGGCGCCAGATCAAGCGCACGGGCGAGCAAGGCGCGGGCTTCGCCCTCGCGGGCCTGATCCTCGGCTATGTCGGTCTCGGGCTGACGGTGCTCGGCATCGCCGGCTTCGCGATCTTCGTGTTCGGCTTCTCGGGGACTATCGCGGAAAACGAGGTGCGCGACCACGCGCGTGCTTTCGGTCGTGCCATCGTGCGGGAGGCGATCGTCGCGGAGCGCCCGCCGCGCGATCCGAGCCTGCTGCGCGTCGTGTACGTCTCCGAACACGGGTTCAACGGCGGTTGCTGCGATGACAATCGCATCCGGCTCGCCGACGGCACGCCGGTGGAGAACGCGACCGCGCCCGATTGGGAACGCGCGGGCTGGCGTCTCGAGTTCTCGCAAACGGTCTTCTACACGCGCCACGCATGCCTGACGGTTCCCGCCGCCGCGACGCAGATCCCGGTCGTGGTCGACGGCCGATGTGACGGCTCGTCCTAGGCGTCGACCTCGGTGAGCAGCGCGTCGAGCTTCCGCACCGCGCGGGGGACGGCTGCGTCGTAGCCCTCCTCGACGATCGCGTCGCCGATCAGCTCCAGCTCGAACGGCCCGGCGTAACCGGCGGCGAGAAGCACCGCGAGGATCCGGCGCAGCGGAATGTCGCCGTCTCCGGGAACGAGCCGCTGCGACGACGCGATCGTGCCGACGCGGTAGTCGCTGATCTGCACGAGCTGAATGCGATCGATGCCGGCGCGGATCGTTTCGTCCAGGCCGCGCTCGGCCCAACATGCGTTCACTTCCATGCACACGCCGGTGTCGAGCCGGCGGGCGAGATCGATCGCGTCCCGCAACGTGTGCACGAAGCCGACGTCGACCCGCAACGAGTTGGTGTGCTCGACGGCCACATCGATGGCCCGGCTCCGAGCCTCCTGCAGCACGGGCGCGAGCGCTTCCTGCAGTGCCTCGGCGGCCTCGTCCCACGTGAGCGGCGCGAACGGACCGGTCGTGAACACGACGCGCGGTGCCCCGACGGCAGCGGCGGTCTCGAGCGCGTGCACCAGACGCGCGCGCTGCGAATCCCAGTGTTGCGGTCTGGCCAGATGGAACGGGCTGAGACCGATCAGGTCGACGACCTGCAATCCTTCCTCGACCGCGTCCCTGACGCGGCGCGTCCCTTCCTCCCAGCCGTAGGCCTCGAGCTTGGCGACCGACACGCCGACGTTACGGATGCGGTGGTGTTCCCAGAAGGCGAGGTCCTCGACGAGCGACAGGCGAAACGTCGAGATCGCGCTCACGCAGCTCCGCGGGTGCATGCCGTCGCTACCCGAGTGTGAGACCGCGGGCGATACTGCTCCCACCGTCGAGCTGCAGGTTGGTCCCGGTGACGAACGCCGACTCGCGGCTCGCGAGGTAGACGGCCGCCTGCGCCACGTCGTCGGCGACGCCGAGGCGCGTCAGGTGCATGCCCTCGTAACGCGCGCGCCGCTCGGCCGGGAGCTCGGCATCGCGGCGGTCGTTGACCACGTATCCGGGGCTGATCGTGTTGCAGCGAATCTGGTGCGCGGCCTCCTCGACCGCGATCGCGCGCGTCAAGCCGTTCAATCCCGACTTGGCCGCGACGTAGGCGGCGAGCCCGGCGCTCGCCCGTTCGGCCTGCCGGGAGGAGATGTTGACGATCGCGCCGTGACCGGCGCGACGCATGTGCGGGATCGCCGCCCGCGCGCACCACATCGGCGCGGTCAGATTGATGCGCAGGATCGCGTCCCACGCCTCGGTGGTGAGCTCGGAGACCGCCGCGTCGCGCGCGTCGCCGCCGGCCGCGTTGTTGACGAGCACCGTGAGCCCGCCGAGGCGGACCGCGGCCTCCTCGACGAGCGCCGTGCATGCCGCCTCGTCGTGAAGATCCACCGGCGCGAAGTGCGCGGTCCCGCGGCTTCCCGTGATCTCGGCCGCCACCGCTTCGCCGCGCGCACGGTCGCGGCCCGTCACGACGACGGCGGCACCTTCTGCCGCGAACGCGACGGCGATCGCCCGGCCGATACCGGACGTCGATCCCGTGACGAGCGCCCGTTCGCCCGCCATCCGACCCTGCAAGGTGCCGTCAGCTCCCGTGCGGCTCACCGGGGAGCAGCGTGCACACTTCGACCCCCGTCGTCGTGACGAGGAGCGTGTGCTCGAACTGCGCCGAGCGCGAGCCGTCGCGTGTCGGCGCGGTCCACCCGTCGGGCCAGATGCGTCCCAGCTCCCACCCGCCCTCGTTGATCATCGGCTCGATCGTGAACGTCATGCCGGGCGCCAGCACGTCGTCGAGGCTCGGGTCGTAGTAGTGCGGGACGGCCGGCCACGTATGGAATTCCTCACCCACGCCGTGGCCCACGAACGCGCGCACCACGGAGAAACCCGCCGCCTCGGCGTGCGTCTCGATCGCCCGGCCGATGTCGTGCAGCCGGGAACCCGGGCGCACGGTGTCGATGGCCTTCCACAGCGACTCCTTCGTCACCCGCACCAGCCGCCGGCCCTCGTCGTCGACATCACCGACCAGGAACGTGGCGTTGGTGTCGCCGTGCACCCCGTGCAGGTAGATCGTGACGTCGCAGTTGACGATGTCGCCGTCTTCGAGCACTCGATCGTCGGGGATGCCGTGGCAGATGACGTCGTTGACGGACGTGCACAGCGACTTCGGGAAACCCTTGTAGAACAGCGGGCTCGGGTAGCCGCCGCGTGCGATGCAGGCCTCGTGGCAGATGCGATCGAGCTCGTCGGTCGTGATGCCGACGCGTACCGCGTCACGGACCTCGAGCAGCACCTCCCGGCCGGCGTGACCGGCCGCGCGCATGCGATCGGCGAACTCGTCGGGCGGGACTGCCGGCAGGAGCGCCGGCGCGTCCGGTGCGTACGGCGGCCGCGGGATCGACGCCGGCACCTTCCGGGCGGGCGAGAGCCGGCCCGGCCGCACCGGCGCGCGGTGCGGCATCTCACCGCGCCGAACCGACGCGACCCGGCGTCGCGCCAGCTTGTCCTTCTCCCGTCGCCGGTTCATTCGTCCATTCTCGCGCTACTCCCACGGTTGATCATCGCCGTGGACGCCATCGTGAAGTACTCCGACAGCCTTTCCCGCGCGATTTCGGGCGCGTCGGCCTCGTCGACCGACGCCAGCATCGCCGACAGCCAGGCGTCCCGCGCTCGCGCGTCGATCGCGAACGGCGCATGCCGCATGCGAAGGCGGGGATGCCCCTTCTCGGCGCTGTAGACCGCCGGGCCGCCCCAGTACTGGCCGAGGAACAGGGCGAGCGCGCGCTTTCCCGGCTCGAGGTCCGCGGGGTACAGCGGGCGGAGCACGCGGTCGGCAACGACCCGCACGTAGAAGCGCTCGATGAGCGCGTCGAAGAACGGCTGACCACCGACGATCTCGAACACTGTCGTGGTTTCACCGGTCACGGTGACATGGCTCCCTCGCTGCGCCGTCCTTGGCTTCGCTGCGTCCGCACGGTGACATGGCTCCCTCGCTGCGCCGTCCTTGGCTTCGCTGCGTCCGCACGGTGACATGGCTCCCTCGCTGCGCCGTCCTTGGCTTCGCTGCGTCGTCCTCGACTCCGCTGCGTCTGCATTGATTCGCTAGTTTGCCCGTCCGTGCGTCAATCGTGGCTCAGTCCCTCCGCCGAACCGCGACCCGCCGATGCCAAGGGCATCGGGGTGTTCGCGACCGAGTACATCGAAGCCGGCACGACGGTGGCCGCGTTCGGCGGCCTGGTCGTCGACGGCGCCGAGCTCAGAGCGCTCGGCGAACGCGTGTGCGCACACTCGCTCCAGATCGACGAGGACCTGTTTCTCGCGAGCGTGCCGCCGTTCGACGCGGCCGACTACGTCAACCACTCGTGCGATCCCAACTGCGGGATGGTCGGCTCGGTGTTGATGGTCACGCGGCGCGCCGTCGAGGCGGGCGAAGAGCTCTGCTTCGACTACGCGATGACCGACTCCGACGACTACGACGAGTTCACCTGTCGCTGCGAGACGCCGGAGTGCCGCGGCGTCGTACGCGGCGCCGACTGGAAGCGCCCCGACGTGCAGGAGCGCTACGCAGGCTGGTTCTCGTCGTACCTCGCCCGCCAAATCGGCTAGTCGCGGCCGAGCTCACCCGCGCACCGGGAGCAGACGCCGACGAGATCGAGCCGGTGGTGCTGCGTGCGAAAGCCGGCCCGCCGTGCCGCTTGATCGATCGCTGCCGCGACCGACCGTTCGACCGCCGCCGTCGCCGGGAGATCCTCGACTCGCCCGCAGCTCGCGCAGACGAGATGGTGGTGGTGGCCGGTCAGATCCTCCGCGAGCTCGTACCGCGCAAACTCGTCCCGCGTCATCATGCGGTGCACGACGCCCGCATCCTCGAGCACGACCAGATTTCGGTACACGGAGCTCTGCGCGAGGCCGCGTCGGGACGCGAGGATCTCGGGAATCGTCAGCGGGCCGCCTGCGCCCGCCAGGATGTCGACGATGCGCTGGCGCGTCGGCGTGAGTCGTTGGGAATGCGCGTGGAGCAAGCGCGCGACGGTTTCGTGCAAACCGGAGGTACGAAGCCGCGCCGCCATCGCTGCGCAGTGTACGAGCTAGGTTCGCCGACGATGGACGCCACGGAGTGGGCTCGCCGGCAGGCACGCGAGGTTGCGCGCAAGCGCTTCGAGGCGGCGGTCGCGAAGCCGGCGGCCGACGTGCGTCTGGATGTTGCCGCGTTCTGTATCGCCGCGCACGCGCATCCGGGAATCGACGTCGACGCGTGGTGTGGTCGTCTGGACGAGCTCGCAACCGCGTGTCCCACGCCGACGTTCGAGGGTGTGCGTGTGTACCTCTTCGACGAAGAATCCTTCACGGGGAATGACCGCGACTACACCGATCCCGAGAACTCCTTCCTCGACTCGGTGCTCACACGTCGCACCGGCATCCCCATCACTCTCGCGGTGCTGATGATGGAAATCGGTCGCCGGCTCGGCGTCGACGTGCGAGGCATAGGAATGCCCGGCCACTTCCTGGTGCAGGACGGCGGGAGCGCAGAAGGCCGCTGGTGCGACCCCTTTCATCACGGCGCGCTGTACGACGTCGATGACTGCCGCGCCGTGTTCGCGCGTGTACACGGGAGCGAGCGCGGCTTCCATCCGGCGTTTCTCGCGCCGACGTCGACGCACGAGATCCTCGGCCGCATGTTGGCCAACCTCGAGCACGGTCGCATGGCCAAGGACCCGTTGCAACTGGCGTGGATGTGCGAGCTGCACCTCGCGCTGCCCGGTCTCGGAGACCAGGAACGCGCGCGGCTCGACACCGCGGTCCGGTCCGTGCGCGCGCGTTGGAATTGACACCGGGGAATTGACGCGAGGACGGACACGATGCCCGACGGCCGGATCCTGCCGATGTTTCCGCTGGGAACCGTGCTGTTCCCGTACGCGTTGTTGCCGTTGCACGTCTTCGAGCCGCGCTACCGCGTGATGATCCGACATGTGATGGACGGCGATCACGAATTCGGCGTCGTGCTGATCGAGCGGGGCAGTGAGGTCGGCGGGGGAGACGTGCGCTTCGATACGGGCACGATTGCGCGGGTCGTGCAGGCGGCCGAGCTGCCCGACGGCGGGTACGCGCTGGCCACGGTGGGGATGAGCCGGGTGCGGGTCACGCGCTGGTTGCCCGACGATCCCTACCCGCACGCCGAGGTCGTCGCGCTCGTCGACGAGCCGGGGCACAACGCCGCCGATCGTGATGCGCGCGACCGGGTCGTTGCCGCGCTCGCGGCTGTGACCGCGCTGGTCCGGCGGCTCGACCCGCGGATCGAGACGCCGGACCTCGACGACGACCCGGTCCGCGCGTCGTACGAAGCGGCGGCGCTCGCGCCGATCGGTCCGCTCGACGCGCAGCGCGTGCTCGAGGCCGCCAACGCGGCGACGCGACTCGAGTTGCTCGCGGCCCTGCTCGACGATCGCGCCGACGAGCTCCGCGCGCGCATCGACCTCGACGAACCCGGCGAGTGACGACCTCGGGCGCCTTGGGTACCCTCTCGCGTCATGACGCAGGGATACGACGCATCGCAGGCGCGTGAACGTCTCGCCCACGAGCGGGACCGGGTCACGGAGCTGATCGCCGGGTTGCGCAGCGAGGGCCTCGACCAGGAAGAGTCCGAGCAGAGCGGCGAGCTCACGCACTACGACCAGCACCCGGCCGACCAGGCATCGGAGACCTTCGAACGGGAGAAGGACCTGTCGATCCTCGAGCGGCTCGAAACCGAGCTCGCAGAGATCGAAGCCGCGCTCCAGCGCGTGGACGACGGCACGTACGGTCTCGACGAGGTCACCGGCGAGCCGATCGACCCCGAACGGCTCGACGCGCTGCCGGCCGCCCGCACCAACGTCGACCGCACCCAGTCGTGACCTTCCGGCTGCGGCTCTTTGCCGCGGCCCGCCAGGCCGCCGGGCTCGGCCACGACGAGTTCGACCTCCCCGAGGGGATCTGTCTGCGCGACCTGCTCGCCGCCGCCTGCGATCGCTACGGGCCGGCGTTCCGGGATGTGCTGTCCGGCGCCCGCGTCTGGGTCGACGGCGACGAGCCGCCGCAGGGCTCGGACACCGTGCTCGCCGGCGGCGCCGAGATCGCGGTCCTCCCGCCGGTCAGTGGCGGCGCCGGTCCCGCCGATTCCCGACCCGTGACCGACGCTGCGTCCGAGATCGCGTGAGTTTTTCCAAACGCTGGTAGCGTTTTCCTGCTCGTGCGCATCTCCGTCAGGTCTTCACTCCTGCGCCGCGCCCTCGGCGTGATCGTGGCCCTCTTGCTGCTGGTCCTCCCCCGGACCGCGCAGGCGGCTGATCCGTTGGCGGTCGCGCAGGCGCGCGTCGCCGACGCGATCAAGGCCGCGGACAAGACCGTGGGCGATCTGAAGGAGGCCGAGGCCGAGTACTTCCGCCTCGGGCAGCAGATCGCGACGACGGGCCACGCGATCGATCGTTTGCGCGTCGACCAGCAACGCCTCGCGAAGCTCGCGCGCCTGCGGGCCGTGGCTGCCTACAAGGGTGGCTCGGGGATCATCGACGACCTCATCGGTGGCGACGGCAACGTCATGGACGCGGCGCGGCGGGCAACGATGTTGGATCGGGTCAACGCGCGCGGCAACGAGGCGATCGACCAGCTGGCCGGCATCACGAGTGAGTTGCACCGACGCGACACGTCACTGCGCAACGCGATCACGCGCCAGCAGAAGGCGCTTCGCGACCTGAAGGAGCGTGAAGCGCGCACGACGCGTGCGGTCGACGAAGCCCAACGAGCGGAGCAGACGCTGCGCGCCAGGCTCGTGGCGGAAAAGCGCGCGTCCGAGTACGCCGCGCGTCTCGCGCAAGCGCGCGCCGACGCTCGCGCGCAGCGCGGCGATACGAGTGGCGGCGGAAATGCGGGCCAGATCATCGTGGGAGGCTCGTGGGTCTGTCCCGTGCAGGGCGCGGTGTCGTTCCGAGACGACTTCGGTGACCCCAGAAGCGGAGGCCGCTCGCACAAGGGCAACGACATGTTCACCGCCACTGGTACGCCGCTCGTCGCAGTGACGAATGGGTCGGTCTTCTTCCAGGGCGACCCGCTCGGAGGCAACGCCGCGTACGTCAACGGCCGCGACGGGAACACGTACTACTACGCGCACCTCAATGACTACGTCGGGGGCGCGCGCGCCGTGCGAGCCGGCGAGCTGATCGGCCACGCCGGCAGCACGGGCAATGCCGACGGCGGCCCGAGCCACTTGCACTTCGAGATCCGGGTCGGCGGACCGAACGGCACGCAGACCGACCCGTATCCGACCCTGACTGCACACTGTTGATCGTTGGCCGAGGTCGTGCCGGGCCGGCACTAGCCTGGCGCGGCCAGTCTTTCCCCCGCTCGCGAAGAGGGTGATCCCGACGGAACGCATTCACCGATTGCTCGAGCCGAAGTTCGTGTCGGGCCTCGACGCGCGCGCTCTCGACGAGTTGCGCGCGATGAAGGGCGAGTGCGTCGACGTGGAGAACTCGCTCTCGTACCTTCGCCGGCTCGCGCAGGGTCGCATCGACGTCCTCGGCGCGGAACGCGACCGTCGTGCGCGAGGTGGCAGCGTGGGTGACCTCGTGAGGGACCTCCCGCGCATCCTGAGCGGCGACTCCGCCCGTCCGGCGGCCGCCGATACCCGCCTCCCTCCCCCCGACGCGCCGGCGCTCGAGTTCCGGTGGCCCGACGGACGCGAGGAGCTTCTCGCCGACACGATGCTGGCGAACCTGCCCCACGTGAGCGATGCCGAGCTGGCCGACACGCTCGACCGCCTCGCCACCTTCGAGCACGAGCTTTCCGGCCTGCGGCACGACATGCACGGCGTGATCGACGCGCTCGAGCGCGAGATCGCGGCGCGGCAGGTCGCCGGGACCGCCGGATGACGCCGGAGTCGATCGACACGATCGAGACGCGCCTGCACGATCTCGGCGAGTTCATCCGGGATCAACGCCGCAACGCGCGCCTGTCGTTACGAAAGTTGAGCGAGCTCGCGGGCATCTCGAATCCGTATCTGAGCCAAATCGAGCGCGGCCTGCGCAAGCCGTCGGCGGACATCCTCCAGGCGATCGCGCGCGGGCTCTCGATCTCGGCCGAGACGTTGTACGTGCGCGCCGGAATCCTCGACGATCGGGGCGCCGGCCCGGAGACCACCGACCTCGTCGCGGCGATCGTCGGCGACCCGATGATCACCGACCGGCAAAAGCAGGTCCTGATCGAGATCTACCGATCGTTCCAGGCCGAGCACTCCGATCACGACGCCGAAGCGGGCTGATCTTTCCGAACGGACCGTGGTTCCCGCGGCACTTGGATAACCTCCGACCGATGTCAGTGCGCCGCATTGCCGTGTTCTCGATGCACACATCCCCGCTCGCCCAACCCGGCGCGGGCGATGGGGGCGGCATGAACGTCTACGTACGCGCGCTCGCGTCGGCGCTGGCGCGCGCGGGCGTCGAATGCGACGTGTACACGCGTGCCGAGTCACGCACCCAGCCTGCCGTCGTGCAGGTCGAGCCCGGCTTCCGTGTGCTTCACGTCGACGCCGGGCCGCGTGGGCCGGTGCCCAAGCACGCCCTGCACGAGCTCGTCGAACCGTTCGTCGACGCCTCGCTCGCGCGCATGCTCGAGCAGGATCCGGTGGAGGTGTTGCACGGCAATTACTGGCTCTCCGGGGCGGTTGCGCACCGGTTGAAGCACCTACTCGATCTGCCGCTCGTTGCGACGTTCCACACGCTCGCCCGGGTCAAGGCTGATGCCGGCATCGACGACGATCCCGACCACCGCTCACGCGTCGAGCACGAAGTCGTTGCGTGCGCCGACTTGATGCTCGCATCGACCGGCGACGAACGCGCGCAGCTCGCGGGTCTGTACGACGCCGAATCGCGGCGCATCGAGGTCGTGCCGCCGGGTGTCGACCACCTCGTGTTCTCGCCCGGTGATCGCGACGCAGCCCGACGCCGACTCGGCATCGACGCGCCTCGCACGTTGCTGTTCGTCGGTCGCATCCAACCGCTCAAGGGCACTGACCTCGCGGTGCGCTGTCTCGCCGCCCTCGACGACCCGTCGGTCTCGCTCGTCGTCGTCGGCGGACCGAGCGGGAACGACGGCGAGCACGAGTTGACGCGCGTGCGTGCACTCGCCGACGAACTCGGAGTCGGCGCCCGGATCCGTTGGGTGCGGCCCCAGCGGCACGAGCGGCTCGCGGACTACTACCGCGCCGCCGACGTGTGCCTGGTGCCGTCCCGCGCCGAGTCCTTCGGGTTGGTGGCCCTCGAGGCCGCCGCGTGCGGGACGCCGGTCGTTGCCGCCGACGTGGGCGGGTTGCGCTCGCTCGTCGATCACGACGAGACGGGATACCTCGTCGAGGGACGGGATCCCGCGGACTACGCGGGACCGGTCGAGAAGCTGCTTGCCTTCGATGAGATGCGCGTCGAGATGGGGTCGAGTGCCGCGGCGCGCTCGTTGCGTTACTCGTGGAGCATGACCGCCGCGCGCTTGCGACGGCTCTACGGCGACCTGGTCGCACGCGCGCTCGTCCGCTGCGACTGAGCGTGCAGTCGACGCCGGACTCACCTGATCGGCCGCTCGATCCCGAGGTCAGGCGCGCGAAGCACGAGATGATCGCCACGCACCTCGAAGGCCCGGTGCGGCGCGAGGAATGGGTGCAGACCGTCGAGTACGACCCCGCCATACCGCGTTGGTACGTGCGCTTCGGATGTGACGGGCGGGACGCGGCGACGATCTACTTCGATCTCCATCAGCGCACGCTGCGCTACGAGGTGTACTTCATGCCGGACCCGCCGGCGCACCAGGAGGAGCTGTACCGGTTCGCGTTGCAGCGGAACCACGCGACCTACGGCGCGCACTTCTCGATCGGTCCCGACGGCGATCTCTATCTCGTCGGTCGCGTGCTGCTCGAGCACCTCGACGTCGATGAGCTCGACCGGATCATCGGCGTGCTCTACGAGCTCGTCGAGCGTTGGTTCCAGCCCGCGATCCGCCTCGGCTTCGGAAAACCACGATGAATGTGAGATTGTAAGAAATACATCTCAAGATGTCTTGTAGTGCGTTGATGGCACGTGCTACCGTGCGATTGTCGACGGGCCCGAGGTGCGGGAGGGTCGGCCCCGTTCGGGGAAGTGCGGGGCTCGATCCGAAGGTTCCTCGGGCCCCCGCGCGTCCGCCTCCGGCACATTTGTGCGCCGGATACGAACGGCTTCGCCTCGACCCGGGGTTACCCTCGTGACGATGTCGCGCATTGCGTTGCTCGGCGGCGGAAAGATGGGCGCGGCCCTCGTCGGCGGCCTGCTGGATGGCGGTTGGGAGGCCGATGCCCTGTCGATCGCTGAGATCGACGGCGAGCGGCGCGTCGCGCTCGAACAGCAATTTCCGAAGGTGCGCGTCGTGCCGAGTGCCGCGTGGGCGGTTGCCGACGCCGACGTCGTCATCGTCGCCGTGAAACCCGCCGACGTGCCCGCCACGCTCGAGACCGCGCTTCCGGCTCTCGGCACCGAAACGCTCCTGTTGTCGATCGCGGCGGGTGTGACGATCGCGACGATCGAACGGCTCGCACCGGACCGGCCCGTCGTGCGCGCGATGCCGAACACGCCGGCCGTCGTCGGCGTCGGTGCGTCCGCGATCGCGCCGGGGACGCACGCGCGCGCGGACCATCTCGACATGGCGGAACGACTCCTCGGTGCCGTCGGCATCGTGGTGCGCGTCGGCGAAGCGTCGCTCGATGCCGTCACCGGACTCTCGGGCTCCGGCCCCGCGTACGTGTTCCTCGTCGCCGAGGCGCTCATCGAAGCCGGCGTGCTCGTCGGCCTTCCGCGTCCTGTCGCCGAGAACCTCGTGGTGCAGACGCTGCTCGGTTCGGCGACGCTGCTCGCCCGTGACGAGGCCGGTCCGCAGGCGCTGCGAGCGGCCGTGACGTCGCCCGGGGGCACGACCGCGGCCGGACTGCGAGAGCTCGAGGCGCACGGGGTGCGCGCCGCGATCCTCGACGCGGTGGTGGCCGCGACCCGGCGCTCCCGCGAGCTCGGCGAGGGCTAGCGCGTGAGCGGGCGATGAAGGCCCGGAACCGGCCGCCCCGGCTCGAGCCCCACACGGGTGCCGTGCGCCCGGCGCCCCCGGCGACGCCCGAGCAGCTGCTCGAACGGGCCAAGGTCGCGGGCGCGACCGGCGCTCCCGGCCGCACCGAGCTGCGCAGATTCGTGGAACGCATCGTCGCCGGGGACCATGGCACGCTCGGCGAGCTCCTCCCGATTCGCGGCCTCACGATCGTCGACGCCTGGGCCGCCTTCGCCGAGGTGTTCGGCGCGACCCCCGAGGCGCCGGCGATCGACGCCTCCCGCACACTTGCCGCCGTTCGCCGGGCGGCGGACCGGATCGGCGCGGTCGGTGCCGCGGGCGGCCGGATCGCCGTGGCGACCGCCGCACCCGCGTCGCTGCTCCCGCTCCACCTCGCCTTCGTGCGCCTCGCACGTGCCGCGGGCGCGGAGGTCCCGGACCTCGCCGACGTCGGCCCGATCCGGGTCGACGGCCGCTCGCACCGCTTCCTGCGCTGGGTCGACGGGGTGGCCGCCGTCACCGACGGCCGTGCGCTCTGGGCGACACGCGACGGCGAGGCCGCACGCGAGTGGATGTTCGTGCTCCCCCGGCCCGCGCTCGTCGTCGGCGACGGGCCATTCGCCGAGGTCGCCTGGGAGGCGGGCGCCGAGGTCGTCGCCCTGGCCGGTCTCGATCGTGGCGGCCTGGCGGTGGCCGCGGCCCGGGGCGAGCGGTGCACCCTGGTCCCCCTGCGGACCGACCGGGCGCCCCGGGCGTACTCGAGCGTGATCAGCCGCCTCGAGGCCCGGCCGGCCCGTCCGAGTGCTCCCGAAATGTGACTTCCCACACTCCACGGGAGTTGACCCTCGACAACTTCGAGCGCACCGGCGTACGCTCGTGTCTGGGCTGGAGTAGGGAGTTCTCCGCGTGGGCAACGGTTTGAGCAAGGCGCGCTTTCTGACAGTGCAGGAAGTCGCGGATCTGATGAGGGTGTCATCGATGACCGTGTATCGGCTCATCAAGGCCGGCGAGTTGCCGGCCGTGCGAGTCGGGCGGTCGTTCCGGGTATCGGAACCGGACGTCGACGCGTACTTGGCGTCTCGATACACGCAAGCCGGCTAGTCCGGCTCCGGGGTCAGCGATACCCGACGGGTACCGTCGGAGGCGGTGTCGTCTTCGTCGCGTCCTCCATTCGTGTCGTTCCTCTCCGACTACGGCCGAACCGACGAGTTCGTCGGTGTGTGCCATGCGGTGATGCTCGACGTGGTACCGGACCTGCGGGTCGTCGACGTCACGCACGACATCCCGGCGTTCGACGTGCGCGCCGGCGCACTCGCGCTCGTGCGCGCGGTCCAGTACCTGCCGGACGGTGTGGTGCTGGCGATCGTGGACCCGGGGGTCGGCACCGATCGGCGCTGCATCGCGGTCGAGGTGGAGGGCGGCGTGCTCGTCGGGCCCGACAACGGCTTGTTGGCGCCGGCCGTCGCGATGCTCGGTGGTGCGCGCCGGGTCGTCGCACTCGAGAACGAGTCGTACCAGCTGCCCGCGCCCGGCCCGACGTTCGCAGGAAGGGACGTCATGGCGCCCGCCGCCGCCCATCTCTCGGCGGGGGTCCCGATCGGCGACCTGGGCCCGGATGTCGACCCGGCGTCCCTGGCGCCGGGCCTCGTTCCGTTGCCCCGCGAGGACGACGACGGCACGATCGTCGGCGAGGTGCTGTGGGTCGACCGATACGGCAACTGCCAGCTCAACGTCGCTCCCGAGCAGCTCGCCGCGCGCGGCGTCGAGCCGGGGGGCGTGGTCGGGGTGCGCGTCGGCGAGGACGAGCGGCGGGCTCGGTGGGTGCACACGTTCGCCGACGCGAAGCCGTCCGAGCTCGGGCTCCTGGTCGATTCCTACGGCATGTGTGCGCTTGCGTTCGACCGGCGCTCGGCGGCGGCGCAGCTGAAGCTCCGCGCCGGCCACGCGGTCACGATCGTGACACCGAACGGGGCTGCGCAATGAGATGGGGCACGAGCCTCGTGCTCGCGGGCTTGCTGGTCCTCATCCTGATTGCCGCGGTCGCGCAGTTCATCTTCAAGGTCGGCGGCTGAACGAGCCAGGCGGCGCACCACACGCGGCCGTGAGCAAAGCGAGCGCAGCGAACTGGCGGAGCGGCGAGCGTCTGCGAGGCGGGTATCCCGCCTCGCAGCGAGTGCGACAAAGATTCAAGGTTCCGATCGCGCATGCGGACGTTTCTGGGGCGGGCTGGGAGGCTACGTTGCGTGGACGCTCCGGGTATCCCCGGCGCGACCACACGCCCACACCCGCGACCGGAACCCCGATCTTGGGCGGTGACGGCCGTCGCGCCGCCGAGAATGCTGGATGGTCCAGCCCCCCGCCGGTGTTCCGGTCGCCCTCGCTGGCACAAATAACGACACTGAGAGCGTCAGTCTTGAGCAAATCTGCCACTCTGCGTGGTGCGAGGATCAGGACGTCGCCGGCGCGGTCGGCCTAGCCTCCGCGCACCATGAACCTCGCGGACACCCTGGTCGCGACCGCCGCCCACGATCCGGAGCGGATCGCGCTCGCCGGGCAGCACCCCGAACCGGTGACCTACGGGCAGTTGGCCGCGCGCTCGGGAGTGGCCGCCGCCCGGCTCGCGGCGCAGGCGGCGCCGGGGGATCGGGTGGCGATCGTCGCCGGGAACGACACCGCCTTCGTCGTCGCGTACCTCGCGGTGATGCGGACGGGCGCCGTCGCGGTCCCGCTGAATGTCGCGTCGCCCGCGCAGGAACTCGCGCGCGAGCTCGCGGCAGTGTCACCGTCGATCGTCGTCGCGTCGCCGGCTCATGCCGACCTCGCTCGCCGCGCGCTCGCACAACACGATTCGACGAAGACGGTGTTCGTGCTCGACGGCACCGAGGAGGACGGCGAGCGGCTGGCACCGGTGCCGCGCGATCCGAGTGATCTCGCGGTGCTGCTGTTCACGGCCGGCACCGCCGGCGCGCCCAAGCCCGCGATGCTCACGCACGGCTCGCTGCTCGCCAACATCGAGCAGATGCAATCGCATCCGGGGTTGCGCCTCACACGCGACGACATCGCGCTCGGCGTGCTGCCGCTCTTCCACGTGTACGGCCTCAACGTCGTGCTCGGGCTCGCGCTGTTCGCAGGCGCGGCCGTCTCACTCGTCGATCAATACCACCCCGCCGAAACACTTGGGCGCGTACGCACGGACGGCGTCACCGTGATCGCGGCCGTGCCCGCGATCTACGCGGCATGGCTCGCGCTCGACGAGCAGGCCGCGTCTGCAGACGCGTTCGCCCGGGTGCGGTTGTGCGTGTCGGGCGCGGCCGCGCTCCCGGCCGGCATCGTGAGCGGAATGGGCTCTCGTTTCGGCACGGTCGTGCACGACGGCTACGGGCTCACGGAGGCCTCACCGGTCGTGACGACGACGGCCGTGGCCACCGCGGCCCGGCCGGGTTCGATCGGGCCGCCGCTTCCCGGCGTCGAAGTTCGTCTCGTCGACGTCGACGGGCAGCCGGTGCTCGAAGGTGATCCGGGCGAGATCGTCGTGCGGGGACCGAACGTCTTCGCCGGGTACTGGGACGATCCCGATGCCACCCGCGCGGTGTTGCCCGACGGGTGGCTGCACACGGGCGACGTCGCGGTCGCCGGCGAGGACGGTTGGCTCACGCTCGTCGACCGCGCCAAGGACATCATCATCGTCTCCGGCTTCAACGTGTATCCCGGCGAGGTGGAGGAAGCCTTGCGCGCGCACGCCGACGTCGAGGATGTCGCGGTCGTGGGCGAGCCTCATCCGCGCACGGGTGAGACGGTCGTCGCGTACGTCGTAGGGCGCGCCGGCGTCGCACCGGACCCCGTTGAGCTGTTGCGTCACGCGGGCCGACGGTTGGCGCGCTACAAGCTGCCGACGCGCGTCGAAGTCGTCGACGCGCTGCCCCGCACATTGGGCGGCAAGGTCGTCCGTCGCGCGCTCGCGGAGCGCACGAGGCGGCCGCCGGACGCGACGACGAACCCGGCATAGATCACGGCGATTCCCGCCGCGAGCGAGATCACGAAGCTCTCGTCGTGCCCGAGCGTGCCCTGCAGGAGCCCACCGCTCGACAGGATCAGCGTGCCGAACGCGATCAACCCGTTGCCGCTCGCGAGCCCGCCCGAGCCCGGCGCGCGGCCGCGTGCGAAACGCACCGCCGACCACACCGCGCCCACGAACACGACGAGGGCACCGAGACCGCTGCCGGAGGCGGCGAGGATGCGCGGCAGCGCATCGAAGTGGTCCTTGCCGACCGGGATGCCGCCGGCGGGTTCGATCGTGCCGTGAATGGGTGCGGACAGCATCACGCCGAGCGCCATGCCGGAGAACACGAGGAGCACGGCCCGGACGCGGTTGCCGACCGGCCGTCCGAAGAGGAGATAGATCGTGCCGAGCGCGAGCCACGGCACGTTGAGGATGGCGCCGAGGAGGTAGAACGCGCGGAACGTGCCGTCGTCCCACTGCGTGCCCGCACCCATCGCCAGCGTCGCCGAGGCCAGCGCGAACAGTGCGAGGGCGAAGGTCCACGCGCCCTGGTGGGGCGCCTTGGAGCGTGACCAGCGGACCGCTGTGGCCTGGGCGAACACCGTCGCGATCGCAGTGGCGAGGAAGGCGAGCCCGGCAACCATGACGGTCGAAAACTACCCTTCTCCACTTTGAGAATGCGTGCACAAAGTCGATACCCTGCCGAGGAGGAGCGGACGACCCGAGCGCCGCGTCACGGGGCTCGGGCCCGCAGTCCAAAGGACGCAGGTGGCCACAGAGGTGGGAGCAACGCCCCGACGCCGGATCCCCGAGGCGACCGTTGCCCGCCTGCCGTTGTACTACCGGGCGCTGGTCGAGACCGGTGAACGCCAGGTGCCGACGATCTCCTCGGAGCGTCTCGCCGAGCTGGCGGGGGTGAACGCCGCCAAGGTACGCAAAGACCTCTCGTACCTCGGCTCCTACGGGACGCGCGGCGTCGGCTACGACGTCGAATACCTGTTGCACGAGATCTCGCGCGAGCTCGGGCTCACCCGCGATTGGCCGGTCGCGATCGTCGGCATCGGCAACCTCGGCCGGGCGCTCGCGAACTACCGCGGCTTCGGTGCCCGGGGGTTCCGGGTCGTGGCGTTGTTCGACGCCGACGCCGAGATCGTCGGTCGCCGCGTCGGCGAGCTGGCCGTCGAGTCAATCGACGATCTCGATCGCGTCGTCGCCGAGCGCGGCATCGCGATCGGCATCCTCGCCGTCCCGGCCGCGGTCGCCCAGGACGTCGCCGACCGGCTGGTCGCGGCGGGCGTTGCGTCGATCCTGAACTTCGCGCCGGCGGTGTGCACAGTCCCCGAGGGCGTGTCGCTGCGCAAGGTGGACCTCGCGATCGAGCTGCAGATCCTCTCGTTCTACCAACTCCGGCGCGGGACGGGGACGCCGCAGAGAGCCGAACTGCCGTGAGCGGGAGCGCGTGACCGAGCCTTCCGGGCGCCCTGGACTCGCCGGACTTCCGGTCAACCTCCTCGTACGCGGGCGGCGCGTCGTCGTCGTCGGCGCCGGTCGCATCGCCGCCCGCAAGATCGGCCCCCTCCTCGAGCTCGGTGCCCTGGTGGAGGTCGTCGCTCCCGAGCCCGGCGACGACGTGCGCGCCTGGGCCGCCGCCGGGCGCGTCGTGCTGCACCAACGCGCGTTCGCCCCGGACGATCTGCGCGATGCGTGGCTCGCGTTCACGGCGACCGACGATCCCGCGGTGAACGCGGCCGTGCACGCGGCGGCCGAGGCCGGCCGCGTGTGGGTGAACAGCGCCGACGACCCGGACAACTGCTCCTTTACGCTGGTGTCCGTGATTCGCCGCGCCGATCTCGTGGTCACCATCGGGACGGGTGGCCGCAGCCCGGCGCTGGCCGCCCACCTGCGGCGCGCCTGGGAGGACGAGCTCGGGCCCGAGTACGAGACGCTGCTCGACCTGCTCAGCGAGGCCCGGGAAGAGGTGCGTGCATCGGGGCGTTCCAGTGAGGACGCCGATTGGCAGCGCGCCTTCGACAAAGGCATCGTGGAGATGGTCCGCGCTGGGCGCATCGACGACGCGAAGGAGTTGTTGAAGACGTGTCTGTGATCGTCGTCGGCCTCAATCACCGCACGGTGCCGGTCGAGCTGCTCGAGCGAATGACGGTGCCGGAGCACATCGTGCCCAAGGTGTTGCACGACCTGATGGGCCGCGAGCACCTGCTCGAGGTCGTGGTGCTCTCCACGTGCAATCGCACGGAGATCTACGCGCGCTGCACGCACTTCCACGGCGCGGTCGGCGACGTGCGCGACTTCCTCGCCGATCACTCCGGCGCGGCGCCCGAAGAGTTCGAGAATCACCTGTACACGTACTACGACGACGCGGCGGTCGGGCACCTGTTCTCGGTCGTGGCCGGGCTCGACTCGATGATCGTCGGCGAGAGCGAGATCCTCGGACAGGTGCGCGACGCGTGGGAGGCCGCGACACGCGAGCAGACCTCGTCGCAGACGCTCTCCCGGTTGTTCAAGCACGCCGTCGAGTCCGGCAAACGCGTCCGCACCGAGACGGGGATCTCGCGCCACCCGGTGTCGATCCCGTCCGCCGCCGTGACCGTCGCGGCCGAGCACCTCGGCACGCTCGAGGGGGCGCGTGTGCTCGTGATCGGCGCGGGACAGATGGGCAGGGGGCTCGCGTCCGCCCTCCGGTCCCGCGGTGTCGAGCATGTCTGGGTCGGCAACCGCACCGCGGAGCGGGCCGCGCAGCTCGCGGCACAGTTCGGCGGCGAGGCGATCCCGCTGACCGACATCGCCGACACGCTGGTCGACGCCGATGTGCTGTTCACGTCAACGGCGTCGAGCGAGGTGCTCATCGAGCGCGCGACCGTGGAGATGGTGATGGCGTGCCGGAACGCGCGTCCGCTGCTCGTCGTCGACGTGGCGCTCCCGCGTGACGTCGACCCCGGTGTCGGCGACATCATCGATGTCACGCTGCTCGACCTCGACGACCTGAAGGACTTCGCGCAACGCTCGGCCGAGCGGCGGCGCCGCGAGATCGGCAAGGTGCGGGAGATCCTCGCGGCCGAGATCGACCGCTACCACGGGGAACGCGCCGCCCGCGAGGTTGCGCCGCTCATCACGTCACTCCACGAGCTCGGCGAAGGGGTGCGGGTGCTCGAGATCGAGCGCTTCAAGGCGAAGCTTTCCCAGCTCGATCCGGACACGCGCGCCCTCGTCGAGGCCATCACGCACGGCATCGTGAACAAACTGCTGCATGAGCCCACCGTGCGCGTGAAGGATGCGGCCGGCACGCCGCGCGGCGACTACTACGCCGACGCGCTTGCGACACTGTTCGACCTGCCGTCGACCGAGCAGTGATCCGCGTCGCCACGCGCGCGAGCCCGCTTGCGCGCTGGCAGGCGGAGCGTGTGGGGAACCGGCTCGGCCGCGACGTCGAGTACGTGCTCGTGACGACCACCGGAGATCGCGACCAGACGTCTGAGTTGCACGCCATCGGAGGGGTCGGCGTGTTCACGAAGGAAGTGCAGCAGGCGGTCCTCGACGGGAGGGCCGACGTCGCGGTGCACTCGGCCAAGGATCTCCCACCATTGACGCCGGCCGGCTTGTCGCTCGCGGCAATTCCCGAGCGCGGTGACGTGCGGGACGCCCTCGTCGGGTGTCGCCTGTCCGAGCTGCCGACGGGGGCGCGTCTCGGAACCGGCTCCGTGCGGCGGCGCGCCCAGCTCGCGGCGGCGCGTCCGGACCTCACCTTCGGGCCGCTGCGCGGCAACATCGAGACGCGGCTGCGCAAGCGCGCCGAGATGGGATACGACGCCGTGGTGGTCGCGTACGCCGCGCTCGAGCGGCTCGGGCTCGGCGCCGAGGCAACCGACGTGCTCGAGCCCGAGGTGCTGTTGCCGCAGGTCGGGCAAGGCGCGCTCGCGGTCGAGTGTCGCGCCGACGACCGGCAGACCGCGGCGCGCCTGCGCGCGATCGACGACGCGGCCGCGCGCCGGGGCGTCGATGCCGAACGTGCCTTTCTCGCCGAGCTGGGCGGCGGCTGCAATCTGCCGTGCGGCGCCCTCGCGACGCTCGCCGCGGACGGCACGATCATCCTCGACGCGTTGCTCGCGTCGCTCGACGGCCACGTGCTGGTGCGCACGTGCGTCGAGGGCGACGAACCGGAAGCGGTCGGCAGGCGCGCCTCGGACGAGTTGCGGCGCGCGTTCCCGGAGGACCTCGCATCATGACCGTGTACCTTGTCGGCGCCGGGCCCGGCGATCCCGGCTTGCTGACCCGTCGCGGTGAAGTGCTGCTGCGCGACGCCGACGTCGTCGTATACGACCGGCTCGCGTCGCCGGCCCTGTTGCAGCTTGCCGGTCCCACCGCCGAGCTCATCGACGTCGGCAAGGCCCCCGGCCGGGCCGCGCTCGATCAGGACGAGATCAATGCCCTCCTCGTCGCGCGGGCGCGCAACGGAAGCGTGGTCGTGCGCTTGAAGGGCGGCGACCCGTTCGTCTTCGGGCGCGGCGGCGAGGAAGCCGAAGCGTGCATCGCGGCCGGTGTGCCGTTCGAGGTTGTCCCCGGCGTGACGAGCGCCATCGCAGCGCCGGCTTATGCAGGGATCCCGGTGACGCACCGGGGCGTGTCAACGCACTTCACGGTCGTGACCGGTCACGAAGATCCGACCAAGGACGGCTCCGACGTCGACTGGGACGCGCTGGCGCGGGTCGGTGGCACCCTCGTGATCCTGATGGGGGCCGGGCGTGTCGCCGAGATCGCCAAGGCCCTGATCGCGGGTGGACGTGATCCCGACGCGCCCGTTGCCGCGGTGCGCTGGGGGACGCGCCCCGAGCAGCGAACCGTGCGCGCGACGCTTGCCACGCTCGCCGAAGCCGGTGTGGAAGCACCGAGTGCGATCGTGGTCGGTGAGGTCGCGGCATTGGACTTCGCCTGGTTCGAGCGCGCACCGCTGTTCGGCAAGACCGTCGCCGTCACGCGCGCGCGCGAGCAGGCCAGCGAGCTGCGCAACCGTCTCGAGGAAATGGGCGCCGCGGTCGTCGAGTTGCCGGCGATCACGATCGCGCCCGTCGACTTCACACTTCCGGACCTCAGTGCGTACTCGTGGGTCGTGTTCACGTCCGTGAACGGTGTCGACGCGTTCTTCGATCGAGGACTGCACCCCCAACGAAAAGACGCGCGCGCGCTCGCAGGCGTGAAGGTCGCCGTGATCGGGACCGGCACCTCGGACGCGCTTGCGCGACGCGGCGTGCGCGCCGACCTCGTTCCGCCCCGCTTCGTCGCCGAGTCGCTGATCGGCGAGTTCCCGCCCGGCGCCGGCCGCGTGTTGCTCGCCCGGGCGGAAGTCGCGCGTGACGTGTTGCCCGACGGTCTCGCCGAGAAGGGCTACGACGTCGACATTCTCACGGTGTACCGGACGGTGATGGGCGCGCCCGACCCGGCCGGCCTCGCACAGTTCCGCGCGGGCGTCGACGCGATCACGTTCACGTCCTCGTCGACGGTGACGAACTTCTGCGACCTGGCCGGTCCGCTCCCCGACCCGCAACCGGTCGTCGTCTCGATCGGACCGGTCACGAGCGCAACTGCCCGTGCACGCGGGCTCCGCGTCGACGCCGAAGCCGACCCGCATACGATCGAAGGCCTGGTCACCGCCCTGGTCGCCACCCTCCACCGGTAATCTGGCGGACGTGGCCTTCCCCGAACGCCGGCTCCGGCGTCTGCGTCGCACGCCGGCACTGCGCCGGCTCGTCGCCGAACACCGCGTGCACGTCGACGATCTCGTCGCACCATTGTTCGTGAAAGAGGGCATCGACGCGCCCGAGCCGGTCGTGTCCATGCCCGGTGTCGTCCAGCACACCCACGAGAGTCTCCGCAAGGAGGTGCGGGGCCTCACCGAGCTCGGCGTGCCGGCCGTGATGCTGTTCGGTGTCCCCGCGCACAAGGACGCGCGGGGCTCCCAAGCCGACGCACGCGATGGCGTCGTACAGCTCGCGCTGCGTCAACTGCGTGACGAGGTCGGTGACGCCGTCGTGCTGATGGCCGACAACTGTCTCGACGAGTACACGGACCATGGTCATTGCGGCATCGTCACGCCCGGCGGCGAGGTGGACAACGACGCCACGCTCGACCGGTACGCGAGCATCGCGATCGCACAGGCCGACGCCGGCGCCGACGTGGTCGCGCCGAGCGGGATGATGGACGGCCAGGTCGGTGCGATCCGTGCCGCGCTCGACGAGACCGGGCACGCGACGACGGCGATCCTCGCGTACGCGGCGAAGTATGCGAGCGCGCTCTACGGTCCGTTCCGCGACGCGGCGGAGTGCACGCCCCGGTTCGGTGACCGGCGTGGCTACCAGATGGACCCGGCCAATGGGCGGGAAGCGATCGCCGAAGTCGCGCTCGACGTCGCCGAAGGCGCGGACATGGTGATGGTGAAGCCGGCGCTCGCGTATCTCGACGTGATCGCCGACGTCCGCGCGACCTTTGATGTGCCGGTTGCCGCGTACCACGTCAGCGGCGAGTACGCGATGGTGCGGGCCGCGGCGCAGCTCGGCTGGCTGGACGGCACCGCGGTCGCGTTCGAGCATCTGCTCGCGATCAAACGGGCCGGTGCCGAGATCATCCTCACGTACTTCGCGCGCGAGGTCGCCGAATTGCTCCACGCACAACCGTGAGCGACTGGTACGAGCGCGCGCTCGCGCGCATCCCCGGCGGTGTGAACTCCCCTGTGCGCGGGTTCGGCGCGGTCGGTGGTGAGCCGTTCTTCGTCAGCCGCGCCCATGGTTCCCGTCTCTACGACACCGACGGTCGCACGTACATCGACTATGTGCAGTCGTGGGGCGCGTCGATCCTCGGGCACGGCGCACCGAAGGTCGTCGAAGCCATACGCGCCGCCGCGTACGACGGTACGTCCTACGGCGCGCCCACGCCCCGCGAGGTCGAGCTCGCCGAAGCGATCTGCGATCGCGTGCGGTCCGTCGAGAAAGTGCGGCTGGTGTCGTCGGGCACCGAGGCCGCGATGACCGCGGTGCGGCTGGCGCGCGGTGCCACCGGTCGCAACAAGATCATCAAGTTCGCCGGCTGCTATCACGGCCACGTCGACGCGTTGCTCGTGCAAGCGGGCAGCGGCGTCGCGACGCTCGGCTTGCCGGGCAGTGCCGGCGTCACGCCCGGCACGGTCGCGGACACGATCGTCGTGCCGTACAACGACGTCGTTGCGCTCGACGCCGCGCTCGACGCGCACGGCAGTGAGATCGCGGCCGTCCTCGTCGAGCCGATTGCAGCCAACATGGGTCTCGTCGCGCCCAAGAACGAGTTCCTCCGTCTCCTGCGTGCCGGGTGCACGCGGCACGGCGCGTTACTGGTGCTCGACGAGGTCATCACCGGCTTTCGCGTCGGCGTGGGCGGCGCCCAGGCGCGTTACGGCATCACTCCGGACCTTACGATCTTCGGCAAGGTCATCGGTGGTGGGCTCCCGCTCGCGGCGGTCGGTGGCAGCGCCGCGATCATGGACGAGCTCGCACCACTCGGTCCCGTGTACCAGGCCGGCACGCTCTCGGGGAACCCGTTGGCCACCGCGGCCGGGCTGGCCGTGCTCGCCGAGCTCGATCACGCGGCGTTCAACCAGCTCGCCCATCTCGCGGAGCGGCTGGAAGACGGCCTTCGCAAGACGTTCGCCGACGCCGGCGTCGTCGCGCAGATCACGCGCGCGTTCACGTTGCTCGGGGTGTTCTTCGCCGAGGCACCCGTGGACGACTATGAGGCCGCGCGCCATGCAGATCATCTGCGCTACGCGCAGCTCTTCCACGCGTTGCTCGAACGCGGCGTCTACTTCGCGCCGAGCGGCTACGAGACGCTGTTCCCGAGCCTGGCCCACACCGACGCCGACATCGACGCCACCGTCGACGCGGTCGCCGAAGCCCTCGCTCGTCCCTAACGGCCGCGGCGCTCCTCGCGCTTGCGGCGGACCTTGTCCATGTAGAAGAGCGAACCCACGAACAAGAAGCACATCACCGCCATCGCAACGAACGCGGCCCCACCGTCCTTGCTCGCATCGATCAGCTGCTGGGCGAGAACCACGTTGTCTCCCTTATGCGCCGGGTGAGGGGACCGGTGCGAGCCCCGCGCGCTTGCGCGCCCGCTGATCTTCTTCGTACCAGTGCAGGCCGAGCAGGCTCAGCGCGAAGAGCAACAGCGACATGAACCAGTACGCGACGACCGGTTGACGCAGTGCACCGAGGTCGTGCTTGAGCACGATGTACGGCGTGTCCTTCAGCGGGTCGCAGGTCGGCGGCGTGACGTTCTCCTTTACGATGCACAGCTGCACGAGCGCGTAATCCGGGTTGTGCCAGAAGATGTTCTTCGTGCCGCCGCCCTGCTCGTGGGCCTTCAAGTTGTCGGCCTCGGTCAGGTATTGCGAGGAGTCGCTGAAGCCGAGCGTCGCGAATGGCTTCTCCTTCGGTGTCTCACCGTTCAGCGACTTGTCGGGCACGACTGCCGCGTCGATCGCCGGCTTCAGGTTCGTGAGCTTCTCGGGTGGGATCAGCTTGCCGGTCTTCGCGATGTCGCGAATTTCCGGGATCTTCGACTGGCGCGGATCCTTGACGATCTCGACGACCTTCCACTGCGGCGAGCGTCCGTGGGGCGGATCGATGCCGCTGCTGCCGGACGTCCACCACAGCGTCGCGAGCAGGAACATGAATCCCGTGAGCCCGGCGGCCGCGACGAGGAAGCCGAGGCGCGCGCCGAGGTTGGTCGCCAGCAGGAGATAGACCGAGCCGCAGAACAGTCCGAGCGCCGCGAGCACGGTGAGAATGCCGATGATCGTCGGGTTCCAGATGTTCGCGTCCTTCGGGCCCTCGGCCGCGAGCACATGGAGCAATGCAATCGGAGATGCCACGGTCATCCCTTCGCCACGGTCGTCGTGGTGGACGTCGGCGGCGTGCGTGGCTTCGGTTCCGTGTTGCACGACGGCGAGACGCTCTTGTAGTTGGTGGTCTCGAGGCAGTAGCGCTCGTAGGCAACGATCCGTCCGACGTCGTCTGCGCTCAACATGTCACCGAAGCCGGGCATCTTCCCGGAGCCGAGGCCGAGAATTCCGTAGGGCTTGTTCGGGTCCGAGCCCTGCTTCACGAAGTCCAGTTGCGTGTCGAAGCCTCCGCTCTCGTCGGTCCCGAATCGACGCACGACATCGCCGCCGCGGAGGTTGAAGCCGATGCCGCCGCCCTGACCGCCACCGCCACCGGAGAGGCCGAGGATGTTCACACCGTCGAGCGCGCTCGGTGGTGCGGTCGGATCGAAGACCGACCAGCCCTCGGTGTGGCAGCGCGCACAGTTCAACTCGAACAGCAGCTGCCCGTCGGTGACGTTCGCGCGTCGCGATTGCCAGTCCTCCGCCCATGCCAACGATGCCTGGGCGTCCTTCGCGGTCTTTGCCGCATCGAGGAAGGTGCCGCAGGCGACGGCTTCTGTCTTGAGCTCGGGTGCGACGTTGTTCGGGTTGTCGTCGACCTGCTTGGCGATCTCCTCGCAGCGCGTCGTCAGGTCGGCGTCGGTCGCGTCGGGAAGCTGGAGCGCGGCACGGGTGGCCTTCCCTTGCTCGCCGAGCGTCTTCCGGGCCGCCGCGACCGCGGCGCGCGCGTCCTTCGTGGCGATCGCCGGGCACGACATGTATTCGGGGCATGTGTCATTCGGCCCCGGGTTCGGGTTCTTCGCGACGGCGATCGCGTCCGCGGCCTGCTTCTGCGCTTGTGCCGGGCTGAGCTGAATCGACTTGATGAACGCCACGAGGTCGGCGACCCCCTGGTCGTTCAACGGACCGCCGCCCGAGATGCCCCAGCCCTGCATCGGCGTGCCGGGACGGCCGTAGGTGATGATGTCGCTGATCTCGCATTCGGTCGTCGGCTGGCGCAGCGACGGGTCGGCGCAGGCGGGTTCCTCGGTGAAGCGCAACGCCTCGGTGTTGAGCGGCGGCGCCTTCCAATTCACCGGCTCGCCCCCGATGCGGAACGGCGCGACCCCGCCCTGACCCTTGTCGCCGTGACAGTTGGCGCATTGCTTGGATGTCGCGGCTTCGTACTCCGCGCCGCCGGGGCTCGCGAAGAGGACCGCGCCCCGGTGCTCGGCGTTCTTGTCGAAGTAGGTCACCGTCTGGTCCTGGCGCGTCGGCTCGCGGAGCCAGTAGATCGGCAGCGCGATCGCGATGACCGCGGCGAAGATCAGCGCCCAGCCCTGCACACGCTCGAGCCGGCGGCCCTCGAGGTCCTCGTCGGGGAGGAACGGCACGATGTTCGGCGCTTCCCGCTCCTCGCGGCGCACGCGTTTCGGCGAGAGCACCGAGACGAGCAGATAGACGATCAGCACCGAGAACGCGATGAAGTTCAAGAGGATCAGGAAGTGCCGGAGGTCGTTCTTCCAGAAGGCCGCGATCATGTGGCGACCCTCCCGGACGGAGTTACACGCACAGAGGACCTTCCGGTTCCTGTCCGGTGGTGTTCGTGCCGATCGGCGGCCCGAGAATGGGCGAGCCGCTCGTGTCGACCGTCACCGCGTCGCCGTCGACGACCGCCGGCCAGCGGTCGAGCCCGCGGGGCGCCGGGCCCGCCTTCTTTTCGCCGACCTTGTTGTACTTCGAGCCGTGGCACGGGCACTCGAACCACTGCGAGCTCTCGCAGAACGGGACGCGGCAGCCGAGATGCACACATCGCTGGTACAGGGCGATGATCCCCTTCTCCATCTCGTCGTAGACGATCGGGTTGTACACCTTCTTGGCCGCGGGCAGCGCGTTCTTCGGATACGCCACGAGATACGTGCGGGCGAGCGGCACGTAGTAGGGCTTCCGGTTCGTCTGGATGTAGCTGATGATGTCCGGCAGCGTCTTGTCGACCTTCACCTTGCCGCCGAAGCCGGTCGAACGGAATGGCCACAGAAACGCGAGCATCGCCGGCGCGAAACCGGCGAGGGAAAAACCCAATGCGATGAGGATGGCGCGGTTGAAGAACTGACGCCGGGAGACGCCGAGCTCTTCCTCGTCGACCGGGTCGTACTCCACGACCTCGCCGCTGCGCCGCCGCGCCAGCGCGCCCCCCAGCCGTGTGCGCGTGTCATCCGCGCGTTCGCGGCCGGTCGCCTCGAGGTCGGTGGATGTCGACACGGCCGGCGTCTCGGACGATGTCGCGTCACTGCGGTCGCGCCGGCGCGTTTCCCGCGAGAGGGATCCCGTCGACGAGCGGGCGCGGTTCGCGAGCAACACGACCGAGACCGCCGCGACGACCAGGATGACGATGATGAGTGCTGCGAGGCCCAACGAGTGCTCCTACAACTCGAAGAAGATGCCCTTGTTCCACGGGAACACGAAGTTGAAGCCCTCGCCGCGGAAGAACGAACCGATGATGACGAGAGCCGCCCACATCATCAGGAACATCGTCATCATGACGATTGCAAACTTTCGGTCGCCGGGCTTGTGCGACGGGTTCTTGTCGATATAGGGCGTGATTGCCAGCAACGCCAGCGCGACGCCGGGAATCGTCACGCCCGCGACCATCGGTTGGAACATCTTCAGCAGCTCTTGCAAGCCGAGGAAGTACCACGGGGCCTTCGACGGGTTCGGCGTCTGGTTCACGTCGGCCAGGCCGAGCAGCGGCGCCTTCACGAGCGCCGAGAAGATCGTGACGAACGCCATCAGGGAGAGCGTCGCCGCGAACTCGATTGCGAGCAGGTGCGGCCAGACGTGCACCTTGTCCTGCGCGTCGGCACGCGCCTGCTGGATCGAGCCGGACTTGACGACCGTGAGCAGTCGTTGGGTGTGTCCGCCCGGCCCGGTGCTGGTCGGCGCAGGCGCAGCGACCGCAGTCGCGGCCGCGCGTCCGCCCCCGCCTCCCGCCGCGGCGGCAGCCGGAGCCTCGGCTCCTCCACCGCCGGCAAGCGCCGCCTTGCGCTTGCGCGAACGCTCGAGGAGGTGCGCGGGCACCCCGCCTTTGTCCTCGGTGATCGCCTCGCCGTCGCCGTCGCCACCGCCGCCGTCGGATGCGGCGGGCGCGGCTGCGGTTTCCTCGGCCGCGGGAGCGTCGGCTTCGGGCGCGGGTGTCGCGGCGGGCGCGTCGCCGCCCTCTTCGCCCTCCGCCGGTACGCCGAGCGCCTTACGGCGCTCCTGGCTCCGCTTCAGAAGATGTTCGGGAACTTCGGTCATTTGCGCGCCTCCCTTCGACCTACAGCGGCCCGGAGATGCCGCCGTCCTTGCGGACGCGCCAGAAGTGAACAGCCATGAAGATCACGATGACGAACGGCAATAACAACACATGGAGCACATACCATCGGAGCAACGTCTCGCTGCCGATCTCCTTGCTCCCGAGCAGCACGTACTTCACCTGCGGGCCGAACACCGGCGTGTAGCCCATCATGTTCGTGCCGACGGTCACGGCCCACAGCGACAGCTGGTCCCACGGCAACAGGTAGCCGGTGAACGAGAGCAGCAGCGTGAGCAGCAACAAGATGATGCCGATGACCCAGTTGAACTCGCGCGGTGACTTGTAGGCCCCGTGGTAGAAGACGCGCGACATGTGCAGGAACACCGACAGCACCATGAGGTGCGCGGCCCAACGATGCATGTTGCGGACAAGGGATCCGAACGTCACCGCCGTCTCCAGCGACTGCACGTTCGCGTACGCCTCGGTCACGGTCGGCCGGTAGAAGAACATCAAGAAGATGCCGGTGACCGTCAGCAAGATGAACAAGAAGAACGACAGGCCACCGAGGCACAGCGTGTACGAGACCTTCACCGCGTGCCGCTTGACCTTCACCGGGTGAAGGTGGAACAGCACGTTGTTCATGATCACGTACGAGCGGTTTCGGGGGCTGTCGGTATAGCCCTTGCGGAACACAGAGCCCGGCCGGAAGATCGAGTTCCACGCCTGCGAACCGCGCGTCTTCTCGCCGATGTCGCCCACGCGCTCCATGATCTTGGGCCGGTGCCCGTTGCTGCCGTTCCCGTTCGCCACCGCTTCTCCTTTCCCAGGCTCAGAAGCGGACGCCGTAGGCGTAGCCGTGTCGGTTGGTGCGGACGTTGGGGTCGCCGTCGCGCCATTGGTCGGTGACCTTGCCCAAGATGATGACGCCGGTGGGGCAGCGGTCGACGCACAGGGCGCAGCGGGTGCAGACGTCTTCGTCGACGACGAAGAAGACGTGGTCTTTGGGGTCGTCGCCGGGTGCGTCGGCGTTGACGGCTTCGTCGACGGCGTCGGTGGAGAGCATGTGGATGCATTTCCAGGGGCAGATGTCGACGCAGCCTTCGCAGAGGATGCATTCGGCCTGGTCGATGTGGAGGAACTGCTTGGG
>JBBRXX010000022.1:0-79156 GCA_038238245.1 Acidimicrobiia bacterium
CCCGGTGCGCCCCCAACCCGCGCCCCGTCCCCCCCAAACCCAAAAAAAAAAAAACCGGGGGGGGGGTGGGGGCCCAAAAAAACCCCCCCCCCCCCCACGCCCCACCCACCTGCCCGGGAGCGTTACGCGGTGGCGGGAACTGCGCTGTTCCAGGTCCGCTTCTCGCTGTACTGATAGTTCGTGACGAGGCTCACTGCGAGGACCGCAATGCCGGCCACGATGTAGAACACGGCCAGACCGCTGTCGCTGTCGCGGAAGTCGAGCGCGAACGGCGAGATGAGCAGCAGTGCAGCAGCCAGATAGTCGCCACCGCTGTGCACGGTGAACGGCAGCACCTTCTTCACGCCGAGCGGGTATTTCGTGAGCATGCTCACGAGCAAGACGACGGCGCCGACGACCACTCCCACCGCGACAGCCTTGCCGCTTGCGCCGGAAGCGATCGCCACGATGATCAGAGCGAAGCCGACTGCGTAGTCGGCGATGGCGTGGAACCACGCCGGAAGCACACGCACGAGCGACACGATGATCTCCTTCAGTTCTCCACCACACTTGACGGTCGAGAGTTCTTCGAAGCGGCCCGTGCAGTTGGATGAGTGAAAGAATCGACCCATGAACATGCCCGCGCTGGTCGATGCCGAACGACTGGTGACCTGGATGGACGACCAGGGGATCGAGCCTGGCGCCCACGTCGAAGTCGAGCGCATCACGACCGGGCATTCCAACGAAGTCTTCCGTGTCATACGCGGGCACCACGTCTACGTGTTGCGGCGCCCGCCGCGCACACCGTTGTCGCCGACCGCACACGACATGGCACGCGAGTTCCGGTTGTTGCATGCGTTCCACGGTCACGCATCGGTTCCCGTGCCGCGTCCCGTCGCGCTCTGCACTGACCGTGAGGTGATCGGGGCGCCCTTCTATCTCATGGACCCGATCGACGGTGTCGTCGTGCGTGAGCGGATCCCGCCGCCGCTCGACAAAGATCCCGGCGCACCGCGCGCGTGCGCGTATGCGTTGATGGATGCACTCGCCGGAATCCATGCGTTCGACTGGAAGCACGGCGGTCTCGACGGATTCGGCAAGCCGGACGGCTACCTCGAACGACAGGTGCCGCGGTGGCTCGGCCAACTCGAGCGCTACAAGTCACGCCCGCTGCCCGAGGTCGACGAGGCCGGCCGCTGGCTCCAAGCGCACACGCCGCCGATGCAGCCGCCGGCGGTGATCCACGGCGACTACAAGCTCGACAACGTGATGTTCGCCCCGTGCCTGCCCGTCCAGCTCGTCGCCGTGGTCGATTGGGAGCAGTCCACTATCGGCGACCCACTCGTCGACCTCGGCTGGGTGATCGGTCTGTGGGTCGAAGCGGGGGAGGCGTCGTCGCCTTCGGGCGTGTCGCCGTTCGCCGCGTCGGCGGACGTGCCGACGCGCGCGGAGCTCGTCAAGCGGTATGGAGACCGCACCGATCGCGACCTCACGCATCTCGCGTTCTACTGCGTGCTCGGCTTGTTCAAGCTCGCATGCGTCATGGAGGGTTCCTACGCGCGCTTCAAAGCGGGCACCAGCGATGATGCGTACTTCGCCGACCTCGAACAAGGCGTGCCCGCGCTCGCGCGCCGCGCGCTGGAATTCGCCGAAGGCAACTAGTCCTCGAGGTCGACGATCAGCGGTGCGTGATCGGAGGGCCCCGAGCCCTTGCGCGCGTTGCGGTCGACGACGGCCCACGTCACCCGCTCGGCGACCGGTTTCGTGGCAAGCACGTGATCGATGCGCATCCCGCGGTGCTGGTGGAAGTCGCCGGCGCGGTAGTCCCAGTAGGTGTAGAGCCGGTCCTGGTCCGGATACACGCGCCGGAACGTGTCTTCGAAGCCCCATTCCTGCAGGCGCGTGATCGCCTTGCGTTCGGGCTCGGTGACGTGCGTCGAGCCGACGAAGGCCTTCGGGTCCCATACGTCGCGATCGTCCGGGGCGACGTTGAAGTCGCCGCACACGACGAGCGGATCGGTGGGGGAGTAGTGCTTGGCGATCCAGTCGTCCATCGTCGAGAGCCAGTGCAGCTTGCGCTCGTAGAAGTCGGTGCCCACCTCGCGGCCGTTCGGCACGTAGACCGAGATGAAACGAATGCCGCCACACGTCGCGCCGAGCGCGCGCGCGTCACCCTCGTAGGGATCTGCCACCTCGGGACCGAACCCATGCGACGGGTCCTCGAGCCCGACGCGCGACAGGATCGCGACGCCGTTCCACTGTCCCTGGCTGTGGTGCACCGCCTCGTAGCCGAGCGCCGAGAAGGCGAGCGCGGGAAACGACTTGTCGGCGGTCTTCGTCTCCTGGAGACACAGCACGTCGACGTCGGCGTAGCCCAGGAATTCCTCGATCCGCGGGAGCCGCACTTTCAGTGAGTTGACGTTCCACGTCGCGATGCGCATGCGCCGCGCACCCTACCCGTCCGCTTCTCCCAGATAGCCGGGGTTCGCGACCAGGAGCTTCTCCCGCACGGACGCGCGCACCTGGGCGCGGACCTCGTCGAGGCGGTCGTCGAGCGATCCGTCCCGAATGCGTGCCGCCAGCTCCCGCTCGGCGCCGCGCTCACGTGCGAACGCCTCCACGACGGGTCCTTGTCCGAGCTCGCGCTCGACCATCCCAAGCGCGTTGATCGAGACGCGCGTGTGGAACTGCACCCTGCCCTCGGTGGCGGTCATCACGTCCCGCTCGAGGAATTCGCGCACGGCGGCCACGAGCTCCGCCGCCGTCGGACGGTCCTGCATGACACGGGTCTACTCCAGCGGCGCCGCGAACCGCGATCCCGGATCGGGGAACAATGGAGGGTGGCCTCGGAGTCGGACGCGGCGGTGATCCGGGCGTCGCTCGACGAGCCCAGCCGCTTCGGCGCGCTGTTCGACCGGCATGCCACCGTCGTGTTCCGGTACCTGGTACGCCGGGTGGGTGTCGACGAGGCGGAGGCACTGCTCGGTGAGGTGTTCCGGGTCGGCTTCGAGAAACGCGCCACCTACGACAGTGCACGACCGAACGCGCGTCCGTGGCTGTACGGGATCGCGACCAACCTGCTGGCAAGGCACCGGCGCAGTGAGGCGCGCCGGATCCACGCCACCGCACGTCTGCTCGGTCGTCGGCCACTTGCCGACGACCCGACCGACCGCATCGTCGCCACGCTCGATGCCGCAGAGCTGTGGCCGCAAGTGGCCGATGCCGTGGCCCGCCTGCCCGTCGAGGAGCGGGACGCACTGATCCTCTACGTGTGGGAGGAGCTGAGCTACGAGGAGATCGCGAGCGCGCTCAATGTTCCGGTGGGTACCGTGCGGTCGCGACTGAACCGGGCACGAATGAGTTTGCGCGAACTCCGGGCGTCGATCGGGAGACAACAGTGAGCGACGACTTCGATCCGCTCCGGGCGATGCGCCCCGACCGGGTCCGGCCCGACGATCCCGCCGAGCCGACGATCTTCGCACGAGAGAAGGAGCGCTTGATGTCGACCATCGGTGACACCACGCAGGAGGCTTCGAGCGACCTGCGCATGCCCGACATCTATCCCCGCCTTGCCTACGAGGACGAGCGCGCCGCGCTCGACTATCTCGTCCGTGTCTTCCAGCTGGCAGAGCTCCGCGAGGCCCGCACCGATACGGGCGACAGCCTGCTCGCGTGGTTGCGCGTCGGTGACGGCGTCGTGATGATCGGGCACGCCAACGCCGAGATCCACCGGATCCACAGTCCCCATTCGCTCGGCAACACCACCGTGCAGATGATGGTTTACGTGCGCGACGTCGACGCGCACTTTGCGCACGCGGTTGCCGAAGGTGCGGACATCACGATGCCGGTCCAGGACGCGTTCTACGGCGAACGCCGATACGAGGCCACGGATCTCGAGGGTCACCGGTGGCATTTCGCCGAGCGGTTCGCCGATATCAAGGCGCGCGGCGGCACCGTGTCCGACGATCCGTCGGGCGGCAAGGAGTGAGCACGGCGGCAAGAGCATCGTCGGCGTGGCCATGACCGCGGGTCAGGATCTGCCCGCCGGCTCGTTCTCGTCGTGGGCCGCGCGCACGCGACGCGCGCAGGTGAGCGACGAGGACGCCGAGGTCCCCTGCGGCGGGTGCACCGCGTGCTGCCGCTCGTCGTACTTCGTCCACATCGCACCCGACGAGACGGACACCCTTCGCCGAGTGCCGCTCGAGCTCCAGTTCCCGGCGCCCGGACTTCCCGAGGGACACGTCGTGCTCGGGTACGACGAACACGGTCATTGCCCGATGCTCGTCGAGGAACGGTGCTCCATCTACGAGGATCGTCCGCGCACGTGTCGCAACTTCGACTGCCGCGTGTTCGCGGCGGCCGGGGTCGCGCCGGACGAGGACGGAAAGGCGTTGCTCACCGCGCGGGTGCGCCGTTGGAACTTCAGCTACCCCACCGAGCGGGACGCACTGCAGCACGCCGCGGTGCGGGCGGCCGCGGCGTACCTGCGGGCGCATCCCGAGTGCTTCCCCGGGGGATCGCTGCCGAACGCGACACAGTTATCGATCCTTGCGCTCGAGGTGCACGAGACCTTCCTCCGGGCAAGCGACCGCTTCGACAACGTCGAGCTCACGACCCCCGATGTGGAGACGGTGAGGGCAGCACTCGGCAGGTGAGCGACGGCGCGTGCCGGTCTCACCAGCCGCCGTCGAGGATGTCGAGCAGATCCCACTCCATCTCGGCGACGCGCCGGCCGAGCGTGGCGAGCTCGACGGAGCGCAGCACGCCGGTGAGATGGGTGAACGCCTGCGCGATGCAGATCACGCCCCACTTGAGCGTGCCGAGCGCGACCCACCATCGCAGCGTGTCTTCGTCGATTCGCCGGCCACCCGCGCGCTCGTACGCGTCGAGGAGTTGCGCGACATCGCCGAAGCCGCCGACGAGCTTGTCGACCACGCCGAAGCGCCACGACTTCACACACAGCCACCCGAGGTCCTCGGCCGGGTCACCGAGATGCGCGAGCTCCCAATCGAGTACGGCGCGCACGCCGTCGGGCCCAATGATGAGGTTGCCGTTGCGGAAGTCGCCGTGTACGAGTGTGGGTCTCGCGCCCTCGGGCGGCGCGTGGTCGGCGAGCCACCGCAATCCGAGCTCGAACGCGGGATGCGGTTCGCCGAACCCGTCGAGGTTGTCGCGGTATTGCGCGATCTGGAACGCGGCACTCTGTACCGGCAACTCCGGAAGGGTCGCCGCGTCAGTCGCGTGAATGCGTGCCGCGATGTCGCCGCACTGCGATGCCAGCAGCGGTCGCGCGCCCGCGTAGATGTCGTCGCGCAGGATGCGGCGGGGGATCGTCTCACCGTCGACACGATCCATCACGAATCCGTGTCCGAGGTCGTCGTCGGGCCCGAGCAGGACGCGTACGCGCGGGACGGGCACGCCGGCCGCGGCCGTCGCCTCGAGCAGCGAGTACTCGGTTTCTCGCTCCGACCACCCGGTGTGGCTCCCGGGATCTCGCCGCAGCACGAGTCCATGGCGCTCGCCGTCGGGTGCGACCAGCTCGAACGTCCATGTCTCGCGCGATGCACCACCGGAGAGACGGCGTAGCCCAATGACTGCTCCCGGCCCGCAGGCCGGCGCCACCACACGCGCCAGCGCAACAGGATCGGGCGCTCCACGTGTCACGAGGGGAATGTAATTCAGGGTTATCTCCATCTTCATGGGTCGACTCCACGCTCCGCTCCCCTCCGGTCGCTGCGCTGTCGTCTCCTATCTCCACGATTTCTCCACAGGCCCATGCGGACTCGTACACGTTGCTTCCGTAGGCTCAGGGTGTGACGTCCCTGGCACCCCGCGCGCGAGAAGGGTCGGCGCGCACGGTGGTGGTGATCGAGGACGAGTCGTCGATCGCCCAAGCCGTCGCCGCCCGCCTGCGAAGCGAGGGATACGACGTCGAGGTCGCGAGCGACGGGCCCAGCGGCGTCGAGCTCTGCGAACGCGCCCGACCCGACCTCGTCGTCCTCGATCTCATGCTGCCCGGCCTCGACGGCATCGAGGTGTGCAAGCGCGTCCAGCACGACCGCGCGGTTCCGATCCTGATGCTGACCGCTCGCGACAGCGAGGCGGATCTCCTCGTCGGATTGGCCGTCGGTGCCGACGACTACATGACGAAGCCGTTCAGCATGCGCGAGCTGATCGCGCGTGTGCATGCGTTGCTCCGGCGCGTCGACCGCAACGCGGCCGAAACCGATCTGGCACCCGTCCGCATCGGTCCGATCGAGCTCGACCTCGAGTCGCGACGCGTGCGACAAGACGGTGAGCCGGTGCACCTCACACCGACGGAGTTCGATCTCCTGCACTATCTCGCGGCGCGGCCCGGTCGCGTCGCGACGCGCGAAGAGCTGCTCGCACAGGTGTGGGGCTACGACGTGCCGTCGGGCGCGCGCACCGTCGATTCCCACATCCGCTCGATCCGGCGCAAGCTCGGCGCCGACCTCATCCGCACCGTGCACGGCGTCGGATACGCGGTCGAGGAGGCGCCCGTATGGAGCTGAAGCGCCCGCACCCGCCCGAACGTCCGCTCGATCCGCTGCCGACGCTCAAGCTCAAGCTGAGCGTGGTCATCCTCGCCGCGGTCGCGGTCACCGTTGTCGTGTTCTACATCGGCGTGCACATCAGGTTGTGGCCATCGGTCGCCGGTGTGCTCGCGGGGCTCGTCGCGTTGAGCGTGGTGTGGGTGCTCGCACGCGGCTTGACCCACCCGGTGCGCGAGATGGTCGACGCCACCGAGGCAATGGCGCGCGGGGACTTCTCCACACGCGTCACCGACACTTCGCACGACGAGATCGGCACCCTTGCCCGCTCGTTCAACCAGATGGCCGCCGAGCTCGCCGAGACGGATCGCTTGCGCCGGGATCTCGTCGCGAACGTCAGCCACGAGCTCCGCACCCCGATCACCGCGCTCCAGGCCGTGCTCGAGAACCTCGTCGACGGTGTCGCCCCGCCCGACCCCGAGACCCTGCGGACGATGCTCGCCCAGGTCGAACGGCTCGGACGGCTGGTGCAACAGCTGCTCGACCTGTCCCGCCTGGAGTCGGGCACGCTCCCGCTCGACCGTCGGCTCTTCGAGGTCGAACCGATGCTCGAGCACGCGATCCGCGAGTCACGGCTGCAGACCGACGCGGTGCGGTTCGAGATCGAAGCGGTCCCGCACGGCTTCGGGCTCGAAGCCGATGCCGAGCGCCTGCACCAGGTCGTCGCCAACCTCGTCGAGAACGCGGTGCGACACTCCCCGCCGCAAGGCACCGTGCTCGTGCGCGTGGTCGCGGCCTCCGGCGGTGCACGACTCGAAGTTGTCGACGAGGGCCCCGGCATCGCGGATCAAGAGGCGGCGCGCGTGTTCGAGCGTTTCTACCGGTCGGACACCGCGCGTTCCTCGAGTGCCGGCGGCGCCGGCCTCGGACTCGCGATCGCCCGTTGGATCGTGGAGCTGCACGGCGGCGAGATCCACGTCGAGCGCAACGAACCCCACGGGTGTCGCATGGTCGCGACGATCCCGGGCCGGGTCGATCTGCGGCCCCATCTTCCCCAGCTCATCAACGAAGGACGGTGACGGTGTCCTTGACGTTCATCGACGACGCCCTGCGTCGTATCCGGCGAGGCGAAATGGTTCTCGTCGTAGACGACGAAGACCGCGAGAACGAGGGCGACCTCACCCTCGCGGCCGAATGGGTGACACCCGAGGCGATCAACTTCATGCTGCGCTGGGCACGCGGCCTCGTCTGCATGCCGTGCGACGCAGAACGACTTCGCGAGCTCGAGATCGGCCCGATGGTTCCCGCCGGTCACGCCGGCTGCGACACCGCGTTCACCGTGACAATCGACCACCGTGACGCCGGCAGCGGCATCGGCGCGCAGGACCGTGCGCTCACGATCCGGCAAGTGCTCGCCGGTGATTCTCGTCCCGAGGACTTCGTGCGCCCCGGCCACGTGTTCCCCCTCCGCGCGCGTGATGGGGGCGTGCTCGAGCGGCGCGGCCACACCGAAGCGGCGGTCGACCTGGCCCGGCTCGCGGGGTGCGCGCCCGTCGCGGTGATCTGCGAGGTGTTGCACGACGACGGCTCACCGGCGCGGTTCCCGTATCTCTCGATGTTCGCCGAAGAGCATCGGATCGCGATGGTGTCGGTCGCGCAGCTCGTCGAGTATCGCCAGGGCGCGGGCACCGCGGCCAGCGCGCGCCGCGCGCTGCTGCTCTAGATCTCGTTCAGCGTTCCTCGGCGGCGCCGACCGGGTGCCCGTCGACGATCTGGTCGAGGTACTCCGAGAGTCCGTAGCCCGTCCGGCCTTCGCACGACCACTCGGTCATGCCCTCCGAGATGCGCGTGACGAGCTGTTCGCCTTCCGGGGTCTCGCGCCGGTTCCGCAGCGGGATGAGGTTCAGGACGCGGCCCGTGATCTTGTATGTGTCGTTTGCGGTCGTGGCGGTCGCACGCAGTTCCCGGTGGTATTGGTCGTCGCCGTCCCAGTCGGTCTCGATCGTCGCGGCGGTGATGTGGTCGTACGTGCCGTCGTGCAACACCATGCCGCCGTAGCGGCGCCCGCCGTCGCGTGACGCGATGATCGACACCACGAAGCCGAAATCATTGCCGAAGTTCGCGGTGAGCCACCGATACCACCAGGGCGCCTGCCAGTAGCGCGGGCCCCAGGAGTGATCACGCAGGCCGAAACCGTTCACCGGCCATTCTTCGTCGCCGACCCGGATCGTTCCGGTCACCGCCATGTGCTGTTCGTAGTGGCCACGCGCGAACCCGCCCGAGTAGTCCTTGGTCAACGGCGAGCCGTCGTCGTTCACCGGCTCGCCGCCGTACATCGGTGACACGCCCCGGTGCGTGAGATCGACGTGCGCGTCGACCCAGGGGTTCTCGGTGAACGCCTGGCGCGGGTTGGCCATCTGCAGCGGCTCGGTGAGCAGCGCCGCCTTCCCGTCGTAGGTCGTGCGGAGCTCTTCGAACGGTGTGATCACCTCGAAGCGCGTGCCGCCCGCATCGAACGCCTCATTGTCGGAGATCTTCGGTCGGTTGAACATGAACGCGACGCGGCCGTCCGGCAGGTACAAGCACGTCGTCAGCTCCGCATAGCCCTCGTTGGCGCGGTTCCCGAGGCGCAGGAAGCCGCCTACGCGCTCGCTCGGGTCGTACACGTTGAAGTACATGGACTCGTTGAAGTTCGTCGCGGTCTCCAACGCGTGCATGTACTCGTCCTGCGGCTCCATGCGGATCCTCATGGGTGCATCGGAGCGCATCCTTGACCCGCGGTCAACTCCGGTGGAACGCTCCGCAACCATGAGCACTCCTGAGATCACCGAGATCACCGACGGTCTGCAATTCCCCGAAGGTCCGGTTGCGATGCCGGACGGCACCGTGCTCGTCGTCGAGCTGATGGGCGGGTGCATCACCCGCGTGCATCCCGACGGCAAGAAGGAGACGGTCGCCACGCCGGGCGGGAGTCCCAACGGTGCCGCGATCGGTCCGGACGGCGCGCTGTACATCTGCAACAGCGGCGGCTGGACGTTCCGGAACTTCGGTGCCATCACCGTCCCCGACACCGAACTGCCGTCCGACCACACGGGTGGCCGCATCGAACGCGTCGATCTCGACAGCGGCGACGTCAAGGTGCTGTACACCGAGTGCGACGGCCACAAGCTCATCGGCCCGAACGACCTCGTCTTCGACGCGCACGGCGGAATGTGGTTCACCGACCACGCGCGCCGGCAAGGCCGGGTGCAACATCTCGGCGCGATCTACTACGCGCAGCCGGACGGCAGCTCGATCCGCGAAGTGATCTTCCCGAGTGAATCCCCGAACGGCATCGGCCTGTCGCCCGACGGGGCGCGGTTGTATGCCGCGGAAACCCACACCGGCCGCGTGTACGCGTGGAACGTGACCGGGCCGGGGGAGGTCGAGACCAACGCCGGACACGCGGCCGGCGCACTCCTTTGCGGGTTGCCCGGAATGCAACTGTTCGACTCGCTCGGTATGGACAGCGATGGAAACGTCGTGGTGGCCACGCTCGTCACCGGCGCGTTGACCGTGATCTCGCCCGCCGGCGAGGTGCTGGACCAGGCAATCACCGGTGACCCACTGACGACGAACGTGACGTTCGGCGGCGACGATCTGCGCACCGCGTACGTCACGTGCTCGGGGACAGGTCGTCTGGTCTCGATGCCGTGGCCGCGACCGGGCCTGAAGCTGAACTTCTGACGCGTCGGTGTGCGGGGGCGGGATCCTCCCGCGTAGGTTGACCGTTCCATGGGACCGCTTTCGGGTGTGAAGATCGTCGAGCTCGCAGGCATCGGACCGGGTCCGTTCGCCGGCATGCTGCTGTCCGACATGGGCGCCGACATCGTGCGCGTCGATCGCGCGCAACAGGTGAACCCGGCGACCTTCGACAAGCCCAACCTCGAACCGCTGTACCGGGGCCGGCGATCGATCGGCGTCGACCTCAAGAATCCCGAAGGCGTCGAGCTGGTGCTGCGCCTCGTCGAGCAGGCCGACGCATTGTTCGAGGGCTTTCGCCCCGGCGTGACCGAGCGGCTCGGGCTCGGGCCCGACGTGTGCCTGGCCCGCAACCCGAAGCTCGTCTACGGCCGCATGACCGGTTGGGGGCAGGACGGCCCGATGGCGCAAGCCGCGGGACACGACATCAACTACATCGGTCTCGCAGGCGCGCTCGCGCACTTCGGCCGGGCCGGCGGGAAACCCACTCCACCGATCAATCTCGTCGGCGACTTCGGCGGTGGCGGGATGTTCATGGCCTTCGGCGTGGTGTGCGGGATCCTCGAAGCGCGCGCGTCGGGGAAGGGCCAGGTGATCGACGTCGCGATGGTCGACGGCAGTGCGATCCTCATGTCGATGATGTGGGGTCTGAAGAAGATCGGCGCCTGGGACGAAGTGCTCGGCGTGAACTTCCTCGACACCGGTGCACCGTTCTACGACACATACGAGACGTCCGACGGCAAGTTCGTCGCGCTGGGCTCACTCGAGCCGCAGTTCTACGCCGAGCTGATGCAGCGGCTCGGCCTGGCCGATGAAGGGTTGCCCGGCCAGATGGACCGCGCGGGCTGGGAAACGTTGCGCGAGCGCTTCACCACGCTGTTCAAGACCAAGACCCGCGACGAGTGGGACGAGATCCTGCGCGGCAGCGACGCGTGCTACGCCCCGGTGCTGACGATGAGCGAGGCCGTCGACGACGAGCACATCAAGGCGCGCCGGACGATCATCGAGCGCGATGGCGTGCAACAGCCTGCACCCGCACCGCGGTTTTCGCGCACCGAGCCCGAGGTGCAACGGTCGGCGCCGTGGCCCGGCCAGCACACCGACGAGGCGCTGCGCGACTGGGGTCTGGGTGACAGTGACGTGACGAAGCTACGCGAGGCCGGAGCCATCGCCTGACGGGAGTTGCGCGAGCCGTTCTTCGAGGGTGCGCGCATCCGGTGCGGTCACCGTGACGTGGCCGACCTTGCGTCCCGGGCGCGGTTCCTTGCCGTAGTCGTGCAAGTGCGCGCCGGGCACGCGCAGCACCGCGTCGATCTCGGGCATCGTGCCGATGCAGTTGACCATGGCCGCCGGGCCGCGTAGCGCCGTCGACCCCAATGGCATGTCGACGACCGCCCGGATGTGGTTCTCGAACTGGCTCGTCTCGGCGCCCTCGATCGTCCAGTGTCCGGAGTTGTGGACGCGCGGCGCGATCTCGTTGGCAAGGAGCTCGCCGGCGACGTCGAACAACTCGACGCACGCGACGCCGACGTAGGCGAGATCATCGAGCAACGGCCGGATGCAGGCCTCGGCTCGCGCCTGCAGCGCATCGTCGAGTCCCGTTGCGGGCGCGCGGGTCACGCGCAGGATGCCGTCGCGGTGCTCGTTCTGGACCGCCGGCCAGCAGCGGACCTCTCCGTTCCGGGCGCGCACGCCGACGATCGACAGCTCGCGGTCGAAGGGCACGAACGCTTCGAGGAGCAGCGGCACGCCACCGAGCCGGGCCCACGCGGCGTCCACATCGGTCGCCTCTCTGAGCACGGCCTGCCCCTTGCCGTCATAGCCGCCGCGGCGTGTCTTCAGTACGCCGGGCAACCCGAGCGCGGCGACCGCGGCGCGCAGACCCTCGAGGTCGTCGACCGGTCGGAAGCGCGCGGTGGCGATGCCGAGCGCCCGCAGCATCTCCTTTTCGACGAGACGATCCTGCGAGACGACGAGCGCACGGGGGCCGGGCCGCACCGGTGCCATCGGTTCCAGGGCGCGCGCCGTGTCCGCGGGCACACCCTCCCACTCGTAGGTGACGACGGCCGCGCCCTTGGCGGCGCGTTCGGCCGCGCCCATGTCGTCGAGGGCGCCGACCACCAGCTCGCCGACCGCGCTCGCGGGCGCGCCCTCGACGGGGTCGAGAAACGTGAACGAACAACCGAGCGGGATGCCGGCCAGCCCGAGCATCCGCCCGAGCTGTCCACCGCCCAACACCGCGACATGGGTCACGGTGCGCAGGCTACGCGTCCAGCGCAAACGGCGAGATCGTGGCCTCGGGATGGCCGTCCCGCGAGCGTTCGCCTTGCCGCAAGGACTCGATCTTGTCGAGCGGGCGCTGCAGCGCGCGATGCCGGGTCGTCATCAGCGCCGCGTACTCCTTGGAGACACCTTCGAAGCGCTGCTGCACCCTCTCGAGCTGCATCGCGTACTTCTCCCACTGCCGGGAGAACTCACTGAGCAAGGAGAGGATCTCGTTCGACGTGCGCTCCAGGCAGAAGTTGTCGACGGCCTGGCGGACCACCGCGAGCACCGCGTAGAGCGTGAGCGGCGAGCACAGCACCACCTTGTTGCGCAGCGCGTCGTCGAGGATCCCGCGATCGTGCTCCTGCACGAACGCATACACCGATTCGTTCGGGATGAAGAGCAGCAGGCAGTCGACGGTCTCGTCGGTCGCGTCGAGATAGCCCCGCGCGGTCAGCTCCTTCACCCGATCTCGTACATCGCGCAAGAACTGGTCGCGTCGCGCCACCCGTTCGATGTCGTTCCCGGCTTCGAGGTAGCGCGCGTAATTGTCGAGCGGGAACTTCACGTCCATGTGGAGCAGCAGCCCGTTCGGCATCAAGAACGTGTAGTCCGGACGTCCACTGCCCGGCAGCGACGCCTGCTTGCGGTAGTTGACGCCTTCGAGAAAGCCCGCGAGCCGCAACACGTCCTCTGCCATCCGCTCACCCCACTGGCCGCGCGCCTGTGAGCTCGAGAGCACCTCGCGCAATTGATGGGTGTGCTCGTTGAGGGTGTTCAGGCCCTCGTGCTGGCGGCGCAGCTCATTGCTGAGCTCTCCGAACGCGTGATGGCGGTCGCGCTCGAGACTGCGCACGAGGTCGCCGACCTTGCCCAGCTCGTCGGTCATCGACGCGAGTTGATGGTCGAGCACCGACGTGAGGACGTCGCCCGGATCGGGCCCGGGAACGCGCTCCCGCTGCAGCCACCGGGTGACGACGACGATGGACGCGCCGGACAGCAACACACCTACACACACGCCCACCACGATGCCGACGATCATGGTGTCGACCGTAACCGTGGGGTGTGACAGCTACGCCGGCGCGGGCTCGAACGCCGGGATGTCGTGGTTGCCCAGCACCGACGCGACAACGCTGCGTACTGGACCGCGCCGCTCTCGTGCGTACTTCCGAACGGCGTCGTTGAAGGCTTTCACGCGGTCGCCGGACATCGAGTCGCCCGCGAACGTGTCGACGGCCTTCCTCGTGTCGGCGTCCGCCTTCACACGATTCGAAACACTTGCGGCAGCGACCAGTCGCCGCCCGACGGCTTCGAGGGTGTTGGCGGCGCGCACCTGCGTCTCGACGTTCCTTCGGGACGCGGCGGCCTGCCAACGGTCGAGGGCGGTGCGCACGTCGTCCGCGAGCTCGCGAACCGGACCCGAGAGGTCGAGCACCCTCTGGTCGGCGGCGGTGAGCAGCAGGTAACGGTGCGTCAGGTCGTTCGACAGGGGCGCCCAGGCGCGTTCCACGTTGCGCTTCGCGTCCTGTTGGTCGGGTCGGGCGGTCAACACCGCCACGAGACCCGCGACGACGACCAGCACGATCACCAAGGGGAGAAGGACGCGCACCACGCGCCATGCACGCATGACGGGCTCACCCTAGTCGTGGTGCGTGCGGAAATTGATCCAGGCGCCGTCGATCGACGAATGCCCTGCACGGTGCCCTGCACGATAGGGTCGCTTTCGGCCCTCGGGAGGAGAACGGACCATGGCTCGCATCATTGTGATCGGCGCCGGTGTCGGTGGACTCACGAGCGCGATGTTGCTCGCGCGCGACGGCCACGACGTCACGGTCTTGGAACGCGATCCCGCGCCACCCCCCGGGGACGCCGACGACGCGTGGGAGCACTGGGAACGACGCGGCGTGAACCAGTTCCGCATGATCCACATGTTCCTCCCGCGGTTCCGTGCGTTGCTCGAAGCCGAGCTGCCCGACGCGGCGCGCGAGTTCGAGAAGGCCGGGGCGATCCGCTACAACGCGTTCGCCGAGATCCCCGCCGAGATCACGGGCGGGATGCGGCCGGGTGACGAACAGTTCGACGCGCTGACGGCTCGGCGTCCGGTCGCCGAGTCCGCGCTCGTGCGTGCCGCGCAGGCAACCGAACGGTTGCAGATTCGGCGCGGTGTGGCGGTTGCCGCACTTCGTACCGGTGAGACCACCGCCGACGGCGTGCCGCACGTCGTCGGCGTGCGGACGGACGGGGGCGAGGACGTTGCCGCGGACCTTGTGATCGACGCAACGGGACGCCGCTCTTCGTTGCCGTCGCTGCTGTCGGAGATCGGCGCGCGCCCGCCCGAGGAAGAGCTCGAGGACAGCGGCTTCATGTACTACGGCCGTCACTTCCGCAGCGCTGATGGTGCGATGCCGCCGGCGATGTGCGGGCTTCTCACGCCGTGGGGCACCGTGTCGACGCTCACCTTGCCGTGCGACAACGGCACGTGGGGTCTCGGCATCATCACGAGCGCGAAGGACGCCGCGCTCCGGCCGTTGAAAGACGTCGACACGTGGATGCGCACGTGGCGCTCGTATCCGCTCGTCGCACACTGGGTCGACGCCGAGCCGGTCGACGGTGGCGAGGTCGCGATCATGGCGAAGATCGCCGACCGCCATCGCGCGTTCGTCGTCGACGGCACGCCGGTTGCCACCGGTGTCCTCGCGGTCGCCGACTCGTGGGCGTGCACGAACCCGTCGCTCGGACGCGGTTGCTCGATCGGCTTCATGCACGCGGTTGCCTTGCGCGATCTCCTGCGTGACACCTCCCTCGACGACCGGATCGGGCTCGCAGCCGGCTGGCACGACGTGACCCACCAGACGGTCGAGCCGTACTACCGCGCGACCCTCTCGTTCGACCGGCACCGCCTGGCCGAGATCGACGCAGGGATCGAGGGCAAGGAGTACGACCCCGGCGATCCCGAGTTCGAGATCATCCAGGCGCTGCAGCATGCCGCGCCGCAGGACCCCGACGTCCTCCGCGCCTTCCTGCGGGTCGCCGGGGTGCTCGCGTTGCCGGATGATGCGCTCGCGGCACCGGGCGTCTTCGAGAAGGTGGTCGAGCTCGGCTCAGGCTGGCGGGCCGCGCAGGCCGAGATCCCGGCGCCGAGTCGCGAGGAGCTTCTTGCGATCGTTGCCGCGTAACGACGGGGGCCAATCATGAAGATCGACACCAATGGTGTGACGCTCGACGTGCAGGTCGAAGGCGAGGGCCGGCCGGTCGTGCTGGTGCACGGCTTCCCCGACACCAAGCGCTTGTGGTCGAAGATGGTGCCGACGCTGCGCGATGCCGGCTTCAAGGTGATTGTGCCCGACATGCGCGGCTACGGCGAGAGCACCAAGCCCGACGAGTTGGACGCGTATTCGATCCCGATGCTCGCGATCGACATCGTCGGGATCCTGGATCATCTCGGCATCGAGCGTGCGCACCTCGTCGGTCACGACTGGGGCTCGGCAACAGTGTGGGCAACCGCTGCGTTCGCGCCCGACCGCGTGGATCATCTGGTGCCGATGTCGGTCGGCCACCCCACCGCGTTCGCGAACATGAGCATGGAGCAGCGGGAGAAGTCGTGGTACATGCTGCTGTTCCAGTTCGTGGGGGTCGCGGAGGACTGGCTCACGAAGGACAACTGGGCGAACTTCCGCGAGTGGTCGCATCATCCCGACGCCGATGCGGTGATCGCTGATCTCGAGCGCAACGGCTCGCTCACCCCGGGCTTGAACTACTACCGCGCGTCGATCACCCCGGAAGCACTCACCGGTCCGCCGCTCGAGCTCCCGCCGATCCAGGCCCCCACGATGGGCATCTGGAGCACGGGTGACTTTGCGTTGCTCGAGGAGCAGATGAGCGGCTCCGGAAAGTTCGTGGGGAACACGTTCCGCTACGAGCGCATCGAAGGGCCGGGGCACTGGATGCAATGGGAAGCGCCCGACAAGGTCAGCTCGCTGCTGATCGACTTCTTGCCTCGGTAGAGCTGTCACACGCGGCTGATACGTTGCGCGCATGGCCCGTTCCCGGGCCGCGTGCGCGGTGCTCGCCATCGCCCTGCTCGGGAGCGCCGCGTGGGGCTGGTGGTCGGGCGGTCGTGCCGCGGCGAGATTCGACGCATCCGTGGTCGCCACGATCGACGGCGACACGATCGACGTGCGCATCGACGACGGGCGCGTCGAGCGAGTGCGCATCCTCGGCGCGGACACGCCGGAGACGAAGGATCGCCGGAAGCCGGTGCAGTGCTACGGACCGGAAGCGAGCGCGTACACGCATGCGCGTCTCGCTGGCCGGCAGGTGTCGCTCGAGACCGATAGCGAGGTGCGTGACAAGTACGGGCGCCTCCTCGCGTACGTCTACGTCGACGGCGAGCGTTTCGACGACGAGCTGTTGCGCCTCGGGTATGCCCGCTTGTTGATCATCCCGCCCAACGGTGCCCACGGCCGCGCGTTGATGCAAGCAGAGCTCGACGCACGCACCGCCCGCCGCGGTCTGTGGGCCGGCTGCGGCGAGTGACCGGCGCTCGAGAGCAGCCCTCTCCGTGCGCCTTGATCGACTCGGCCGACTCGCCGATGTGGCGGAGGCGGTCCAACACCGAGTCGCCTACCCTTCGCTCGTGAAATATGGCAGCGAACCTTGGCCAGATGGCGTGCAGGGGCGGGAAGCCCGAGGCAAGGTCGGCGAGCTTCTCGACGCAATGAAACACGGCCGGGTGGTCGTGTGGTCAGCGGATCGTCGCCACCTCTTCGCTGACGGCTCCTCGCTCCAGCTTGAAGTGGAGCGCGAACCGCGCCGCTGGCTCGGTGGGCCAGGCCATACGCGAGCAGTGCTGCGGGACGATCATGGTCTTGAGATCGATGTCACGGAATGGTTTGCCGATCCCGGCGCTCGGCTGAGAACTCCGTTGGAGAGACTTCGAGTCTTGGTCGATGAATACCTTGCGCTCCAGCGGACGAGTTAGTCGTTCGCACCTCTTTGGCGAAGACCTTCGGAGATTGGACCGGCGAAGCTGAGATTCTCATCCTCGATCCGGCAGAGCGGTTCACGACCAAGGACGGAGCCGACATGAGTTACGAGATTGAGGTGTCGCTTCGGGCGCCGAGCGGGAAGTTCTGCTAACGGCGGCCCAACGCTGCCTCAAGCGTTACGTCGCACGAGAGCTCTACGCATGTCTCCCACAAGAAACTTTGCTTGACGGCGCCTGGGAGCATCAATCTGTGCGGATGGATCGCGAGAGCGCGCTCGCCGCGGCGAGTGAGGTTGCGGACGTGGCAGGAATGCACGCCGATGAGAGTGAACGGCTGCGAGGACTGGCGGATCCGGTCGTCGAGTCGATGATTGCATCGCGGTTGGGACGATTGATGGCCCCATCGGCGTTGGGCGGTCACGCGTCACACCCGGCAACGATGGCGGCCGTCATCGAGACGGTGGCGCGTGCCGACCCCTCGGCCGGGTGGTGCATCGGTATCGGGATGGGCTCGAACTATCTGTCGGGTCTCGTCGCCCGTTCGGCCGCGGTCGAGTTGTTCTCAGATCTTGATCGAATGGGTTGTGGTCCGTTCGCGCCGTCGGGCCGCGCCGTGATCGACGGCGAGACGGCACGTGTGTCGGGAAGGTGGTCCTTCACGAGCAACTGCCAACAGCGTGGCGTCATGGGTTGTGGTGTGATCCGTTTCGATCACGACGAGCCGATCCTCGGGCCTGATGGGATGCCGCCGTTTGAGTTGGCATTCCTTGCCGGTGACCAGTACGAGATTGTGGAGAACTGGGACACCGTCGGGATGTGCGGCACCGGCAGCCATGACACGGTGGCGACGGACGTGGTGGTGTCGTGCGATCGCATCGCCGGGTTGTTCGACGCTTCGTGGTCGGATGATCCGCTCTTTCGCCTTCGGACCTTCGACGTTCTCGGCGCGTGCCGCGCACCGGTTGCGCTCGGGATCGGACGGGCCGCGCTTGATCTCGTGATCGAACTGGCGCAGCAGCCACGGCGGCCAGGACTGCGCCCGCCATTGCCGGATGACGCGGTAGTGCAAGTGGAGTACGGGCGCGCCGAGACCAAGTTGCGGTCGGCGCGGCTCCTGCTCCACGAGGCGCTCGATGCGTCATGGACACACGCTCAGCATGGCGACACACCGCCCCGCGACGCGACCGCGCTCATCGGACTCGCCGACATCGGCGCCGTAGCTGCCGGAGTCCAGGCAGTTGACACCGCCGCCCGCGTTGTCGGCACGGCGTCAATCCGAGAAGGAGCACCGCTCGACCGCCTACGACGCGACATCGACACCGCACGACAACATGTGATGTTCGCACCCGCGAACGAAGCACCACTCGCCCGACAGGTAGCAGGCGTCTTCACCGTGGCACCCCCGTTCCTCCCGCCGCCGGGATCCAATTGATACTTGCAATTCTTGCTATACATACATAGTATGCATGTGTGACATGCAGTAGCAGCGCGGTCGTCCATGCGGGTGCGTGACGGCGTTCTCGCCCTGCTGACACGGGCGCCCGCCCACGGGTACCAGCTGAAGTTGGAGTGGGAGCGGCTCACGCGCAACGGGCCAGTCAATGTCGGGCAGATCTACCAGACGCTCGAGCGACTTCAGCGCGACGGGTTGGTCGAGCGTGACGAGGTCGCGGATGACGAACGGCGTGTGCGCTATCGCGTGACTCGCGAGGGACGCGATGAGGTGCGCGAATTTCTCTTCGACGTGAACGACGTGCGCGCCGGCGGCCGCTCGAATGTTGCGGCCAAGGTTCTGCTGGCCCTCTCGACCAATCGTGTCGATCCGCTCGCTGTCGTCGACGTGCATCGCGCCGCGCTGCTTCGGCGTGTGCAAGCAACACGGCGGGACGTTCGTGCGCAGGGAGTAACCAGGCTCGATCGGCTCGCACTCGAAGCCGAGCTCGCGTTCGTCGAGGCGGAGCTGCGCTGGCTCGACCTTTGCGAGGCCGAACTGACGGGAGGCAATTGATGTTGCGGTTGCGGAATGTGACGAAGGAATATCCTGACGGGCCCGGCACGCTTGCAGCGCTCGAGGGAATCGACCTTGCGGTCGCAAGCGGCACGTTGCTCGCCGTCATGGGGCCGAGCGGTTCGGGGAAGACGACACTGGCGTTGATTGCAGCTGCCGTGGAACGCCCGACGCGAGGTGAGGTCTGGCTCGACGATTGTGAGATCGCTCGGGCGAGCGCGACCCACCGAGCGCGGCTAAGGCGCCGCTACATCGGCGTCGTGTTCCAGCATGACGAGCTCGACCCGCTGCTCAGCGCGCACGAGAACGTCGCGCTGCCCTTGCGACTTGACGGCATCCGGCCACGCGCCGCTCGCGAGCGCGCGCATGCGGCTCTTTCCCAGTGCGGCGTCGAGGAGCTCGCGTCGCGCCGTCCGTCGCAACTCAGCGGCGGTCAGCGCCAACGAGTTGCGCTGGCCCGGGCGATCGTCGGCGAAAGGCGGTGTATCGTCGCCGACGAGCCGACGGCTGCAGTCGACACCGTGACGGCCCGATCGATCGTCGAGCTGCTCGCAAGCCTTGCCCACGGCGGCCGGGCAGTGCTGATGACGACACACGACTCGCGACTCGCCGGCTTTGCCGACGACGTGGTCTTTCTCCGCGACGGCACACAGGTCCGGGCCGACGCCGATCGCATGCGAGTATCGCCGTGATCAGGTTCGGCGTTGCGCTGCGCGAGGGCGTGCGCTTCGTGTATGCCTCACGCGTACGCAGCCTCGTCGTCGCATCCTCGATCGCAGTCGCCACGATGTTCGCGATGTGGTCGGACGAGGTCGCGGCTGCGGTGATGCCGTTCGCCTTCGTGGTGCTCGCGGTCGCGCGCCGCTCGCCGCGACCAGAACGACTTGCTCAGATACGCGCGTGGCAACGGGTGGGGACGGCACGACTGTTGAGTTGGTCGGCCGCGACAGTCGAAGCGGTCATGCTCGGATGGGGCGGCGCGCTGGTCGGTGCGTGCCTGGGACTCGCTCCCGTCGTCCTGCGGTCGGACGAGATCCGCTGGCGATGGCTGTATCTACCCGCGCTGCTGGGTGTCCTCGCAATCGCCGCGTGCCTGCCGACACGGCGCGAGGCCAAGTCCAAAGGATTGCGTCGTACGCGCGCGACTACACGCGTCGTTCTCGGCGTCGCGCTCGCGGTCGGCGCGATCACGGGCGCGTTCATTGTCGCAACACTGAGGATCGACGACTCGTTCAGTCTTTCCATCGCCGGACTGTGCGTCGTCGCGCTGCTCACGACTGCGAGTCTGCTGCTGTCCGGACTCGCGTCCGAGCGCATCGTGCGGGCGCTGGCGCACGTCGGACGCATTACACCTCTAAGCGCGATCGCCGAACGTCGGAAGACGCCGATGACGGTTCGGCTCGTCATCGCGGTGGCGATCGTGCTCGTCGCGGGGACGTCGATCCTCGGCGCGTCGGTGGGCGCACGGCCCGAAACCGAGCGTGAGCTCGATGCGCGCCTCGCGCGCCTGCCTGTGCTACCGCCGAATGTCGCGTTGCTGTCGGCGGGGCTGCCGCTGGAATCGTACTTGTACTTCCGGCCCGTGCCCTCCAGCCCGAGCATCGGGGTCACGCCCGCAGTCCGGCGCGCGGCGCGCAGTGCCGTGCCCGGCGCGCGCATCATTCCCATCTATCGCGTCGACGAACTTGGCTGCGCGCTCGAATGCGAGAACCCGCACATCGTTGCGGATCCGCGATTGCGCGAGGTCTATGGACAGGAACCGACCTTCTCGCTGTACGAGACGATTCAGGGCGCTTGGGGAATGATGACCATGAGCGCGACGACGCGTGTGCCCCCGTACGAGGAGCTGCTGCGTCGTGCGCGCGACAACCGACCGCTGCCGCGCTACTCGTTCGCGGGCGCGGCGTACTCCGAGATCTCGCTTGCCGACGCTGCATCGCTCGGGCCACCGTTCGTCGAGAGCGTGTTCGTGCTCGCACCTCGCGCCTTGTCGAGCGCAGACCTGGCGCGGCTCGGGGAGGTCGCGCGGCACGCGCAGGCAACCCTGATCGGTCCCAAGGGCCAAACCTCGCCGTATGCACTAAAAGCCTCCTTCGGCGGCGATCACTCGCTGCGTAATCAGCCGTGGGCGACCACCGACGCGTTGACTCGATGGTCGCTTGCGGCTGCGGCAGCGACCGCAGCGTTGGCCGCGCTGTTCATCGCGCTCGTCATCGACACGCTCGACCGCCGCCAAGAAGTCGAACGGCTGGAACGCCTCGGCGCAACGGGGCCGCAGGTACGGGGCGCAACCGCCCTGCGCGCCGGCGCCCTCTTCTTGATCATCACCCTGTCGACGATCACGATCACCGCACTGCTCGTGCGCGTAGGTGTGCACGCCTACACGGAGCGGCAACCCGAGACGCCAATTCCCTTCATCATGCCATGGACGATCGTCGCATTCCTCGTCGTCGGTCTTCCTGTGCTCGCGGCCGCTCTTGCCGCACTCGTCGCGCGGCCTCTGCGAATGCGCACGATCACCTGAACGCGGGCAACCCGCGTACGGGTGGGAGTTCTTCGATCGGTCAGAGGATGCTTGGGCCGGTTGGTGCGATCGTTTGCGTCTCGATGTGTGGTGGGCCACCGAGTCGAGCGCGCACTCGCTGGAACTGTTCCAAGAGGGCGGCCGGCGTGAACGCGGCGTCCGGAATCTCGACTTCCCTGGTTTGCCGACAGCCCCGGAGACTTCCGCGAATGCCGCCGGTATCGCGACTGGGTGGTCGTCGACGGCTCGGCGCTGGCCACGGCGATCTCGGCGGAGCACACTGAGCGGATGGGAGTGCTCGCGGTCGTCGGCGCGGTGGTGTTGTTGCTCGTCATCGGGTTGTTTGTCGGCGTTCCGTGGTTCTTCAACCGTCTGAGCCCGACCGTCGATGGTCGACGACGAGCACGAAGCGACGATTACTTCCTGGCCGATCAGTGTTCCACTGGGTTGATCTCTCGCTACCGTCGACTCAACCGTCGACTTCCTGCCGATCCCCGATGCAAGTTCTGCCTCGTGCCGTTCGGGGGTGTCGGACGAGTGCTGCGCATACGGCCGTCGCGCAAGAACCCAAACTTCTGTATGGGATGTTTCGAAATGGCACCGATCGGCGGCACGGACATGGAGGTCGGCGTCCTCTTCGCGGATCTGCGGGGGTTTACGTCGTGGTGTGAACATCAGCCGCCGAGCGCCGTGGAACGCGCCTTGAACCGTTTCTACGCGGTGACGACCGCCGTGATTACCGAGTCCGATGGTCTCGTCGACAAACTTGTTGGCGACGAAGTGATGGGTTTGTTCCTCACCGCGTTCCCGTCCCTTGGGGAGCGCACATGCGACGTCATGGTGGTGGCCGCAGAAGAGATTGTGCGTCGACTTCACGCGTCCGCCGACGAGCGCCTGCCCGTGGGTATCGGTCTCAACTTCGGGATGGCTCGTGTCGGAAACGTCGGCGCGGGAGAGGTCAAGGACTTCACGGCAGTCGGGGACGTGGTCAACACCGCCGCCCGCCTTCAAGGGTGCGCAGCCGCGGGCGAGATCGTGATGGCGGAAGCTGTGTACGACCACGTCGGCGAGAGATATCCCGCGCTTATACATATTGACTTCGAGGTGAAGGGCAAGACGGACGCCGTCCGCGGCCGGGTGCTGACAGTCGACAAACCGAAGGTGCCATAACCGCCGTTCCGCGCCTCCGTTGCCAATGCGTTACGCAACCTCGGCGAGTCGTATGGGGGCGAGTGAGTGCGCACCGCCTCGATTGGGCCAGCATTGCGCTGTGCGACGGCTTCTGCTCTGGGACATCGACGGGACGTTGATCCGCGGCGGTGGTGTCGGCTCGGACGCGATCACTCAGGCTGCGGCCACCGTCTCCGCCAGGCCGTCGATTGTCGGCGGATCGGTGATGATGCACGGCAAGACGGATCCGGAGATCCTGGCCGAGATCTTCCGGGCCGCCGAGATCGCAGAGCATGAGATCACGCGACTTCTGCCTGCGGCGATGGCCGAAGCGGAACGTCTGCTCGCGATTGCCGAAGCGGACTTACGGGAGCGCGGTGAAGTGATCGGGGGAGTGATCGAGGCGCTCACTCGATTGGCCACCATTGCGGGCGTCCGCCAGACACTGCTGACCGGAAACCTGGTGGGAAACGCCGCCGTCAAGCTCGCGGCGTTCGGTCTCACTGCCTATTTCGATGTCGAGGTGGGCGCATACGGCACCGATCACGCTGATCGCAGAGCACTCGTTCCGATCGCGCTCGAACGCGTGCAACGACTGCGTGGTGAGCACTACCGCCCCGAAGAGGTATGGGTGATCGGTGACACGCCGGGAGACTTCGCGTGCGCTCGCGCCGCCGGTGTGCGATGTCTCCTGGTCGCGACCGGCCAGATCCCGATGTCCGAGCTCGTCTCACTCGACGCCGACGCCGTCCTCGAAGACCTCACGACCACGGAGCAGGTTGTTGCGATCTTGACCCATGACTGACCATCCGCCGACATCGGTCCCGGTGCTCGGCATGGTCGGCAACGGTGATGCCGAGATGGGCATCGCGTCGGTCGACGTGTATCCCGACGCCTGGAGTGTTCGAGGTCGGCTCGTCGGCGCAAATCGACATACGAGGTGGTGTACTTCGGGTCACTCGACGATGGCGGCGACATCCTCGTAGAGCGTTTCGGTCAGCCTTTGACGGCGGAGCAGGGAGGAGGGGCCGTCGATGATGCCGTTGAGGATCACGGCGGCACCCATTTCGTTTGCGGGGTCGGCGAAGGCGAAGGAGCTTCCCGCGAGGCCGGAGTGTCCCATCGCGCGTTCGGAGCAGTGGCTGCCGTAGAAGTGCTCGGAGAGGTTGACCATGAAGCCGAGGCCATACTCACACTCTCGTTGCAGGACATGGTCATAGGTGCGGGGCCGGGCACTCGAGCAGAACTCGGCCAGGGTTGTGCGTGACGGCAAGGCTCCGTTGTCTCCGTCGTTGAGTTGCGCCGCGAGTGCAGCGTAGAACCGCGCGAAGTCTTCGGCGGTCGTGTAGCCACCGCTTGCACAGTTCGTCTCGCAACACCATCGCTCTGAGAGTTCGAGAAGCATCGGGCTGGATTTGTGTCCGTGCAGTCCCCAGCTGACACCGAGGCGTTCGTAGTTGGCGTCGTACTCGTCGGCAGTCATGCCGATCCACGTGTGGGTCAGGCCGAGAGGATCGAGGACTGAGTCTCGGAGGTGTTGACGCAGTGGCTGGTCGCTGATGACTTCTACGGCCTCGCCGAGTAAATGCCATCCGAAGTACTCGCTGTACGCCGCATCGAAGCCGATCTGCCAATCGTCGGGCGGCGCCGCGCTCTCCAACCGTGTCTGACGCTTCGCAGGGGGCAAGAGCTCCAGCTCGACGGTTGGAGGAACGTGCAGGCCCGCAGTGTGGGATAGCACATGCCGAAGCGTGATGTCGCGCTCGGCCAGCACCCGATAGTGGGGAAGGAGGTGACGCAGGGGTTGGTCGAGGTCGAGGGCGCCCGCCTCGACGAGCTTCGCGACCGCGATCGCAGTCACCGGCTTGATGGCGCAGTAGATCTTGAAGATCGTGTCGGTCATCATCGGCTCACCGGTGCCGCGATCTCCGATCGCGACCTGACGCGTCTGGTCGCCGATCACGACGCAGATCTGTGCACCTTTGGTCCACAGTCCTACGTCCACTTCCTCTTCGAGCAGTCGAGTCGTGCGTGGCAGGCCGCCCTTCGCGTCGAGTGGTGTCGGAGCCGCGCTATTGCTCGGGTGCATGACTCGTCCTCGCCATCAGGTCGGTCACCGCGGTGCGGTACTCAACATTGGCAACCAGCTCACCCACCGTCGCCAAGGCCAATGGTGCGGGCCCCGAGGTGGCACGCGCCGCCGCCCTTCGATACGGGGTGCTCTCGATGATCCCGGCGAGGAACACCATCGGTTCGATCGATCCCCGGATGGCGCCCTCCTGGAGGGCGTCCGCCCACGTGATCTCTCCGCGCCAGAACAAGATCAGCTGGCGGAACGGAAACTCGATCACAACATCGGCGTCGCCGACCCATCCCGCGACCATTCGTGCGAGCTGGCCGTCGACGAACATCATCGAGCAACGCTCCCCACCAATGGGTGCTGCGGGGAACTGACAATGCAGGGTCAGATCAGCGCCCGGCAGGCGACGAAGACGCGCGAGCGCCGGCTCCTTTGCGAGGCTGCACGGCGGCAACACTCCCACTGAGAAACCGTCGGGTCGCTGCTCGACGATCGTCGTCGCCGCTGCCGCCGCCGCACCGACACGGTCGCCGCGGAGGATTGCGTAGGCGTCATCGACGCTCCAACGAATATCCACGTCCGCGTCCTGAAGCGGGCCTTTTTCCCATGCCGCGACCCGACCGTCCTCGATGACTTCGCCCCAGTGCACCGAGCCCTTGGGCGAAAAGGCCTCATATTGGAGTCGCGCGTTCGCGCCGCACCGATAGGAACCAGCGTCGCGCACTCCCTCGAGCGCCTGGAGGAACCATTCGTCACTCAAGAACGCGACCATGACCGGACCAACTCCCGCGTCCATACGCCAAAAGGGCCGCCCGAAACACCGCGAGACCTCCGGATTCCCGCGTCCCCGCCTGAAAGATAAAGGGAGCGCAAGCGGCCGGCAACATTCACGCGGGACCGCACCTCCCGGCGCGACCCGGCATCGGGGCTGTCGCGTGCGTCTCGTCAACGCATGGGGTACGGTCCCGCGACCGGTCAAGGGCTCAGTCGGGGAGGTGTTGGTGAGCCCGGTACCGGATCTCCGTAGGCGCCGCGCTCGCAGTCCATCTGCGGAGCGACATCGGCCCTGCGCTCTCGTCGAGCCCATCGTGAAGGTCGGTGCCCGCTCTCGCTCCGAGGCGTCAGTCATCGTCCAGTACTTCGAGGAGGTACAAGTTGAACCACCACATCTCTCGAAAGCACGTCGCGGTCGCGCTCGCGCCGGTCGCCGGACTCGTCGGCATCGGTGTGAGCGCAACGGCTGCGCACGCCGAAGAGAGCTCAAACAACTTCAGCTTCGTCGCTACCGCCGACGACGGAGGCGAAATCCATACCTGCTCAGTCTTGTATGACCTCCTCTACGACGACCAGAACGAGAGTTTGTCGGCGCATGTCCAGTCGGAAGGCGACCCCGAGTGCTCGTCAGGCTTTGCCGAAGTCTTCGTCAACTACGAGCAAGCCAACGGCGACAACACGCGCGTCTTCAGCCATGTCAGCGGCCTCGGAGCTTTCGCGCTTGGGGAGTGGGACAACGTTCGCAACGTGGATCACATCTCGGACCACAAGATCCAGGCTTCCTACACCGAGAATTACGACAGCCGATGCGACCCGGTTGCCACCCTGGCCATGTTCGGCCACGATTGCACCGCGAACTTCACGCTTTCGCACGGCAAGTAGAAACCGAAGAGCGAACGCAAGCCCTGACAGTCGCACAAACGTTCGCGGGCGGCACGGTAGGAACAGGGGGAGAGGATGAATGACTACGGGAACGGCGCGTCAGGCCGAGCCGAGATTCGCCCGAGTCGCATCGTGATGGGACTGCGCCGACTCCTGGTCATATCGGCGATTCTTTCGCTCGCACTCGCGGTGTCGACATCCGTCGCGGGCGCAAGTGCTGCGTCGCGGGTGAACGGGTCGGTCGCGGGTCAAGCCCCCTTCGACTTCGGACCACGGTGCTCGTTCGTCCACCAGCGGGTCATCGCGACCGTAGACATCACGCACGGTCCGACAGCGTCGTTGGTGCTCGATACGTGCGTCGACTTCGGTCAGAACGGATTCGTTGCGATCGGGATCTTTACGTTCCGTGCCCCGAGTGGGGTCCTGACCGGAACGTTGCACGGAACCGCGAGTGACGATCTCGCGCCGAGGTTCGACTACACACTGGTCGTCACTCACGGAACTCGCGGCTTCAAGCACGCATCGGGCAGGCTGCGCTTTACTGGCGTGTGGCAGTCGAACCAGGTCAATGGTGGCCCAGTGACGGGTACGCTGACCGCATCGCTGACGCACTGACAAGCGCCGAACCAGCACTGCTTTTGTGGAGTAGGTCATGCGCGGCGGTTAGGCAAGATCGACGGGTGTGAGGCGCATCTCCTGCGCCGCTGAGACGACGATGCGCCCTTCGCGATCACGCATCGCGCCGCGGAGGAGACCGCGTCCACCGGCGTTGACGAGCGAATGCACGTCGTAGAACAACCAGTCGTCGGCGCGCGCCGGACGGTGGAACCATGCCGCGTGGTCCAGGCTCACCATGCCTTGCGTATCGCCTTCGAGGTGTCGCGGACGACCCCCGATACCGGTCCAGTCGGTCGCGAAGCCGAGCAGCGCGGTGTGCAGATGTTGATCATCGGCGAGCTCGGCCGGTATCCGAAACCACATGCGGTGCGTCGATTCGCGTGTGCCGTCCGCGGCGGGGGGTGTCGGACCAACGTCGGCTGCGATCCAGGCTCCGGGTCCCCGTTCGAACGGGAGCTCGGTTGGCGGAGGGACGTCGCCTCGAGCCGGCAGGTCGTATACGTAACCGCCGGTGTCCTCGGTGAACGAGTACGACATGTCGAGGACCGGCTTGCCGTCCTGTCTCGCATCCAGGCGACGCGTGGTGAACGTACGTCCGTCTCGCAGCCCTCGGACGTGATACGTGATCTTCTTCGCGGCGACGACCGGTCGGAGGAAGTATGCGTGCAGTGAATGGAGGCGGCGGCCCTGAGGGGCGCGCCGCGTGGCCGCGATGATCGCTTGTGCGATGACGAATCCACCAAAGAGGTAGTCGCCGAACCACCCGGGCGCGTCACCGACCCATACGTCCGCCCGCTCGTCCTGTGCGCCGTCGGGCCGAACGGTCAAGAACTCGAGCGTCTCGGCGAGCGCGGCGCCGACGTCGGAGGTGTCGCTTTCAGCCATCGTGCCGAGCCTAAGTGAGCCGTCACCCACATCGAACGCCTTTGGAACCGCACGGGAGGCACCGCCGCGGAGTCCTCTTTAGACTCGCGATCGTGAGCGAACACGAGCTGATCATCCGCGGTGGGGAAGTCATCGACGGGACCGGGGCACCCGCGCAGCGTGCTGACATCGCGATCGACGGAGGAGTCATCTCCGGCGTCGGCGTGGTCGACGGCGGAGCCGCGCGCACGATCGAGGCCGACGGCCTGCTCGTCACACCCGGGTTCGTCGACATCCACACGCACTACGACGGACAGGCGACGTGGGACGAACGGATGATCCCGTCCTCGTGGCACGGCGTCACGACCGTCGTTGCGGGGAACTGCGGTGTGGGCTTCGCGCCCGTGCACACCGACGACCACGACCGGTTGATCGAGTTGATGGAGGGCGTGGAGGACATTCCCGGCGTCGCACTGCACGAAGGCCTCGCGTGGAATTGGCACTCACTTCCCGAGTTCATGGACGCGCTCGACGGACGCGCCTTCGACGTCGACGTCGCGCTCCAGGTGCCGCACGCGGCCCTGCGACTGCACGTCATGGGCGAGCGCGGTGCCCAACGGGAACCCGCAACCGCCGAGGACATCACACTGATGTCGAAACTCGCCGCCGAAGCGATCAACGCAGGCGCGCTCGGATTCTCGACGTCACGCACGCTGAATCACCGCAGCAGCAAGGGCGAGCTGACGCCGACGCTGACCGCCGAAGCCGACGAGCTCATCGGTATCGCAACCGCGATCGGCGCGACCGGGCGTGGCGTCCTGCAAGCCGTTTCCGATTTCGTTGACGTCGATGCCGAGTTCGCACTCTTCCGCAGCATGGCGGAGGCGTCGGGGCGTCCCCTGTCGTTCACGCTGCTTCAGACCAGGCTCGATTCGTGGCGCCGCCAGCTCGAGCTCCTCGCCGACGCCAACGCGGCCGGCGTCACGATGCGCGGACAGGTCGCACCGCGCGCGGTCGGGTTGCTGCTCGGCCTCGAGTGCACGTTGCACCCGCTGCTCACGAATCGCGTGTACCGCGACATCGCGGCGCTGCCGCTCGTCCAACGCGCCGCGGTGATGTCCGACCCGGAATTCAAAGCCAAAGTGCTCGCGGCCGACGCGGCGGCGCGCACGAGCGAGGGCGGCCGGCTCCTCGGCGGTTTCGATCGCATGTTCGAGCTCGGCGATCCACCTGACTACGAACCCGATCCGTCGTCGAGCATCGACGCTCGTGCGCGCCGCGACCGATGCGACCCACTCGAGCTCGCGTACGACATCATGTGCAAAGACGGCGGCCGTGGCTTCCTCTACCGTCCGGTCCTCAACTACGACGACGGGAACCTCGACGCGGCGGGCGAGATGCTGGCCGCGGCGCACACCGTCGTCGGGCTCGGCGACGGTGGCGCGCACGTCGGGACCATCTGCGACGCGAGCTTCCCGACGACGCTGCTCGCGCTGTGGGGGCGGGACCGCGACCACGGTCGCCTCCCGCTGCCGTTCCTCGTGCAACGGCAGACGTCGGCGACCGCACGGACGGTCGGCCTCCTGGACCGGGGCGTGCTTGCGCCCGGCTGCCGCGCCGATGTGAACCTGATCGACCTCGATCGTCTCGTCGCCCGGCGGCCCGAGGTCCGATACGACCTGCCTGCGGGTGGCAAGCGGTTCGTGCAACGAGCCGACGGTTACGTCAAGACGATCGTCGCGGGCGAGATCACATACGAGAACGGCGAGCCGGCGGGGCCCCTGCCCGGGCGGCTCGTTCGCGGCCCGCAGGCCGCGCCGGCGGGAGGAAGCGTGCGATGACTGCTCTGGTTCCGCTCGAAGGGGCTTGCGAATGGCGCAGTGACGACCTGGGTGCGCGTTACGTCTTCCAGCTGACCGACGCCCACCTCGACGAGCTCGACGCCGCGCTGCAGTTCGCCGAGTCGGAGTGCGACGACGTCCTCGATGTCACGCGCGAGTCGTTCCCGCTGCCGACACTCGGCCGGGAACTTCAGGGCGTCGCCGCAGAGCTCATCAATGGTCGCGGCGTCGTGCTCATCCGCGGGGTGCCGGCGGACAGATACGGCAAGCAACGCGCGTCGATGATCTATTGGGGTGTCGGGATGCACCTCGGCCGACCGTGGCCCCAGAACGCCAAGGGTCATCTACTCGGCGACGTCACCGACCAAGGACGAGCCCTCGACGATCCCAATGGTCGCGGGAACGAGATCGGCGCCGTCGCGTTTCCGTTCCATTCGGATGGCTCCGACCTGGTCGGGTTGTTCTGTCTCAACGCAGGCGCGAGCGGTGGTGCAAGCCTCGTCGCGAACGCGGTCGCGGTCCACAACGAGCTCGTGCGCACGGAACCCGAGCTCGCGGAAGCGTTGTACGCGCCGTTCGCGTACGACTTTCGGGGCGAGCAGGCACCCGGCGGCAAGCCCTGGTACACGATGCCCATCTTCAGCCGGCGAGGTGACCGGTTGTTCGTTCGCTACATCCGCCCGTACATCGAGGCGGCCAGGCGGCACGAGGACGCGCCCCGACCCTCACCGGTTGCTCGAGCCGCCATGGACCGCGTCGACGCGATGTGCGCCGACCCGAGCTTCCACCTTTCGATGACGATGCAGCCGGGCGACATGCAGTTCGTGAACAACTATCACGTGCTGCACGCGCGCGACGCGTACGTCGACCGACGCGACGAGGGCAAGATCCGCCACCTCAAGCGGCTGTGGTTGGAGACCGGCATCCTTGCGGATGGCGACAAGCCCGAACAGTTCCGCCTGGGCCGCGGCGCGGGCAATTGGTGGTCGAGCAACGGACGCACCAAGAGCGAGATCGAAGTCTGACCGGTCGCTACTCGCGGAGGAGTTGGACGCGCATCTTGTCGACGGCGCTGCCGATCAGCGCTGCTGCTTCCGCGCGTGTGCAACCGAGCGCGGGTGCGAGCAGCTTCATCGGAAGCGGGTCGCGGCCGCGCAAACCGAAGTGCGAGAACAACGCGTCCCGCTCCTCCGACGTGAGCCCGTCGAACGCGTGCGGGCCGAGCATCTCGAGCGCGTCGAAGTCGGGTGCGTCGGCGACGAACTCGGCGGCCGTGACGTCGGGGTAGGGCCAGCCGTCGTCGGTGGGGAAGAGCGGGAGCGTCGAGCTCATGTTGATGACCTCCGCTTCATGGTCGCGTTCTCATCCTCGTCGCGTGCCGGGCCACCGTCAACGGACGTGGCGGCGCGCCGTGCGTGGTCGCGGCTCGGCCGGCGATGCCGCCGTGAGCGTGTTGCGCAGCTCGGCGACGTGGCGCGCGGGCTCCCGCGGTGCGCCCGGGATTCGGTGCAGCGCATCTTCGAGCGCTCCCAACCACGGAGACGGATCCCGTGCCGAACGGCGCGTGCCCACCGAGCGCGCGCGAGCCCATGAACAATGCAGCTCGTCCTGCGCGCGACTGAGTGCCACGTGGAAGAGCCGTCGTTCTTCGTGGAGCGCATCGTCGGATGTTGCCCACGAGACCGGTACGAGTCCCCGTTCGAGACCGGTGACGAACACGACGGACCATTCGAGTCCCTTCGCTTTGTGGAACGTCGCGAGATCGACCCCGGTGCCGTGCGCGTCCTCGCCACGCGTCGAGAGATCGAGCCAGCCCACGAAACCGGCAACACTTCCGAACCCTCCCACGGACGCGAGATACTCACGGGCCAGGTCGACGAGCGCGTCGCGATGCGCGCGTGCCTCTTCGGGGTCGTCTTCGTCGGTGGCGAGGTCCGCGAGATGGTCGGCAAAGCGGCGGGTAGGCGCGCTGCGCTCGGACTCGCGCAAACGGTCGATCAGCGCGCGTACGGCCGGACGGGCTGCGAAGCGCTGTCCGTCCGCGACGCGGAACGGCACACCCCGCCGTGTGAAGGCCGCCTCGAAGAGCGACGACTGCGCGTTCGTGCGGAACAGCACCCCCAAGCCCTGCCACGGCACGCCGGCAGTGAACGAGCGCCAACAGCGATCGGCGATCGCGGCCGCTTCGTCCTCGGCGGTGTCGTAGGCGACGATCGTCGGCCGGTCTCCATCGGGGCGCACCGCACGCGGCGGCCGGCGAGCGGGGTGCGCGGCCGCGCCGAGCGCAACCTCGGCGAGCGCGACCACGGCCGGGCTGCTGCGGTAGTTGTGCGCCAACGCGATGGTCTCGCCGCCGAAGACCTGGGCGAACTCGCCGAGCGGTGAGGCGTCCGCGCCCGCGAAGCCGTAGATCGCCTGCGCAGGATCACCGACCACCGACAGGTCGCGCCCGTGGCCGAGCCACGCGCGCAGCAACCGGACCTGCAACGGCGTGGCGTCCTGGAACTCGTCGACGAAGAAGTGCCGGAAGCGCCAGCGCTGGCCCGCCGCGAACTCGTCGTTACGCGCGATGCCATCCGCACAACGATGCAATACATCGTCGAAGTCGAGGAGACGCCGCTTGCGCTTCTCCGTCTCGTAGCGGGCGTACAGCTCAGCCAGCTCGGCTCCCGGGCGGGGAAGGCGCCGGGCTTCCGCGCGCGCCGCATCGACGAACTCGTCGGGACTGATGAGACGGGCCTTGGCCCACTCGATCTCGGCGGCAACGTCGTTGACCGCGACCGAGGCGGCCGGACCGCGCCCGCCGAGCAGTGGCCCCAGCAGACGGCCCTTGCGGTCGAGCACCCGCGGCTGCTCCCATCCCCGTTCAGTCGCCTGCCGGCGCAGTTGCGCGAGCGCCACCGCGTGGAACGTGCCGCCGGTCAGCGAGCCGGCGACGCCGAGCCGCCGCAAACGGCGGGTCAGCTCGGCGGCGGCCTTCCGGGTGAAGGTCAGCGCGAGGACGTGCTTGGTCTCGGCTTCGTGCTCGCGTATGCGGTACGCGACGCGGCGCGTCAGCACGCGCGTCTTCCCTGATCCAGCCGGGGCGATGATCGCCAGCAGCGGATGCGGCGCGACGACGGCGGCCCGCTGTTGCGGGTCCAGGTCGTCGAGGAGCGGATCGCGCACGCGGCGACCGTACTGAACGGGTGCGCCATCTCACGGGAGCACGCGGAAAGGCCCCGAGTAGTCTTCGCTGCGTCGCAGCTCTGATCTTCTCGGGGCACCCTCCGTTCCGACGTGCCGCTGAGGGGCAGCCCTTGCGAGCGCTCGACAGCGACTGCGTCGGTTCGCACTCCGGCCCGAGAGCCGGCGTGCGTCCGGGACGCTCGTGCATCCGTTCCGTGCGCACCCCGGGTGGGATGTCGCTCGGAGTCCGACGCATCGGCGAACCGGCCTCCGGACATTACGACCACTCCCTTTGATCGTCAAGAGAAAACGGCGGTGAAAGGGGAGTCGAGCGCCTCCTGCAACGCGACTGTCACAAGGTCTTCGCGAACAGCTGTTCAACATGTCTCTCGGACGCGATATGAATTTGGAATGGAGATCGAGTTCGTGCGCGGGACGCGCCGCCGCAAGCATGTCGAGGCGGTGCTCGTCGGCGACCGTCTGCGAGTGTCGTTCCCTCGTTGGATGTCGCTCGCCGAAGCGCAGCGCACGGCGGAGGAGCTCGCCGAACGCATGCGGCGAAGGCTCGATCCCGGCTCGATCGACATCGCGGCACGCGCCCGGAAGCTCGCCAAGCAGTACGGATTGCCCCGCCCGAAGACCGTTCGCTGGGTCGACAACATGCGTCAGCGGTGGGGATCCTGCACGCCGGACGACGGTGCGATCCGCGTGTCGTCCCGACTCGCCGCCTACCCGGCCTGGACGCTCGACTACGTGCTGGTGCACGAGCTCGCGCACCTACGCGTCGCGAGTCACGGCCCAGCGCACGACGCGCTCGTCGACCGCTATCCGTACGCCGAACGGGCCAGGGGCTTTCTCATCGCGGTGGACCTCGACCCCGACGAGGGCGACGCCGACGGCTGGCCGCTCTCCGCAGGCGACGTCCGGCCCTAGACCCGGGTCCCGGCCTAGCATCGCGGGCACGCACGCGTGACGAGGGAGCGATTTCGGTGCCGTACCCGAAGAGGCTGCTCAACGAGGGCGAGGATCTGGCGCTCGACCTGCGCCCGCACTGGTGGTTCTTCTCCAAACACATCCTGACGGGCGTCCCGCTGTTCGTCGCGCTGATCGTGATCCTCGCCAAGACCACCGGCGACACCCGCAAGTGGCTGATGGTCGTCTGGGGGATCCTCGGCCTGGTGTGGGCGGTGTGGCTCGCGCTCAAGTACCTCCAATGGAACTTCACGCACTTCGTCGTGACGTCCGATCGGGTCATCTACCGGACCGGCGTGCTGTCCAAGCGCGGCGTCGAGATCCCGATGGACCGCATCAACAACATCAACTTCAACCAGAACATCCTCGAGCGCGTGATCGGTGCCGGTGACCTCGAGATCGAGTCGGCGGGCAAGGACGGGCAATCGCGCTTCGAGGACGTCTGGCATCCCGACGGTGTGCAACAGGAGCTGTACCGCCAGATGGAGGGTTACGCGAGGAAACGGGCGTCGTGGTCGAACCCTGTCACCTCGCCGCCGACGGCGGGGACACCCGGCGCCGGCATCCCGGCGCAGCTGCAGCAGCTCGCGGAGCTGCGCGACAAAGGGGTGATCTCCGCCGCCGAGTTCGACGCGAAGAAGGCCCAGCTCCTCGAACGCATGTGAGGGAGACGACAGCGCAGCGACCGGAGGGAACAGAGCGCGGAGTCGACCCATGTGCGCGCCGCCGGTGATGCGCGTCATCTCGCTCGTGCCGAGCGCGACCGAGACACTCGCTGCGCTCGGCGTCCCGCCGGTGGCCTGCACCCGCTTCTGTGATCTTCCGGGTGTGCCGACCATCGGGGGAACGAAGAACCCGGACATCGCGGCGATCATCGACCTGCGGCCGGACCTCGTCGTGGTGAACGACGAGGAGAATCGGATCGCCGACGCCGAGGCACTGCAAGCCGCGGGCATCGCGCTGCATGCGATGTCGCCGCGATCGGTCGCCGACGTGGGTCCGGCGGTGGTGGCGCTGGCTGCCGCACTGGGTGTGCCCGCGCCCGCGCCGTTCGCCGAGTGGGACGCCTGGCGCGCGCGGGCACAGGCGAAAGCCCGCGTCTCCGCGTTCGTCGCCACCTGGCGTCGTCCGTACATGACGATGAACGTCGACACCTACGGGTCGTCGCTGCTCGCCTGCATCGGCATCGACAATGTCTTCGGCGCGTCGGACGAGCGCTATCCCGAGGTCACGCTCGCCGACGCGGCGGCGCGAGATCCCGAGCTCGTGTTGCTTCCCGACGAGCCCTACGCGTTCGCCGCGCGACACATCCCGGAGGTGGAGCGCGCGATCCCTCGCGGGCGCGTCCACATCATCGACGGGCGCGACCTGTTCTGGTGGGGCATCCGCACGCCGGCGGCCATGACGCGGCTGGCGCGGATCAGTCGCTGACGTGCGCGGCGCCCTGGGCGCGCAGCCGGGCCCGGAGGCGCGTCGCGGCGTCGTCCAGCACCACCGGGTCGGGCGATGGATCGACGTGCGCGAACGAGAGCTCATCGGGTTGATTGATCGGCACGACATGGAGGTGTGTGTGCGGCACCTCCTCACCGACGATCAGCATCCCGATGCGCCGCGGTTGCCATTCGTCCTGCTGGGCGCGACCGATCGCCTGGGCGACCGTGAACAGGTGCGCGGCAAGCGACGGTTCGAGGTCGATCCAGTGGTCCACCTCTTCGCGCGGCACGACGAGCGTGTGGCCGGGCATCATCGGCGCAATCGACAAGAACGCCACCGCGCGATCGTCCTTCCATACGAATCGTCCCGGCAGCTCGCCCGCGATGATCCGACTGAAGATGCTCGGCATGAGGCTCCTTTCATTGGGTGACGCCGGCGCCGCCCGCGGCATGCACGATCCAGCCGTTCGTACGTCGTGCGACGTCGATCGCGCGATCGGCGTCGCAGAGCGCAACGGCACACCCGCCGAAACCGGCGCCCGTCAGCCGGGCACCGTACGCGCCGGCCTCGACGAGGCGCTCGACGAGAGCGTCCAGCTCGACGGTCGACACCTCGAAGTCGTCGCGCAGCGACGCGTGGCTCTCGAGCATGAGCGCGCCGCATTCCTCGACGTTGCCGCGTCGCAGGGCGTCGGCGAAGGCGCGGACGCGTTCATTCTCGGACACTACGTGCCGCGCGATCGGGTCGCCGGCCACCTGTTCGGGACGCGCGTCGCGTAGCGTCCCGACGCCGAGCCGGGCCGCGGCCGCTTCGCACGCCGCGCGCCGCTGCGCGTAGGCACTCTCTTCGAGCCGGCGCGGGACGCCACTGTGCACGACCACGACTGCGACGGCCTCGGGCACCGCTATCGGTGTGACCTCCAGCGTGCGGCAGTCGAGCAACAACGCATGGCCCGCTTCTCCGAACACCGACGCGATCTGATCCATCACCCCGCAGGGGACACCGGTCGCGGCGTGCTCGGCGTCGCGAGCGGCGAGCGCAAGGTCGATGCCGGCGAGCGGCATGCGGGCCACGTGCGCGCACGCGAGCGTGACCGCGACCGCGAACGCGGCGCTCGACGACAGGCCGGAACCGACCGGGACGTCGGAAGTGACCTCGACGTCGAGGCCCACGGGTGCACGGCCGCGCGTGGCGAGCACCACGAGGGCCGCCGCGACCGCGCGTCCCCACGCGGGAGAGACGGCGCCCGGTTCGACGTGTCCGCCCGCCGGGAGCTCCACCGTGCCTTCGATCCCGCGCGAGCACACACGCACGCGACCGTCGGACCGGGCGTCGAAGCGCACGCGGACCTCGCGGTCGATCGCCATCGGGAGGCACAGCCCGTCCTGATAGTCGGTGTGGTCGCCGATGAGGTTCACCCGACCGGGCGCACGTACGACGGGCACGCGAAGGAATCTACGGCCCGGTGCCGATACCCTGAGGCCGGTAACTCTGCGGGAGGTCCGATGGGACGGTTCGAGAATTCGTTGGCGCTGGCGAAGGCCTCGTGGCGGGTGCTGCGCGAGGACACGCGGCTGACACTGCTGCCCTTGCTGTCGATGGTCTCGACCGTCGTGATCGCGGTCTCGTTCCTGTTGCCGATCGGCCTCATCGCCCGGAACGGCACCGACGGCTACACGGCATCCAAGCCGCTCGTATGGGTGCTCGGGTTCTGCGCCTATCTGGTGCTCACCTTCGTGGTCGTCTTCTTCAACGCCGCGCTCGTGTACGCCGCAGACCGGCATCTGGCCGGCGAGCGGGTGACGCCGGGCGAAGCGATCCAGGCCGCGCGCGCTCGCGCCCACGTGCTGCTGCCGTGGGTCTTCGTGAGCGCGACCGTGTCCATCGTGCTGCGCGCCCTCGAGGAACGCGCCGGGATCTTCGGCCGGATCGTCGGCTCGCTCGCCGGCGTGGCCTGGTCGGTGGTGACGTTCCTGGTGCTGCCGATCCTCGTCATCGAGGGCATCGGCCCCATCGCCGCGGTGAAGCGGTCCGGCGAGCTGTTCAAGCGGACGTGGGGCGAGAACCTCATGACCAATGCCGGCATCGGCATCGTCGCGTTGCTCGCGACCCTGGCCGGGGCGATCCCGCTCGTGCTGCTGATCACGGTCGGCGGCCCGATCGCAGTCATCGGTGTCGTCGCGCTGGTGTTGTGGGTGATCGCGGTCTCGCTCGTCTCGGCGACCCTCACCGGCATCCTCCAGGTGGCGCTCTACCGGTTCGCGACCGATGCGCAAGTGCCCGGCTTCGACATCGAGCAGTTGCGGGGAACGTTCCGGACGCGCAATCGCCGCGGGTTGTGGAACTGATCAGCTGACGCGGGCTGCACCGTCGGCTGCATCCACGAGCCAGGCGGTAGGCGTTCGTTCGGTCCGCTCGCGGTACGTCGCCATCGCTTGCGACGCGACCTTGTCCGCCAGCGCGTCGGGCACGAGGGCGACGATGCAGCCGCCGAAGCCGGCGCCGGTGAGCCGGGCCCCGAGCGCGCCCGCCTCCCTGAGGCATTCGACCAGGGCATCGAGCTCGGGGGTCGAGACCCCCATGTCGTCGCGCGAAGACGCGTGGCTCGCGAGCATCAACCGGCCGAGCTCCTCGACGTCACCCGCGCGGAGGGCGTCGGCAAACGCTCGGACGCGCTGCATCTCCGTGACCGCGTGACGGCCGCGCGGGACGTCGCGGACCTGTTCCGGCGTCGCGTCGCGCAGCACACGCAGCCCGAGGTGCGCCGCCGCGTCCAGGCTCTCGGCGCGCCGTTCTGCGTACGGCGTGTCTTCGAGGACGCGCGGTACGCCCGAGTGCACGACGAGCACGCGTACCTCTTGGGGGAGCGGCACATGCTCGATCTCCAGCGTGCGGCAGTCGAGGAACAGCGCGTGACCGGCTCGCCCGCGCACGGATGCGATCTGGTCCTGGATGCCGCAGGGCACGCCGGTCGCCGCGTGCTCGGCACGCTGCGCGGCGAGCCCGAGCTCGTTGCCGGCGAGGGGGAAATGCGCGACGTCGCACAACGCGAGCGCGCATGCGACCTCGAAGGCCGCGCTCGACGACAAGCCGGCGCCGATCGGCACGGCCGATGCGATCTCGAGGGACACACCGACCGGCGGCCGGCCGAGCTCCGCGAGCACACGCGCGACGCCCGCAACCGTGCGGCCCCACGCGGGCAGGACGCCCTTCGGCTCGTCGTGTCCGTCGGCCGCGACGTCGACGTTGCCTTCGAGCTCCCCCGAGCGGGCGGTGATGCGCGCATCCGAACGGGGCGCCGCGAGGATCTGCACGTCGCGATCGATCGCCATCGAGACGACCCAGCCCTCGTGATAGTCGACCTGGCCGCCGATCAGGTTCACGCGCCCGGGCGCGCGGTACGCGTGCATCAGGCGTCTCGCAGCGCGGCGGCCGCGGCTTCCGGGATGACGGTGTTCGACAGCGTGCCGCCGCCGAGCTCGCCCGACGCGACATAGCGCGGTATCCCCGGTGCCCGCAGGGGCGGTGCAATGTGCGCGTGGACGTGCCACTCGTCGCCGCCGGCGGCCGGCGCCTGGTGGAACCACAACAAGTACGGGAAGGGAGAGCCGGGTTGCGGTGCCGGCCACAAGCGGTCGTAGCGCCGGAGCGCGTCGGCGAGCACCCGCGCGAGGTCGCCGCGTGATCCGGTGTCGAGCGCGGGCAACGACCCGGTGTGTGTGCGCGGTGCGAGACGCATGCCGTACGCGTACTGCGAGGCGTACGGGACCCAGGCGACCCAGTCGCCCGCTTCGGTCACGATACGTGCGCCGGCGGCCAGCTCGGCGTCGATCTCGCGACACACGGGGCACGGACCGGCCTTGGCGGCCGCCCCCTCGCGCGCCGGCGCGGGAGGGACGAACGCGTAGGCGTAGATCTGTCCGTGCGGATGATCGATGGTCGCGCCCACGTCGCGTCCCCGGTTCTCGAACACGAGCACATACTCGATCTCGGCGCGCGCCAGGAGTGCGTGCGTACGGTCGGCCCACAGATCGACTACCCGCCGCATCTGGTCGGCGGGAAGGGTGGCGAGGGACTGGTCGTGCTCGGGCGAGAACAGCACGACCTCGGACGCGCCCGTCGCGGGCAGGCAGGTGACACCGGCGGCTTCTGCGGCCGCGAGGTCGAATGGTTCCCCGGGCGCGTAGGGCGGCCAGCGGTTCGGGAAGCTGCGCACGTCGTAGGGCTCGGGAGCCTCGAGGCCCCCGACACAGAACGGGCAACCGCTCTCCGGCAGATTAGGGCGCGCTTGGCGGTGTCCGACGATGTTCACCCATTCGCGGGTGAGCGGATCGAAGCGAAGCTCGCCGAAGTCCATCAGGTCGAGATCGCGGGCATGACCTCGGCCGCGAAGCGTCCGAGGCCGTCGCGGTCGAATGGGGCGCGCATCGCGAGGATGACGTACGCCGCGCCCGCTTCGACGTAGCCGCCGACCTTGTCGACCATCTCCTGCACGGTTCCCGACAACACGCCGGGCTTCACGTAGTCCGACATCGGACCGAATTGGCGTCGGAGTTCTTCGTCGGTGAACGCCATGCCGACGTTGACCGACTTCGTGATCGTCGCCGGGTCGCGGCCGATCTTGTCGCAGTGTGCGTCGAGCACCTGCGCCTTGTGGGCCCACACGTCGGGCGGGATGAACGGCACGTTCCATCCGTCCGCGTGCTCGGCCGCGATGCGCAACGTCACTTTCTCGCCGCCGCCGCCGATCCATATCGGAAGGCGGGGTTGCACGGGCTTCGGTTCGCACTGCGCGTCACGCATGTGGAAGAACCGGCCGTCGAAGGTGGTGCGCTCCTGCGTAAGGAGCCCGCGTACGCACTGCACGTATTCCTCGAGCATCCGGAGCCGCTCGCCCGGTGATCCGAAGTGCAGGCCGTACGCGTCGTACTCGTTTTGCAGCCAACCCCCGCCGAGGCCGAGCACGATGCGACCGTCGGCGACCTGATCCATCGTCGCGATCGCGTTGGCGAGCACGGCCGGATGCCGGTAGCCGGCCGAATATACGAGCGACCCGCAGGTGACGCGCGTGGTCGTCGCCGCGAGTGCCGTGTGCGACGTGATCGCTTCGAGGCAATGGGGATCGCCGCTGTTGTCGGCCGCGTAGAAGTGGTCCCAGATCGAGATCCAATCGAAGCCGAGCGCCTCGATGCGCGCCCACAGCTCCCGCAGGTCGGCGATCGACGTGTGCTGCAAGCCCGTGTGCACCCCGAACTTCACCTTCACTTCGGCCTCGCTTCCGTCAGAGGTGCGGCAGCACTTCGGCTGCGATCAGTTGCATGTGGTCGGGCTCGTCGAGCGTGTGGTACTGGAGGTACACCGTCTCGGCGCCGGCCTTCTCGTATTCCCTGATGCGCTCGACGACCTCCGCGGGCGTGCCGCCGGCCGCGTTCGCGCGCGCCTGGTCGGCGTCCTGACCGCTCGCCTCCGCCCGGCGGCGGAACTCCGTGTCGTCGCGCCCGACCGCGACGACGACCGCGGCGGTGAATCGCATCGTTTCCGGATCACGGCCGACGGCCTCGCAGGCGCGACGCACGTGATCGCATCCCTCGCGGAAGTACGTCACCGGCGCGAACGGCATGTTGAACTCGTCGGCGAACCGGGCCGCGAGCCGCGGCGTGCGCTTCGTGCCCCAACCTCCGAGGATCAGCGGCGGGCGCGGGCGTTGCACCGGCTTCGGCAGCGCAGGCGAGCCGACGACCCGATGGTGCGTCCCCGCGAACGAGAAGGTCTCGCCGACCGGCGTCGTCCACAATCCGGTGACGATCTCGAGCTGTTCCTCGAGCATCTCGAAGCGCGCGCCGGTCGCGGGAAAGGGAATCGAATACGACGCATGTTCGGTGTCGTACCAACCGGCGCCGAGCCCGAGTTCGACCCGGCCGCCGCTCATCGCGTCCGCTTGGGCGACCTGGATCGCCAGGGGGCCCGGGAACCGGAACGTCACCGGTGTCACGAGCGTGCCGAGCCGTATTCGCGAGGTCTCGCGGGCGATCGCGGCGAGCGTGAGCCACGCGTCGGTCGAGCCCGGTCCGGCCGGGCCGTCGCCGATGCGCTGGTAGTGGTCCGAGCGGAAGAACGCGTCGAAGCCCAACTCTTCGGCGAGGCGGGCGACCGCGAGCAGGTCGTCGTATGTCGCGCCCTGCTGCGGCTCGGTGAAGATCCGGCATCGCATGCGGACGGACGCTACTTGGACCACCGCGTAACCTGCCCGACGTGCTTTCCGTCGACCGATGGCCCGAGCTGCACGATCCGGTGATGGTCGTGGCGCTCTCCGGTTGGATCGACGCGGGACTCGCCGGCTCGGGCGCGATCGCCGTCATTGCCGAGCAGCTCGAGGAGCCGGTCGAGTTCGCATCGCTCGACCTGACCGACCTCATGGACCTCCAACAGACGCGGCCTACCGCGCGCTGGGAGGCCGACGGAGTCCGTGTCATCGATTGGCCGAAGCTCTCGTTCGTCTCGGGCCGCCTCGGACGCGACATCGTGGTCGTCTCGGGCCCCGAGTCCTCCCTGCGGTGGCCGGAGGTCGCCGGCGACATCGTCGAGACCGCCCGCAAGTTGGAAGTACGTGACGCATACACGCTGGCGGGGATGCCGGCGCTCGTGTCGCACCGGCGGTCGATCCCCGTCCTTGCAACTGCAACGCACCACTCGCTCGCGCAGGAGATCGCGCCGCTGCGCCAGGAGTACGCGGGCCCGACCGGGATGCAGACCATCGTGCAACGGGCGTTGGGCGACGCGGACGTGCCGTGCGCCGGGCTCTGGGCGCAGGTGCCGCAATACGTGGCCGGGTCGCCCTCACCGCCCGCGGTGCGCGCGGTGTTGCGCCGCCTGGCGGAGCTCGCGCGGCTCGAGATCGACCTCCGTCCCCTCGACGCGCGATGCGACGCGTATCTCGCCCGCGTCGACGACGGGCTCGCGTCCCGGCCCGACGTCCGGGAGGTCGTCGACCGCATCGATCGCGAGCAGACGGCGTCGCCCGACGACCTGGTCACCGAGATCGAGCGCTTCCTGCGGTCACAAGACGAGTGATCGCCCGGCTGGGACTGGCTCGGGTACGCCCGCCAGAATGGGTGCCATGTCTGTCGTGAGGATCAATGCCATCACCGTGCCGGCCGATCGCGCCGACGACCTCGTCGAGCGGTTCGCGAACCGGGCCGGCGAGGTCTCGAAGATGCCGGGGTTCGAGGCGTTCGAACTGCTGCGCCCGACCGACGGGCGCGACGTCTTCTACGTCTATACACGCTGGCGTTCCACCGAGGACTTCGAGGCCTGGTTGCACAGCGCCGCGTTCCAGCACGGCCACAAGGCCCATTCCGAGAAGGGTCCGGTCGGAACCGGAAGTGACGTGCTCGCCTTCGACGTGGTGCAAGAGGAGCGCGTGTGACGGCTGCCGGTCCGGTCGCTGCGCTCACCGGTCCGGGCGGACCGTTCGAGATCGTCGTCGAAGACGTGCTCGGACATCCGACCGAGGTCTACAAGCAACGGATGCGATCGCTGCGTGAGCTGATGGCGCGCGACCGTCAGCGTCGCGATGTCGACTGGCTCGTCCAAGGAGACCGTCGCTTCACCTTCGACGAGCACGACCGCCGGGCGCGCGTGCTGGCGCGATCGCTCGCCGATCTGGGTGTGCAGCGCGGCGACCGTGTCGCGTTGGTGTCCGCCAACGTGCCGGAGTGGGTGATCACGTTCTGGGCCGTTGCGATTCTCGGTGCCACGCTCGTGCCGCTCAACGCTTGGTGGAAGGCCGAGGAGCTCGAGTTCGGTCTCGGCGACTCCGGCGCGAAGGTGTTGATCGCCGATGCTCGCCGCCTGGCCGTCGTGGCCGACCGGCTCTCCGAGATACCCGCGCTGGCGCACGCCTTCGAGATCGGCAGCGAGCCGTTTGCGAAGCTGCTCGCCGGTGACGACCCCGGCATGCCCAATGCGCCGATCGACGAGGACGATCTGCTCGCCATCTGTTACACGTCGGGCACCACCGGCCAGCCCAAGGGCGCGACGCTCACGCATCGCCAGACGATCGCGAACTTGCAGAACATCCTCGCGTTGAACGCCGCGACGCCGACGCGCACCCCTGCACCGGACGCGGGAATGCAGTCGGCGGCCCTGCTCGTCGTGCCGCTGTTCCATGTCACCGGGTGCCTCTCGACGATGACGCTCAACTATGCGACCGGCGGCAAGCTCGTGCTGATGCCGGTCGGGCGTTTCGATCCCGACGTCGCGATGCAAGTCATCGAGCGCGAAAAGGTAACGTCGATCGGGGGTGTCCCGACGATCATGTGGCGAATCCTCGAGTCGCCGAACCTCCGCGACTACGACTTGTCCTCGGTGAAGCGCGCTTCGTACGGCGGCGCGCCGGCCGCGCCCGAGCTCGTCGAGCGGATCGAGCAGGTCTTCCCGCACATGCGCAAGACGCTGAGCACCGCGTACGGCCTCACGGAGACGGCGTCGGTCGCGACTGCGCACAGCGGCGACGACTACTTCGCGCATCCTGGCTCAGTGGGACGCGCCGCGCCGACGGTCGAGCTGCGTGTCGTCGACGACGCCGGTGTCGACGTCCCGGCGGGGGAGCGCGGCGAGATCTGGATCAAGGGACCGACGGTGATGAACCGCGGCTACTGGAATCGTCCCGACGCGAATGCCGCGTCTTTCAGCGACGGCTGGTTCCACACCGGCGACATCGGCTACCTCGACCCCGACGGTTTCCTCTACCTCGTCGACCGTGCCAAGGACATGATCATCCGGGCCGGTGAGAACGTGTATTGCGTCGAGGTCGAGAACGTGTTGTTCGACCATCCCGACGTGGTGGACGCCGCGGTCGTCGGGGTGCCGCACAAGACGCTGGGCGAAGAGGTCAAGGCTGTCGTGCAGCTGCGGGCGGGGGCGTCCGCCGACGAAGACGAGCTGCGGGAGTTCTGCCGCTTGCATCTCGCGAATTTCAAGGTGCCGGAGTACGTCGAGATCCGCGATGAACCGTTGCCGCGCAACCCGGCCGGCAAGGTGTTGAAGAGCTTGCTGCGCGGCGGCGAGTCGTCGTTCGCGGCGGCGGACGATCAAGCGTTGTAGTGCTGCTCGACGTTCACCGGGCGTGGGGCTACGCCGCGATCGTCGCCAACTTGCTCGCGGGCGCGTACACGCTCGCGGCATGGCGATGGCCACGCCTGCGCACCCGCTGGTTGTGGTGGCCGACCATCGTCGCCGAATCGATGATGATGGTGCAGGTCGTGCTGGGCGTGTTGTTGGTGAGCGTGCAGGACTTCAAGCCGCCGCGCTTTCACATGTTCTACGGCTTCGTCGCCTTCATCACCGTCGGGCTCTTGTACTCGTACCGCTACGTGTGGAAGGCACGCGGCTGGCTGGAGCTCGCGTACGGGCTCGGTGGCTTGTTCATCATGGGGCTGGGGATCCGCGCCGTCTTGCAGGCCGCCTGACGATGCGTTCGGTCTCGAGGTAGTACCGGATCCCGAATGCCCGGCCCGCCGGCCGCTTCGTGGAGAGATCACCGCGCAGTCGTTGGTCGACGACCGCTCGCAGCTCCCATCCTTCACGCGTCAACTGCACCCACGTGCCGCGCCGGTCGGTGCAGCCGTAGTGCCGGTCAACGAGGAGGCGTGCATCCGCACGGTCGACCGGCGGGTGGCGGCGCCCGTGGTGATGCCGAGCCGCCAGGCGATCTGCGCGATGCGCAATGGCGCGCGGTTGGGCGGGAATGTGAGCAGGAGTCGCACGAGTCGGAGGTCGAGGTCCGCTTCGCGCATGGGCTTGCGCAGGGCGGACAGCAGGCTGCCGGCCGCCGCGAGGAGCTCGGCGGCGGCGATCGCGGGATCGCCGGGCTCGGGCGCGGGCCGAGGGCCTTCGCGGGGGATCGGTCGCTCGACGAAGTACGGACGCCGCCCGCGGCGTCGTGGCAGGCGTTCCTCGGTGTGACCTTCGGGAAGCATGCCGCGCATGATGTCAGGCCGGTGAGACACCGTACTCAGGCCGGTGAGACACCATCCGCGATTTCGAAAGTCGCGATCGCTGCATTTTCAGCGACCGCGTGACTCGGGGACGGTGCGGTGCGCGATCGCTGCATTCTCAGCGATCGCGTAACTCGGGGGGGGTGGCCCGGCGGGGGGACGTGGTGCGCGATTGCTGCATTTGCAGCGATCGCGAAATCGCGAAATGAGGGGTGTGTGTCCCCGAGGCCGCGGGCTCGTTCGACCACAATGGGGACGTGACCGGACCCGGCATGCATTCCCGCCGCCTGCGCGTCATGTTGCTGTTCGGCGGTCAATCCGCCGAGCACGACGTCTCGCGCGTCACCGCGGTCGCCGTCGCCAAGGCACTCGATCCCGATAAGTACGAGATCGTCCCCGTCGGCATCACGACCGAGGGGAGCTGGCTGCTCGCCGACGACGCGGCGCACATGCTGGCGTCGGGCGACCGCACCAAGCTGCCGCCCGCATTCGACGTGGAAGGCGACGTCGTCGCCATGCCGACGACGTCGAGCGGCACCGAGCTCGCGGTCGACGTCGTCATCCCGCTGTTGCACGGGCCGTACGGCGAGGACGGCACCGTGCAGGGGCTGCTCGAGCTCGCGGGCCTGCCGTATGTCGGCGCCGGGGTGTTGGGCTCGGCGATCGTCTCGGACAAGGTCGCGATGAAGCGCATGTTCGCGACCGCGCACCTGCTCACGGCGCGCCATCTCGTGCACCGGGACGGTCACGACGTCGACGAGTTCTGCACGCAGGTCGAGCGCGAGCTCGGCTTCCCATGCTTCGTGAAACCGTCGAACATGGGGTCGTCGATCGGGGTCAGCAAGGTGCGCGACCGCCGCGAGCTCGACGCCGCGCTCGCGCTCGCGCTGTCGTACGACGAGTGGGTGCTGGCCGAGGAGTTCATACGCGGCCGGGAGATCGAGGTCGCAGTGCTCGGCGACGATCCTCCCGAAGTCTCGCTGCCCGGCGAAGTGATCCCGGCCGCGGACTTCTACGACTACGCGGACAAGTACGAGGACGGAAAGGTGCAACTCATCGCACCCGCGCCACTCCCGGACGCGGAGACCGCGGAGGTCCGTCGCCTCGCGGCGCGGGCGTTCGACGCGTGCCGGTGCGAGGCGATGGCGCGCGTCGACTTCTTCCGCCGCGATGACGGCGTGTTCCTGGTCAACGAGCTGAACACGATTCCGGGCTTCACGCCCGGCTCGATGTACCCGGTGATGTGGGAAGCGTCGGGCCTGCCATATGCGAGGCTGCTCGACCGTCTCGTCGAGCTCGCCCTCGAGCGCGACGAACGGCGGCGCCGACGCCGCGGCCGACAGCGCTGACGACGACTACAGGTGGACGACCGGACAGGTGAGCGTGCGGGTGATCCCGTCGACCAGCTGCACCTGCGAGACGACCATCCGACCGAGCTCGTCGATCGACCCGGCTTCGGTGCGCAGGATCACGTCGTACGGACCCGTCACGTCGTCGGCCTGGACCACGCCCGGCAACTTCCGGCAGGCCTCCACGACCGCGGAGGCCTTTCCAACCTCGGTCTGGATCAGGATGTATGCGCTCACGCTCATGGGGTGCTCCTGCGGGTGATGGCCGCGGCATCGTAGGTGGAGTGCCAGCGCCGGGTCAGGTTTCGGTCACGACTTGATCGCGGGAATACCATGCACTACCCCTTCGGGGCCGCACCTTGGGAGGAATCCGAAGCGATGACCAGTACCGTGCCGCCGCCGACGACCCATGCGGAGCTGCTCGACTGGGTCGAGCGTTGGACGGCGGTCCTCCAACCGGACCACGTCCAGTGGTGCGACGGATCCGACGAGGAGTACGCCGAGCTGTGCCGGCGGCTGGTGAACAGCGGCACGTTCACCCCGGTCAATGCCGCCAAGCGCCCGAACAGCTTCTACGCACGCAGCGATCCCGACGACGTCGCACGCGTCGAGGGCCGCACGTTCATCTGCAGTGAGCGCGAGGACGACGCCGGGCCCACGAACAACTGGCGCGCGCCCGACGAGATGCGCGCCGAGCTCACCGGCCTCTTCACGGGCGCGATGCGGGGCCGCACGATGTACGTCGTCCCGTTCTCGATGGGTCCACTGGGATCTCGCATCGCCCACATCGGGGTGGAGCTCACCGACTCGGCGTACGTGGCGGCGAGCATGCGCACGATGACACGCATGGGCAAGGGTGCGCTCGACGTGCTCGGCGCCGACGGCGAGTTCGTGCCGTGCGTGCATTCCGTGGGCATGCCGCTCGAGCCCGGCCAGCCCGACGTGCCGTGGCCGTGCAACTCGGTGAAGTACATCGTGCACTTCCCGGAGACACGCGAGATCTGGTCGTACGGCTCGGGCTACGGCGGCAACGCGCTGCTCGGCAAGAAATGCTTCGCATTGCGTATCGCGAGCGTGATGGCGCGCGACGAAGGCTGGCTCGCCGAGCACATGTTGATCCTGAAGCTCACGAACCCGCAGGGTGAGGTGCGCTACATCGCGGGCGCGTTCCCGAGCGCGTGCGGCAAGACCAACTTGGCGATGCTCGTGCCGACGTTGCCCGGCTGGAAAGCCGAGACGATCGGCGACGACATCTGCTGGATGAAGTTCGGCACCGATGGTCGGCTCTACGCGATCAACCCCGAGCACGGGATGTTCGGTGTCGCGCCCGGGACCGGACCCGATACGAACGCGAACGCGATCGCGGCGCTCACGCGCAACACCGTGTTCACCAACGTCGCTCGAACCGACGACGGCGACGTGTGGTGGGAGGGCTTGACCGGGACCAAGCCCGCGCACCTGACGGACTGGAAGGGCAAGGACTGGACGCCCGCTTCCGACACGCCGGCGGCCCATCCCAACAGCCGGTTCACGGCGCCGTTGTCGCAGGTACCGTGCGTCGCGCCCGAATGGGAGGACCCGAACGGGGTGCCGATCTCGGCGATCCTCTTCGGTGGTCGCCGCCGGGGCACCGTCCCCCTCGTGACAGAGGCGTACAACTGGCGCCACGGCGTGTTCCTCGGGTCGATCATGGGATCCGAGACCACCGCCGCCGCCGCGGGTGCGGTTGGCAGTTTGCGGCGCGACCCGTTCGCGATGCTGCCATTTTGTGGCTACCACATGGGCGACTACTTCGCGCATTGGATCCGCATCGGTGCAGCGGCAGACGAGGCAAAGCTGCCCAAGCTCTTCTACGTCAACTGGTTCCGCAAGGACGCGGAAGGAAATTTCTTGTGGCCCGGCTACGGCGAGAACAGCCGGGTGCTCGCGTGGGCATTCGAGCGTTGCGATGGGAGTGCCGAGGCGAAGGACACCGCGATCGGCCGGCTCCCGGCGCCGGGCGCGTTGCCGGTCGACGGCCTGGAGTTGGCCCCTGGCGCGCTCGACGAGCTGCTGTCGGTCGACGAAGACGACTGGCGCGCGGAGCTCCCGTTGATCGAAGAGCACTACGCGGTATTTGGTGAGCGCCTCCCGGCCGCGTTGCACGACGAGCTCGACGCGCTCGCGAAACGTCTCACTGATCGCTGAACGCACGATTAGCCCTGTTCGTCCGGGGCGCGTACGGGTATCTTGCGGTCACGTCTTTGCAAACCTCTCCGGCAGAAATTGTAAGCGTGGCCGCCGCCCGCGCAGTTCGACGCGCGCGTCGTCGTCGAGTCATGTGGGCGATCACCGCGCTGTTGGCAATCGTGGCGGGCGCGCTCGCGCTGTGGCCGGCGAGCGATCGCTACCGCGCGAGCGCGGTCGTGGAGGTCGGGCCGCCGAACGCCCAAGGATTGGCAGTGACGACGGTGGAGTTCGACGCGCAGAAGGTGACCAGTCCCGACTCCGTGAGCCGCATCGTCGACAGCGTGTTGGGCTCGGACGTGCTGCGCGTGCATCTGACGACTACGGCAACGAGTCGCGCGGCCGCGACTCGCCGCGTGCACGATGCCGCCGAGCTCGTGCGCGTGACGGCTGCCGCGGCGTCGTCGCATCCCGGCGCGCGGGACGAAGCCAAGACCGCGCTCGACCGGGCCAACGCAGCGGTCGCCGAGAAGCACACCGCGAGCGTGCGAGCCGAGCGGGATCTCGCAGAGTGGTTCGCGAGGACCGGAAACAGCGACCCGGCGCACCAACTCGCTGCGACCAACGCGGTCTACGTCGCTGCGCTCGGAGACCGCAGCTCGACGGCTGCCGACGTCAGGTCCGCGAAGCAAGCGCGGGACGAGGCAAAAGCGCAAAACGACGAGTACACCGCGCTGAAAACGAAGGTGAGTAGCGCGCACAACGACGAGGTGAGCGCGAAGGACTCGCTCGAGGCGGCGCAAGCCACGTTCGACAAGACGTCATCGGCGCCCCCGGCGGTCAGCGTGTCGGCGGTACAGCAAGAGACGATTGCCGAGGGCCGGCCCGCGGGTCGCCTCTCGCTTGCCGCAATCATGCTGGTGCTCGTGATCGCGGCCGCCGATGCGCTGTTCCTCACGCGCGTGAAGCTGGCGGCCCCGCTCCCGCTGCCGGACGCGCCGCCGCGTGCTCCCGCACGAGTGCCGGACCCGCTTCGCACCTTCGATGCATTCGTACCCGAGCCGGCGCGCGCGCCCACGAGAGCACCCGAGCCCCAGCCCGCGAGAGCACCCGCACCCGAGCCCGCGCGACCGCGCGTGCCGGAACCCGCGCAAGCAATGACACCTGAACCTTCGACCGTGCCCCTCCCCGAACCCGTGGTCCTGCCCCTGCCACAACCTGCAAATGCGGCCGTGCCGAACCGGCGGAGGTACCCCCGCCGCCGCCGGGAACGTGTCGCCGCTTCGCCACTCGATCTCCCGAACATCGAGATCCATCTCCTGGATCGCGAGGGCGGACTGCGCTCGATACAGCTGCGCAATGCCGCGGGAACTCAGGCGACAAAGAAAGCGCAGCATCAACGGGAGCAGTGATGAAAACGAAATCGTTACCGCGTCTTCTGAGCGCGGTCGGGGGGATTGCCTTGCTGTTGGCGGTCATTACCGTTCCAGCGAGTGCGCAAGCGCGCGCGACCGCCAAGCTGCGGGTCGCGCACTTCTCTCCCGACACGCCGGGTGTCGACGTGTACCTCGACGGCAAACAAGCCGTCGCCAACATCGGCTTCCGCACGGTGACCGACTACCTGTCGGTGCCCGGCGGCCAGCACGAGGTCGCGCTGCGGCCGAGCGGTGCGCCCGCGACCTCGCCCCCGGTGCTCAGCGGCGGCGCGATGCTCGACGGCGGGAAGGCGTACACGATCGCGGGACTCGGTTCGCGCGCTCAGCTCCACGTCGGCGTGTTCGTCGACGACGTGCACGCCCCGCCGGAGGGGAAGGCCAACGTCCGGTTCGTTCAGGCCGTGGTCGGGACAACGTCGGTCAAGGTCAGCCTCGGCCGAGGCCAGTCGCCGTTCGGCGCCACGAAGTTCGGGAACGCGACCGCATACCGGGCCATTGCGGCGGGCCGCTACAACGTCTCGTTGAAGGACGCAGCCGGCGAGTCGTTGCTGCGCTCGACGTCGGTCGTGTTCTCGCCCGGCCTGACGTACACGCTCGCCGCGATCGGCGGGGGTGATCAACCGGTGGGCATCCTTCCGGTGGTCGACCAGCGCGGCGTCGCGAGCGCGCCCGCGGGTGGGATCGCGACCGGGGCCGGTGGGACCGCCGTGCGCGGGCATGCGCCGCGCCTGCTGATGCCGTTCCTGTTCGGCGTGGCCGCGGTGTTTCTGGCGGTTGGGCTGCTGCTGCGGCGAAGGCACCGCGTCGTGTGACGACGGTTCGGACCATCACGGTCATCGTTGCGGGCCTCGTCGCCTTCATGGTCGGAGGCGGGACGCACGAGTGGGTGCCGCCCCTCGTGCCGTTGGTGAACGCGCGCGTCGTGCCCACCGCGACCCATGACGTGTGGGCCGTCACGCCGTACCTGCCGGCGTACCGGCCCACGCCGGTCGTCCTCCGGGTCGCCGATCCCACGCGCGTCCGGATTCCCGCCATCGGTGTCGACGCACCGCTCGTGCCGCTCGGGCTGCAGGGCGACGGCACGATGGACGTGCCCGTCGACTTCGAGGCCGCGGGTTGGTACGACGACGGTCCCCGGCCGGGGGAAGACGGCCCCGCGGTGATCGCCGGCCATCTCGACTCCGAGGTCGGTCCCGCGGTGTTCTTCCGCTTGTCGCGGCTCCATCCGGGCGACGAGATCAATGTGCCGCACGCCGATGGGAAGAACAGCACGTTCGTCGTGACGCGGGTCGCACGGTTCGACAAGCAGGAGTTCCCCACGGCCGACGTCTTCGGGCCGACGATCGGGCCCGAGCTCCGGCTCGTGACCTGCGGCGGCAGCTTCGACTTCACGCGCCGGACCTATCGCGGCAACACGGTCGTCTTCGCGTCCTTGAAGTCGACGCAGTAGCGTCCCGAGGCGTGGGCCTCCTCGGCTGGATCGTCGTCGGGTTCGTCGCCGGCGCCTTTGCGCGCGCGGTCACGGGCGGCGGCTGGAACCTCGGTTGCTTCGGCACGATCCTCATCGGCGTCGCGGGCGGCCTCATCGGTGGGATGCTGTTCAACCTCGCAGGCGACGAGGGCATCGGCGACTTCGGCCTGCGATCGATGTTCGTCGCGTTCGTGGGTGCGGTCGTGCTGTTGCTGATCGTCGGCCTGGCGACCGGCCGGCACCGCCGTTCTCCCCGGCGGTACTAGCTCGACGCGCGGCTATACGTCGGCGGTGGGGAGCCCGAGATCCGGTTCGGAACCGGCGCGGACGTGCGTGGCCCGGTCGTCGCGGTCGAGCTCGAAGACCACCCGTTGTCCTTGGCGCAGCATGCGGAAGATCGAGCCTTGGAGCGCGTCGGCCGCGAGCACGATCTCGGCCCGGTCGGTGTCGCGCACGACGATGCCTTCGCGCGTCGCCGGGTCGAACATCTTGACGGTGCCCTGCATCGTGGAGCGCGACCTAGGCCTTGACGACCTTGCCGGCCTTGAGGCACGACGTGCACACGTTGAGACGCTTGGGTGTGCCGTTCACGATCGCGCGCACGCGCTGCACATTCGGGTTCCAACGCCGCTTCGTCCGGCGGTGCGAGTGGCTGAGCCGCATGCCGAAGATCGGCTTCTTGCCGCACACGTCGCAGACGGATGCCATCGCCAACACACCTCGGGGTCGAGTGCCGAGAACCGAACCCGGAGAGGCTAGCACTAGCTACGATCAGTGCTGATGCTCACCTCGCTGTCGGCGGCCGACCTCCGCCAAGCGGTGCTGCGCTTCCGGGACGCGCTCCGCGCGCATCAAGAAGAGCTCAACCGGCTGAACGTATACCCGGTACCGGACGGCGATACCGGCACCAACATGGCGCTCACGCTCGAGTCCGTGAGCAGCGAGCTGACGACGGCCGAATCGATGCCCGAGGTGTGCCACGCCATCAGCCGTGGCTCGCTGATGGGTGCGCGCGGCAACTCGGGCGTCATCACCTCGCAGATCCTCCGCGGCCTCGTCGACGGCTTCCCGGTGCTGGACGCGATCGACGGCGCCGCATTCGCGGCCGGGCTGCGCAATGGCGCCGACGCCGCGTACCAAGCCGTGATGCGCCCGGTCGAGGGCACGATCCTCACCGTCGTGCGGGAGGCCGCGGAAGCGGTCGAAGCGGCCGGCAACGAGTCGCTCGGCGAGCTGCTCGAGCGCGGCTTCGATGCCGCGAACCGCGCGGTCGAGAAAACGCCCGAGCAGCTGCCCGTCCTCCGCGACGCAGGTGTCGTCGACGCTGGCGGCAAGGGCTTCACGCTCCTGCTGGCCGCGCTGCTCGAAGTGGTCGCCGGGCGCCCGATTCCGGAGCCCGAGATCGTCACCACGCCGGTGTCGGTCGCCGCCCACCTCGCGGGCGACCACGTTGCCGGCCTGCGGTACGAAGTCATGTACCTGCTCGACGCGGAGGACGCGACGATCCCGGGGTTTCGCAACGCGTGGAGCGCGATCGGTGACTCGATCGTCGTCGTGGGGGGCGACGGCCTGTGGAACTGCCACATCCACACGAACGACATCGGCGGATCGATCGAAGCCGGCCTCGATGCCGGTCGCCCCCGCAACGTCCGCGTCACCGACCTGTTCGAGCAGGTCGAGGAGGAGTCATGGGTCCGTGAGGCGGAGGTCGTCGCCGACCTCACCGGTGCGACGACGGTCACCACCGCCGTGGTCGCGGTAGGTGTCGGTGACGGCGTCCGACGCTTGTTGACCAGCCTGGGCGTGCAGCACGTGGTTGCCGGCGGCCAGTCGATGAATCCTTCGACCGCCCAGATCCTCGAGGCCGTGGAGGCGTGCAACGCGACCGCGGTCATCGTGCTCCCGAACAACAAGAACATCGTGGCCGTCGCGAAGCAGGTCGACGAGCTCACCGAGAAGTCCGTGCAGGTGATCGCGACGCACAGCATCCCCGAAGCGCTTGCGGCGCTCGTGGAGTACGACCCCAACGCGCCGTGCGACGCGAACGCCCGTGCGATGGACGCCGCGATCGAGCGTGTCCGTACGGGCGAGATCACCCAGGCGGTACGCGACGCGGCGATCGACGGCGAGACGGTGCGCGCCGGCGATTGGATCGCGCTGACGCGCGACGGCCTCGTCGCGGCGACCGGCTCGCCGGCGGACGCGGTCTGCAAGCTGCTCGAGCACCTCGTCGGCGAGGACAGCGAGATCGTGACCGTGCTCGTCGGGAGTGACGCACCTGCGCACGAGACCGATCGCATCCGCGAGCACATCGAGTTCCGGTTCCCGCACGTCGAGGTCGAGTTCCACGACGGCGGCCAGCCCCTCTACCCGTATCTTGTCGGGGTTGAGTAATCCCATCACGTTGCGCGAGCTCGCGGACCTTCCTGTCCGCGAGCTCTCGAGTGTCGGGCCCAAGCTCGAGCCGCGCCTCGCGGACATGGGCATCGAAACCGTCCTCGACGTGCTGCAGCACTACCCGCGGCGGTGGGTCGATCGAAGCCGAAAGGCCGATATCGCGACCCTCGCCGTCGGCGAGGAGGCGACGGTGTTCGCCGAGGTGCGCACGATCCGGGGCCGGCGGACCCGTCAGGGTCGGGCGCTCGTCGAAGCCGTCGTCTACGACGGCACCTCGGTGCTCAACATCACGTTCTTCAACCAGGCATGGCGCGAGAAGCAACTGAGCGTCGGTACCGAGGCGTCGTTCTTCGGCAAGCTCGACGTGTATCGCGGAAAGCGGCAGATGACGAACCCGGTCGTCGACGTCGTCGGCCGCGCCGGCGAGGCCGACGAGAAGACCGGTGTCATCGTGCCGGTGTATCCCCAGTCGGGGAAGGCCGAGGTCTTCACGTGGCAGCTGCGCAAGATCGTCGTGGAGGCGCTGCGACGTTGCGCGAAGCGGGGGCTCGCCGACCCGCTCGACGACGCAATGCTCGACCGCCTCGACCTGGTTGGTCGCGACGTCGCCTACCGGGGGATCCATGCGCCGGACGCCATGCGCGAGCTGCACGCGGCCGAGCGACGCTTGAAGTTCGACGAGTTCCTGCGCATGCAGGTCGGCCTCGTCGCCCGCAAGCGCGCGCTTGCCGCCGAGCAATCGGGTATCTCCCACAAGGTCGACGGTCCGCTGGTCGACGCGTTCGTCGGACAGTTGCCCTTCGTGCTCACCGGCGACCAACGACGCACGATCGAGGAGATCACCCGCGACATGGCCGGCGCGGCACCCATGCACCGCCTGTTGCAGGGCGATGTCGGCTCGGGCAAGACGGTCGTCGCGCTCGCGGCGCTTCTCATCGCGGTGCAGGGCGGGTACCAGGGCGCATTCATGGCGCCCACCGAAGTCCTCGCCGAGCAGCACTATCTCGGTTCGCTCCGGATGCTCGAAGGGCTGCAGGTTCCCGCCGACGGTTCATTGCTCGCCGAGCGACCCGTGCGCATCGAGCTGCTGACGAACCGCACGACCGCGGCCGAGCGCCGTCGCATCTCGGCCGGTCTGGATGCGGGTGAGGTCGACATCCTCGTCGGTACGCACGCGTTGCTGTACGGCGACGCGCGGTTCTCACGTCTCGGGCTCGCGGTCGTCGACGAGCAGCACCGCTTCGGCGTGGAACAACGTGCGTTGTTGCGCGGCAAGGGCGACGAGCCCGACGTGCTCGTGATGACCGCGACGCCCATCCCGCGCACCGCGGCGATGCTCGTGTACGGCGACCTGGACCGGTCCGAGCTGCGGGAGATGCCGCCCGCCCGCACGCCGATCGCGACGACCGTCGTCGGCCCGAGCCCCCTGGAGCACGCGGCCGCGTGGGCACACCTCCGCGCCCAGGTGGACGAGGGGCACCAGGCCTACGTCGTGTGTCCTCTGGTGGACGACAAGGGCAAGGTCGAGGCCAAGGCCGCGACCGCCGAGTACGAGCGCCTGCAGGCCGAAGAGCTGCGCGGCTTGCGCGTCGGGTTGTTGCACGGCCAGATGAAGTCCAAGGAGAAGGAGGAGATGATGGCTGCGTTCCGCGTCGGCACCGTGCAGGTGCTGGTGGCGACGACCGTGATCGAGGTCGGTGTCGACGTGGCGAACGCGACCGTGATGCTCGTGGAGGACGCCGACCGCTTCGGCCTCTCGCAGCTGCACCAGTTGCGCGGTCGCGTCGGGCGCGGCGAGGCCGCGTCGCAGTGTTTCCTGTTTGCCGATCCGACGACGCCCGAGGGCGAGGAACGTGTGCTCGCGATGGCCGCTTCCGTCGACGGTTTCGACCTCGCGGAGAAGGACCTGGAGATACGGGGCGCCGGCGAGGTGTTCGGCGAGCGGCAGTCCGGGTTCAGCGACCTCAAGCTCGGCCGCATCCCGCGCGACGAGGCGATCGTGATGGAAGCGCGGCGCGCGGCCGAAGACGTGCTCGACGCCGATCCCGACCTGACCGACCATGCCCAGCTGCGGGAAGAAGTCGCTGATCTCCTGGGCGACGACGTGGAGTTCTTGTTCAAGTCGTGAGCCGGCCGAAGGGACTGCGCGTGATCGCGGGCAGTGCACGCGGGCGCAAGCTCGCGGCGCCGCCCGGCGACCGGGTGAGACCGACGAAGGACATGGTGCGCGAGGCCATGTTCTCCGCGCTGGACGCGCGCGGCGCGCTCGTGGACGCGACGGTGCTCGACCTCTTCGCGGGCACCGGCGCGCTCGGCATCGAGGCGTTGTCGCGGGGCGCGACGCGCGCAGTGCTCGTCGAGCATGATCCCGCCGCGCTCGATGCGATCTCGGCGAACGTGGACACGCTCCGACTCGGTGACCGCGCGCGCGTCGTGCGGGATGACGTCGCTCGTTTCCTGCGCGGTCCGCTCCCGGGGAGCCCGTTCGATCTCGTGCTGCTCGATCCGCCGTACGACACGACCGACGAGGATGTCACCGCGCTCCTCGTGGCACTCGATCGTCCCGGTTGGCTCGCGCCGGACGCCATCGTGAGCGTCGAACGGCCCGCGCGTCACCCCGTGGTCGTACCGAACGGGTGGCGAACCGGCTGGGAGCGAGCCTTCGGCGATACGCTGATGTCGTTCTGCTGGAGATAACAGGAGATCTGTGTGGCGATCGCCCTCTGCCCGGGCTCCTTCGACCCGGTCACCCTCGGCCACCTCGACATCATCGAACGCTCGGCCCGCCACTTCGAGGCTGTGATCATCGCGGTGATCCGCAATCCGCAGAAGACGCAATCGCTGTTCACGCTCGAAGAGCGCCAGGAGATGCTCGAGGAGGCGCTGCCTCACGTCGCGAACGTGCGGATCGAGTTCTTCAAGGGTCTGCTGGTCGAGTTCGCGAAAGAGCACGGTGCGGATGCGATCGTCAGGGGCCTGCGCGCCGTCTCCGATTTCGACTACGAGCTCCAGATGGCGCAGATGAACCAGAAGCTCTCGGGCATCGACACCTTCTTCCTGTCGACGAGCCCGCAGTACTCGTTCCTCTCGTCGAGCCTGGTGCGCGAGGTTGCGCGCTTCGGCGGTGACGTGTCGGCGATGGTGCCGAAGCACGTGAACGACCGGCTCATCGAGCTGTTCCGCGCCAAGGGGACGTGACGGTGTTCGAGGATCAGCCGGACAAGGTTCCTGACACGGCTGCCCTGTTGCAGCGCCTGCAGGAGATGTTGGAGAACGCGCGCAAGCTTCCGATGTCGGCATCGGTGTCCTTGAACCGCGAAGAGTTCGGCTCGATGCTGCAGGACGCCATCGACGCGCTTCCTGACGAGCTGCGCGAGTCGCGCTGGTTGCTGAAGGAGCGCGAGCAGGTCGTCGAACGGGCGCAGAACGAAGCGCAGCGACTCCTCGAGGCCGCGCGGGTGCGCGCCGAGCGCATGGTGGAGAAGAACGAGCTCGTGCGCGAGGCGCGACGTACCGCCGAGGAGATGATCGAAGACGCCGAACGCCAGGCCGGGGCCATGCGGCACGAGGCCGAGGACTACGTCGATCGCAAGCTCGCGTCGTTCGAGGTCGTCTTGGACCGGACGATGCAAGCGGTGCAGAAGGGGCGGGAGCGGCTTCAGGTCCAGACCAGCCCCGACGTGCCGCCCGAAGCCGAGATTCTCGACGACGATGGTGCCTTCTTCGACCAGGATGATCTGGCCTGACCGATTTCTGACCGGCCGGAAAAGCCTGGTGAGCTGGTAGAATCGGTGCGTTCCGGCTGTCCGGCGGTTACATTCCCGCTCAGTCCGTCCAGCGCCCCGGGCGCTCTGCCAAACGAGCCCGCATGGCTACCCCGAACCCATTCCGCATCCCCGTCGCCGATCTCCTCAAGCGGCACGGCGCCGCGCGCCCGGAACACGTGTCGGCGCCGTTGGCGGCGCTGCACGGCCAGGGCGCCGAAGTACCCGCCGACCGGCCGATCGACCTCGATCTCACGCTGGAGCGGGTCTCGGAGGGCATCGTCGTGCGTGGGAGCGTTGAGGCGCACTGGCAGGCGGCCTGCAGCCGCTGTCTCGAGCCCGTCCAGGGCGAGGTCTCGGTACACGTCGACGAGCTGTTCGAGAACCATCCGCTCGCCGGCGAGACGTACCTCCTCGACCACGACGTCATCGACGTCGAGCCGCTCGTGCGTGACGCGCTGCTGCTGGAGCTGCCCGCCGCGCCGCTCTGCCGCGAGGACTGCGCGGGCCTGTGTCCGGAGTGTGGCATCGACCGAAACGATGCCTCGTGCGACTGCGGAACCGAAGAACTCGACCCCCGGTGGGCGGCCTTGCGGTCGCTCGACCTCTAGATCTCCGAGGAGCCAATCCATGGCCGTCCCGAAGCGCAAGACGAGCCGCTCGGCGACTCGTTCGCGCAAATCGGCGAACATGCGACTCACCGTGCCACCGCATTCGCTGTGCCCGAATTGCGGCGCGTCCCGGCTCCCGCACACCGTGTGCAGCAACTGCGGTTGGTACCGAGGCCGCCAGGTCCTCGACGTCGAGTAGCGCGAAGGACGCGTCATTGTCGGCCGTGATCGCGATCGACGCGATGGGGGGCGATCGGGCGCCGGGTGAGATCGTCGCGGGCGCGATCCGAGCGGTCGAGGAATGCGACGTCGACATCCTCCTCGTCGGCCGGCCCGACGCGATCGCGGCGCACCTGCCGGGCGGCGCCGCGCCCGCGCGTGTCGAGATCCTCGCCGCGTCCGAGGTCGTCGGCATGCACGAGGATCCGGCCAATGCCGTGCGCACGCGCACCGATGCGTCGCTCGTGCGCGCCGCAGAAGCAGTTCGCGACGGGCGGGCCGCCGGAATGGTCGGCGCCGGGAACACCGGCGCGACGATGGCCGCCGCGCTCCTCCGATGGGGGCGCATCAAAGGTGTGCACCGGCCCGCGATCGCCATCCCTGTGCCGGTGATCGGCACCGACCGCATGCAGCTGCTCGTGGACGCCGGCGCAACGGTCGATCCCGACGCCGAGTGGCTCGTCGAGTGGGCGGCCCTCGCACGCGAGTACGCGCGGGTGCGGCTGGGCGTCGACGAGCCGACCGTCGGCTTGCTGTCGAACGGTGAAGAGGCGGGGAAGGGCGACGCGCTGCGAAAGCGGGCCTTCGCGCTCCTGGAGGAGACGAAGGGCTTCGCGGGCAACGTCGAGGGTCGCGACCTGATGTCCCCGAGCGTCGACGTCATCGTCACCGACGGCTTCACCGGCAACGTCGTGCTCAAGGCGCTCGAAGGCGCGTTGATGGGCCTCGCCGGCCTCGTGTTCGGTGTCGTCGACGAGGAGGGCGCGCCGTGGGCCGGTGCTGCCACGGCGCTGAAGCTGCGCCTCCTCGAGGCGGCGTCCGCGCTCGTGCCCGACAACACCGGCGGCGGCATGCTGCTCGGGGTCAAGGGTGTCTGCGTGATCTCGCACGGCTCGTCCAGCGCGAACGCGATCGTCAACGCAGTGCGCGTCGCGCGCGACTGCGTCGAGGCGGACGTCGTCGCGCGGCTGACCGAGGCGGTGTCGGGTGCCCGCTGAGACCCACAGCCACCGTGGCCCGATCAGCGCCGAGGAAGTCGAGCGCCTCGTGCGCGAGCAGCTGGTCGAGATCCTCGGCGTCGACCCCGACGCCGTCGCGCGCGATACCAGGCTGCGCGAGGACCTCGACGCTGACGACTTCGCGCTCATCGACCTGGTCGAAGCCGTGGAGACCGAGCTCGGAGAGCGCAGTATCGGTCTGTCGATCGACGACGACGACCTCGTGGAGATGCGGACGGTCGGTGACGCGGTCGATGCCGTGCTGTCCCGTCTCGAGGGTCAGCCGTGAGCGCGCTGGTCTCCTACGAGCGGCTCGCCGAGCTCGAAGCGCGTCTCGGCGTCGAGTTCACGAATCGAGAGGTCTTGCTGCGATCCCTCGCCCATCGATCTTGGTGCGCCGAGAACGGAGAGCCCGAGTCGAACGAACGGCTCGAGTTCCTCGGCGACTCGGTGCTCGGCCTCGTCGTGACGCACTACGTGTTCGAGCACTTTCCGAGCCTGCCCGAGGGGCAGCTGTCGGAGGTACGCGCCGGCGTCGTCAATGCGCAAGTGCTCGCCGAGATCGCGCTCGAGCTCGACCTCGGCGCCCATCTCCTGCTCGGCAAGGGTGAGGACGCGGCCGGAGGACGCTCGAAGCAGTCGATCCTCGCCGACGCGTTCGAAGCCGTGGTCGCGGCGGTGTACCTCGACCGCGGTTTCGCGATTGCACGAGACGTCGTGCTCGGTTGTCTGCAGGACCGCATCGCGGAGGCCGCGGCCGGTCCCGGCGGACGCGACTACAAGACGCGCCTGCAGGAGATCACCGCCGCCCGCACCCTCGGCCGTCCGCGCTATGTCGTGCGCGACGAGGGTCCCGATCACGCGAAGCACTTCTTCGCGGCCGTCCACGTGACCGACCGTCTGTACGGAGAAGGCGAAGGACGTTCGAAGAAGCAGGCCGAGCAGGCGGCCGCGTGGGTGGCGTGGACGCGTCTCCAGGAAGAGGCGGGCGAGCAGGGGGACGACGATGCCGGAGCTGCCTGAGGTCGAGGTGTTGCGCCGCGACCTCGACAAGGAGATCGTCGGCAAGAAGATCAAGTCGGTCGAGGTGACCGGCACGCGCTCGGTCCGCCGTCATCGCAACAAGAAGGAGTTCATCGGCCTGCTCGAAGGCCGCAAGATCACGTCCGTGCAGCGGCGCGGCAAGTACCTCATCGTGCGCCTCGACGGCGCGGAAGCACTCGTGATCCATCTCGGCATGTCGGGACAGCTGTTGCGCGCGAAGACGGCACGTGAGAAGCCGCCCAAGCACACGCATGTCGTGATCACGTTCACGCAGGGCGGCCTGTTGCGCTTCGTCGACCCGCGGACCTTCGGCGAGATGTTCGTCACGAAGTACGACGATCTCGAAGAGCAGGTCGAGGAGCTCGCGCACCTCGGCCTCGACCCGCTCGAGACCGCGATGTCCTGGGATCTGTTCGGGCGCCTGCTCGCCGAGAAGAAAGCGCGCCTCAAGAGCCTCCTGATGGATCAGAAGTTCATCGCCGGGATCGGCAACGTCTACAGCGACGAGATTCTCTTCAACGCCGGCCTGAAGTGGGACCGGATGAGCGACTCGTTGTCGCAGCAAGAGGTGCGGCGTCTCTACCGCGCGATCTCCGAGACGTTGCAGGACGCGGTGAAGTACCGAGGTTCTTCGCTGGCCGACGAGCAGTACGTCGACCTCTTCGGCCAGCAGGGGGAGTACCAGCAGTATCACCAGGTGTACGACAAGGAGGGCGCGCCCTGTCAGCGCTGCCGGCGGCCGCTACGGCGGGCCCGCTTCTCGAACCGTTCGACGTTCTTCTGCGAGGCATGCCAGGTCTAGTGCCGTCCGCGGTCGTGCGCGTGCGTCTTGTCGTGAGCGGGCGGGTCCAGGGCGTGTTCTTCCGTGACGCGTGTCGCGAGGCCGCCCGAGCCGAGGGCCTGGCCGGATGGGTGCGCAATCGTGGTGACGGTGCCGTCGAAGTGGAGCTCGAGGGACCGCAGGCGGCGATCGACCGAGTCGTGGCGTGGTGTCACAACGGCCCACCCCGGGCGCGCGTCGAGCACGTCGACGTGACGCCGATCCCGACGGTCGGCGAGCGCGCCTTTCGCATCCGGTAGAGGATCCGTCACGGTCCGCCCGGTGGCGGGGCGCGCCCCCTACGCTCTCGTGCGGAGAGGGGGCCCCGTTGTTCCTCAAGTCATTGACGTTGAAGGGCTTCAAGTCCTTCGCGGACAAGACCACGCTCGACTTCGAGCCGGGTGTCTGCGTCGTGGTCGGGCCGAACGGCTCGGGCAAATCCAACATCGTCGACTCGGTCGCGTGGGTGCTCGGCGCGCAAGGGGCGAGGGCGCTGCGCGGCGGGAAGATGGACGACGTCATCTTCGCGGGCACGGCCGACCGTCCCGCGCTCGGTCGCGCCGAGGTCTCCCTGACGATCGACAACACCGCGCACCTGCTGCCGATCGAGTTCTCCGAGGTGACGATCACCCGGATGCTTTTCCGCACCGGTGAGTCGGAGTACATGATCAATGGCGCGCCGTGCCGGCTGCTCGACATCCAGGAGCTGCTCTCCGATACGGGCATCGGGCGCCAACAGCACGTCATCGTCGGGCAGGGCCAGCTCGACGCCGTGCTCAACGCACGTCCCGAGGATCGCCGGGCGATCATCGAAGAGGCCGCGGGCATCCTCAAGTTTCGCAAGCGCAAGGAGAAGGCCGAGCGCCGGCTCGACGCGACCGAGGGCAATCTCCTGCGGCTCACCGACCTGCTGCGCGAGGTCCGCCGCCAGCTGCGTCCCCTCGAACGTCAGGCCGACGCCGCGCGCCGTCACGACGGGATCGTCGCCGAGCTCAACGCGGTGCGTCTCCACCTCGCGGGCCGCGAGATCGAGCAGCTGCGCAGTCGCGAGCGCAAGCGCGCGGATGCCCGCGGAGATCTTGCGCAGGAAGAACAGGACGTACGGGTTCGGCTGCGCGCCCTCGACACCGAGGTGATGGACGCCGAGCACGCGCTCGCGATCCCCGGCGACGACGACGTCGCCGATCTCCTGGCGCGCACCGTCGCGTTGCGGGAGCGCAGCCGCGGGCTCGTCAACCTCGTCGCGGAACGCACGCGCGGGCTCGAACGCGAGCTGACTGCCGTCGCGGACGAAGGTGTCGTCGAGTCGCTGGTCGACGAGGCCGCGCACCTGCGTGAGCAGCTCACCGCGGTCGACACAGACTTCGATGCGCTCGCTCCGACCCGCGCCGAGGTCGACGCCGCCGAGGCACGCGTTGCCTCACTCGTGCACGGCCCACCGCTCGTCGAGGCCGAAGCGGCATACCAGGGCGCACGGCGCGACGTCGACGAGCTCGCGGAGCGGAGCGCGACCGTCGCGCGCGAGCTCCACCAGGCCCGTGACACCCTGGCCCGTACCGACGACGAGCGCGAAGCCTTGACGCCGGCAATCGCCGAAGCCGACTCGGCCGATACCGAGGCGGCAAGGGTTCGCCGCGAGCTCGAGTCCCGCGCCGCGGTGGCGCGGGAGTTGACGTCCGAAGGCCGGGAGCTGCGCGCCGCCGAAGAGATGGTGCAGACGGCCGATGCCGCGTGGCGCGAAGCCGAGGCCGAGGCGTCCCGCTGGCGGGCGCGCGCGGAGATGCTTGCATCGGCGCTCGACGAAGCCCATGCCGCGGCCGGCGGCGAGCATCTCGCCGACCTCGACGGCGTGCTCGGGCCGCTCGTCGACCTGCTCGAGATCGACGAAGGCGTGGAGGTCGCGGTCGCGGCCGCGCTGGGCGACGCCCTGCAGGCGATCGTCGTCGAAGGCGACGCGTCGGCGCGCGCGGCGGTGGAGCGCTTGAAGCGTGGCGACCGGCACGCGCTGATGCTCGTCGCAGAGGGTCGGGCGCGTGGCGTGCAGATCTCGTTCGCGCCGGCACAGACCCGTCCGCTCGGCGCGTGCGTGCGCGGGTTGCACGGCGGCCTCGATCCGGTGCTGGCGCGATTGTTCGCGCCCTTCGTGCTCGCCGACGGCGGTTGGGAGCAGGCGCTCGACGTCGCGCTCGCGAACCCGGGCGTGATCGCCGTCACACGCGAGGGCGATCGCTTCGGCGGCCCGAGCCCGTGGCGCGCCGGGCCGCCTGGATCCTCGGTGGTCACCCCGGCCGCGCTCGCGGACGCGACGACGCGCGCGAATGACGCCGAAGCCACGCGCGACAACGCGGCCGCGCAGGTCGACGCCGCGCGCCAGAGGCTCGCGGGGGCGCGGCGTGCCGAGCTCGTCGCGGCCGAGGACGAGCGGCGTCGCCGCGCCGAGCTCGAGAGCCTCGTCGCTCGTGCGGCTGAGCTGCGGCGCGACGTCGAGGTCCGCGCCGCGTCGCTCGACGAACGGCGCGCCGCGCTCGTGGCGCGCCTCGGCGAGCTCGAAGCAGAGATCGCGTCTCTTCCCGACATCCAGGTCGCGGCCGGGACCCGGCTCGCACAGGCCGAGCAGGCGCGCGATGACGCGCGGACGCGTCGCACCGAGTACGAGCGGCTGCGGTCGCAGTCTGCGGCGCTGCGGCGGGACTTCGACATGCGGGGCGCAGCGGTCGAGGAACGCCGCGCCGTCCTCGGTGCACGCCTCGTCGAGGTCGAGGCGCGCCTGGCGGCCCGGCCCGACGAAGAGGCGAAGGCACGCGCCCGGCGCGGCCGGCTCGAGGATCGCCAAGCCGCGATCGCCGAGCTCGCGATCCGCCTCCGCGACCGTGCCACCGAGGTCGAAGCGCTGGCCGAGCGGCTCCAGCGCCGCCGCCGGGAGCAATCGGAGGCCGCACGCGAGGCCGGACGCCAGCTCGACGGGTTGCGGGTCCAGCGCACGGACGCCGAAAAGCAACTCGGCGAGCTGAGGGAACGCGCGAGCAGGCTCGAGGTCGAGGAAGCCGAGATCCGGCTCCGCTTGGAACAGGCGATCGAATCCGTCCGGCGTGAGCACGATTGCGAGCCCGACGTCGCGGTCGCGGCCCCGCCGCTCGAAGTGCCCGACGGCGCGTCATTGCCGGCCCGCGCGCGCGAGTTGGAGCGCGAGTTGCGGCTCATGGGTCCGATCAACCCGCTCGCGCTGTCGGAGTACGACGCGCTCCTCGAACGCCACGAGTTCCTGCAACAACAGCTCGACGACGTGAAGAACACGCGCCGCGAGCTGACACGTGTCATCAAGACCGTCGACGAGGAGATCGTGCGCGTGTTCGAGATTGCGTTCGCGGACGTCGCGCGCAACTTCTCCGAGCTGTTCACGATGCTCTTCCCGGGGGGCTCGGGCCGGCTCGTGCTGACAAATCCCGAGGACATGTTGAACACCGGCATCGAGATGGAGGCGCGTCCATCGGGGAAGATGGTCCGCCGGTTGTCGTTGCTGTCCGGTGGCGAACGGTCGCTCGCTGCCCTCGCGTATCTCTTCGGCGTGTTCCGGGCGCGGCCGTCGCCCTTCTACCTCATGGACGAGGTCGAGGCCGCGCTCGACGACGTGAACCTGCATCGGTTCCTCGATCTCCTCCATGAGTTCCGCAACGAGGCACAGCTCCTGGTGGTCTCCCACCAGAAGCGCACGATGGAGGCGGCCGACGTGCTCTACGGCGTGTCGATGCCACCGGGTGGTTCGAGCCGCGTCGTCAGTCAGCGGATCAACGACCTGCAGTTCGAGGACTCGCCCGCGTAGTCATGCTCCTGGCAGCGGCCGACCCGTGCGGCGAGCAGCGGCGCGTCTGGCTGTGCCATTGGGTCGGGAACTGGACGGACAATCGCACTGCCACCGACGTGGCGCGGTGGGCGTCGCCATGGTTGAGCATCGCCCTCATCGTGCTCACGGCGCTGATCGCGAACCGGCTCGCGCGCCGGGGCGTGAGACGGGCGGTTCGCCGGTGGGAGCAGGGCGGCCGTTTCACCGCGCTGCGCCGGCGCGCGTCGCTCGGAATGTTCCAACCGCTCGCGCCCGTGACGGCCGAGCGGCGCCATCAGCGCGCGGAGACCATCGGCGCGGGCCTGACGAGCTTCGTCACGATCATCGTGTGGATGATCGCGCTTGTTTGGATGCTCGCGGTGCTCGGCGTCGAGGCTGCCACGTTGCTGACGAGCGCGGGATTGATCGGCGTGGCACTGGCGTTCGGCGCGCAGAACCTGCTGCGCGACCTGATCGCGGGAACCTTCATCATCTTCGAGGATCAGCTCGGCGTGGGCGATGTCGTCGATCTCGGTGTCGCGTCGGGCACCGTCGAAGAGGTGACATTGCGCCGCACGCAGTTGCGCGATCTCGAAGGTGTCGTGTGGCACGTACCGAATGGCGAGATCCACCGGGTGGGCAACAAGTCGCAGCAGTGGTCGCGCGCGGTCATCGACGTGCCGATCTCGTCGCGCGCCGACCTCGACCGGGCGCGAGAGCTGATCAAGACCACCGCGGACGAGCTCACGCACGATGCCGGTTGGCGGGAGCGCCTGATCGACGCGCCGGAGGTGTGGGGCGTCGAGTCCTTCACACTCGACACGGTGACGATCCGCCTGGTCGTGAAGACCGAGCCCGGCGAGCAGTTCGCGGTCGCCCGCGAGCTACGCAGCCGGATCAGCCGCGCCCTCGTCGCGGCGGGTATCGCGTTGGCGCCTGTCGCGGATGATCCGGCCCACGAGCCGCCTGGGTAGCCTCCGGGCGTGCTGTTGATCGTCATCATCGTTGTTGCCGTCGTGCTCGTCGCGGGTGGCGCCGCCCTGGTCATCACCCGGCGGCGCGAACACCCGCGTGTGCCCGGCGAGCCGCCGCGTGCGCCCACCGCTTCCGCCACGGACCTCGATGTCCCGGTACCGACCATCGAGGAGCTCGAGGCGCTGCTCGAAGCGCCGGCACCGGTCGTCGAAGAACCCGCGCCGGCACCCGCGCCCGCCCCCGAGGTCATCGAGAAGCCACGCCTGCGCGACCGGCTCGGTCGTACCCGGAGCGCGTTCGCGGGCGCGTTCAGCCGCGTGCGCGGTCGCAAGATCGACGACGAGACCTGGGAAGAGATCGAAGAGGCGTTGCTGCTCGCCGACGTCGGTATGAGCACGACCACCCGCCTGCTCGACGCCGTCCGCACCCGCGCGCGCGAAGCATCGATCAGCGAACCCGACGATCTCGTCGGCCTCATTCGCGACGAGGTGACGGCGTTGCTCGACGGCGACGCCACGGATCGCACATTGCACGCGCCTCCCGGCGAGGCGAACGTGTGGGTGTTCGTGGGGGTGAATGGCGTCGGCAAGACCACGACGATCGGCAAGCTCGCGTCGCAGCGCGTCGCGGACGGTCACCGCGTCGTGCTCGCGGCAGCCGACACGTTCCGCGCCGCGGCGGCCGATCAGCTCCAGCTGTGGGCCGAGCGAACCGGTGGGGAGATCGTGCGCGGTCAGGAGGGCGCCGATCCCGGCTCCGTGGTGTTCGACGCGATGGCCGCCGCCAACAGCCGCGGGGCCGACCTCGTGCTCGTGGACACCGCCGGGCGGTTGCACACGAAGACCAACCTCATGGAGGAGCTGAAGAAGCTCCGCCGGATCGTCGACCGGACCCCGGGCGCATGCAAGGAGGTGCTGCTGGTCATCGACGCGTCGACCGGGCAGAACGGCCTCGTGCAGGCGAAACAGTTTGCGGAGGCGGTCGACGTCACCGGCATCGTGCTCACGAAGCTCGACGGCACCGCGAAGGGCGGCATCGTCCTCGCGATCCAGTCGGAGCTCGGCATCCCGGTGAAGGTCGTCGGTGTCGGCGAAGGCGTGGGCGACCTCATCACCTTCGATCCCAAAGAGTTCGCGGCCGCCCTGTTCGAGGGCGACGTTTAGGAGTTCTTGCGAGGTTTGGCGACACATGGTGTCGCCGTCCGTCGCAAGAACCGATCGGCACTACTCTGGACCCCCTGTGTTCGACGCACTGAGCGACCGGCTCGACGGCATCTTCTCCCGGCTGCGCAACCGCGGCCACATGACCGAGCGCGACGTCGACGAGGTGTCGCGCGAGCTGCGCGTCGCGCTCCTCGAAGCGGACGTGAACGTGCGCGTGGCGCGCGGGTTCATCACCCGCGTGAAGGAGCGCGCGGTCGGCGAGGAGCTGTCGAAGAGCCTCACGCCGGGCCAGCAGTTCATCAAGATCGTCCACGAGCAGCTCGTCGAGACGCTCGGCGGCACCAGCGGCAAGCTCACGATGAGTCCCAAGCCGCCGACGGTCGTGATGCTCGCCGGTCTCCAGGGCTCCGGAAAGACGACCGCCGCCGGCAAGCTCGCCCGCCTGCTGAAGTCGCAGGGGTTGCACCCGCTGCTCGTCGGCGCCGACCTGCAGCGCCCGGCCGCGGTCGAGCAGTTGCGCGTCCTCGCAGGCCGCGTCGACGTGCCGTTTTACAGCGAGGCGACCGATCCGGTGAGCGTCGCGCGCGGCGCCATCGCCGAGGCACAGCGGCTCGGGCGCAACATCGTCATCGTCGACACCGCCGGTCGCTTGCAGATCGACACCGACCTGATGGACGAGCTCCGCGCGATCGACGCGGCCGTCGAGCCGCACAACACGTTGCTGGTCGTCGACGCGATGACCGGGCAGGAAGCGGTGAACGTCGCCGAGGCGTTCAACGAGGCGGTCGGGCTCGACGGCGTGATCCTGACCAAGATCGACGGCGACGCGCGCGGCGGCGCGGCGTTGTCGGTGAAAGAGGTCGTCGGGAAACCCATCCTGTTCGCGGGTACGGGGGAGAAGCTCGACGAGTTCGAGGCGTTCCATCCCGACCGGATGGCGAGCCGCATCCTCGGCATGGGCGACATGCTCACGCTCATCGAGAAGGTCGAGTCGACCTTTGAAGAGGACGAGCAGCGCAAGGCCGAGGAGATCCTGGAGAGCGGGCGACTCACGCTCGAGGATTTCCTCGAGCAGATGCAGCAGGTGAAGCGGATGGGCCCGCTGAAGAACGTGCTCGGAATGTTGCCCGGCATGCCGAAGGAGATTCGCAACGCCGACATCGACGACAAGGAGATCGGTCGCGTCGAAGCGATCATCCGGTCGATGACTCCCGAGGAGCGACGGAAGCCGGAGCTCATCAACGGCTCGCGCCGTACGCGCATCGCCAAGGGCAGTGGCACGACCTCGACCGAGGTCAACAACCTGCTGAAGCAGTTCAAGCAGGTGCAGCAGATGATGAAGAGCATGCCGGGTGTCGCGCGCAAGGTGAAGGGCAAGAAAGGCAAGAAGGGCAAGGCCGGCACCGGGCCGCGGACGCCGACGGGTGGCGGTATCCCGGCGGGCTTCCCCGGGCTTCCCGAGCTCTGACCTAGACTCGCCCGCCGTTCCTCAACGTCTTCGCAAACAGTAGGAGTTGTTCCTTGGCCGTCAAGATCCGCCTGATGCGCGTCGGCAAGAAGAAGCAGCCGACCTACCGCGTCGTCGTCGCCGATGCCCGCAGTCCCCGCGACGGTCGCTTCATCGAGATCATCGGCCAGTACGCACCTCGCCAGGAGCCGTCGCTCGTGACGATCGACAGCGAGCGGGCATTGCACTGGCTCCGCAACGGCGCCCAGCCCACCGAGGAAGCGGCGAAGCTGTTGGAGATCAGCGGCGTGTGGGACGCGTACACGCAGGACACGGGCAAGGCGCCGGCCGCGAAGCCGAAGCCGAAGACGAAGGCGCCCAAGGCGAAGACGGTGACCGAGGCGCCCGCGGCCCCCGCCGCCGCCGAAGCCCCGGCCCCGGCAGCGCCCGCCGCGGCAGCGCCCGCCGCGGAAGCGCCCGCCGAGGAAGCGACTGAATCGTGAGCGACGAACACGACGACGACCTCGAAGCCGAAGACGACCTCGAGGACGACGACGAGTTCGAAGACGACGAGGTTGCCCCCGAAGGCAACCGTGCCGTTGGTGCGCGTGCGCGCACGGCGGTGGAACACATCGCCCGGCACCTCGTCGACGACCCCGACGGCGTCTTCGTGGACGCCAGCGAACGCCGCGACACTGTCGCGCTGCTGATCCACGCCAGCCCCGGCGACCTCGGCCGCATCATCGGCAAGCGCGGGCGCGTCATTCAGGCGATGCGCCAGCTCGCCCGGGCGTCCGCCTCGACCGAAGGCATCCGCGTCACCGTGGACGTCGCGGAGTAGCGCTTGCGGCTCGAAGTCGGGCGCATCGGTCGCGCGCACGGCTTGCAGGGCGAGGTCCACGTCGCCCCGATCAGCAATCGTCCCGAGCGCTTCGCACCCGGTTCGGTGCTGTTCGCAGGTGACCGTGAATTGGTGATCGTGACGTCGCGACGGCATCAGGATCGATGGGTCGTGCGCTTCGAAGGCATCGTCGATCGCGAAGGCGCCGAATCCTTGCGCAACCTGATCGTCCTCGGCGATGCCGTCGAAGGGACGTCCGACGGCGAGCTCTGGGTGCACGAGATGATCGGCGCCGAGGTGCGCGACCGCGCCGGCCGCGAGTTCGGGCGCGTCGTCTCGGTCGAGGCGAACCCGGCCCACGATCTCCTGGTGCTCGAGAGCGGCGCGCTGGTACCGATCGTCTTCGTGGTCTCGAACGGGCCGGGCGCGCTGGTCATCGACCCCCCCGAGGGACTCTTCGACCTGTGACGAGCCGATAACGCCATGCGCATCGACGTGTTCACGATCTTCCCCGAGTACCTCGACGCGCCGCTGCGCGTCTCGATCGTCGGTCGCGCGCGCGAGTCGGGATTGCTCGACGTGCGCCTGCACAACCCGCGCGAGGTGACGACCGACCCCCATCGCAGCGTCGATGACGAGCCGTTCGGTGGTGGCGCGGGCATGGTGATGATGCCGGGGCCGCTGTTCGATGCCGTCGAGGTTGCGCAGCCACTCCGACCGCTGTTCCTCTTGTCGGCGAGCGGCCGACGCTTCGACCAGGCGATGGCCGCCGAGCTCGCCGCGGGCGACGGCTTCTCGTTGATCTGTGGACGCTACGAAGGCGTCGACCAGCGCGTCGCGGATCATCTCTGCGACGGTGAGCTGTCGATCGGCGACTTCGTGCTCGCGGGCGGTGAAGCGGCGGCGCTCGCCGTCATCGAGGCTGTGGTGCGGTTACGCGAAGGCGTGCTCGGCAACGACGCGTCGGCCGGCGACGAATCGTTCACCGACGGCCTCCTCGAATATCCCCAGTACACGCGTCCGGCGACCTTCCGGGACTGGAGCGTGCCCGACGTCCTGCGGTCCGGCGATCATCGGCGCATCGCCCGTTGGCGCCGGGCGCGGGCGTTGCGGCGCACCGCGGCGCGCCGCCCGGAGCTCCTCGGGCGGTCGCTGACCGACGAGGAGCAGGCACTGCTCGACGAGTTCCCCGACCACCAGGCGCCCGGCTAGCATCGTCGGTCTGCCGTCCCCCGGGAGCCCGTGATGAACCGCACCGATCTCGTCGACCGCGCCCAGCTGCGGGACGACATCCCCGACTTCGGGCCCGGCGACACCCTGAAGGTCCACGTGCGCGTGGTCGAGGGCAACCGGCAGCGGGTCCAGGTGTTCCAGGGGGTCGTGATCCGCAGGCAGGGCAGCGGGGCCCGGGAGACCTTCACCGTGCGCAAGGTGAGCTTCGGCGTGGGGGTCGAGAGGACGTTCCCCGTCCACTCTCCGATCATCGCCCGCATCGAGGTCATCACCCGTGGTGACGTACGGCGCGCAAAGCTGTACTACCTGCGCGACCGCATCGGAAAGCGGGCGAAGATCAAGGAAAAGCGCACCTGACCAGGGCTTTCGCGTCGAAAACCCTCCGCCGGATCGGCCGGGGACGGGCGTCGGCGGTCGTAGACTGGGGCGGTGAGCGCCGAGGACCTGGAGCGGTACGAGACCGAAATCGAGCTCCAGCTCTATCGGGAGTACCGCGACGTGCTGCCGATGTTCCAGTTCGTCGTCGAGACCGAGCGTCGCTTCTATCTGGCGAATGACGTGAAGCTCGATGTGAAGCACGAAAACAGCCGGACGTACTTCGACCTGCAGCTCCGCGACGCGTGGGTGTGGGACATGTACCGGCCGACACGTTTTGTCGCGGACGTGCACGTGGTGACGTTCAAGGACGTCAACGTCGAAGAGCTTCCCGGCAAGGATCTCTAGCTTCCCCGGCAACGACCCAGACAACACAGCCAGGGAGACGCGAAGTGGACGCCCGGCGCATCGTGGGGGACGCCGGCGAGGATGCGGTCGCCGCGTGGTACGAAGCGGCCGGCTACTCGATCGTGGCGCGCAACTGGCGCGTGCGCGAAGGAGAGCTCGACGTCATCGCCCGTCGCGGCGGCGTGCTGGTCTTCTGCGAGGCCAAGACGCGCCGCGGCGAGAGGTTCGGCACCCCGGCGGAGGCGGTGACGGCCCGCAAGCAGGCCCGCATTCGTGGGCTCGCCGCGCAGTGGCTCGCGGCACATCGGGTGCGCGCCGACGTGTTGCGGTTCGACGTCGCGTCGGTACGCCCTGACGGACGCGGCTGGATCGTCGACGTCATCGAGGCCGCTTTCTAGCGCGAGCTGCGCGAAACCAGCAGCCGGTGTGCCAATGCCGGCGATCCGCGGGCGCGGCGCGGGGCACGACCACCTCGTGTCCTTCGCCGGCGCGGATCTCGTGGTCGCAACCGGGACAGCGGTACGTCTTCACGGCCTCGTACGGCTGCACGTGCCGGACCTGGATGTCGTCGCTGTCGTCAAACATGGCCGCAGCTACGGTACCGACTCGTGAACGGGCTTCTGGTCGAGCGGGCAGACGGGATCGTGACGCTCACGATCAACCGGCCGGAACGGAAGAACGCGATCACAGGAGAAATGTGGCTCGGGCTGGTCGAGATCTTCGACGACATCGCGAGCCGCCGCGACGAACGTGTGCTCGTGATCACCGGCGCCGGGGACGCGTTCTGTTCGGGCGCGGACCTCTCGACCGCCGCGGGTGGCGAGGCGCCGAGCGGTGCCGGCAGCTCGATGGCGTCGATGCGCACGGTGGGGCGGGCAGCGCTCCGGCTGCACGAGCTGCCGATTCCCACGGTCGCGGCGGTGAACGGCGTCGCCGCCGGCGCGGGCTGCAACCTCGCGCTCGGGTGCGACCTCATCATCGCGTCGGATCGCGCGCGCTTCACCGAGATCTTCGCCAAGCGTGGCCTGGCGCTCGACTTCGGCGGCTCCTGGCTGTTGCCCCGCCTGGTCGGCCTGCACCGCGCGAAGGAGCTCGCGTTCCTCGCGGACATCATCGACGCCGCGGAGGCCGAGCGCATCGGCCTCGTCAACCACGTCGTGCCGCACGACCGGCTCGGCGCGGAGGTCGCGACACTCGCGGGCCGCCTGACCGACCTGCCGCCGTTGCAGCTCGCGGTGATCAAACGCCAGCTGAACGACGGTCTGAACCGCTCGATGGCGGAAGCGATCGAATTCGAAGACGTTGCCCAAGCGCTGATGTTCTCGTCGCGCGACACGGCCGAGGCCGTCCTCGCCTTCATCGAGAAGCGCGAGCCGCGCTTCACCGGCGAATAGCGCTCAACGGGTCTGTTCGACGTGCCCGGCCGCGACCATGTGCCGACGGGGTCCGCGCACTCGCCGGACCCACGCCCCATGGCACTCCCATTCCGCGTCGCACCTGGGACAGATCACGAGTAGCGAGCCACCCGAGCAGATCTCCGCAACCAGCTGGGCGCTGTCGTGGGGGCAATGCGTGAGCTCCACGAGGTCTCGCTCGGCCACGGGTACCGGGATCCGAGGCTTTTGCTCCAGTTCCTGCCAGGAGCTCCCGGACGCCGCTGCGGCGCTATTGAGGCCACCACATACCGCGGCGCCGATGGAGACGGCCCGCGCGTTCGAGCTCCCGCAGCGCCGTGCCCAGACGCTCGGCGGGGAGCGGGCAACGACGCTCGATCTCGTCGATCGTCGCTCCGTCACCGCCCAGCGCGCGCAGCACCGCCCGCTGGTCGCGGTCCGCCGGAGGCTTGGGCGCGGGTGCCCACCCGCCGGCGATCGTGCCGCCCCGCCCGATCGCGAACAGCACGTCGGCGGGATCGAGGAGCGGTTTGGCACCATCGAGGATGAGCGCATTGCACCCGGCCGCGGCCGGATTCCGGCGCGAGCCCGGAAGCGCATAGACGTCTCGCGAGTACTCGAGTCCGTACCTCGCAGTGATGCTCGCGCCTCCGGTACGACCCGCTTCGACCACGACCACGGCATCGGCGAGCGCCGCGATGATGCGATTGCGGATCGGGAAGCGCCACGGCAACGGCTGGGTGCCGTACTCGTTCTCGCCGACGATCAGGCCTTGGGCCCGCACACGCGCGTAGAGACGCTCGTGCCGGCGCGGATACACGATGTCGAGCCCGGTCGCGACGACACCGACCGTGCATCCACCCGCGTCGAGCGCGCCCTCGTGCGCGGCGGCATCGATGCCGATCGCCAGGCCGCTCACCACCGTGATACCGGCCCGGCCGCAGAACGCGGCGATCTCGCGCGCGTCGGCGATCCCCATCGGCGTCGCGGCGCGGGTGCCGACGATTGCGACGCGCGGCGCATCGAACGCGTCGAGGCGGTCGCCTTCGCCCAACAGCACACGGGGCATCCCGGCGTCGAGCGTCGCGTCGAGCAGGTCGGCGTCGCGCACCGGGAAATCGTCGCTCGACCGTTCCCACCGATGGGTTCGGCGGCTCACCACAGGTCCTCTCGGAGGTACACCGCGCGATCGACGTCGGGCACCGTGATCTCGGCCCGGTCGTGCAGGTCGGCGACGGTGCGTGCGACTCGCCGGATGCGTGCCGCGCCCCGGCCGGTCAGCATGCGCGTCTCGCACCAGCCGTGCCAGGCCGCCCGGGCCTGGGGCGAAAGCCCGGCGTAGCACTCGAGCGCGCCGGCGGGAACGTGGGCGTTGCGACGCCACGGCGTGCCGTGCAGCCGCGCCCGCTGTCGCTCCACGGCGGCGGCGACCCGGGCGGCGGCATCGGCCGAGGACTCGCCCCGGCTGGTGCCGGCCGCCCGGATCTCGAGCCGGATGTCGAAGCGATCGAGCAGCGGCGCCGACAATCTCCGTGCGTACCGGGCCCGTTGCATGTCGTTGCAGCGGCACTGCTCCGACGTCCGTCCGCACGGGCACGGGTTGGCGCACGCCACGAGCAGGAAGGACGCAGGAAAGGTCGTCGTTCCGGACGCGCGACTGACGCGTACGACGCGCTCCTCGAGCGGCTGACGCAGTGACTCGAGCACCGAGACCGGGAACTCCGGCAACTCGTCGAGGAACAGGGATCCTCGGTGCGCGAGCGTGATTTCGCCGGGTCGGGCGCGGGGGCTGCCGCCGCCGATGAGCGAGACGGCAGATGCGCTGTGGTGCGGGGCGCGGAAGGGTGGGTCGGTGCGCAGCGCGGAGCCTCGTCCGCTGCCCGCGGCCGAGTGCACCTTGGCGACCTCGAGCGCTTCGTCGGGGAGCAGCGGTGCCATGATCGTCGGGAGGCGGCGGGCGAGCATCGTCTTGCCGACGCCGGGTGGGCCGACGAACAGCGCGTGGTGGGCGCCCGCGGCCGCGACCGACAGTGCGTGGCGCGCGGGCTCGAGGCCGCGCACGTCGATGAGGTCGAGGGGTTCGTCGGTGTCGGCGGGGTCGGACGGCAACGGCGGCGGCGGGTCGGGTGGATCGGGCCAGGGCGTTTCGCCTTTCAGGCAGGCATGGAGCTCGCCGAGGCTGCGGGCGACGCGCACGTCGGCGCCGGGGACGAGCGCGGCTTCGTGGGCGTTGGCCGCGGGCACGATCACGTGGGCCACGCTGGTCTGGGCCAGGGTGTGGACGATGCCGAGCGCGCCGACGACCGGCCGGACCCGGCCGTCGAGGCCCAGCTCGCCCAGCACCGCGACGTCGTCCAGGGCGCCGGCCGGGAGCTCGTCGGCGGCGGCGAGCAGCCCGAGCGCGATCGCGAGCTCGAGGCCGGCACCGGATTTTCGGACGGCGGCCGGCGCCAGGTTCACGGTGACACGGGTCTGCGGGTAGGCGAGGCCCGAGGACAGCAGCGCGGCGCGGACCCGTTCCCGGCTCTCCCGGCCGGCGGCGTCGGGCAGGCCCACGACGGTGTAGCCGGGCAGGCCTCGGGTGACGCACACCTCCACCCGTACGAGCCGGCCGTCGACTCCCTCCAAGACCGCGCTGCGAACCGACGCCAGCATCGTCAACCTCCTCGAACACGCATGTACAGGGCTCGAGCAGGTCGTTCACCGCGACCGCGACGGCGAGCGAGACCATACGCGGCAGGTGAGACAGCTTCTTCCCGATGGTTCGCGGTTCGCTGCCGGGGCAGTAGCGTGGGCGGCCGTGCCGCATGACCCCGGCGGTTTCGAGACCTCCCTCACCGCCCTCAGTGAACACACCCGGCGCGCGTACGCCCACGACGTGCGGGAGTTCGTCGCGTGGTGCGAGCGGGGCGGATGCCCGGACCCGGCGGCGCTCGACCAGCGGACGGTGCGCCGGTACCTCGCCTATCTCCAGACCCGCGGCTTCGCCCGGCCGACCGTCGCGCGCAAGACCGCGGCCGTGCGGTCCTACGCCCGATATCTCCGACGGCGCGGTGTCCTGCACCGGGACGTCGCCGGCGCGATCCAGACCCCGAAGGAGCCGCGCCGGCTCCCGCGCATGCCCAAGCAGGCCGAGACGATCGTCCTGCTCGATGGCGTCGAGAACGCGGACGTCCCGGATCCACGCGCGCTCCGTGACCGGGCGATCCTCGAGCTGCTGTACGGCGCGGGCCTGCGCGTCAGCGAGTGTTGCGGCCTCGAGGCGGGCGACGTCGACGATCGCCGCGCGACTGTCACCGTGCTCGGCAAGGGCGCGAAGGTCCGGCGGCTCCCGCTGGGCGAACCGGCGCTCCGGGCCGTCCGGCGATACGTGCGAGAAGGTCGTTCCGGCCTCGCACACGACCCGTCCGTGGACGCGCTCTTCGTGAATTCCCGCGGGCGGCCCATGACGCCACGCGACGTCCGGCGGGTGCTCGCGCGGCATCCGTTGCCCGACGGACGGGTGCTGCATCCTCACGCTCTGCGGCACGCCTATGCCACGCACCTGCTCGAAGGAGGCGCAGATCTCAGAGCGGTTCAGGAGCTGCTCGGACACGCCGATGTGGGAACCACGCAGATTTACACTCACGTCACCCGTGAGCGGCTGAGATCTGTGTATTCACGGACGCATCCAAGGGCCTAGGGACGGGGCAGCAGACGTGGACGAGTCCGCCGCGGATATCGCGGAGCTCTGGGGGGATTACAAGGAGGGCGGCACGCTCGACGCGCGCGAGCGCCTGATCCTCCATTACTCCCCGCTCGTGAAGTTCGTCGCCGGACGCGTCGCCGCCGGGCTGCCGCAGAACATCGAACAGTCCGACCTCGTGAGCTACGGGATCTTCGGGCTCATCGACGCCATCGACAAGTTCGATCCCGGCCGCGGCTACAAGTTCGAGACGTACGCGATCTCTCGCATCAAGGGCGCGATCATCGACGAGCTGCGCTCCATCGACTGGGTACCCCGGTCGGTACGCGCCAAGGCCCGCGCCATCGAGCGGGCGTACTCCAAGCTCGAGAACGAGCTGCGCCGCAGCCCCGATGACAAAGAGGTCGCGGCCGAGCTCGGCGTCACCGAGGACGAGCTCGCGACGACCCTCGGGCAGATCAGCTTCGTCGGCGTGGTGGCGCTCGACGAGCTCCTCTCGGCCGGCTCGGAACGGGGCAGCGGCGCGACCGTTGGCGACACGATCGCCGGTGGTGGCCACGACCCGGTCGAAGCATTCGAGTCCGAAGAGATGCGCCAGGTCCTTGCCGATGCGATCAACCGGATGCCCGATCGCGAGCGGCTCGTCCTGACGCTCTACTACTACGAGGGCCTCACACTCGCGGAGATCGGCAACGTGCTCGGCGTCACCGAGAGCCGCGTGTGCCAGATTCACACCAAGGCGATCTTCCAGCTCCGCTCACGTTTGTCGGAGCCCCTCCCCGAACGGGGCATCGTCACCTAACCACTCACCGTTTGGTGCTCCAGTGGTCGTAAACGATCACCGGGCGACCAAACGAGTGCGCTGGCGCACGCACGCGATATCGTGCGGCGACTTCCCCTGACCTTCCCCGTGTCATTCCGCGCCTCCGGGGAGGTCTTTCGTGCGACGTCTCTTGCTCACTCTCGTCATTGTGTCGTTGTGCGGCGCGCCCGCGTCCGCTGCCGCTGCCGCGGGCGTGTGGGTGCGACCGGTCCAAGGGCCCGTGGTCAAGCCGTTCGTCGCACCGAAGACGCGCTTCGGGCCCGGACATCTCGGCGTGCACCTGCGCGCCGCGCCCGGCACGCCGGTACGCGCCGCCGGCAACGGCACGGTGGTGTTCGCGGGCAAGGTCGCGTACTCGCGACACATCGTGGTCCGTTACCGGAACGGCTGGCGCACGACGTACTCGTTCGTCGCGTCGATACGCGTGCGCACCGGCCGGCGCGTGCGGGCCGGCGAGGTGATCGGCACGACCGGCGGACGCGGTCCCGACCACGACGGCACCGTGCTCCATCTCGGGCTGCGGATCGGCGAGACCTATGTCGATCCCATGCAGTTGTTCGACGCGGGCGACCTGGCCGCCCGTGTGCACCTCGCGCCGATCGACACTGCCGAATGACGCAATTCGCCCAGTCCTGGCATCGGGGTCGACCGCTACAATGGTCGCGATTCCCGGGACGATCCCGGGTCTCACATCCCCACACACCTGCTGCTCGCGGATCCCAAGGTGGTACCGACGGTAGTCCGATCGGTGCTCGCGCGAGCGGTCGACCCGAAACCGAGGGAGGCGCGGCCGTGGCCGTCGTGAGTATGAAACAGCTATTGGAGGCCGGAGTGCACTTCGGCCACCAGACCCGGCGCTGGAACCCGAAGATGAAGCGGTTCATCTTCGGAGAGCGCAACGGGATCTACATCGTCGACCTGCATCAGACCCTCGACCGCATCGACGGCGCCTATCGCTTC
>JBBRXX010000023.1:0-78700 GCA_038238245.1 Acidimicrobiia bacterium
CTCGACGAACGCCTCGAGTGGCACGCCGTACTGCAGGCCGTGGCTCACCGAGATCGCGAACGCGTCCATGATGCCGGCGAGCGTCGAGCCCTGCTTCGCGACCTGGAGGAACAGCTCGCCGGGCCGGCCGTCCTCGTACTCCCCCACCGTCACGTACCCGTGGCAGTCGGCGACGCGGAACGAGAACGTCTTCGCGGAGCGCACCTTCGGCAGCTTCTGCCGCACCGGCTCCTGGACGATCACGGTCTCGACGATTCGCTCGACCTCTTGTGTGACCGCGCCGCCGGCCTTCTTCTGCGTGGCGAGTGGCTGGCCGACCTTGCAGTTGTCGCGGTACAGCGCGACGGCCTTGAGCCCGAGCCGCCACGACTCGATGTACACCTGCTCGACTTCCTCGACGCTGACGTCTTCGGGAAGATTCGCCGTCTTCGAGATCGCGCCGCTGATCCAGGGTTGGGCCGCCGCCATCATCCGGATGTGACCCATGTAGTGGATCGTGTTGTCGCCCATCGAGCATGCGAACACGGGCATGTGCTCGGCCTTGAAGACGGGCGCGCCGACGATGGTCTTGTGCTCGTCGATGTAGGCGATGATCTTGTCGACCTGATCGTCGGTGTAGCCGAGCTTGCGCAGCGCGCGCGGCACGGTCTGGTTGACGATCAGCATCGTCCCGCCGCCGACGAGCTTCTTCGCCTTGGTGAGCGCGAGATCGGGCTCGATGCCCGTCGTGTCGCAGTCCATCATCAAGCCGATCGTGCCGGTCGGTGCCAAGACGGTGGCCTGTGAGTTCCGCACGCCGTGCCGCTCGCCGAGCTCGACCGCCTCGTCCCAGGCCTCTTGCGCGGCACACAGGAGCTCGGGCGGGACGCGGTCCTCATCGATCTTCGCCGCTTCCGCCCGGTGCATCCGCAGCACGTTCAGCATCGGCTGCTCGTTCTCGGCGTAGCCCGCGAACGGACCCATGCGCGCCGCCGTGCGTGCACTCGTCGCGTACGCGTGCCCGGTCATGAGCGCGGTGATCGCCGACGCCCACGCCCGGCCGTCGTCGGAGTCGTACGGCAGGCCGTGCGCCATCAGCAGCGCGCCCAGGTTCGCGTAGCCGAGACCCAGCTGGCGGAACACGCGGCTCGTCTCCGCGATCCGTTCGGTCGGGTAGTCCGCGTTGCCGACGAGGATCTCCTGGGCCGTGAACATGACCTCCACGGTGCGTGAGAAGCCCCCGACGTCGAACGCACCGTCGTCCTGCAGGAACGTCAGCAGGTTGATGCTGGCGAGGTTGCACGCCGAGTTGTCCAGGTGCATGTACTCGCTACAAGGGTTGCTCGCGTTGATGCGACCCGTCTTCGAGGCCGTGTGCCAGCGGTTGATCGTCGTGTCGAACTGCATGCCGGGGTCGGCGCACTCCCACGCCGACTGGCCGATCTGGCGCATGAGGTCACGCGCCTTCATCGTCTTCACCGGCTGCCCGTCGGTGACCGCACGCAACGCCCAGTCGCGGTCGTCGATGACGGCCTGCATGAACTCGTCGGTGACACGCACCGAGTTGTTCGCGTTCTGGTACTGGATCGAGTGACTGTCGCGGCCGTCGAGGTCCATGTCGAAGCCCGCGTCGGCGAGCGCCCGTGCCTTGCGCTCCTCGATGGCCTTGCACCAGATGAAGTCCTCGATGTCCGGGTGGTCGGCGTCGAGAATGACCATCTTCGCCGCCCGGCGCGTCTTGCCGCCCGACTTGATCGTCCCCGCCGAAGCGTCGGCACCGCGCATGAAGCTCACCGGCCCCGACGCCGTACCGCCCCCGTTCAGGAGCTCCCTCGACGAGCGGATGCGCGACAGGTTCACGCCCGCGCCCGAGCCGCCCTTGAAGATGATCCCCTCTTCCCGGTACCAGTTGAGGATGTCGTCCATCGTGTCGTCGACCGAGAGGATGAAGCAGTTGTGCACGCGCACGTGCTCGCTGAGGTACTCGCCGCTCTCGGTCTGGATGTCGTAGACGGGAAGCGCGCCGACCACCTGCACGCGCGCGATCTCGAGCACGCGGATCTCACCGTTGTGCACGAGCGCGTCGCCCAAGGTGTCGAAACCGTGCCAATGGAGACGGTCGCCGGGACGCAGCTGCTCGGCTTCGGCCCATCCCGACTTGCCCGCACGGCGGGTCCGCCAGACGAGGTGGTCGGGGGTGACGTCGAGCTTGGTGCCGTCCTTCGTGTGCACACGCAGCACTGACTTCACGCCGTTCGACTTCACCGCGACGATGCGCGTGATGCCCTGCGCGTCGAACACCTTCGTACCGACGGCACGGTCCTCGACCAGCTTGCCGATCGGAACGAGACCATCGGGCGTCGCGACCAGCGCGTCGTACGGCTGGCATGCCGAGGCCTGCTGCGGCACACCCTTCACGCCGATGTTGAACCAGACCGGCGAGTTGAACGCGGCGCGCTGGTGCACGAGCACGTGCTTGAGCTCGTCGCGGAAGGTCTCGGCCTCGTTGTCGTCGACGAAGTAGCCGTCGTGGATGCCCCAGTCGGTGATCGTGTCGGCCACCCGGTCGATCACCTGGCGGAGTGACCACTCGCGCTCGGGCGTCCCGAGCGTGCCGCGGAAGTACTTCTGGGCGACGATGTTGGTGGCGTTCAGCGACCAGCTCGTGGGGAACTCGACGTCGGGCTGGAAGAACGCATCGCCGCCGTCCTTGAAGTTGGGGATCCGCGCGTCGCGCCGCTCCCACTCGAGGGTGTCGTAAGGATCGACGCCCGGGCGCGTGAAGTGCCGGCGGATCCCGATTCCGAGCTGTTGCGGCGCCATCGCCATTCGTGCGTCTTCCCCCTTCGAGCCCGGCCGGGCTCGTTCTGCCCTTTGGTCATAAAACCACTACATGTTGTGGTTGCTTCCCATCCCGACCGCGAGATGGAGGTGCATTACATCACTGTAGTTTCAGTGTTGTCAACGATTTGACCCCGCTCCGGGAGCCCTCCCGGCCGGGTCAGCGGGCGCTCGCGAAGGTTTGCGCCCGCGGGCTCAGCGCCGCTTGGGAGCGGTGGTCTTCTGGAGCTCGCCGACCTCGCGCTCGAAGTCCGAGAGCTTCTCGAATCCCTTGTAGACGGAAGCGAATCGCAGGTACGCGACGGGGTCGAGGACCCGCAGCCGCTCGAGCACGGCCAGACCCACGCGGTCGCTCGGCACCTCACCGCCGTCGGCTCGCAGCTCCTCTTCGACCGCGACCACGATCGCGTCGATCGTCGGGCCGTCGAGGCGGCCGGTGGCGGCCCGCTCGATGCCGGCCCGGAGCTTGCCCCGGTCGAACGGTTCAGCCGAACCCGACCGCTTCCGTACGACGACCGGAACGTCTTCGACGCGCTCGTAGGTCGTATAGCGGCGCCCACAGGCGAGGCACTCCCGCCGCCTGCGAATCGCCGTCGCCTCGTCTCCCATGCGCGAGTCGACGACCTTGTCGTCGTTCGCGTGGCAAAACGGGCAACGCACGTGCAGAGGGTAGCCCTGGTCGCGACGGTGCACGACGACGCACGCTCACGAGTTGCGCCATTCGATCGTGTCGCCCGGGCTCACCGTGGACGTGCCGCGTGCGTCGACGATCGCGTCGACGACGTTGCGCGGATCGCTCCCCGGCGCAAGCCGCGCGGCGAGGGACCACAACGAGTCGCCGGGCGCGACGACGACGGTCCGCACGTGCGGGAGGCGCTCAGGGGAAGCGAGGGACGACCCCTCGAGCGCCGCGCCCGCACGCGCCACCGTCAGCACGAGACCCAAGCCGGCCAGCGCGGCAAAAAGGCGCCGGCGCCGAAAGACGACGCGGGCCGGGCGGCGCGCGGGCCGGGGGTGGGGCTGACGGTGGGGCCCGGCCGGGTGGTGGGTCGGCCGAGCAGGATCGATCGGGAAGGGTTCGAGAAGAGCGGCTGCCATCGGGTGCTCCTGGGGTGATTCCGGCGTCGTCGCTTCGGTTTGCTTGGGTCGCTTGGGATCCAACCAGAGGGGTGAGACAACTACCCTCGCCGAACGGGTGTTCGGATGTCAAGGGAAAATCGAACGAGTGTTTGCCCCGAACGCATGATCGTGTTACCGTCAACTCCATGGCTGCATCCCCCCGCCCCCAGGCCGCCCACCCCGCCGGCGATCGCCTCACCGAGCGCCAGCGCCAGGTGCTGGAGTTCATCGACGCCGAGGTCCAGCAGCGGGGCTACCCGCCGAGTGTCCGTGAGATCGGCGAGGCCGTCGGCCTGTCCTCGCCCTCGACCGTGCACGCGCACCTCGCGGCATTGCAGGACAAGGGATATCTCCGCCGCGACGCCACCAAGCCACGCGCGATGGAGGTCGCCCTCGAGACGACCACGGGTGCCGCGGTCGAGCGCGGCCGGGTCCGCCACGTCCCCCTCTTGGGCGAGGTGGCCGCGGGCACAGGCGTCATCGCGGCCGAGCACATCGAAGAACTGCTGCCGCTGCCCGCGGATCTCACCGGCGAGGGCGAGCTGTTCATGCTGCGCGTACGCGGCGACTCGATGATCGACGTGGGCATCTACTCGGGCGACTACGTCGTCGCGCGTGCCCAATCCGATGCCGACAACGGCGACGTCGTCATCGCCGGCATTCCCGGTGAAGAGGCGACGGTGAAGACCTTCTTGCGCAAGCGCGCCAAGATCGTGCTGCGCCCTGCAAACGAGACGATGGAGGACCTCGTGTTCGACCCGTCCGACGTGCAGATCTACGGCAAGGTCGTCACGCTGCTCCGCCGGCTCTGATCGCGCCTCAGGAGAGACCGAGGAACGAGGCCAATACCGCCGCGCAGCCCTCGAGGTCGGCGCGGTCGACCTTCTCGTCCGCCGTGTGCGCCAGCTCGGGATCGCCCGGCCCGAGGTTCAGTGCCGGGATGCCGTGCGCCGAGAAGCGCGCCACGTCGGTCCAGCCCAGCTTGGGTCGCACCGGCAGGTTGTACACGCCGACGAGCTCGGCGATGAGCGGGTTCCAGAGGTTCGGTGGCGCCGCCGCCGAGGCGTTCAGCACCTCGACGTCGTCGGCGTCGACGCACAGCTTGGTCACCTCTTCGATCGCCTCGTCCAGCGTTCGGCTCGGCGCGTAGCGACGGTTGACGACGACGACGCAGCGATCGGGCACCACGTTGTTCGCGATCCCTCCTTCCACGCGCACGACCTGCAGGGACTCCCGGTACCCGAGCCCGTCGACGTCGACGGTGGCGGCCTCGAAGCTCGCGATCCGTGCCAGCAGCGGCGCGGCCCGGTGAATGGCGTTCGTCCCCATCCACGGGCGCGCCGAGTGGGCGCGCACCCCGTCGAAGGTCGCCCGCACGCTGATCGTGCCCTGGCACCCGGCCTCGACCCACCCGGCAGTGGGTTCGAGCAGGACGGCGAGATCGCCTTCGACGAGATCTCGACGATCGGCGAACAGATGGCGCAGCCCGTTGTGCTCGTCCGCGACCTCTTCGCCCTCGTAGAACACGAAGGTGGCGTCGTGCCGAGGCGGCTGTGCCGACGCGCGGGTCGCGAGCTCCAACAGGACTGCGAGCCCACCCTTCATGTCGGCGGTGCCGAGACCGTGCAGCACGTCGCCCTTGCGCCGGGGCTCGATGTTTCCGTTGGGCGGCACCGTGTCGAGGTGCCCGCCCAGCACGATGCGGCGCCCGAGCCCGCGATCGGTGGAAGCAACCACGTTGTTGCCGACGCGCTCGACGCGCAACGAGGAGGCGACGTCGCGGAGCCGTGCCTCGACGACGTCGGCGAGCGTGTGTTCGTCGCCGCTCACCGAAGGGATCGCGCACAGCTCCTCGGTGAGCGCCAGGAGGTCGACCATGCCGCTCAGGACACCACGCCGTGCTCGCGGAGGATCGCGTTGAGACGCAACCGGTCGTGGCGTTCGCCCTCGGCGAGATAGCGAAGGACGAGGGCGCACGGCAGGCCGAACGTGCCGCCCGCGAACTCGCGCATGCGCGTGCCTTGCACGACGATGGCGCGTTCGGGCACGACCCCGCGCGCGATCTCGTTGCCGGTCTCGGCCTCGATGACCGGCGTGTTGTCCGTGAGGATCAGGCCCGCGCCGAGCGCGGCACCGGCGCGCACCCGCGCACCGTTCACGATCATGCAGCGCGATCCGATGAAACAGTCGTCCTCGACGACGACCGGAACCGCCTGGGGCGGCTCGAGCACCCCGCCGATGCCGACGCCACCGGAGAGGTGCACGTTCTTGCCGATCTGGGCGCACGACGCGACCGTGGCCCACGTGTCGACCAGCGTGCCGCTCTCCACATGCGCACCGATGTTGACGTAGGACGGCATCATGATCACGCCCGGAGCGAGGTACGCACCGAAACGCGCCGACGCACCCGGCACCACTCGCACACCGGCTTCGAGATAGCCGCGCTTCAAGGGCAGCTTGTCGGCGTATTCGAACGGGCCGGCCTCGAGCACCGCCATGTCGTTGACGCGGAACCACATGAGGATCGCGTGCTTGGTCCACTCGTTGACCGTCACCGCGTCGCCGGCGACCTCTGCGACGCGCACCTCGCCGCGATCGAGCATGTCGATGACGGAATGCACGGCGTCGTTCGCCTGCGCCGCCGGCAACACGTCGCGCCAGTCGTCGCCGGCCTCCCACAGTTGGGTCATCTGTTTGGCGATGTCGGTCACGATGTCCCTCTCACGCGTTCGCGCGGACGAGCCGGTCCAGCGCGAGCTCCAAACGATCGCGCGGCTGCACCAATGCGAGCCGCACATGGTCGGCGCCGGGTGCACCGTAGAGGTCGCCGGGCGCCACGAGCATTCCGGCGCCATGGGCGAGGCGGGCCGCGATCTCCCAGCCGTCGTCGGCACCGCCCTCGGCGCGCAACCACAGGTAGAACAGGGCGTCACCGCCGTCGTGCACCAGAGCGTGCGACGCGAGCGCGGCCCGCACCAGGTCACGTCGCTCGGCGTAGCGGGCGCGTTGGGTCTCGACGTGCGCGTCGTCGTCGAGCGCGGCGGCGGCCGCGGCCTGCACCGCCGTGGGTGCCATGAGGCCGGCGTGCTTGCGCGTCTCGACGAGATAGGTGACCAGGTCGGGGTCACCGGCGTAGAAACCGACCCGCATGCCCGCCAGGTTCGAGCGCTTCGAGACGCTGTGCACTGCGAGCATGCCGTCGAGCGACGCGGCGAGAAGGGTTGCCGGCATCGGCGCGAATTCGGCGTAGCACTCGTCGCTCGCCACGACGACCTCGTGCGCGCGCCCCCACGCGGCCGCGCGGGCGAAGTACGCGTCGTCGGCAACCTGCGACGCCGGGTTCCCCGGTTCGTTCACCCACAGCACGAGCGCGCGAGCCGCGTCGTCGTCGGCGATCGCGTCGAGATCCAGATGCCAATACGCGTCGACGGGAACGGCAACCGCCCGCAAACCTGCGAGCGTCGCGCCCATCTCATAGGTCGGGTACGAGATCGCCGGGTACAACACGGTGTCGCGACGCGGAGTGCGCAGATGCAGGAGGTGCGGCAGCGATGCGACCAGCTCCTTGGTGCCGACGCATGCCCCGACGTGCTCGGCGTCGATCGGCACGCCGAAGCGTCGCGTGACCCACCGCGCCGCCGAGGACCGCAATACGGCACTGCCCGCCGACGGCGGATAGCCGTTCGAAGCAGTGAGTGCATCGGCGGCGGCGCGTCGCGCCACTTCGGGAACCGGGTCGCACGGTGTGCCGATCGAGCAGTCGACGATGCCGCCCGGCAGCGAGTCGGCAAGTCGCTTCAACGCGTCGAGGCGCTCATACGGATACGGCGGCGGAACGAACCCGCTGGGTGCGCTCATTGGTCGAGACTACTCAGCAACCACTGCGAACTCGGCGAAGCGGCCGTTCGCGCTGACCGGCAGCCGCGCCCGAACGCGCGTGCCGTGTTCGACGTGCATCTCGACGAGCACCTCGCCCGCGCGGTGCAGCGCGGCGAGCACGTCTCCACGGTCGTACGGCACGACGAGCTCGACGACCCGCGCCAACGCGCGCAGCCGATCGCCGATCGTCGTGAGCAGCTCGGGAACGCCTTCTCCCGTCGCCGCCGACAGCGCGACCGATCCGGGGTGCGTGGCCAGCAACATCTTCACCTCGTCGGGAGGCGCGACGTCGCTCTTGTTCCACGCGAGCAGACGCGGCACGCCATCCGCGCCGATCTCACGCAACACGGTGTCGACGGCCGCGATGCGCTCGTCGGCATCCGGCGCGCTCGCGTCCACCGCGTGCAGCAACAGGTCCGCGTCCCGCACCTCCTCCAGCGTCGACTGGAATGCCTCCACGAGCTGGTGCGGCAGACGGCGCACGAAGCCGACCGTGTCGGAGAGGAGCACGGTCTCGCCGCCGGGCAGGTGCAGGCGGCGCACCGTGGGATCGAGCGTGGAGAACAACTGGTCCTGCACGAGCACGCCCGCGTGCGTCAGACGGTTGAGCAGCGTCGACTTCCCGGCGTTCGTGTAGCCGACGAGTGCAACCTGCAACAGATCACGACGTTTGCGCGCCTTGCGTTGCGTCGCGCGCGTGCCGGCCAGTGCCTTCAGGTCGCGGTCGAGCTTCTGCATGCGGCGCAACAGGCGCCGGCGATCGACCTCGAGCTGGGTCTCGCCGGGACCCCGGGTACCGATGCCCGCACCTTGCTGGCTCAGCTGCGTGCCACGGCCGCGCAATCGAGGCAACCGGTAGCGCAACTGCGCGAGCTCGACCTGCAGCGCACCTTCCTGGCTCGTCGCGTGCTGGGCGAAGATGTCGAGGATCAGCGCGACACGGTCGACCACGTCGACCGAGAACAGCTTCTCGAGATTGCGCTGCTGGGCCGGGGTGAGCTCGTCGTCGAAGATCACGACGTCGACGTCGAGCGCTTCCGCAACCCCGCGGAGCTCCTCGGCTTTGCCCTTGCCGATGTATCTCGCGGGGTCGGGCGCCGGTCGGCGCTGGAGCTCCCGGTGGGCGACGTCCGCGCCGGCCGTGTCCGCGAGGAGCGCGAGCTCGTCGAGCGACTCGTCGGTCGTCGTGCCGACGAGGAGGGCGCGCTGGCGGACACGCGTGAAGTCGACCTCGGTCGCGGTCAGCCGCCGTCGTTGACGATTGGTATGCGTGCGCGGTTGCGCCATCAGTTCCCCACTTCCACGTCCATGTCGAAGACGTGCACGACCGGCCCGCCCAGCCGCACGGTCTCGCCAACCGTGATGTCGAGCTCACCACCCGGGACGCGCATGCAGACGCGCTCGTCGACGAGGCCGCGCCGATGCGCCACTGCGGCGGCCGCACACGCGCCCGTGCCGCAGGACAACGTCTCCCCCGCGCCCCGTTCCCAGACGCGCATCGTCAGCGCGTCGCGTCCGTCGACCCGCACGAACTCGACGTTCGTCCGCTGCGGCTGGAAGCGCTCGTTACGCTCGATCACCGGCCCGTGGGTGGTGACACGTACGGTCGCGGGGTCGTCGACGAGGCACACGAAGTGCGGATTGCCGATGTCCGCCACGTCACCGCGGTACTCCGTGCCGTGCACGGTGATGCTGACGTCGCGCTCGTCGACCCGTACCGCGCCCATGTCGACGTCGGCGGCAACGACCGATCCGTCGGGCGCCCGGGACAGCGTGACCACGCGCCGTCCGGCTGCCGTTTCCACGGTGAGTTGCTCGGCACTGCCGAGGCGGTGCCGAGCCGCGACCCACGCCAGGCAGCGAATGCCGTTGCCGCTCATCTCCGCCGCGCCGCCATCGGCGTTCTGCAAGGTCATGGTGCAATCGGCACCGCTTCCGCCGCGGCCGATCGTGATCAGGCCGTCGGCGCCGATCCCCCGGTGGCGGTCGCACATCACGGCAACCGTGTCGGCGTCGAGCGCGCGCGAGTCGTCCTCGAGCGCGAGTCGCACGAGGAAGTCGTTCCCGGTGGCGTGCAGCTTGGAGATCTTGAACATCATCACGAGGCAGGGACGGCACTTGCCGTCGGCTGCCAGCGTGCCAGAACCGCGTGCACGGGCCCCGTCGAATTTCCGCCGGCCGGGAGCCACGCGATGCGCGGGTCGCGCCGGAACCACACCCGCTGCCGGCGTGCGAACTTGCGTGTACGCCGGACGGCCAGGTCGAACGCTTCGTCCAGCGTGGCGATCTCACCTGACAGGTGCGCGAGCAGCTCCTTGTATCCGATCGCCTGACGGGCGGTGCGCGAGAGACCGTGCGGGTTCGCGGCCAGGGCGCGCACCTCCTCGAGCAAGCCTGCGTCGCGCATGGCGGCGAACCGCCGGGCGATGCGTGCCGCGACATGGTCCCGTGTCAGCGCGATGCCGATGAGCGCGACATCGAGGGCGGGAGGACCGTATTCCGTGAGGCCCGCACCGAAGGACGAGAACGGCCGGCCGGTCACCTCGATCACCTCGAGCGCGCGCACGATGCGCCGGCGGTTCGACGGCTCGATGCGCGCGGCCGCGTCCGGGTCGCGTACGTGCAGGTGGCGGTACGCGCCCGCCAGCCCGTCGTCGGTGGCGGTCTGCGCCTCGAGTGCCGCGCGGACCGCGGCGTCGGTCTGAGGCACCGCGAGCGCATCTACCACCGCGCGGACGTACAGGCCGGTACCTCCGACCAACACCGCCCGCCGGCCTCGACGCTCGATGTCCGCGATGGCATCGTGGGCCGCGATTTGCGTCGCGCGCACCGACCATTCGTCGGAGGGATCGGCGACGTCGACGAGATGGTGCGGGACCGCGCCCCGCTCGGCGGGCGTGGGCTTGGCGGTGCCGATGTCCATGCCGCGATACACCTGCATCGAGTCGAGCGAGACGATCTCGGTGTCGCCGACGGCCCGCGCGACGGCGAGCGCCAGCGCGGATTTGCCCGACGCCGTCGCACCCACGATCGCGAGATGCCGCGTCACACGACCTCGAGCGGAAGGCGCACCCGCCGGTGCGGTGCCTTCCGCACCTGCGCCACGGCATTGCCCCGCAGCCAGTGCGGTGCGGCGTCGGTGACGTGGACGTTGATCGTGTCGCCCGGTCGGGTGCCTTCGAGTGGTGGGAAGTGCGCAAGCTTGTTCTGGCGCGTACGCCCCGACCACACGTTCGCATCCTTCTTCGACGGCCCCTCGACGAGCACCTGCTCGGTGCGGCCGATGCGCGCGACGTGTTTGCCCTGACCGCTGCGTTCGACGACCTCGGTCAGGCGCTGCATGCGTTCCTTCGCGACTTCGGGCGCAACGAATTCCTCCACCATCGCGGCGGCTTCCGTCCCCGGCCGGGGCGAGAAGACGAACGTGTAGGCAGCGTCGTACTCGGCGGACTCCACGACCTCGAGCGTGTGGTCGAAGTCGGCGTCGGTTTCGCCCGGGAAGCCGACGATGATGTCGGTGGTGACCGCGAGATCGTCGATGGCGGCGCGCGCCGCTGCCAGCCGTTCCAGATAGCGCGCCGCGGTGTAGCCGCGGTGCATGCGCGCCAGTGTGCGATCGCTGCCGGACTGGAGCGGCAGATGCAGGTGCTCGCACACCGACCCGCACTCGGCCATCGCGGCGATCGTTTCGGGCCGCAGGTCCTTCGGATGCGGTGACGTGAAACGGATGCGCTCGATGCCCGGGACCGCGTCGAGGGTACGGAGCAGGTCCGCGAACTGCGGGCGGTACTGGCCGGCACCGAGATCGCGGCCGTAGGAATTGACGTTCTGGCCCAGCAGCGTGATCTCGACGACGCCGTCCGCCGCGAGCGCTTCGACCTCGTGCACGATGTCGCCCACCCGGCGCGACACTTCCTTGCCGCGGACGGCCGGCACGATGCAGAACGCGCAGCTGTTGTCGCACCCGATCTGGATCGTGATCCACGCCGCGTGATCGACCTCTCGCCGCGCCGGCAGCGCGGACGGGTACGTCTCGTGCTCCTCGAGGATCTCGACGATCGGCCCCTCGAGCGCCGCGCGAGCGAGCAACGCGGGCGCGTGCGCAAGATTGTGCGTGCCGAAGACCACGTCGACATGACCGGCCCGCTCGCGCACGACCTCCCGGTCCTTTTGCGCGAGACAGCCGCCGACCGCGATCTGAAGACCGGGCCGGCGCTGTTTCAGTGCCTTGAGATCGCCGAGATGGCCGTACAGCTTGTTGTCGGCGTTCTCACGGATACAACACGTGTTGAGCACCACGACGTCGGCCGCTTCGATGTCGTCGGTCGCTTCCATGCCCGCGGCCGCGAGCAGGCCGCCGATGCGTTCCGAGTCGTGTTCGTTCATCTGGCACCCGTAGGTGCGCACGTAGAAACGCCGCGCCATGCCGGCTCCAGTGTACGGGCGGCGTGCTCGACGCCCGCCGCCCGTAGCCGGTCCCGGCGATCACCCCACCGGACGTACCGATCTCAGGCGTCGACCTCCTCGTCCTCCTGGGTCTCCTCAGCCTCTTGGGCCTCGAGGTCGACCTCACCGATACCGACCTCGACCTTGATCTTCTCGGAGATCTCCATCATCAGGTCGACGTTCTCGGCGAGGAAGGTCTTCACGTTCTCCCGACCCTGACCGAGCTGCTCACCCTCGTAGGTGAACCACGCGCCGGCCTTCTTGACGATGCCGAGATCGACCCCGACGTCGAGCAGCGAGCCCTCACGGCTGATGCCCCTGCCGTACATGATGTCGAACTCGGCCTGGCGGAACGGCGCCGCACACTTGTTCTTGGCAACCTTGACGCGCACTCGGTTGCCGACGACTTCCGGACCGTCCTTGATCGACTCGATCCGCCGGATGTCGAGCCGCACCGACGAGTAGAACTTCAAGGCGCGGCCGCCCGGGGTCGTCTCGGGCGATCCGAACATCACGCCGATCTTCTCGCGCAGCTGGTTGATGAAGATCGCGATCGTCCGGGACTTGTTGAGGTTGCCGGTGAGCTTGCGGAGGGCCTGGCTCATCAGCCGGGCCTGCAAGCCCATGTGGCTGTCGCCCATCTCGCCTTCGATCTCGGCGCGTGGCACGAGCGCGGCCACCGAGTCGATCACCAGCACGTCGAGTGCGCCGGAACGAATCAGCATGTCGGCGATCTCGAGCGCTTGCTCGCCCGTGTCGGGCTGGCTGATCAGCAACTCGTCGACGTTGACCCCGATCGCGGCGGCGTACACCGGATCCATCGCATGCTCGGCGTCGATGTACGCGCACACACCGCCGTTGCGTTGCGCCTCGGCGACGACGTGCGTGGCCAGCGTCGACTTGCCCGACGACTCCGGCCCGAAGATCTCGACGATCCTTCCCCTCGGCAGGCCGCCGATGCCCAACGCGAGGTCGAGCGCAAGCGCGCCCGTGGGGACGGCTTCGACGCCCACGTTCCCCCGCTCCCCCAACTTCATGATCGAGCCCTTGCCGAACTGCTTGTCGATCTGGCTGAGCGCCATCTCGAGTGCTTTGTCACGGTCCACCGTGAACCCCTCTCTGCCCTGTGGTCTCATTGTTCGGTCGGGGGAAGCCATGTGTGTGTCCTGACCCTAAGGAGGAGGTGTGACAGCAACCGTGAGATCCCATGCGCGAGCTCTCACGAGTGAATCACACGCGTGTGATGCAGCCTAGAGCGAACAGCTGTTCGGGGCAAGCATCAAGGCAAAAAGGACGGCCTCGACGGCGTGGGACGACGGGGCTGGGTACGCTCCCGACGAGGTCGTGACTGGCGTGCTGAGGTGGAACCGACCACCGGGGAGCGACCTCCAAGCCGCGCCGAACGCCTGGGCCATTGCAGACATGGAGCCCGCTCATGGCCGTCGGCACGCTGTTGGAGACCTACCTTGCTCGCTTCGGGGTGCGCGCGGACGAGGTGTCGCTCGAGACAATCGCGTTCCGCGCCGCCCTCGACGCCGTGGCACGCGTCGAACCGGCCGTGGCCGACGCCATCGTGCGCGAGCTCGCCGACCAGCGCTCGCATCTCAAGCTGATCGCCAGCGAGAACTACGCGAGCCCGGCGGTGCTGCTCGCGATGGGCAACTGGCTCAGCGACAAGTACGCCGAGGGCGCGCCGGGGCACCGCCTCTACGCGGGATGCGAGAACGTCGACGTCGTCGAAGCGCGCGCAGACGAGCTTGCGTGCTCGCTCTTCGGCGCGGCTCATGCGTACGCCCAACCGCACAGCGGAATCGACGCCAACCTCGTCGCGTTCTGGGCGATCCTCTCGCAGCGCGTGGAGTCGCCGGCCCTGGCGCGCGTCGGGGCGGGTCACGCCAACGACCTCTCCGACGACGACTGGGAACAACTGCGCCAGGAGCTCGGCAACCAGACCCTGCTCGGGATGTCCTTGCACGCCGGAGGCCATCTCACCCACGGCTTCCGGCCCAACATCTCCGGCAAGCTGTTCCGCCACCGTTCGTACGGCGTCGATCCCGTGACGTTCCTGTTGGACTACGACGACGTTCGACGCCGCGCCCACGACGCACGGCCGCTGATCCTGATCGCCGGCTACAGCTCGTACCCGCGGCTCGTGAACTTCCGCGTGCTCCGTGAGATCGCGGACGAAGTCGGCGCGACGTTCATGGTCGACATGGCGCACTTCGCCGGGCTCGTCGCGGGCAAGGTGCTCGCCGGCGACTTCGATCCGGTGCCGCACGCGCACGTGGTCACGACGACGACCCACAAGACGTTGCGCGGTCCACGCGGTGGGCTCGTGCTCTGCGAGCGCGCCCTCGCCGAGTTCGTCGACCGCGGGTGCCCGCTCGTGCTCGGCGGGCCGCTGCCGAATGTTATGGCCGCCAAGGCCGTGGCACTCGCGGAAGCGTCGCAGCCGGCCTTCGGGGACTATGCGGCGGCAGTCGTCGCCAACGCACGGGCGCTGGCGGAGGGCCTGATACGGAACGGCGTGCCGGTGCTCACCGGCGGAACCGACAACCATCTCGTGCTCGTCGACGTCCGCCCGTTCGGCCTCAACGGCCGGCAGGCGGAGGCGGCGTTGCGCGCGGCCGGCATCACGTTGAACCGCAACGTCGTACCGGACGAGTCCAACGGCCCGTGGTACACCAGTGGTCTGCGCATGGGCACGCCCGCGCTCACGACGCTGGGCATGGGCGTGGACGACATGCGGGAGATCGCCGACGTGATCGGAGGGGTACTCCACGCAACCGGGCCCGGCGTGGTCGCGGCCGGACCGAACGCCGGCAAGCCCTCGCTCGTGCAGTTCCGTCTCGATGACCGGGTCGCGGCCGCGGCGCGATCGAGGGCGATCGATCTGCTCGCCAGGCATCCGCTCTATCCCGAGATCGAGCTCTGACGGCGCGACGCCGCGCGAGCTACGGCAGCGAGACGGTGGCGACGGGGACGTACTCGGCACCCGTACGTCGCACTCGACTCTCGTACAGGATCACCTCGTTGGCGAGCCACGCGTCCCCCACCGCCGGCGCGTCCGATGCGAGCGCGGCGCGCACGTCGACGCCCGTCTTGTACCGGGCCAGCGTCAGATGTCCGTGGTACGCACGAGCTTCCGGGACGTGCCCGAGCGGGGAAAGTCGCTCGCCGACCTCGTGTGCCAGCGCGGCCAAGAGCTCCTCACCCTGCGCGAACCCCAGCCAGACCACGCGAGCGCGCTTGGTGCTCGGGAACGCGCCGAGTCCGCCGAGGCGCGCGCTCGCCGCGGGAACTCGAAGGCCGGCCAACGCACCGCCAACCGCGTCGACGTCGGCATGGTTGCCGAGGAACTGCAGCGTGACGTGCCATTGCTCGCGCGTCGTGCGCCGGGCAACTCCCAGATCGAGCGATGTGGAGAGCGAGTCAACCTCGTCGAGCACCGCATCGGGCGGCCGGATCGCAACGAACGCACGCGTCACGGGTCAGCTATCGCACAGGCACAACTCGTTGCCTTCCGGGTCGGCCATCACGATCCAGCTCCCGCCGTGCTCGACCACCGGCGACGCGCTGAGTCGCCGCGCGCCCAACGCCTCGAATCGGGCGGCATCGGCCTCGATGTCCTCGACGACGAGATCGAGATGCACGCGGTTCTTGACGACCTTCGCCTCGGGCACCTTCTGGAAGACGATCTTCGGCCCCTCGTTGTCCGTGGGGATGACTGACCGGTACCCGCCCGCGGTTCCGTACGGCGTGTATCCGAGCGCAGCTGCATAGAAGGACATCAAGGCGTCGGGGTCCTCGCAGTCGATGTTGAGCTGTACCTCCATCAGCTTCCCAGCGCGTCGAGCCGTTGGCGCAAAAGATTCAGCAACGAGATCGTGGAGAACTGTCGCAGGCGCTCGCGGTCGCCGGGCAGGCGCGTGCTCACGGCCTCCGTCGGGAGACCCGGGATTGCCAGACCGAAGCACACCGTGCCGACCGCGACGCCGTCCTGCTCGGTCGGTCCCGCGACACCGGTGACCGCGATGCCGACGTCGGCGCCGAGCGCGCGCTGCGCGCCCGCTGCCATCTGGCGCGCCGCTTCCTCGCTCACGACGACGGGCGCGGCGACTTCCAACAGCGAGCGCTTCACGTCGGTCGCGTAACTGACGACCGCACCCCGGAAGACCTCGCTCGCGCCCGGAACGTTGACGATCCGCGCACCGATCAGTCCCCCGGTCAGGGACTCCGCGACGCCGAGCGTCCAACCGCGAGCGCGCAGCCGCGCCAGCACCGCGTGCTCCATCGTCTCGTCGTCGACGCCGAACACGAGATCGCCGAGAATCGCGCGCAACTCCTTCTCCTCGGCCTCGACGAGCGCGCGCGCTTCCTCCTCCGAGGCCGCCTTGGCAGTGATGCGCACGACGAGCCCTTCGATCCCGCGCGCCAGGAACGCGATCGTCGGGTTGCCGCCGCCGGCATCGAGCGCCTCGAGGCGGTGTGCGACCATCTCGGCGAGCGCAGACTCCGACGTGCCCCACGTCTTCAAGGAGCGCGACACGATCGCCGCCGCCTCGCCGGACCGGTGGAGCAGATCGGGCAGCACGTGCTCCTGCACCATCAGCTGCATCTCGTACGGCACACCCGGCACCGCGTACACGACCTGGTCGCCGGGCAACTCGCACAACAGCCCGGGTGCCGTCCCGATCGGGTTCGGAATTGCCTGGCCGCCTTCGGGGATGTCGGCCTGGCGCAGGTTGTTCTGTGGCATGTCACGCAGGCGCGACCGGAACATCGTCGCGATGTGCTCGGCCAGCTCCATCTGTCGCACCAGGGGCACGCCCATCAATTCGGCAATCGCGTCGCGCGTGAGATCGTCCTGGGTCGGACCGAGGCCGCCGCAAATGAGCACCGCGTCCGATCTCGAGAGGAGGTCTCGCAACGCGGCGACGATGCGGGCCTGATTGTCGCCGACAACGCGGTGTTCGTACGAGTCGATCCCCGACGCCGCGAGCTGCTCCCCGAGCCACGCGCTGTTCGTGTCGACGATCTGGCCGAGCAGCAGCTCGGTCCCGATCGCGAGGACCTCACACCTCACGCGTCGGCCCGTTGCCAGTCGATGTATCCGCGCCGAAGGATCTGCAGCCCCGACACGACAGTGAGCACGACCGCGATCGCGAGCACGAGCTGCTGGAAACCGAGGTCGTCGGCGGTCCACGGCAACAGCACGAACCCGACCGCGCAATATTGCGTGAACGCCTTGTACTTGCCGAGCCGCTGCGCGGGCAGCACGACGCCGCGCCGGCCGGCGATCGACCGGTATGCGGAGATGCCGAGCTCGCGTGCCGCGATCAGCAGGACGGGCCACCAGGGGAACACGCCGCGGTCGGCAAGCACGGCCAAGCCCCCGAGCACGATCAGCTTGTCGGCGACGGGGTCGAGGAACGCGCCCGAGCGCGTGGCACCGTCCCGGCGCGCGAGCCAGCCGTCGACACTGTCGGTCGCGGTGATCGCGAACCAGAGCGCGACCGTCCGCCAGCTCGATCCCTCGTCGCGAATGAGCGCGAACGTCGGGATCGCGACGAGGATCCGGGTGACGGTGACGAAGTTCGCGGGTGTGACGAGCGCGCCCTGCCCGAAGCGCTTGCTCGTTGCCCGGCTCGGCGGGCGCGCGGCGGCAGCCGTCACAGCACCACCTTCGCCTCGAGATCGGGACCCTCCACGCCGCAGACCGTCGCGCTCACCAGCGCGCCCGGCCGCGCGAACACGTCGCCGACAAGCCGTACGACGCCGTCGATCTCGGGTGCCTCGCGATACGTGCGGCCGAACAACCCGTCTGCGTCCACGCCGTCGATCAGCACGTCGACAGTCTCCCCCACCAGCGCGGCGCGCGCACCGGCGGTGATCGGGTCCTGTACCTCCGCGCACTCGCGCAAGCGCTCGTGCACGAGCAGCTCGGGGACCGCACACTGCATGGTCGCGGCCGGAGTGCCGTCCTCCTTCGAGAACGCGAAGAAGCCAGCCCAGTCGAGACGGACGTCGGCAAGGAACGCGAGCAGCGTCTCGTGGTCGGCTTCGGTCTCGCCGGGAAACCCGACGATGAACGACGATCGGAAGACCGCATGCGGTTCGTCCTTGCGAATGCGGTCGATGATCGCCCGGAACCGGTCGCCGTTCCCCCAGCGTTTCATGCTCCGCAACAACTCCGGCGCCGCGTGCTGCAGTGAGAGGTCGAAGTACGGGACGACCGACTGCAGCTCGAGCATCGTCGAGACGAGCGGGTCGCGCACCTCTGACGGATACAGGTACAGGAGACGGATGCGCGCGAGACCGTGTTCGCCGAGCGCGTCCAGGCGTCGAAGCAACGGCTCGAGTGATCCCGGCTCACCGGCGTCGCGGCCGTACCACGCGAGGTCTTGGGCAACGAGCACGATCTCGGCGACGCCCTGCTCGACGAGCGCGCGTACCTCGCCTTCGATCGCCTCCGGCGCGCGTGAGCGCTGCTTCCCGCGGAACGACGGGATCGCACAGAACGCGCACGCGCGATCGCAGCCTTCGGCGATCTTCACGTACGCCCACGGCGTCTCCGACGGCCGGCGCGGCAGCTCGAGCAGGTCGCGTACGCCCGTGGGCTTGCGTCCTCGCAGCACCACGTCGGCCAGCGACCCCTCGCCGGCAAACCCGACGACCGCGTCCGCCTCCGGCAACGCGCCGGCGAGCTCGTCGCCGTACCGCTCGGCCATGCAGCCGGTGAGCACCAGGCGCGCGCCGGGCTTGCGGGCGTCCGAGAGCGCGAGCGAGACGTCGATCGACTCCTGGCGGGCCGACTCGATGAACGCGCAGGTGTTCACCACCACGAGGTCGGCATCCCCGGGCGCGCTCGCCGCTGCCATCCCGTCGGCGAGCAGCGATGCGACGACCTTCTCGGAATCGACGGCGTTCTTCGGGCAGCCGAGCGTCTCGACGTAGAAGCGTCGCCCGGACGAGCGTTCGGTCGACATCGCCAACATCGTACCGACGAGGAGTCGCGACCCCGGCGGGCACAGCCCCGCACCGGTTGCGAATCCGACAGTGGAGGAGGAGTCGCGACCCCGGCGGGCGGCCTGCGGAGTCCCCGGCGGTCCTACACTCCCCGCCCGTGGACGAACCAACGGTGTGGTGTCCTTCGTGCGGCGCCGAGTACCGGGTCGGAGCGACGAGCTGCGCCGACTGCCGGGTCGCGCTCGTCGCCGAGCGCCCGGAGCATCTCGACGACCCGGACGAGCTCGACGACGAAGACGGAAGCGGTCTCATCGAGCTCGGCGAATGGCCGAAGCTCCAGGCGCAGGTGCTGCGCCGGCGCCTCGAGACCGCGGGCGTGCCGGTCATGATCGAGTGGACCGGCGCGGCCGACGATCGCCGAGGCGTCGTCTTGATCCCCGAGGACCAGCGCGCGTTCGGCGCCGCGGTCGTGAACGAGATCGACGTCGACGACGAGGTCTCCGACGACTCGCCGCACGCCTATGTCGTCCGGATCGAAGAACACCTCTCGGCCGCGGCCGGGCTCCTCGACGAGCTGCGAACGCGGCTCGACGCGTTGGAGGCGGACAACCGCCTCTGAGCTACTGCTTCGACGGTACTGCGAAGACGAAGTTGTCGCTCGAGACGCCGTTGGCATACACGCGCGCGATCCAGAGCACGTCATCGACCACGACGAGCTGATTCGCAAAGTCATTGGTGGGGTTGAACGCGGCCAGCGACGTCGCGTCGTAGCGCGACCCGTTCCAGACGAGCGCGTGTCCTCCGATCCACAGGTAGTCGCCGCCGAGCCCGACCGCGCCACCGGAATTCCAACCGGCCGCACGCGGAAGGAACTGCATGCGAGCCGGACCGGAGGACTCGACGTTGTTCACGATCTTGAACAACGTGCCGGGGAGGCACACCGCGTCGCTGTCCACGCTCTCCTCGGCGCGTGCGATCGCCATTACCCGACCGCAATCGTGCAACGTGATCGTCCGTTCGACACGATTCATCTTGGGATTCACGATCGCGATCCCGTCTCCGACGCCGACCTGGACGCGATCGCCCACGACGCCAAGCGCGAAGGCCGGCGCCCCGAGCGCAACCCGCGCGACGACCCGACCCGAGCTCGCATCGACCCTGAGCAAGTAGTCGCTGCCGTTGCCGCCGAGCCAGAGCGCGTCCGCGTCGGCGGCGGACGCGCACGCGCACGCCGCATCGAGCGTGCGTGTGAGCACAACCCGGTTCGTCCTGGCGTCGATCTTGCTGACCGTCGTGCGGGGGACGCCGCCGTCGCCGCCGCCCGAGACCCACACGAAGTTGCCACTCGCCGCCAGCGACAGCACCGACTCCTGCGGCACATCGATCGTCGCGAGCACGGCCCCGGTGTGCGGATCGCGTCGATCGACCCGAACAATTTCGTGATTGACGTCGGTTTCCGTGTGCGCGATCCACACGTCGCCGCCCGCGACCGCCAGCGGCTGGAACGAAGCCAGCTTCGAATACGCAAGGCGCTGGGCCGGATCCAAGCCGGGCGACGCGGGCTGCGGGGTCGTCGTCGAGGTCGTCGTCGACGTCGCGGGTGCGATCAGGACCGTGTTGCGCTTCCCGCCGTCGTCGCGCAGCAGGAGCACGAGCGGCGTCGCGATGATCACGATGGCGGCTGCCGCGAGGAGCACGACCGTGCGTCGCCGGGGCCGCGAGGGTACGGGCTCGGGTGTCGCGCCTTCGAGCAGTTGCCCGTACGCGCGGAGTTGCTCTTCCAGCTCAGGCATTGCCGTCTCCCAAGAGCTCGCGAAGGCGGCGCATGCCGCGGTCGAGGTGGTTGCGTAACGTCGAGACGCCGCAACCCAGCGCGTCCGCCGCGTCCGCGTACGTCCAACCGTTGGCATGCACCAGCAGGACCGCCGCGCGCTGCTGCGGGGAGAGGCGCGCGAGCGCGCCCGGCAGTCGCGGATCGATCTCGGGAAGCGCGGCCGCGGGAACGGGCGGGAGCACGAGCGGGCGGCGCCGGTATCGGCGGCTCCGCGACTGCGCGACCCGGAACAGATAGCCGACGGGATTCGTCATCGGCTCCAGTTCCGACCAACGCTCCCAGGCATACGCGAGCGCGTCGGCGGTCACCTCGGCGCCGACGTCGATCCCGTACGACGAGACGAGCACCTGCTTCAGCCGTGGCTCGACATCGGAAGCGAAGCGCGAGAACCGCTCCTCGGCTGTCCCCCGCTCCGACATCGTCCCCATCACTCCTCGAGACCCGGACACCATCCGGAAGTGTCACACCTCGACGGAAATGTCACCTTTGCTCGGACACTCGGGTCAGAGAGCGCGACGGCAGGCACCGCGCCTGCCGCAACCACCAGGAGGTGGCAAATGTACGACTTCGCGATCGTCGCGCTTCTTGCGCTTGCGACGCTGAAGCTCGTCGACTTCCTCACCGACGCCGTGCCGCAGCTGCGCAACATGCGCACGCTCGCCACGTTCGTGATCGGCGTGGGGGCCGCCGTGCTGCTCGACTACTCGCTGTTCCGAGGCTTCGGCATCGAGATCCGCAACGACACCGTGGGCACGTGGGTGACGGGCTTCCTCGTCGCCGGCATGACCGTCCCGTGGCGGGCGTTGTTCGCGTACCTCACGCACGACCGGGCTCGCAGCGACGAGACCCTCGGCGAGCAGACCCCGAGCGTGCGCGCCGCGTAACGCCATCACACGTTTGGTCCGGGAGTGCTCACCGGCGTGCACTCCTCGACCAAACGGTTACTCCCGGGCGTGGAGCTCGTCCAGCTCCTCGGCGCTCATCAACACCGCCCTCGCCTTCGATCCCTCCGACGGGCCGACGACCCCCCGTCGTTCGAGCAGGTCCATCAGACGACCGGCGCGGGCGAAGCCGACCCGCAGCTTGCGTTGCAGCATCGACGTCGACCCGAGTCCGCTCGCCACGACGAGCTCCATCGCCTCGCTGAGCAGCTCGTCGCCTTCGTCGTCGTCGGCGCGTGAGCGACCGCCCGGCGAGTCGTCCCCCTGGACGCCTTCGACGTAGTTCGGCTGGATCGCCTGCCGCCGCCAGTGCGCCACGACCTTGCGCACGCACTCTTCGTCGACCCATGCGCCCTGGACGCGCTCCGCCCGGCCGGACGACGCACCGAGCATCAACATGTCGCCCTTGCCGATCAGCTTCTCGGCGCCCATCTGGTCGAGGATCACGCGCGAGTCGGCGAGCGTGCTCACGCTGAACGCCAGCCGGCTCGGGATGTTCGCCTTGATGACGCCGGTGATTACGTCGACCGACGGCCGCTGCGTCGCGATCACGAGATGGATCCCAACCGCGCGTGCCATCTGCGCGAGCCGGCAGATGCTCGACTCGACGTCGCGCGCCGCGACCATCATGAGGTCGGAGAGCTCGTCGACGACCACGACGATGAACGGCAGACGCTCGTAGGACTTGCCGGTATCCGGGTCGGGATCATCGGGCGTCGGGAGGTCGCCGCGCTCGTACATCGCGTTGAAACCCGCGACGTCGCGCACGCCGACGTCGGCCAGGATGTCGTAGCGCATCTCCATCTCGCGCACCGCCCACTCGAGCGCGTTCGCCGCCTTCTTCGGGTTGGTGACGACTTCGGTGAGCAGATGGGGCACACCGTTGTACTGATTGAGCTCCACCCGTTTGGGGTCGACGAGGATCAACCGGACCTCCGCGGGCGTCGTCCGCATCAGCAGCGACGTGACGATGCTGTTGATGCAGCTCGACTTTCCGGCGCCGGTCTGGCCCGCGATGAGGACGTGCGGGAACGTCGTGAGGTTCGCGATGACCGAACGACCGGCGATGTCGCGGCCCATGGCGACGTCGAGTGGGTGCTTGGCCTTCTTCGCCTCACTGGTCGAGAGGACGTCGCCGAGGGTGACGAGGGGGCGCATCTTGTTCGGCACCTCGACCCCGATCGCGCTGCGACCGGGGATCGGCGCCAGGATGCGCACGTCGTGGCTCGCCATCGCATAGGCGATCTCCTTGGTGAGCCCGGTGACGCGGTTGACCTTCACGCCCGCCGCGAGCTCGAGCTCGTAGCGCGTCACCGTCGGCCCGACGGTTGCGCCGATGAGGCGGGCATCGACGCCGAACTCGCGCATCGTCGCTTCGAGGACGTCGCCACCTTGTTCCACCATGCGGGGGTCGACCTCGCGCGCCTCGCTCCGCTTCAGCAGCGACAGCGCCGGCAGCTTCCACGCGATGGCGGGCACCGCTTTGACGTGTTCCTCTTCTTCGAGCTCCTCGTCTTCCTCCTCGTACTCCTCGTCGTCTTCGTACGCCTCTTCGTCTTCGTCGTACTCCTCGTACTCCTCCTCGGCGTACTCGCCTTCTTCTTCCTCTTCGTACTCGTCTTCCTCGTCGAGCGCTTCTGCGTCGGGTTCCTTCTCGGCGGTGACGAGGTCGACGTCGACCGTGGGCGCGCCCTGGAACCGGTCGAAGGGCATCGGCGGCGTCGCCGTGGAGGTCGGGACCTCGGGCGCGTCGTCGGCGAACTCCGACGGCAGCGCGAGCATGGCGCGCACCTGACGAGCCACGAACCGGGTGCCGACCGCGCCCGCATGCACGACCTGGTGGATACCGGTCCCGATCACGAGCAGCGCGCCGATCGCGCCCGCGGCGATGAGCACGATGACGGCGCCCGTAGTCCCGAGGCCGCTGCGCAGCGGTACGCCGATTGCCGCGCCGAGGATGCCGCCCGCACGCCTCGCGGGTCCCTCGGTGCGGTCGAGGTGCAGCAGCCCGATGACGGTCGCGCACACCAGGACGAGGCCGAGCGCGAGGCGCAGACCCCGACGCGACGGAACGTCTTCGTCATCGTCGCCGCTGACGCGCGGTGCGAGCATCGAGCCCGCGCCGACGAGCAACCCGATCGGTACGAGCACCTTGCCCCGTCCGAGCAGCGCGGCGAACACGGTGTCGAGCCCCCGGCCGACCGGGCCGACGACGTCGGAGAAGATCGCGAGGAGGCTGAGCAGCCCGGCCACGGCGAGCCCGATCGCGAGGATGTCGGCCCGGTGCCCACCGAGCTGTTCCGAGAGCTCGTCGCGCCACTGGGCCCGAACCCGGGACGGTCGCCTCGACCGCTTCTTGGCGCGCGAGGACTTCGACGTTCGGCGCGAAGCCATCACCCAAAACTAACACCAGCAACACCCTCCCCAGGGGCTTCAGCATGAGTGTCAGCCGGCGGCCTACGTCACACGGGGGCCCTGAACGGAGCAGCGCGGAGCGAACTGGCGGGAGCGGCGAGCGCCCCCGGGCCGGGTATCCCGGCCCGCAGCGAGTGCGACCCAGCTACAAGGCCGGGGAGTAGCCGCCGTCCACCGGATAGACCTGGCCGGTGATCCAGCCGGCGGCGTCGCTGCAGAGCAGGGCGACGAGCGGCGCGACGTCTTCGGGACGGCCGAGCCGGCGGATTGCGTAGCCCCGCGCCAGGCGCCGTTCGAAGTCGGGGTCACGCGCCACGGCTTCTTCGGTCGGGCCGGTGAGCATCGTGCCGAGCGCGACGCAGTTCGCCGTCACCCCGTGGGCCCCGACCTCGGCCGCGATCCCGCGCGTGAAACCCATCGCGCCGGCTTTGGCCGATCCGTAGATCGCCTGGAACCGCTCACCCCGGCGGCCGGCGTCCGAGACGATCGTGACCACTCTCCCCCACTCGCGATCGACCATCGCGCCGAGATACGCGTGCGTGACATGGAGCACGGCGCCGAGGTTGAGACGCATCATCGATTCCCAGTCTTCGGGACTCGTGTCGACGAACGCCTTCAGCTCACCGAAACCCTCGGTCGGAATGCCGGCGTTGTTGACGAGGATGTCGACGGGACCGGGGGCTTCGCGCATGCGCGTGATCTTGAGCGGGCTGGTCACGTCCGCCTTCATCGCCTTGGCGTGCGTGTCGCCGCCGAGCTCGGCCGCGACCTTGTCCGCGCGTTCTTCGTAGATGTCGTTGACCCACACGAAGATGCCCGCGTCGACCAGTGCCCGGCAGATCGCGGTACCGACGCCGTTGCCGCCGCCCGTGACGAGCGCGGTGCGGCCGGCCACTACACCTCCATGACGACCGGGATCACAGCCGGCCGGCGGCGTGTGCGCTCGTCGATGAAGCGGCCGAGCGACCGGCGGGCGTGGCGGCGCATGGTGTCGAAGTCCGTCGCGCCCTCCTTGGCCGCGTCCGCAATCGACGCGCGCACGACCTGCTTCGCGTCCTCGAGCAGATCCTCGGCTTCGGGCGCGTACACCCAGCCCCGCGTGACGATCTCGGGGCCGGTGACGATCTCCCCGCTCACCTTGTCGACGGTCACGATGACGACGACCACGCCTTCTTCCGACAGCATGCGCCGGTCACGCAACACGCCGTGGCTGATGTCGCCGACGATCCCGTCGACGTACATGTACCCCGCGGGAACCGCACGCCGCTCGACCTCGGCATGCGCTTCGGTGAGCGTGACGACGTCGCCGTCTTCGCACACCAGCACGTGATCGGCGGCAACCCCGACATCTTCGGCGAGCCGGGCGTGATGCACGAGATGGCGGTACTCGCCGTGCACGGGCACGAACCACTCCGGCGACACCAGGTTGAGCATGAACTTCAACTCTTCCTGCGACGCGTGGCCCGAGACGTGCACGGGTGAGGTGCGATCGTGCACGACTTCGGCACCCGCGCGGTGCAACGCGTCGATGACCCGGGACACGTTCGATTCGTTGCCCGGGATCGCGTGCGCGCTGATCACGACGACGTCGTCGGGCGAGACCTTCACGTGCTTGTGCTCGTGCGCGGCCATGAGGGACAGCGCGCTCATTGGCTCGCCCTGCGAGCCCGTGCAGATGATGCACACGTCGCCGGGCGCGTACCGCGAGGTTTCCTCGATGTCGAGCACCGCGTGCGAGGGAATGTCGAGGATGCCGCGCTCACGCGCGAGTGCCACGTTCTGGACCATGGACCGGCCGACGAACGCGACCCGCCGGCTGTGCGCGACCGCGGCATGCACGACCTGTTCCACGCGGTGCAGATGCGACGCGAAGCTGGTGACGATGAAGCGCTTGTCGGAGTGCTCACGGAACAACGCCCGCATCGCGGTACCGACCGTCGACTCCGAAGGCGTGAACCCGGGACGTTCGGCGTTCGTCGAGTCGGACAGCAGCAGGCGCACACCACCGTCGCGCCGCGCGAGCTCACCGAGCAGTGCAAGATCGGTCCGCCGTCCGTCGACGGGTGTGAGGTCGAGCTTGAAGTCGCCAGTGTGGATGATGGTGCCCACCGGCGTGAAGAATGCGACCGCGAAGCCGTGCGGCACCGAATGCGTGACGGGTACGAACTGACACTCGATCGGACCGATGCGGCGGCGTTCGCCGTCGCCCACCTCGATCAGCTCGGTGCGGTTGAGCATGCCGGCTTCCTCGATGCGGTTGCGGGCCAGCGCCAGCGACAAGCCCGATCCGTAGATCGGCACCGAGATGTCTCGAAGCAGGAACGCAAGCCCGCCCGCGTGGTCTTCGTGCGCGTGGGTGAGCAACACCGCTTCCACCCGGTTGGCGTTGTCACGCAGGTACGTGAAGTCGGGCAGGACGAGGTCGACGCCCGGCATGTCGGCGTCGGGGAACATGAGACCGCAGTCGACGACGAGAATGCGGTTGCCGATCTCGAGGCAGAAGCAGTTCCGGCCGATCTCGCCGAGACCGCCGAGAAAGACGATGCGAACCGGCTCACTGCTCATGCGGCCTGCGCCTCGCTCATTCGAGGCGCAACGTATCACCGTGGCTGGCGGGCCTCGTCGATCACCCTTCGTGGTACCGGACGAAGGTCGTGGACGATCCCGACCCGGGACAGCAGCCACAGGATGTAGTAACTCGTGTCGATCTGCCACCACCGGAAACCCTGACGCGCGGAGCTCTGGTAGCGGTGGTGGTTGTTGTGCCATCCCTCGCCTGCCGTCACGAGCGCGATCAGCAACGAGTTGCGGCTGGTGTCGTCGGTGTCGTAACGCCGACGGCCGAACACGTGCGCGAGCGAGTTGACGAGGAACGTCGAGTGCCACAGCAACACCGTGCTGGCGAAGAAGCCGACGACGAGCCCGCTCCAACCACCGATCAGCCAACACACGACGGCGAGCGACCACGGACCGATCCAGTCGTGCGCGTTCATCCATCGCAGCTCGGGATACTTCGCGAAGTCCTTGATGTCGTCGACGGGCGTCGCGCCGTACTTGTCACACAGGATCCACCCGACGTGACTCCACCAGAAGCCGTCCCGCGGCGAATGGATGTCGCGATCGGTGTCGGAGAACTTGTGGTGGTTGCGGTGATGCCCGGCCCACCAGAGCGGCCCCTTCTGCGCGCACGTCAAGCCGCCGAAGGCGAACACGAACTGTGCAACCCGGCCGAGGCGGTAACTGCGGTGCGAGAAGTACCGGTGATAGCCGGCGGTGATGAAGAACATCCTGCCGAAGTACGTGCACGCGAGCAGGATGAGCGCGGTCCGGCTGACGCCCGTGAAGATCGCGAGCAGCGGGATCGCCTGCAGTGCGAGGAACGGAATCGACGTGGCCCAGTTCACGCGCCGTTCGGAGCGGGGCGCGACGGCGGTTTCGGCGCGTTCGGGACGGGGCGCTTCGAGCAGGTTCGTGGCCACGCGGCCCCTCTCCGTCGCGGGCGGGGCGGACCGCCCTACCGACTGGTAGGTAGCCTATACCCGCGAAACGCCGATTCCCGCGCCGGAACCCGGGGTCGCCGGACGGCCCGTCAGGCGGTTGCTGCCTCGCGGTCCTTTGCGACCTCGTCGAGCGTGTCGTATTCCTCGCCCGTGTCGACCCAGTCCTCGAACTGGATCACGCCGAGCTCGGTGAACCGCTTGCGCAGCCACGCGTCGTTGCGCTCGAGGAGCCCGAGCTTCTTGCAGTTCGGGACGATCTTCGAGAACAAGATGTTCTGGAACATCGCACGGCCTTCGTCGGCCATCACGAGCTGCAACGCGTCCTTCACCGGCACGCCCATGCGGTCCCAGACTTCCTGCTGCAGGAACCGGTCACGCATGCGTACGGCCGCCTCGAACGCAAACTCCTGGCGGTCCTTCATCTCCGCGTCGCTGAGCTCCTTGTAGTACTCCTGCAAGGACAGCACGCCGAAGGCGACGTGACGCGCTTCGTCGCTCATCACGTAGCGCAGCAACCGCTTCAGCAGCGGCTCGGTCGTCATCTGGTGCAAGAAGCCGAACGCGGCCAACGCGAGACCTTCGACCATGATCTGCATCCCGAGGTACGTCATGTCCCAGCGGCTCTCGGCGAGGATGTCGTCGAGCAACAAGCCGAGGTGGGCGTTGATCGGATAGTGCCCCGAAAGCTTCTCGTCGAGATACTTGGAGAACACCTCGACGTGACGAGCCTCGTCCACGACCTGGGTCGCCGCGTAGTACTTGGCGTCGATCCACGGCACCGTCTCGACGATGCGCGCCGTACACAGGAGCGCGCCCTGCTCGCCGTGCAGGAACTGCGAAAGCGTCCAGTTCTGACCCTCGATGGCGAGCTCGACCCACTGCTGCTCGGTCCACTTCTCGAACGGTGTGCCCGACAAGTCGACGGCGTCGCTGAAGAACTGGACGTCCTCGCGCGCCATGTTGTTGAGCGCGACCTTCTCCTGGTCGACGGGGATCGACCAGTCGAGGTCCGTCGTCACGTTCCACTGCGACGTCTTCGCCTTCTCGTACAGCTTCACGAGCGCGGGCCGGCTGCGCTCGTAGTCCCACGTGAAGACCGCGTCGAGGTTCGCGCCGACGGCATGAGACTTGGCGCCGACGTCCTTGTTGGTCACCGAAAGGATCGCTTCGAGATCGTTGATCTCGTCGCGACCGAGGATCTCCTGATTGCTCGTCATGGCGTTATCCCTTCGAAAGCGTTGGCCGGACGCAAGTAGCCCGGCAGTACGAAATCATCAACGAGAGCGCGCACCTGGACGGCGTCGTGCACGTCGATGTGCTCCGACGGGCAGCACAGGTACGACAGAGTGATCCGCGCCACCCACTCGGCGAGCCGGGGGGCGAGATCGATCGGAAGGAACGGCTCGAACACCGGCGCAATCAGCTCGGCGGCCGCGGCCAGCACCGCGCTCTCGCGCTCGAACGCGAGGAACGGGAGCAACATCTCGGGCTCGTGGGCGGCGACGAAGGTGAGCGCAGGATGGCCGACCAGCGCCGCGGCCGCGGTGGTGATGACCGTCGTGACCGCTTCACCGAGGGACCCGGCCCCGTCGGCTGCGGCGCGCAGGTCGCGACCGAAGGTGGTGACCTCCCGGTCGACGAGCGCGCCGAGCAGCTGCTGTTTGCCGGGGAAGTAGCGGTAGACCGTGGCGCGCGCACACCCGGCCTCGCGGGCGACGTCGTCGAGCGTCGTCTTGGCCACGCCGACCCGCCCGATGCACGTCAGGGCCGCCTCGAGGACGCGGACGGCCTGGGTCGGGAGCTCGGAATCCATCACATGAGACAATCACGCATTGAACGTCTCATTGTCAATGTGTCGCCCGTCACACCCCGGCGCGATTGCAACGAAACGGCAGGTTACGGGCCGTTTCGTTGCACACAGATGCCGCCGAGGAGGTCGGTGCTGACCAGGTCGCGGACCTGGTCGGGGTCCTCGAGGTCCCAGCGGCCCGGGGCGCCGATGAGGGAGAGGATCGAGCGGGCGAGGTATTCCGCGGCCCGGTCCGGGTCGAGCCCGGGTCGGAGCCGGCCGGCGTCGGCTTCGCGCCGGAGGTAGGGCTGGAGGAAGTCGGCGATGAACGGGAGGGTCTTCGCCGCCTCCGTGGTGAGCAGCGGCAGGAGCCGCTCGGGTTCGGTGTCCATGATCTTGCGCAGGAGCACGTGCTCGGCGATCGAGCGGTGCGCGAACCAGAGGCCGGTGCGCAGCAGGTCGGCGAGGTCCGGTGCGTCCCGCACCTGGTCGGCGAGCTTCGTGAAGTAGTTGGTGAGCTCCCAACCGACGGTTTCGAGCAACAGCTCGTCGCGTCCGCCCGGGAATTGCCGGTAGATCGTGGCCCGCGAGACGCCCGACTCCTTCACGACGTCCTCGATCGTCGTCTTGCCGAGCCCGAACCGCTCCACACACCGATAGGTCGCCGCGAGCAACCGGTCTCGCTGCGAGAGCGGATCGGTCGCCTGGGTCATGCAACACATTCTGCGCCAGAATCGCTCGATGAAGTCGCACGAGTCGCACGACGCGGTGAGCGAACCGCAGCGCAGCGAACTCGCCGGAGCGGCGAGCGCTCGCGGGCCGGGTATCCCCCGCAGCGAGTGCGACCAGGAAACATGGGTGAAGCGGGATGCCGCGGTGGTGTGGCACGGGTTCACGCAGATGGCCGCGTACGCGGGCAACGCGCCGATCATCGTGGAGCGCGCGGAGGGCCACGAGGTGATCGACGTCGACGGCCGGCGCTACCTCGACGCGATCTCGTCGCTGTGGGTCACGACGCTCGGACACTGCGTGCCCGAGCTCGACGACGCGATACGCGAGCAGCTTGGCAGAGGCGCGCACACGACGATGCTCGGCAACGGCAATCGCGCGGTGATCGAGCTCTCGGAGGCGCTCGCCGCCGTCGTGCCGGTCGACGACGCGCACTTCCTGTATGCGTCGGATGGCGCGTCGGCCGTCGAACAGGCGCTGAAGATCGCGTTCCAGTACTGGGTGAATCGTCGTGTCGCGGGTCGCACGACCTTCCTCGCGTTCGGCGGCGCATACCACGGCGACACCATCGGTGCGCTCTCGCTCGGCGACAGCGGTTTCGGCACGGACGTGTTCGACCCGTTGCGCTTCCCGGTGCTGCGCGCGCCCAATATTGCCGAGCCCGACTGCTTCGGCACCGCGTGCCGGATGATCGAGGCGCACGCGAGCGAGCTCGCGGCCGTGATCATCGAGCCGCTCGTGCAAGGGGCGGCGGGTATGCAACTGGCCGGTCCCGACGGTCTCGCGCGGCTTGCGGACGCGTGCCGCGCCCATGACGTGCTGCTCATCTGCGACGAGGTCGCGACCGGGTTCGGTCGCACCGGCACACTGTTCGCAAGCGAGCAGGCCGGGATCCGTCCCGACCTCATGTGCCTCGGAAAGGGCTTGACGGCCGGCTACCTCCCGATGTCGGCCACGGTCGCGAGCGGGCGCGTGTTCGACGCGTTCCTCGGCCCGGATCTCGGCACGAACACGCTGTACCACGGTCATTCGTACGGCGGGAACGCGCTCGCGGCCGCCGTGGCGTTGCGTCACCTCGAGTTGCTCGACGCGTGGAATGTGCTCGCCAACGTGCGCGCCCGGTCCGAGGAGCTCGCGGGGCTGCTCGACGATCGCATCGCCTCCAAGCCGGCCGTCAAGGAGGTCCGGCTGAGGGGCCTCATGGGCGGGATCGAGCTCGCGCCGCCTGGTCAAGACCTTCGCTACGGACGCCGGGTGTGCGCGGCGAGCGTGGCGCGTGGCGTGCTCGTGCGGCCGCTCGGCGACGTCGTGGTGCTGATGCCGCCGCTCACGATCACGTCCGAGGAGCTGCATCGGATCGTGCATGCGCTCGACGCGGCGATCGACGACGTGTGCGAACGATGACGGACGAACGATGACGTGGCGCGCGTGGGCCGATGCCGAGGCCCGTGCGATCCGCGCCGCGGGCCGATGGCGCGCACCCCGTGACGTTGACAGCGATGGACACGGACCGGTCGCGTTTGCGTCGAACGACTACCTCGGCCTGACCCGCCATCCCGCGGTCGTCGCCGCTGCCCGCGACGCACTGGAACGCGACGGGGCCGGGAGTGGCTCGGCGCGGCTCATTGTCGGTTCCCGGCCCGTGCACTCGGCGCTCGAGCGCGCGCTCGCGGCGTGGAAGCACACACCTCGCGCCGCGCTCTTCCCCACCGGGTTCGCCACGAACCTCGGCGTGTTGACGACATTCGGCACGCCGGGCGCGCTGGTGTGCAGCGACGAGCTGAACCACGCGTCGATCATCGACGGTTGCCGGCTGGCCCGGGCCGAGGTCGCGGTGTACCGCCACGGCGACCTCGAACATCTGGCATCGCTGCTCCGTGATCGCGGCGGACGGCGGGCGCTCGTCGTGAGTGACAGCGTGTTCTCGATGGATGGCGACGCTGCCGACGTCGATGCGCTCGTCGAGCTGTGCACGCGCGAGCGCGCATTGTGTGTGCTCGACGAGGCCCATGCGGTGCTCGGGCCCGACGTCGTGGTTCCGGACGACGCCGACGTCCTGCGTGTCGGCACGTTGTCGAAGACCCTCGGTTCGCTCGGCGGCTTCGTCGCGGGCCCGACGCGCTACATCGAGCTCGTCGAGAACCGGGCCCGCCCGTACATCTTCACGACCGCGCCGACGCCGGCCGACAGCGCGGCGGCACTCGCCGCACTCGGTGTGCTGCGCTCGGCCGAGGGTGACGCGCTCGTCGCGCGCCTGCGGGAGCTCGTCCACCGCATTCGTGCCTGGCATCCGTCGCCGATCGTGCCGTTCGTGATTGGCGACGAGGGCGCGACCCTCGAGGCGGCCGCCGCGTTGTTCGACCGCGGCGTGCTCGTCCCCGCGATCCGTCCCCCGACCGTTGCACCCGGCACCTCTCGGCTGCGCGTCACGCTGTCCGCCGCGCACACGGACGCGCAGGTTGCGCAACTCGAACGCGCGCTTGCCGACGTGCTCGGAGAGCTCCGCACCGCGTGACTCTCGCTCCGCAAAAGCGCCTGGTGGTGGTCACCGGGACCGGCACCGACATCGGCAAGACGTATGTCACGGCCGCCGTCGCGCGCGCACTCGGCGCCCACGCCCGCAAACCCGTGCAGTCGTTCGCCCGCTCGGACGCGACAACCGACGCCGACGTACTTGCCGCCGCGAGCGGCGAGCCGGTCGAACGCGTGTGTCCCCGTCACCGCTGGCTTCCCCTGCCGATGGCGCCACCGATGGCGGCTGACGCGCTCGGCCTTCCCGCGATCCACCTCGCCGACCTCGTGCGCGAGCTCGACGTCCCGGAAACCGGCGTCACGCTCGTCGAAGGCGCCGGCGGCCTGCTCTCTCCGCTCGGCCACGACGGCGACACCCGCGACCTGATCGCGGCGTGCGCACCCGACGCCGTCGTCCTCGTCGCCGGCGCGGGCCTCGGGACGATCGGTTTGGTCCGGCTGTGCGCGGAAGCGCTCAGCGTGGCACCAATCGTGTACATGAACCGGTTCGATGGCGCGGACAGCCTGCACCGTCGCAACGTCGAATGGCTCCGGGCGCGGGAGGGCCTCGAGGTCGTCACCGACCTCGAGGCCCTCGCCCAACGTCTCAGGACGCGCTACTGATGCAACAGGGACTGCGGTGAGAGCTCCGCGGTCTTGCCGTCGAGATCGGTGATGGGGCCCAACGCCTTGGTGTGTGCGGCCGTGCTGTCATAGGTCACCAACTGGAACGTCTCGCCGACGAACCAGTCCTGCGCGCTGGTGTTCCACGTCGAGTCGGCGAGCTGGAGGCCGACACCCTTCACGTCCTTGAGCGTGCGCGCGGTCTCCATGACCGAACCGCGATCGAGCTTGGGCGAGCTCTCGAGGATCTTGGCCATGAGTGCCGCGGTGGTCCAGCCGTACGCCACGATGCCGTCGGAGACGTCGGCGTCCGAGTACTTCTTCACCTGCTGCGTGTACAGCTGCATCGCGGGGTTGCTCGCGTTCGCGGGATCCGCGGGATCGAGCAACGGCGTCACGGTGAGGAGGCCGTTGGCATTCGGCCCCGCGGCACCGAGGAGCAGCTTCGACACGCAGGTGCCCGACATGTACACGATCGGCTTCCAACCCGCGTCACCCATTGCGTTGAGCGCACTCGGACACGCGAGCAGGGCCGCACCGACGACGAAGGCGTCGGCTTTGGTTGCCGCGAGGCTGGTGACCTGCGCCTTCACGTCGGAGCTCTCGGGGTCGTAGCCCTGCTCCTGCACGATCGACAGGTTGGTGCCTTTCACGAGCTCCTGCAGCGTCTCGGCATAGGACTGCCCGAAGTCGTCGCTCGCCTTGAGCACCGCGATCTTCGCGTTCGGCTTGTTCTTCTTCAGGTAGTCGACGAACACCCGCATCTCGAGCGGGTACGGCACGAGCTCGGAGCCGAGCATCCACGGGAACTTCGTGTTGCCCCACTGCACCGCACCGGATGCGATGAGCAGATCGGGCACACAGTCGCTGTCGACGGTGTCACGTGCGCCGAGGTTGTTCTTGGTGCCGACCACGTTGAACAGCGAGAACACCTTGGTGTCATTGATCAGGGAGTTGACGTTCGTCACCGTCCGCGCCGCGTCGTAGGCGTCGTCCTTGTCGACGAGCTTGATCTTGTACTTCTTGCCGCTTCCCTTCGGCACCTCGACGCCGCCTTGCGCATTGAGGTACTGGAAGTACGACTTCTCGCCCTTCAGGATCGCGATGAACGGCGCGTACTGACCGGACTGGGGCAAGCTCGTACCGAGCGTGATCGTGTCGCCGCTCACGCCGACCGTGTCTTGCCCGGCGGGACAATTGGACGTGTCGACGACCGGCGTCGCGTCGGGCGCCCCGTTGGCTCCGGTGGTCGCGGTCGTGTTGCCGCTGCGACGGCTACTGCCACATGCGGCCGCGACGAGCGCGAGCACCGTGCACAACGCGAGCAAGTACCTCCACGATGCCCGGCGGCGTTCACGAATGACGTGATTCATGGCGCGATCCCTTTCACGTTGTGAGTGGTGCAGGAGCTGTAGGCGGCGCGCCGGATCGACCGGTTGCGAGGCGCGCCCAGAAGCGGCGCAGTCCGCCGACGATGCCGTCGGGCATCACGAAGACGAACAGGATCAGCAAGATGCCGAAGATCGCTGGAGACGCGGCCGGGTTGCCGAGCGTGCGTTTCAACACACCGAGCGAGCCGAGGTGCCTCGGCAACACCTCCGAGATGATCCACTGGAGGGAGACCACCACGGCCGCGCCCACGAGTGGGCCGATCACCGTGGCCGTACCGCCGATCACCACCGCGACGAGGAACTTGATCGAGAGCTGGAACGTCTGCACCTTGTCCGCATTGGCCAGGTGATCTACGAGCACCGAGCACGAACCGGCGATGCCGGCGTACAGCGCGCTCAGCGCGAACGCCATGATCTTCACGCGCGCGGCGTTGATGCCCACCGTCTCGGCGGCGGCCTCGTGGTCGCGCACGGCGATCAGGGCGCGCCCGAAGCGGCTGCGCACCATGAGGTACGTGGCGACGACCAGCACGATCGCGAGCGCGAACGTCACGTAGTACCCCCACTGGTCGTCGCGACCGATCGCCGACAGCCAGGTCGGCACCCACGCCGGCGGCGCAAGCTCCGTCCGGTTGAGAGCGACGAGGTTGGTGCCGCCCGTGACGTGCACGTAGTGCTTGGTGAGATCGGGAAACACCACTGCGAGACCGAGCGTCACGAGCGCGAGGTACAGCCCCTTGACGCGCAGCGCCGGGAACCCGATCAACACGCCGACGAAGAAGCAGATCGGCGCCGAGACCAGCAACGTCGGGAGGAACTGCCAGCCGTGCTGGTGCATCAACAACCCGCTTGTGTATGCGCCGACGCCGAAGAAGGCGCCGTGGCCGATCGACACCTGGCCGTTGTACCCGGTCAGGAGGTTGAGGCCCATCGCGGCGATCCCGATGTACAGCGCTTGGGCCCACCGCTGGGTATCGGTGGCGTTCGCGAGGTGGGGAACCACCGAGAGCACCACGAGCGCGACGACCGCGGCCACGAGCCCGATCACCTGGAGCTGGCGACGGGAGTTCACACTCGCTCCACGCGTCGGGTCCCGAAGAGTCCCTGGGGCCGGAGCATCAAGACGACGAGGATCAGTCCGAAGGGCACGACGAGCACGATGTCGCTCAGCGACTTGATGTACTGGGTCGTCAGCGACTGCGCGACCCCGACGATCAGGCCGCCGACGACGGCGCCGAGCGGACTGTCGAACCCGCCGAGCGCGGCGGCGGCGAACGAGAACACCAGGATCGATTGCATCGATGACGCCTGGAGCCCGATCGTCGGGATGATGAGGCAGCCCGCCAGCGCGCCGAGGGCGGCCGCGAGCGCCCAACCGAGCATCAGCATCTGGCCGGCGGGCACCCCGACGAGCCGGCTCGACTCGGGGTTCGACGACACCGCACGGAACGCGAGTCCGAGCTTGGTGTGCTGGAACAGGAGATAGAGGACGAGGCATACGACGATCAGCACGCCGACGAGGACGAGCGTATCGGCCGAGATCTGCACGTCACCCGGCCGCCACACGTGCTTCGGATACGCGCGCGGGAGGTTGGTCTTGATGTCAGCGCCGAACTGCACCTGCACGATCGAGTTCAACGCGAGGAACATGCCGATCGTGACGATCACGAGCACGAGCGGCGACGAGTTCTCGACGGGACGGATCACCACCCGCTCGATCGCGGCGCCGCCGATGAACGACAGCACCATGGTGAGCAGGATCGCGACGATGACCGGGAGACCGCGATCGGTGAAGAACCAAAAGAGGTAGGTCGAGTAGAGCGCCATTTCGCCCTGCGCGAAGTTCAGGATCCCGGTCGTGCGGTAGATCAGCACGAGCGCGAGCGCGAGCGACGCGTACACGGCACCGTTGCCGATCCCGTTCATCAACTGGGTGAGGAACAACGACACCTGATCGCCTCAGATCCCGAGGTACGCGCGGCGTACCTCGTCGTTGCCGGCGAGCTCTTCCGCCGTGCCCGATGTGACAATCGTTCCGGTCTCGAGCACGTAGCCGCGTGTCGCGATTCCGAGCGCGAGGTTGGCGTTCTGTTCCACGACGAGCATCGAGACACCTTGCTCCCGGTTCAGGTCCCCGAGTGTCCGGAACAGCATCTGCGTCACGATCGGTGCGAGGCCGAGCGACGGCTCGTCGAGCAGCACGAGCTTCGGACGCGCCATCATCGCCCGCGCGATCGCGAGCATCTGCTGCTCGCCGCCACTCATGCTTCCCGCTTGCTGGTCGTGCCGCTCACCCAGTCTCGGGAAGACCGAGAACCAGCGGTCGATGTCGGCGTCGACCTCCTTGTCGCGACTGGAGTACGCGCCGATGCGGAGGTTCTCGGAAACGGTGAGGTCGACGATCGTGCCGCGGCCCTGCGGGACGTGGGCGACGCCCGCGGCGGCGATCTGCTCAGGTTTGCGGCCGAGGATCGGCCGGCCCGCGAGCTCGATGCGGCCATGTGCGTCGACCATCCCGCAGATCGCCCGCAAGGTCGTCGTCTTCCCGGCTCCGTTGGCGCCGAGGATCACGACGACCTCGCCCTCGTTCACCGAGAAATCGATACCGTGCAACACCCGCACCGCGCCGTAGGCGGCTCTCAGCTCGGAGACTTCGAGCAGCGCGCTCATGCGGTCGGCGCGCCGAGGTAGGCCTCGACGACGCGAGGGTTGTCGCGCACCTCGGCGGGCTTGCCCTCGGCGATCTTCGAGCCGAAGTCGAGCACCACGATGTGGTCGGAGATCGCCATGACCATCGTCATGTGGTGCTCGACGAGCAGCACCGTGAGCTTGAACTCGTCGCGCACGGACCGGATGAGCTCCCCGAGCTCGTCGACCTCGGAGTGCGTGAGTCCGGCGGCAGGCTCGTCGAGCAGGAGAAGTCGTGGTCGCGCGGCGAGCGCGCGCGCGATCTCGATGCGCTTCAACGTGCCGTAGGGAAGCCCGACCGCGGGCCGATCGGCAAGATGCTCGAGCGAGAGCCGCGCGAGAATTCCGCGCGCCTCCGCGCGCCGCTTGGCGTTCGCCGGTCCGTGCGTGTAGCCGCCGATCAGCACGTTGTCGAGCACGGAGAGCGCCGGGAACAACGCGAGATTCTGGAATGTGCGCGCGATGCCGACCTTCGCGATCCGGGACGCGGGCATCGCCAGCAGGCGCTTGCCGTCGTAGACGATCTCGCCGCTCGTCGGGTGATACAGCCGGCTGACGCAGTTGAAGAGTGTCGTCTTGCCGGCGCCGTTCGGACCGATCAGGGCGCAGATCTGGCCCTGCTCGATCGTGAACGTCAGGTCGGCGAGCGCGACGATGCCGCCGAACTCGACGCGCACGTCCTCGACCGACAACAACGCCATGCCACATCCCCCCGGATCAAGCGGGCGAGAACCTAGTCGCGTTCTCGCCAAAAGACCCACAGTTCGCTCCGCGTCACGTGCGTTCAGAGACCGAGCAGGCGGTCGAGACCGACCGTGAGGCCCGGCGTGTCGACCACTTTGCGGATCGCGAGCAGCACTCCGGGCATGAACGACGATCGGTCGATCGTGTCGTGCCGGATCGTCAGCGTCTGGCCGGTCGTGCCGAGGATGACCTCTTGGTGCGCCACGAGACCCCTGAGTCTCACCGCATGAATCGGGATCCCGTCGACCATCCCGCCCCGGGCGCCTGCGGCGACGAGCCTGGTGGTCGGGTCGTCGAGCCATTCCTTCGACGCGGCCACCATGCGCTGCGCGGTGTGGACGGCGGTCCCGGAGGGCGCGTCGACCTTGTGCTCGTGATGGAGCTCGATGATCTCCGCGCTCTCGAAGAACGGTGCGGCGAGCTCTGCGAAGCGGGTCATCAGCACGGCCCCGATCGCGAAATTCGGCGCGATGACGGCGTTCGCCTCCCCCGCGGCGAACAGGGCGGCAACCTCGGCGAGCTCGTCGTCGGCGAAGCCCGACGTGCCGACGACCGCGTGCACCCCGTGGGTCGCACACCACTGCAGGTTCTCGCGTGCGGCTTCGGCGACGGTGAAATCGACGGCAACGTCGGCGCCGGCCGCCTCGAGCGCGTCGGGCTTGGCCGCGACCTGGATCTGCGTCCCCGACAGGCCGAGCTGCTGCAGGTCGATACCGGAGTGGAAGGGATCGACTGCCGCCACGAGCTCGAGGTCGGAGGCGTCGTGCACTGCCCGGCACACCGTCGAGCCCATCCGGCCGGCGGCACCGAACACCCCGACGCGAATCATGCGCTTCCCACCGTACTGGACGGGCAGAATCACGGTACGGAAGCGGCACGCCACATCGGACCGCCGCGAGGGAGCCATGGGCATGACCTCTTCGTTCGACGCAGCCCGGGACGCGCTCGCCGCGTGGCGGGCAGACGTTCCATCCGACCCGTACGAAGCCGACGGACCGCTGCGCGCACTCGTCGCGTCCTCGGTGGTCGACGCCGAACGTCGACGGGGACTCGATGCGCGAGCGAGCGCATTCGGACGCGCGGTTGTCGCCGAGGTGGCACCGGCCGTCGAGGAGTTCGAACGCCGCGCTCGCGGACCGGAGCTCCGGCGGTGGGACGGCATCGGCCGGAGGGTCGAGCGGGTGGAGTTCGACGGCGCGTACCACGACGCCGGCACGACGATCTGGGCCTCGGGACTCGTGGCCGACAGCGGGACGCCCGGTCGCGCGTTCGAACAGGCGACCCTGCTGTACCTGCTCTCGCTCGAAGGTGAGGCCGGTCACGCGTGCCCCGCGGTGTGCACGATCGGAATGGCGCGCGCCCTGCGCCGGCGTGCCGAGCCGGCCGTGCGCGAGCGTTTCCTGCCGTCGCTCCTGGAGCGCGAGTACGCGCGCTGCGATCGCGCGTCACAGTTCATGACCGAAGTGCAGGGCGGCAGCGACGTGGGCGCCAACGCGACGCTCGCGACGCCGGCTGGCGACGGCACCTTTCGGGTGTCGGGCGAGAAGTGGTTCTGCTCGGTCGCCGAGGCCGACCAGTTCCTCATCACCGCCCGCGTGCCGGGCGCCGGCGACGGCACTCGCGGACTCGGATGCTTCGCGATCCCCCGCGAGATCGACGGCGCGCCCAACGGGTTCGCGCTCCGCCGGCTGAAGGACAAGCTCGGCACACGGGGCATGGCGTCGGGCGAGATGGATTTCGACGCCGCCTGCGCGTATCCGATCGGGCCCGTCGAAGAAGGCTTCAAGACCGCGGTGGGCGTCGTGCTCAACACGTCTCGCTGGCTCACCGCGGTGGGCGCGACCGGGTTGATGCGGCGGGCGGTGATCGAAGCGCGGGTGTACGCGCGCCATCGACGGGCATTCGGTCAGCCGATCGAGAGCTTTCCACTCGTGCGGCGGATACTCGCATCGATGACCTGCGAGTGGCTCGCGGCGCTGCATCTGTCGTGGATGCTCACGGAGCTCGAAGACGTCATCGACGCCGGTACCGCCGACGAGGAGAGCGCGCGCTTCCATCGTTTCCTGGTGAACGTCACGAAGTACGCGGCGAGCGGTGCCGCGACCCGTGTCGTGCGCGACGGCATCGAGATCCTGGGCGGCAACGGCACGATCGAGGACTTCTCGGTCCTGCCGCGGCTGTACCGCGACGCGATCGTGTACGAGTCGTGGGAAGGGACGCACAACGTGATCGCGCAACAGGTGCTGAACGACTGCGTGCGGCTTCAGCTGTTCGACGTCGTCGGGGCGCGGATCGAGTCGCTGTCCCCCTCTGATCGCGTGGCCGGCGCGGCGAAGGCGGCGTTGATCGACGGGCAACGGGCAATCGACGACCGCGCGTGGGGCGCGCTGCACTTCCGCAGCGTCCTCGACCGGCTCGCACGGATACTCGCGGCCGCTTCGCTGTCGGCACGCGGCCAAGGCGCCGCCGGCGTCTACCTCGCGGCGACGCTCGACCCGTCGTACCGGGCCGAAGAAGATGCCGACCTCCCCGACCACATCGACGCCGTGCTGTCGTCCTGAGGCGACCCTAGGAGAATTCGGAGGCTTCGTGGGGGCCGACGACGGCGAGGGTGCGCGGCGCGTCGCGGAACACGCGGTCGATCACCCGGGAGACATCGTCGGCGGTGACGCGCTCGATACGTGCGACGAGCTCGTCGAGGCTCGGCACGTCGCCCTCGACCGTCTCGGCGCGGCCGAGCCGGCGCATCCGGCTCGCCGAGGTCTCGAGCGACATTGCCAATGATCCCGTGAGATGGCCCTTCGCGGCCGCGAGCTCGACGTCCGACAGACCGTCGGCGCAGAGCCGCCCGATCTCGTCGTCGATCACACCCAGCGTCTCGCGCAAACGCTCGGGCGCCGTTCCCGCGTAGATCGCCAGATACCCGGCGTCGTCGAAGCTCGCCTGGTACGAGTACACCGAGTACGCGAGGCCGCGCGACTCACGGATCTCCTGGAACAGCCGTGACGACATGCCGCCGCCGAGCACCTGGTTCACGATCGTGAGCGCGTACCGATCCGGGTCGAGCGCCGGGAGGGCGCGCACGCCGACGACCACGTGCGCCTGCTCGGTATCACGCGTCATCGCCGCGACCGGTTGCGCCGGTTCGAGCTCCGGGCGCGGGCGCGCGGGACGGGTGGCGGACCCGGCGGGAAACCGGGACGAGACCATCGTCATCAATGTGTCGTGGGTGAGGTTGCCGGCCGCTGCGAACACGACGTTCGACGGCTGATAGTGATTCGCGTGGTACACGACGATCTCGTCGCGGGCCATGCCGGTGATCGATGCGTCACTGCCCAGCACTTCGCGTCCGAGCGGGTGGTCCGGGAACAATGCCGCCGCGAACAGCTCGTGCACGATGTCGTCGGGCGTGTCGTCACGCATGCCGATCTCTTCGAGGATGACCTGCCGCTCCGATTCCACGTCGGCGGGACGGAACGCGGGCTCCCAGAGCACGTCGGCGAGGACGTCGAACGCGGTTTCGAGCTGTGTATCGGGAACGCGCACGTAGAACACTGTCTGCTCGTGCGTCGTGAACGCGTTCATCTCGCCGCCGACCGACTCGATGGCCTCGGCGACCTCACGGGCGCTGCGCGTCTGCGTGCCTTTGAAGAGCAGATGCTCGAGAAAGTGGCTCGCGCCCCACTGCGTCGCGGTCTCGTCGCGCGCACCGCTTCCGACCCACGCGCCGAGTGTGACCGAGCGCAGCCCGGGCAACGACTCACTGACGACGCGGAGACCGGAATCGAACTCGGTGCGACGAACTCCCTCTTTCAACGGCGCGGGCCGCCGCGACCGCGACCGCCACCACTGCCGCCACCGCGGCCTCCTCGACCACCGCGCCGCTCACCACCGCGGTCGCGGCCTCCCGCAGGTGCCGCCGCCGCTTCCTCGCCGGGCCCGAGATCGCCGAACTCGTCGCGGGCCTGCTCTTCCCAGAACGCCTCGAACGAGGCCGTCTCCGGACGCGGCCCACGCGGCTCGCGAGACTCACGATCACGGGACTCCCGCGGCTCGCGTTCACGAGACTCGCGCGGCGCGCGCTCACGTGTCTCGACGCCCGCACCGTTGCCGCCGGGGCCCTCGCCGTCGCTCCCACCGTCGTCGCCGTCCTCGCCGACGATCGACAGCGACAACTTGCCGTTCTGGTCGATGTCGTCCACGCGGACGCTGAGCTCGTCACCGAGTGACAGCACGTCCTCCACGCGGTCGATGCGCTTTCCGCGGCCGAGCTTCGAGATGTGCACCAGCCCGTCGCGACCCGGGAGGATGTTGATGAATGCGCCGAACTTCGTGATGTTCACGACGCGGCCCTCGTACACCGCGCCCACCTCCGCGGAGGGCGGGTCGAGGATCAGCTCGATGCGCCGCTGCGCCTCTTCGACGGCGGCACCATCCTTCGAGCCGATCGAGACGACACCGACGCCGTCGGCGTCCTGGACGGAGATGTCGGCGCCGGTCTCCTGCTGGATCGTGTTGATGACCTTGCCCTTGGGACCGATGACCTCGCCGATCTTGTCGACCGGTATCTCGAAGCTCACGATCTTGGGCGCCGTCTCGCGCACCTCCGACCGCGGCTCCGCGATCGCGTCGTGCATCACTGCGAGGATCTTCAGGCGGGCGTCCTTGGCCTGGCGGAGCGCCTGTGCGAGCACGTCGGCCGGGATGCCGCTGATCTTGGTGTCGAGCTGGAGCGCGGTGACAAACTCCTCGGTGCCCGCGACCTTGAAGTCCATGTCGCCGAAGGCGTCCTCGGCACCAAGGATGTCGGTGAGGGTCGTGTACTTGCCCTCGGCGTACACGAGGCCCATCGCGATGCCGGCCACCGGCGCCTTGATCGGGACGCCCGCGTCCATGAGCGACAGCGTCGAGCCACAGACCGATGCCATCGACGTCGAGCCGTTCGACGCGAGCACGTCGGAGACGACACGCATCGTGTACGGCCACTCGAGCGCGGTCGGCAACACCGGCACCAGCGCGCGCTCTGCGAGCACACCGTGGCCGATCTCCCGCCGCTTCGGGGAGCCGACGCGGCCGGTCTCGCCCGTCGAGAACGGCGGGAAGTTGTAGTGGTGCATGTAGCGCTTGCGATCCTCGAGCGTGATCGTGTCGAGCATCTGTTCCATGCGCGGCATACCGAGCGTGGTGACCGACAGCACCTGCGTCTCGCCCCGCTGGAAGAGGCCGGTGCCGTGCGCGGTCGGTACGACGCCGATCTCCGCCGACAGCGGCCGGATGTCGGCCGCGCCGCGACCGTCGATGCGCACGCCCTCGTTCACGATGCGGCGACGCGTCACTTCCTTCTGGAGCGAGCGGAACGCACGCTTCACCGCGGTGTTCGACTCCGGATAGCGCGCCGGCGCGTCGGCCGTGCCGACGAGGTGCGCAAGCGTGAGCGCCTCGATATCGGAAAGCCGGGTGTTGCGCTCGGTCTTGTCGGCGATCGCCATCGCCGCGGCGGTGTCTGCCTCGGCGTGCTCCCTGACCGCCTCGTAGATCTCCGGCGCGTAGTCGAGGGCCGGCAGGTACTCGATCGGCTCGATCGGTCCGCGTGCCTTCTCGTACGCCTCACGCAGCTGCAGCTGGAGATCGATCGAGGCCTTGATCCAGCGCTTCGACTCCTCGAGGCCGTCCGCGATGACCTCTTCGGTGACCTTGGGCGCGCCGGCCTGGTAGAGCTCCCACGACTCTTCGGTCCCGCCCGCCTCGACCATCATGATCGCGACGTCGCCATCGTCGAGCGCACGGCCCGCCACGACGATCTCGAACGTCGACTGGTCGCCCTCCTGGAAGGTCGGGTGCGCGATCCACTGGCCCTCGCGGTGCGCGAGGCGCACCGCACCGATCGGGCCGTGGAACGGGATACCGGACACCATCAGCGCGGCCGATGCGCCGTTGATCGACGCGACGTCGTGCGGGTTCTCCAGGTCGACGCCGAGGATCGTGGCGATGACCTGCACCTCGTTGCGGAAGTCGTCGGGGAACGACGGGCGCAGCGGACGGTCGGTGAGCCGGGCGGTGAGGATCGCCTGCTCGCCCGGGCGACCTTCGCGCCGGAAGAACGAGCCGGGGATCTTCCCGGCCGCATACATGCGCTCCTCGACGTCGACGGTGAGCGGGAAGAAGTCGATGCCCTCGCGGGGCTTGGAAGTGGTGACGGTCGAGAGCACGGTGGTGCCCCCGACCCTGGTGACCACCGCACCACCGGCCAGTTGGGCCAGCTTGCCCGTCTCGAGCGTCATCTCGAGGCCGGCGGCGTTGATGGGACCTGATACACGGATTGCGTCGTCGCTCATCGCGGCGCGCTCCTCTCGTTGTCAAGCGAGAGGATCCGGTTCCCAGTGGTCAGCGTCCGGCGCAATGCCGGGCGCTCGCGACTGACAACCGACGTGCTCTCGCGATCTGTGACTCGTATGTGAAACGAGGAGCGGACGATCCGCTCCTCGCGCTCCCTAGCGACGAATGCCCAGCTTTGCGATGAGCGCTCGATACCGCTCGACGTCGTTGCGCCGGAGGTAGTCGAGCATCCGACGGCGGCGTCCGACGAGCATCAACAGACCACGCTGGCTATGGAAGTCCTTCTTGTGGACCTTCATGTGCTCCGTCAGGTGGCGGATGCGCTCGGTGAGGAGCGCGATCTGGACCTCGGCAGAGCCTGTGTCGGAGTCGTGCTGCTTGTTCTCGCTGATCGTTGCGGCCTTGTCGGGCATACGCGCGTGCAGACCTTCTTCGTTGGGGATTTCGACCACCGAGGCTACCAGAGACACGCGACGAGACGTGACGAAGCAGTCACGGCAACGCCGGCCTCCATCGCCTGACCACTCCCGGAAGCCTGCTCACGACAGGAGATCACGAACCTGTTCGACGTCGCGGTGCATCTGGGCGACGAGGTCGTCGACCCGGTCGAAGCGCTCCTGGCCGCGCAGGTGATGCAGGAACCGGACCCGAGCCTGGCGGTCGTAGAGGTCGCCGTCGAAGTCGAGCACGTGGGCCTCGAGCAGCAGCAACCCGTGCTCGGCATAGAACGTCGGGCGACGCCCGATCGACAGCGCCGCCGGTCGCTCGACACCGTCGGGCGCGGCGAACGTGCCCGCGTACACACCGTCGGCCGGCAGACAGAAACGTTGCGGCACACTCACGTTCGCGGTCGGGAAGCCGAGCTCGCGACCGCGGCCGTCGCCGTCCTCGACGGGACCGCGCGTTTCGTGCGGCCGTCCGAGGATCGCGGCCGCGCCTTCGACGTCGCCGCCCGCGAGCAGCGCGCGTACGCGGGTCGACGAGTATGGCGCGGCATCGGAAGGCACGCTCATGCCGTCGGGCGACGCGACGAGGCCGACGCCGATCGTCTCGAACCCGAGCTCGGCGCCCATGCGCTGCAGCAACGGGACGTCACCGTGGCGGCGATACCCGAAGTGGAAGTCCGCCCCGACCACGACGAGACGCGCGTGCAAGACGCTTGCTAGCAGCTCTTCGACGAACTGCTCGGCCGGCTCCTTGCTGCGTGCGTGGTCGAACGACAGCACGAGACACTCCTCGACCGCGCCGGTGGCCTCGAGCAATTCGACCTTCTGCTCCAGCGTGGTCAACACGCATGGTGCCGACTCGGGTCGCACGATCTCGGCCGGATGCCGGTCGAACGTGAGCACGGTGGCGCTGAGGCCGCGCGCCTGCGCGAGATCGTGCACGAGGCGGAGCACCGCCTGATGGCCGAGGTGGACACCGTCGAACGCGCCGATCGCGACCGCACGCTCGCGCCCGTCCGGCGCCGGGCCGACGATCTCGGAGGGATCGCGGTAGATCCTCACGACGCGTCCTCGGTCGCGAGGACGACTGCGGGCTTCACTCCCCCGCCCCTTCGTTCGTAGACCGCGAGTAGCGTGCCGCGCTCGTCGACGAACGCGAACGGGCCCGCGCCGGCGTCGCCGGGCACGATCGCGTTCGCCGCGAATGTCGCGCCGTGTGCGACGGCACGTGCCAGTTCGGCATCGACGGTGACGGCTTCGAGATCGCGCATCGCGTCCGCGGGTGACAGCAACGCGCCGTCGGGATCGGATTCGACGGCTTCGACGGGCCGCGCCTCGTCGAGGGTGAACGAGCCGATGGCCAGGCGGCGAAGGGCCGCGAGGTGCCCGCATCCGCCGAGCGTGGTGCCGAGATCGGCCGCCAGTGACCGTATGTACGTGCCGCTCGAACAGTCGACCCGCACCGTCGCTTCCGGGTAGGGGCCGGGTTCGAACTCCTCGATCTCGAGCGCGTCGATGCGAACCGGTCGGGCTGCCCGCTCGACCTCTTCGCCTCGTCGCGCTAACTCGTAGAGCTTGCGGCCACCGACCTTCAGTGCGGAGACCATCGGTGGAACCTGCTCGATGTCGCCGGTGAACGTGCACGCGGCCGTTTCGACCTCGGCGCGCGTGATCGCCATCTCGGCCCGTTCGAGGACCGCGCCGGACGCGTCGAGCGTGTCGGTCGCGACCCCGAACACGACGGTGCCGCGGTACGACTTGCCGGCCTCCTGCAGGAAGCGCAACAACCTGGTGACGCGGCCGAGGCCGACGAGCAGCACTCCGGTGGCGTCGGGATCGAGCGTGCCCGCGTGGCCGACGCGTCGCTGACCGTAGACCTTGCGCAACTTGGCAACGACGTCGTGGCTCGTCCAACCGGCCGCCTTGTCGACGACGACGAGCCCGTCCCTCACCCGGCCCAACCTACTGTCTGCAACGAAACGACCTTCCACGGTCCGTTCTGTTGCAAACCGCGTCAGAGCGCTCCGACGATCTTCGTGACGATCTCGTCGGGACCTTCGTCGCTGGTGAAGCCGGCCGCGAAGCGATGCCCGCCACCGCCCTGTTGTTCGGCGATGCGGCGCACGTCGACGCGACCGAGTGAGCGGAGACTGACGCGCCACGTCGCGTCGGGCGCTTCCTTGAGCACGCACGACACCTCGGCTTCCCGTGTGCGCCGCACCACGTCGATGAGTCCCTCGACTTCCTCGAACGTCACCCCGTGGCGCGCCAGGTCGGCCTGGGTCACCTTGGTCCACACGAACTTCTTGTCGCTGAGCAGCACCGCATGGGTGAGCACGTCAGCGAGTAGCTGGAGGTACGCGAAGCGGTGCTCCTCGAACAGCGTGCGCGACAGCGCGGTGATCGGGAGATCGAACCCGGCGAGCTCGCGCGCGAGATCGAACACCGCCGGTGTCGTCGATTCGTATTGGAACCGACCGGTGTCGCACACGAGCGCCGTGTACAGGCAGACGGCACTGTCGCGTGTGAGCGGGAGCTCCAATTGCTCGATCAGGCGACGCACGAGCACCCCGCTCGCCGCCGCGGTCGGATCGATGACGTTGATCGTCCCGTAGCGGTGGTTCGAGACGTGATGGTCGATCACGATGAGCTCATTGGCGGCTTTAGCCGGCGCCTCGAGGTCGCCGAGACGCCCCAACGTTCCCGAGTCGAACGTGATCATGACGGCCGGGTCGTGAGGGAACCGGTCGGGCGGCGACAACAGGTCGAGGCCGGGGAGCTCGCGGTAGTGCGGCGCGACGACGAACGGCTCGGAGAACGACGCAATGCTCGGGATGCCCGCCGCGCGGAGCGCGTGGTGCAGCCCGAGCATCGAGCCCAGCGCGTCACCGTCGGGATTGATGTGACATGCGAGTGCGACGTCGACGTCGGGGATGCTCCGGATCGCGTCGGCCGCGCGCGCGAGCTCGGCGTCGATCCCGAAGTCCTCGCGGCCTCCCCCGCCCGTCGCGCCCGTACCCGTCACCCGTTCTCCTCGGTCGTACCCGTCGAACCAGCCTGCTCCTCGGAGCCGTCGTCGTGGTGGATCTCCCGGAGAATCTCCTCGATCCGTTGGCCCGACACGATCCCGGGGTCGACCTTGAAGACGAGGCGAGGCACCTGCCTGATTCGCAACTGCCGCCCGAGGTTGCCGCGGAGATGAGGCGCGGCGGCGTCGAGCGCGGCCGCGGCGTTGTCCGCGAACGACTCGGGCGCGCCGCCCGTCGTCGCCGCGAGCGTCGAATAGAAGACGGTCGCGTGCGACAGGTCGCGGCTCACCTTGACGCCGGTGAACGTCACCAGCTCGAGGCGGGGGTCGTTCATGCGGGAGAGCTGGTCGGCGAGCACCTCCAGCATTGACTCGTTGACGCGCGCGGTTCGCGGATAACGGCGAGCGCTGGTCATGGTTGCCTGCTCATGAGTCTTCGCTCTCGAGCCATGCGGTTTCGATGTCGAGCAGCTCGATGTCGGGCGCGTTGGCGACGAAGCGCTCCACCGACGCCAGCACGTCGCGCACTTGCGAGCTCGTGCCGCCCACCAGGGCAACTCCGATCGCGGCGCGCTGCCACTGGTCCTGATGGTCGACCTCCGCGACCGAAACGCGGTACCGGTGACGCAGACCGTCGACGATCGGACGGATGGCGGCGCGCTTGGTCTTCAGGGATCGGCTCTGCGGGACGTGCAGATCGAAGCAGACGGCAACTGCGTGCACCTCCCCATCTTCGCGCCGTACGCATCCGTAGATTCACCCCGCCGCCCACAGGACCAGCGCCGCGGCGAGCATCGCCGGGACGCCGACCGCAAGTCCGACCAGGCTGTACCTGGCCGCGGAGATCTCGACCCCGGCCCGGCGAGCGCTCGCGTGCCAGAGGAGCCCGGCCAGCGACCCCGTGAGGACGAGCGTCGGGCCCAGGTTGACGCCGAGGAGCAGCGGCCACACAGCTGACACCTGTCTGACATGCGGGAGCCCGACCAGGATCGCCGGCAGGTTGTTGAGCGCGTTGGACGCGACGACACCCGTCGCGAAGCCGCGTGCACCGCCGGCGCCCAGCGCGGAGAGCGCGTCAGGCACGGTGACCACGACCCCTGTGGCGAGCACCGCGAGCGCGGCTGCGAGTGCGACGGTGCCGACCGGCACGTGGCGCAGCGGAACGCGGCGTGTCACACCGACCAGCGCGACCTCGGTCGCGAGCGCGGCGCCCCACGCCGGAAGGCCGACGACCTCGCCACCGACGAGCACGACGAGAAACAAAGCGATCGCACCGAGCCCGAGGCTCAAGACGCGCCGGTCGGGCACGTGTGCGTCCGTCAACGGGCGGGCGCGGGTCCGAAAGACCGCCCGGTACGCGCACCACCCGGCCGCGCACGCCGCGACCGAAGGCAACGCGAGGTGGCGGAGGAAGTCACCGTTCGTCAGCGACAAGCGGGACGCGGCGAGCAGGTTCGTGAGATTCGACACCGGAAGCACGCCGCTCGCCAGCGACGCGAGGAGCACGGGTTGGAACGCGAGCGCCGCCGGGTCGACGTCGACGAGCAGCGCAGTGCGGATGTAGAGCGGCGTCAACAAGACGACGGCCGCGTCGAGGTTCAACAGCGCGACAACGACCGCGGCGAGGATCCAGAGTCGACCGACGACGAAGCGGCTCCGGGCCGCGAGCGCGGCGAGCTCGCCGAAGACCCCGACGTCATCGAGAGATGCTGCGAGCGGGACCGCCACGGCGACGAACGCGAGCGGTGCCGCGAGCGGATGCCACGCGGCACGCACTTGCGCACGATCCACGACGCCGGTCGCGAGTGCGATCGCGGCGGCCAGCGCGGGTGTCACCCACGCGGGAACACCCGCCGGGCGCGCGAGCGCGCCAGCGATCCCGACAACGAGCAGGAGGACGGCAAGCGCACTCAGACTCTTGCGATTTCTCGTTCCTCGAAGGTCTCGATGAGGTCGCCCTGCTTGAGGTCCTGGTAGTTCTCGAGGCCGATGCCGCACTCGAAGCCCTCGCGGACCTCGCGCACGTCGTCCTTGAAGCGGCGCAGCGACGCGATCTGACCCTTCCAGATGATCGTGCCCTCGCGCAGGAACCGCACCTTGGAGCCGCGCGTGATGACGCCGTTCGTGACGTAACAGCCCGCGACCCGGCCGATACGAGGCACCGAGAACACCTCGCGCACCTCGGCGTCGCCCGTGACGACCTCTTCGAACTCGGGCTTGAGCATGCCGACGAGCGCGTTGCTCACGTCGGAGAGCAAGTTGTAGATGACCTCGTAGAGGCGCATCTCCACGCCCTCGCGCTCGGCGACCTCGCGTGCCTTGCGGTCGGGTCGTACGTTGAACCCGATCACCGTGGCGTTCGACACCGCCGCGAGCGTGAGGTCCGACTCGGTGATGCCGCCGACGCCCCGGTGCACGAACGACAACCGCACTTCGTCGTGCTCCTGGTCGAGCTTGCGCAACGCGTCGGTGATCGCTTCGAGCGAGCCCTGGGATTCGGCCTTCACGATGAGGTTCAGCGTCGCGACCTCGCCCCGTTGCACCATCGCGAAGATGTCCTCGAGACGGGCGCCTCCGCCGAGCATCAACGGGTTGCGCTGGGCGGCGACCTTGCGCCGGTGCTCGCGTGCCTCGGCAACGGTGCGTGCGATCTTGTCGGAGGGCGCGACGCGCAGCTCGTCGCCGGCGAGCGGCACGTCGTCGAGGCCGAGCACTTCGACCGGTACCGACGGGCCTGCCTCGTTGACCGCCGCGCCGTTCTCGTCGAACATGGCGCGCACACGACCCCATGCGGGCCCGGCGACGATGATGTCGCCGACGCTGAGCGTGCCTTCCTTGACCAGCGCGGTCACCACCGGGCCGCGGCCCTGGTCCAGGTGCGACTCGAGCACGTCGGCGCGTGCGAGCTTCTTCGGGTTCGCGTACAGATACTGCGAGATCTCGCTGGCGTCGGCGACGAGCAACAATGCGTCGAGGAGGTCCTCGATCCCCTGACCGGTCGGCGCGGAGACGTCGACGACGATCGTGTCGCCGCCCCACTCCTCCGGCACGAGCTCCTGCTCGGTCAGCTGCTGGCGCACACGCGTCGGGTCGGCGTCCTCGCGGTCGACCTTCGTCACCGCGACGACGATCGGCACCGAAGGCTCGACCTGCGCACGGGCGTGGCTGATCGCCTCGACCGTCTGCGGCATCACGCCGTCGTCGGCGGCCACGACGAGGATCGCGATGTCGGTGACGTCGGCGCCCCGCGAACGCATCGCGGTGAACGCCTCGTGTCCGGGCGTGTCGATGAACGTGATCTTCCGGCCGTCTCGGTCGACCTGGTACGCGCCGATCGCCTGGGTGATCCCGCCCGCCTCACCCGCAACCACGTTGGCGTGCCGGATGCGGTCGAGCAGCGTGGTCTTGCCGTGGTCGACGTGTCCCATCACCGTGATGACCGGCGGCCGCGGTTCGAGCAGCGCCTCGTCGTCTTCCTCGTCGTCGTCGGCGGTGAGCATCGCGATGAGCTCGACCTCTTGCTCGCTGCCCGGCTCAACGATGAGCACCTGGGCGCCGAGCGATTCCGCGATCAACTCGATCATCTCGTCGGCGAGCGAAGCCGTGGCCGTGACCATCTCGCCCGCCTCGAACAGGATGCGCACGAGGTCGGCCGGCGTGCGGTTCAGCTTCGGGGCGTATTCCTGGATCGTGCTGCCGCGCGCGACGACGATCTCGCCTTCGGGAACCGGCGCGTCGGCCGGCGTGAGCCGCTGCGACGCGGGCTCGAGCTCGGCGCGGTCGCGACGGCGCTTCTTGCGCCGGCGCTGCGGGGGCCCACCGGGACGGCCGCGTCCGCCGTAGCCGCCGGGACCGCCGCCCGGACCACCACCGGGTCCACCGCCCGGGCCGCCGCGTCCGCGACCGGGCGCACCCGTACGGGCGCCACCGGGACCGCCGGGCCCACCACCGGGACCACCGGCATAGCCGCCGCCACCACCGCCGGGACCACCTGTGCGCGGGCCTGCGGCACCGCCGTACCCTCCGCCCCGCGCGCCGCCGGGCCCGCTGCCGGGACCGGGTCCGCCGCCGGAGCTGGTGCGCGGTCCACCGGGCCGGCTGCCGAAGCTGCCGGGCCCGCCACGCGGTCCGGGGGGCGGAGTCGGCGGCTTGCCGCCGCCGGGCGGCGGCGGAATCGGCTTGCCCGTCGCCGAGGTCGGTCGGGGCGGTGCGGCATGGGCGGCGGGGCGATCGACTTCGGGCACCGGCGGGACGGGGCGCGCCGGTGCAGGCGCGGGCGGGGTCGCAGCGGCCGGACGCTCGAGCGGTACCGGCGGCGGCACGGGCGGCGTCGGAGACGATCGGACCACGCGGTGGGTCGACCGGACGACGGCCGGCTTCGTCTCCTCGACGTCGGGCGCGAGTGCCGCGGCCGCGGGTTCCAGCACGCGTTCGGGCGCGGGCGCCGGTTCGGGGGCGGGTTCGCGTCCGCGCTCGGGTGTGGTCGTCGGCTCGGGCGCGCGTGCGACCGGCGCCGGCGTCGGCGCCGGTTCGGGCTCGGGGATGGGTTCGGGCTCGGGTTCCTTCTTCAGGCCGCGGCTGTCGGCCAGTCTCCGGACGCGATCGGCGGAGGGCTCGTCGATGCTCGACGAGTGGCTCTTCACCCCGATCTTGAGCTCATTGGCGAGCTCGACGACAAGGTGGTTGTCGACGCCGAGCTCTCGGGCCAACTCGTAGACCCGGATCTTCTTCGTGGCCAAACCTTGTTCCGTTCCCTAGAAAATCTCGCTGGTCAGTCTCGCGCGAAGCGCTCGCGCCCCGGTGCTCGTTCCCTCTGGTGGCAGCGCCCGCCTGCGCCGGACGTCACCAAATGGCGCCTCGCTCAGGCGTCGTCTCCCGCCGTGGTGGCGGTCGCCTCCTCGATCTCGAGTTCCTCTTCTGCGCGCACATCCGGATCCTCGGCATCGAGGTCCGCGTCGGCCGCGAGCTCGTCGGCCGCCTGGTCGGCGACCGCCGCGTCGACGTGCATCGCCGCTTCTTCGGCCGCCGGCGTGGTGTCGACCGTGTCGTCGACCCCGATGACGGCGTCGTCGCGCTCCGGCGTGTTGCCGTCCGGTGGCGCCCCCTTGCCCTCCGACACGGTGCCGTAGCCCGCCTCTGCCGCGCTGATCGCTTCGCCGCCGCCGGCCGGCTGCCACATCAGCTGGCCGTCGGTGCCCTCGACCCATTCGCCTTCGGCGTAGCCGCCGCCCGCCTCTTCCTCCGCCAGCTGCGTCTCGCTCTTGATGTCCACGCGCCACCCGGTGAGGCGGGCGGCAAGACGCGCGTTCTGGCCCTCCTTGCCGATGGCGAGCGACAGCTGGAAGTCGGGGACGATGACCTCCGCGATGCCGGTGTTCTCGTGGATGCGCACCTCGCGCACCTTCGCGGGCGCGAGCGCGCGCATCACGAACTCCTGCGGCTCGCCGCTGTACGGCACGATGTCGACCTTCTCGCCCTTCAGCTCGTTCACCACTTGGCGCACGCGCATGCCCCGCGCGCCGACGCACGCGCCGACCGGGTCGACGTTCTGGTCGTTCGACGCGACCGCGAGCTTCGTGCGATGACCGGGCTCGCGGGCGACCGCCTTGATCTCGACGAGGCCGTCGAGGAGCTCCGGTACCTCGAGCTCGAACAGACGCTTCACGAGACCGGGATGCGTACGGGAGACGACGATCTGCGGGCCCTTGGCGGTCTTGCGAACCTCGACGATGTACGCCTTCATGCGCGAGCCATGGTCGTAACGGTCGCCGGGGACCTGCTCGGCCTGCGGCAGGAGCGCCTCGACGCGACCGAGATCGAGGAGCGTGTAGCGCGCGTCGGTTTGCTGGATGATGCCGGTGACGATGTCGCCTTCGCGACCGGCGTACTCCTCGTACTTCATCTCGCGCTCGGCCTCGCGAATGCGCTGCAGGATGACCTGCTTGGCCGTCTGGGCCGCGATGCGTCCGAAGTCCGCCGGCGTGTCGTCCCACTCGCGCGTGACGTTGCCGTCTTCGTCGAGCTCTTGTGCGATCACGCGGATCTCGCCGGTCTCGACGTCGATCTCGACGAGTGCCTCCTCGGCCGCTTCGGGCATCCGCTTGTAGGCCGTGACCAGCGCGTTCGCAAGCGCCTCGAGCATCACGTCCTCCGAGATGCCCTTCTCCAGCGCAAGCGCGGAGAGCGCCTCGAGCATTTCGGGATTCTTCATCGACGCTCCTTCGCGCGCGCTCGGGGCTTGCGGGCCTCGCCGGACTTCGCGCCCTTGCCCGGACGCGGCTGCGGACCCCACTCGAACACGGTGCGCGCTTGGGTGATGTCGCGTACCGGGACTTCGACCCGCTGGTCGTCCTCCTCCACGGCACAGTGCTCGCCGTCGAACGCGACGAGGGTGCCGCGCACGCGGGAGGGTCCCGCCTCGGTGTGGTACTTGACCGATACTTGTTCGCCCACCGCCCCGCGGAAGTGCTCGGGCCGCCGCAACGACCGCTCGATGCCGGGGCTGCTGACCTCGAGCAGGTAGCGGCCGTTGACGGCGTCGGCCTTGTCGACCAGCGGCGACACCGCCTGGGTCACCGCCGTGATCGCCTCGAGGTCGACGCCTTCCTCACGCGTGACCATCAGCCGCAGCGTGCGCGCCCCGTCGCCGCCCAGCAGCTCGACGTCGTACACGGCGAGTCCGAGCGCAAGGATGGCGGGCTCGACCGCGGCGCGCACCGCTTCGAGTTGTGTCTCCGTCGCGCTCACCGTCTGCCTCACCTCGATGGCTCCCTCGCTGCGCCTTCCTGGCCACACGAGACCAAGAAAAAACGTGGGCCTCGGCCCACGTTCCCCCGCCCGACAAAGGGCGCCCGATACAACCAAGTCAGTGTAGCGCGCCGTCCGATCGCCGGACTGGGCAGAAACGGGATGATTCGCTCACGTGAACATCTCACGGAGCTCGGCGGGCGGCACCGTCTCGAGCTGCGCGTAGGTGCAGTCGTCCGGATCCTTGTCGGGTCGCCAGCGCCGGAAGCGCGCGTTGTGGCGGAAGCGGCCGTTCAACAATCCCTCGTACTCCACCTCGACGACGCGTTCGGTACGCAGCGGCTCCCACGACAGATCCTTCTTGGCGTTCCACCGGCTCGGGCCACCCGGCATGCGCTGACCCTGGGTCGCGGCATCGTGCATCGCCTCGGCCCAGTCCTTCCAGGGGTGGTCGTCGAGGGCGTGCGCGCGCAACGGCTCGACGTCGTCGAGGAGCTCGGCGCGGAGCTTCGCCGCCATCCCGCTCGCGACACCGACGTGGTGGAGCGAGCCGTCGTCGTCGTAGAGGCCGACGAGCAGCGAACCGACGCCGTTGCCGTCCTTGTGCACGCGGTAGCCGGCGACCACACAGTCGCACGTGCGCTCGTGCTTGACCTTCACCATCGCGCGCTGGCCGGGGTGGTAGGTGTCGGCGAGCGGCTTGGCGACGACGCCGTCGAAACCCGCACCTTCGAAGCGCTTGAACCAATCGGCGGCGACATCCCGGCTCATGGTCCCTGGTGTGACGAACAGCGGCGGACGGGCATCGCCGAGCATCTTCTCCAGCGCGGCGCGCCGCTCCGAGAACGGCACGTCGAGCATCGACGCGTCACCGAGTGCAATGACGTCGAACGCGACGTACGACGCGGGGATCTCGACTGCCAGCTTCTTCACCCTGGATTCGGCGGGGTGTTGGCGGAGCTGCAGTGCATCGAAGTCGAGGCCTCGCTCGTTCGAGACGACGAGCTCGCCGTCGAGCACTACCCGTTCGGGGAGCTGTTCGAGCATTGGCTCGCGCAACTCCGGGAAGTACCGCAGGAGCGGTCGCTGATTGCGTGACTGCAGATCGAGGTCGTCACCGTCGCGGAACACGACGCACCGGAACCCGTCCCACTTCGGTTCGTAGAGCACCTTGCCGCCGGCGGGCAGCTCGCGCGTCAGCTTGGCGAGCATCGGCTCGAAAGGCGGCTTCACGGGCAAGGCCATCGAACGCAAGCTAGATGAGTCGTCGATCCGACGCCCAGCGGGCGAGCTGGTGACGACTCGAGAGCTGGAGCTTGCGCAGGACCGAAGACACGTGGGTCTCGACGGTCTTCACCGAGATGCCGAGGTCGCGAGCGACCTCCTTGTACGCGTAGCCGCGGGCGATCAGCCGCAGTACTTCACGCTCGCGCGGTGTCAGTTGCTCGAGCTCGGGATCGGCCGCGGGAGGTGCCGCGCCCGCGAACGCGTCCAGGACGAATCCCGCGAGCCGCGGCGAGAACACCGCGTCGCCCTCCCGCACGCGCAGGATCGCGTCGACGAGGTCCGCCGGCGCAATCGTCTTCGTCACGTAACCGCGCGCGCCGACGCGGATCGTGGCGATCACATCCTCGGGCGCGTCGCTCACCGACAACGCGAGGAAGCGCACGTCCGGATGGGACGTGCCGACTTCGCGGATCACGCGCGCGCCGCCACCGGCGGGCATGTGCACGTCGACGAGCACGACGTCCGGGACGCGCTCCCGGATCATCTCGATCGCGGCATCGACATCCGACGCGGCACCGACGACGTCGACCGCGTCGCTGAGCTCGGCGCGCACGCCCGAGAGAAACAGCTGGTGATCGTCGACGAGGAACACCGTCGCGCGGCTCATGTGGTCTCGACGACCCGGGCGCGCGGGAGTCCGAGCTCCACCTCGGTACCTTCGCCCGGCGCGGATCGCACCGTGGCGGACCCACCGGCGCGCGTCATCCGTCCGACAATGGAGTTCGTGATGCCGCCGCGGTCATCGGGGACATCGCCCGGCTCGAACCCGGTACCCCGATCACGGACGAAGATCGTTGCCCGGTCGGACTCCACCTCGAGATATACCGACACGCTGGGCGCGCCCGCATGTTGCGCCGCGTTGACGATCGCCTCCCGGGCCGCGAGCACCAACGCCTCCATCCCCTCGAGCGGGCAATCGCGTACGCGCACGACTTCGACGGGGACGCCGCGTTCGACTTCCACCGATGCGGCGACCTCCTCCACGGCGACACCCAACGACGACGAACCGTTGGTCTCGGGCGGCACCGCGCCGCCAAGCAACCAGCTTCGCAACTCCCGCTCCTGCAAGCGCGCCAGGCGCACGACCTCGCGAGGATCGGCCGCTCGCCGTTGCACGAGCGCGAGCGTCTGCAAGACCGAGTCGTGCAGGTGCGCGGCGACCTCGGCGCGCTCGTCGGCGCGAATGCGCTCGCGTTTCTCGTCGACGAGCGCGTGCGCGAGTCGTGACAACCCTGGTCCGATCACCAGCGCAAGCCCGACGATCACCGCGATCGAGGCAACGAAGGCACCGCGCAGCGCACTCCACGAGTCCGCGGTGATGACGAACGCGACGACTCCGGTTGCCACACATGCGCCGCCCGCGATCACCCGAGCCAGCGCGCCGCGTCGCGTGCCCACGAGCACCGCCAGGGCGTCGGCGGCGTCGGGCGGAAGGCGTCGCAGGATCGGCCACGCCGGCAACTCGGCGGTGGGCGTCGCGGGATCCGTCCGCATGGCGAGCAGCGCGAGACCGGCCATCGCCGCGGCGAGCGGCCACACGATCACGTCGCCCGGCCACAGTCCGACCGCACGGACGAGGAGCAGTCCGCCGAACACGACTGCGCCGAACGCGATCGTGGACACGACATCGGCGTCGCGCCGGCGTCGAGGTTCGACCGGTCCGGCGGCGTCGGGCATCACTGCCCAGGCGACGAGGTAGCACAGCACACCGAAACCGCTCGCGATCGTGAGGATGACGAAGCCGCACCGCACGACGTTCGCCTCGAGCCCGAAGGTGTTCGCCAACCCCGCGGCGACACCCGCGACGACGCGGCCCTCGGCGGGCCGGGACACGTCGGCACGGGAGAGGTGCAGGTGTGCGGGCACGGCACGATGATCGCGCCGGGGCGGCTCGGGGACATCCGGGCGCGCCTCGGGGACATTCCCGATACCGCAGCGCGCGCCGCCGGCGCACGCTCACGACATGGATCCGTCCGCTCCCCCGTTCCCCGGTCCGCCGCAGCTCCCGCCGCCCCCCCTCCGGCCGCAGCTACGGCGCGACCGGGCCAACCGGGTGCTCGGCGGCGTCGCGGCCGGCATCGCTCGCACGTACGGCATCGACGTCACCCTCGTGCGCGTGCTCTGGATCATCGCCGCGATCGCGTGGATCGGTATTCCCGCCTACGTCGTCGCGTGGATCGCGCTCCCGCCCGACGACGGAAGCGCGGCCGAGGAGCGCCCGCGCGACATCGGCTTGCTCCTCGGGCTCGCGCTCATCGGTGTCGGCGCCCTCATCGCGGCCAACCATCTCCTGCCGGACGGGCTCCGCATCGGCGGCCGCTTCGTCGGCCCGCTCTTCCTCATCGGTGCCGGCATCGCAATCCTCGTGCTCCGCCGACCCGGGCGCCCGAACGACGAGGAATCGCCGCAGGCCGCGGCCGAGCCGGCATCCGTGCCCGAACACACCACGACGCCCCTGTCCCACGAGCCGGCGCCCGAGTTCTCGACGACGGCGCCAACCGAGGGCGTCTCGCCGGTGGCAGAACCCGATCACCCCGAACCGGTCAGCGCGTGGACACAGACCGCCCCCTGGCCGACCATCCGCGACGCGCGTCGTGCGCACCGGCGGGAACGGCGGGCACGCAGGCCGCGCCCGTTCCTCACGCCACTCACGCTCAGCCTGTTGCTCGTCGCGGCCGGCGTGACGAGCTTTCTGCAGGCGATCGAGGTCATCGAGCTCAATCTCACGGTCGCCTTCGCGATCGCCACGTGCGCGGTCGGCGCGGTCCTCGTGCTGTCGGCCTGGGTCGGCCGCGCGCGTGGCTTGATCTTCCTCGGGGTGCTGGTCGTGGCGGCAACGGCGATGTCGAGCACGATCGACGTGCCGCTCCGCGGCGGCATCGGCGAGGAGCGATACCGCCCGACCCAGATCGGAGACGTACGCGACAAGTACGAGCTGGCCATCGGGCACATGTACCTCGACCTCCGGGACGTCGTGCCGCACGCCGGCGAGACCATCGACGTCAATGCGTCGGTTGGCATCGGACGCCTCGAGGTCAGAGTCCCGAGCTCGGCACGTCTCGAGGTCGACGCGCATACGGGTGCCGGATCGCTCTTGCTGTTCGGTCGCCACCATGACGGCTGGCACCGAGATGCCAAGCGCACCGTCGATGGCGACACACCCACGAGTGGCGTGCTGCACCTGAACCTGCGGGTCGGCGCGGGCGAGGTGGACCTGCATCGATTCCAGCCCGGCGGGGTCGAGACATTGATCGGAGCGTCCGGATGAAGCGGCATTCAACCGACATGCTGGCGTTGCTCTTCGGCCTCGCCTTCGGCGCAACCGGCGCCGTGTTCCTGGTACACGAAGCGACCGGCCGTGCAGTCGACCCCGCGTGGGTCAGCGCGATCGGCTTCGTGGTGCTGGGATGCATCGCGCTCGCGGCCACGCTGCTGCGCCGGCCGCTCGCGCCGGAAATCGACGTCGACGTCGATTCCGAGCCCGGGGTCGAGCAGTCGTGACGGGGACGAGCACCTACGTGTGCACCGGCGACAAGATGCTCCAGTTCCCCGACGTGACGGCGGCCGTCGACGCCGCCCTCGAGCTCGCTGCGGCGCACACGCGCGTCGGTGTCGACATCGACCCCGAAGGCGCCCGTCGGGCGTGGGCGCGCGCGCTGCCCGGCATGGTGTGCTGCCCGCGCACCGGACCGTTCGGCGGGGTGGAGTGCTACCCGCTCACCGCAACGACCGCGCTCGTCACGACGACGGGTCGCCCAGCGGCAGCTCGTCGCGGGCACCCGTTGCACGAATCTTGCGCTCGATGACACCGCGCGCCACACCCTTGGCGCCGACGATCATCTGCACGGGCACGCCGAGCAGGTCGGCGTCCGCGAACTTCACGCCCGGGCTCACGTCGCGATCGTCGTAGAGCACGTCGCGACCCGCGGTCCGCAACGCGTGATACACGCGGTCGGCCTCCGCGATCACCGCCGGCGCCTTTTCGCCGCGGCCCGGCACAACGATCAAATGCACGTCGTAGGGCGCGACCACCGCCGGCCACGACAGCCCGTGCTCGTCGTGGTTCTCCTCCGCGATGGCCGCGACCGTGCGCGTGATGCCGAGGCCGTAGCAGCCCATCACCATCGGATGTTGTGCACCGTGCTCGTCGGTGTAACGGGCGTCGAGCACCTCGCTGTACTTCGTCCCGAGCTGGAACACGTGGCCGACCTCGATCCCGCGGTCGACGGAGAGCTCGTGACCGCACTTCGGGCAGCGGTCGCCGGTGACGATCGTCACGATGTCGGCCCACACATCGACATCGAAGTCGCGCCCGAGCACCACATCGCGCGCGTGATGGTCGACCCGGTTCGCGCCCGCGACCCATCCGTGCGCCGCACGCACCGACGGATCGGCCACCACGAGGTCCGTACCGGGGAAGTGCGGGCCGATGTAGCCCTTGGGGAGCTCCGGATGCGCGTCGAAGTCCTCGTCACCGAACAGCCGGACGTGTCGCGGCGCGAGCGCCGCCTCCACCGCGTAAACGTTGACTTCGCGATCGCCGGGGACGAGGGCGAGCCCGAGCTTGCCGTCGGCGTCGAACACGATCGATTTCAGCAGGACCGAGGGCTCGAGATGCAGGAACTCGGCAACGCCGGCGATGCCGGGCAGGTCGGGCGTGTGCACTTCGGTCATCGGTGGCGCGTCCGCGGCCGGGACCTCCGTGTGATGCCAGGAATGCTCGCGCCGCGCGGCTTCGACGTTCGCCGCGTAGTCACAGTTCTTGCACCATACGAAGTCGTCTTCACCGACTGCGGCGACCGCCATGAACTCGCGGCTTCCCGAGCCGCCCATCTCGCCCGACTGCGCCTCGACCGCGCGGAAGGTCAGCCCACACCGCTCGAAGACCCGGCAGTACGCGTCGTACATCGCGCGGTAGCTCTGCTCGAGCCCGTCGAGATCGAGGTCGAACGAGTACGCGTCCTTCATCAGGAACTCGCGCCCGCGCAGCAGGCCGAACCGCGGTCGCAGCTCGTCGCGATACTTCCAGTTGATCTGATAGAGGTTGACCGGCAGGTCGCGGTACGAGCCGTACTCCTGCGCGACGAGGGTCGTGATCACTTCTTCGGCCGTCGGCGACAGGCAGAAGCCCGTCTCCTTGCGATCCTCCAGCCGGAACATCAGCGGCCCGTACGCCTTGTCGCGGCCGGTCCGCGCCCACAGCTCGAGTGGCTGGATGATCGGGAGCAGCAGCTCCTGCGCGCCCGCCTCGTCCATCTCCTCCCGGACGATCTGTTCGAGCTTGCGCAGGACGCGATAGCCGAGCGGGAGCCAGGCGTAGATGCCCGCCGCGACCCTCCGTATGTATCCCGCCCTCACGAGCAGCCGGTGGCTGTCCACCTCGGCGTCGGCGGGGTCGTCGCGCAGTGTGCGCAGGAACAGCGCGCTCATCCTCACGAAAACGGAGGCTATTCGCCGCCATCGGGCATCCCGGGCGATCGGGCGGCCGGGCGGCCGCCGGCTTGTTCACTGAATCGGTGGACATTCCACCCGGTTGGTCGGAAATATTCCTGACCTCTGCGCTGGTATTTGGGACGCCACGCGACGTATACTGGCCGGGTGATTTTGGCGCGCGGCGCGGCGAGCATCTCGATGGGGCGGACCCCCCATGAGATGCACGACGAGCTCAGTCGTGCCGGCACGCGCTGACGGCCCGGCCTCCCGCCCTCCGTCCGTTTCCCCGCACTCCGCCCCCGCGACAGGGAGCCGCCGTATGGCGATCGACGTCCGCGACCTGGCGACCCGGCCTCTCGAACCGGTCATCGCCGACGAGCTCGACATCTACGAACGGACCACCGCCGAGTACCTCGACGGACGCGTCGACGAGGACACGTTCAGGGTGTTCCGCCTCAACCACGGCGTCTACGGCCAGCGCCAGGGCGGCCGCAACCAGATGCTGCGCGTCAAGATCCCGCACGGCCGCGTCACCCCGGAACAGCTCGACACGTTCGCGTACATCTCCGAGACGTACTCCCGCGGATGGGGTCACCTCACGACCCGCCAGAACGTGCAGTTCCACTTCATCCAGCTCGAGCAGACGCCCGAGATCCTGCGCCTGATGGCGTCGGTCGGTCTGACGTCGCGCGAAGCGTGCGGCGACACGGTCCGCAACGTCATGGGTTGCCACCTGGCCGGCGCGTGCCCCCAGGAAGTGCTCGACATCACGCCGTGGGCGCAAGCCACCACCGACTTCCTGCTGCGCCACCCGTACGGCCAGCGGCTGCCGCGCAAGTTCAAGATCAACTTCTCCGGCTGCGCGACCGACTGCGGCCAGGCGATGTTCAACGACATCGGCGTCGTCGCTTCGACGCGCACGTTGCCCGACGGCGCGACCGAAGCCGGCTTCCGGGTGTTCATCGCCGGTGGCCTCGGCGCCAACCCGCACCCTGCGCAGGCGCTCGAGGACTTCACGCCCCGCGAGGAGCTGATGCCGACGATCTACGCGTGCCTCCGGACGTTCGACCACTACGGCAACCGCGACAACAAGATCCGCGCCCGCATGAAGTGGCTCGTCGACACTATGGGGATGGAGGAGCTGCGCGAGCGCATCTTCAAGGAGCGCAAATTCCTGCGCGGCGCGCGCGACTGGCCCGGCGGCATCCCCGACATCGTGCGCGAGCGCGGCGACGAGCCGGCCGGCGGCACTCCCGAGGCCACCAAGGTCGGGCAGGCGTTCGCACCGGTGAAGCTGCTTGCGAGCGATCCGTTCGAACGGTGGGTCGAGTGCAACGTCGTGCGCGGCGTCGCGCGCGGCACGATCAGCGCGGTGGCGTACTCCCGCCTCGGCGACATCACCGCCGACCAGTTCCGCGCGCTCGCCGACATCCAGCGCGACTTCGGGCTCGACATCCGCATCACGAACCGCCAGAACCTCGCATTGCGCGACCTCGCCGAGGCCGACCTGCGCGGGCTGTACGACCGTCTCAACGACATCGGCATGGCCGAAGCCGGCGCCGAGCTCGCCCGCGACGTCGTGAGCTGCCCCGGCGCCGACACGTGCAACCTCGCGGTCACGCAGTCGCGCGGGCTTGCCGACGCGATCGGCGACGCGCTCGAGAACGAGGGCCTGGCGGAGGTCCCGGGCGTGCGCGTGAACATCTCCGGCTGCACGAACAGTTGCGGGCAGCACCACGTGAGCGACATCGGGTTCTTCGGGCTCGAGCGTCGTGCGCACGGCCGCGCGGCTCCGGGCTACCAGATGCTGCTCGGCGGTCACCTCGGCGAGACGCAGGTCGAGTTCGGTGACAAGGCGTTGAAGGTGCCGGCGAAGAGCGCGCCCGAGGCAGTCGTGCGCGTCGTCCGCCGGTTCAACGACGAGCGCCAGGCCGGCGAGTCGTTCGCGACGTGGCTGTCCCGCTCCGGCGGGGCGAAGGGTGTCGGCGACTCGCTGACGGAGCTCGACTCCTTCCCTCCGCCCGATGTCGGCCCCGAGTTCTACGTCGACTACGACGAGACCGGCCCGTACGTCGCGGACGTCGGCGACGGGGAGTGCGCGGCCACATGAATATTTTGGATTCGACCAGGGTCGGCCGTCCGCTGGTCGACATCGATCTCGGCGAGCTTGCCGCGGTCTCAGCGGAGCTCGAGCACAAGCCCGCGTCCGCCGCGATCAGGTGGGCGTGGGAGCGGTTCGGGACCGGTGTCGTGCTCGCTGCCTCGTTCCAGGACTGTGTCATCATCGACGTCGCGTCGAAGGTCGCGCCCGACATCGAGGTCGTCTTCCTCGACACGCAGTACCACTTCGCGGAAACGCTCTGGTACGTCGAACGGATCAAGGAGCGGTACGACCTGAACCTCACGGTGATGCAGCCGTTGGTCGAGCCCGACGATCTCTGGCAAACCGATCCAGATGACTGCTGCGCGATGCGCAAGGTCGAGCCGCTCGCACGCGCGCTCGCGGGCAAGCAGGCCTGGATGACCGGGCTCCGGCGCGTCGAGTCGCCGACACGCGCCACGACCCCGATCGCACACCTCGACATCGGGCGCGGCATCGTGAAGGTGAACCCGCTCGCGCCCTGGACCGATGAGGACATCGCGGCCTACAAGCGCGACCACGACCTGCTCGAGCACCCGCTCGCGGCCCAGGGCTATCCGTCGATCGGGTGCTGGCCGTGCACCCGTCCCGTCAAGCCCGGCGACGACCCCCGTTCGGGTCGCTGGACGGGACGTGGCAAGATGGAATGCGGCCTGCACGGCTGGTCGAACTCGTAAAACCGCAGGAAGCAACCACCGATGAACCGGCTCATCTCGCATCTGGACGCGCTCGAGGCCGAGTCGATGCACCTGTTGCGCGAGGTCGCGGCCGAGTTCGAGCGGCCGGTCCTGCTGTTCTCCGGCGGCAAGGACAGCGTCGTGATGCTGCACACCGCCAAGAAGGCGTTCTGGCCGGCGAAGGTGCCGTTCACCGTGATGCACGTCGACACGGGACACAACTTCTCCGAAGTCCTCGAGTTCCGAGACGCCGCGATCGAACAGGTCGGTGCCCATCTCGTTGTCGCGTCGGTGCAGGACGACATCGATGCCGGCCGCGTCACGGACGATCCGCGGCCGGGCGCGTCCCGGAACCGCTTGCAAACGACCACGCTGTTGCGCGCGATCGAGGAGCACGGGTTCGACGCGGTGCTCGGCGGCGCGCGCCGGGACGAGGAGAAGGCCCGCGCCAAGGAACGGTTCTTCTCCTTCCGCGACGACTTCGGACAATGGGACCCGAAGAATCAACGGCCCGAGCTGTGGAACATCTACAACGGCCGGCACCGTAAGGGTGAGCACATCCGCGTATTCCCGCTCTCGAACTGGACCGAGCTCGACATCTGGCAATACATCGCCGAGGAACAGATCGAGTTGCCCTCGATCTACTTCGCGCACAAGCGGGAGGTCTTCCGCCGCGACGGCATGTTGATGGCGGTCACCGAGTTCCTGCAGGCTGCACCGGGCGAGGAAGTGTTCGAGGCGACCGTGCGCTACCGGACGGTCGGCGATGCCACGTGCACGGCCGCGGTCGAGTCGTTCGCGGTGTCGATCGACGATGTGATCACCGAGGTTGCCGCGTCTCGAATCACCGAACGGGGCGCGACCCGCGCGGACGACAAGTTCTCCGAGGCGGCGATGGAAGATCGAAAGCGGGAGGGATACTTCTAATGAGGTGGGAAGCGGATCGGAGGCCTCTCGCCGAAGGCTGCGGGCCGCAGGGAGCGGGTGGGAAGTAAGTGGAGCTCTTACGCTTCGCGACCGCGGGTTCGGTCGACGACGGCAAGTCGACGTTGATCGGCCGTCTCCTCTTCGACTCCAAGCAGATCTTCGAGGACACCCTCGAAGCGCTCGAGCATTCGACGATGTTGCGCGGGGAAGAAGGCATGAACCTCGCGTTGTTGACCGACGGCTTGCGGGCCGAGCGCGAGCAGGGCATCACGATCGACGTCGCGTACCGGTACTTCGCCACCCCGCGCCGGAAGTTCATCATCGCCGACACGCCGGGGCATGTGCAGTACACGCGCAACATGATCACCGGCGCGTCGACCGCCGACCTCGCGCTGATCCTCGTGGACGCCCGCAAGGGCATCATGGAGCAATCGCGGCGGCATGCGTTCCTCGCATCGCTGCTCGGCGTCCCTCACCTCGTGCTGTGCGTGAACAAGATGGATCTTGTCGATTACGACCAGGCGCGGTTCGAGGAGATCAAGCAGGAATTCAAGGAGTTCGCGGCCAAGCTCGACGTCCACGACCTCGCGTTCATCCCGATCTCCGCGCTGCTCGGCGACAACGTCGTCGACCGTTCGGCGAACACCCCGTGGTACGAGGGTTCGTCGTTGCTGCACCAGCTCGAAGACGTGCACATCGCGTCCGACCGCAACCTGATCGATTGCCGCTACCCCGTGCAGTACGTCATCCGTCCTCGCGACGACCGGTATCACGACTACCGCGGCTACGCGGGCCAGGTCGCGAGCGGCACGTACAAGGTCGGTGACGAGGTGGTGGTCCTGCCGTCGGGCTTCGAGTCGACGATCGCGTCCATCGATACCGCCGACGGTCCGGTCGAAGAGGCGATGCCACCGATGTCGGTCACGATCCGCTTGGCCGACGATCTTGACGTCAGCCGCGGCGACATGATCTGCCGTCCCAACAACCGGCCGCAGGAAAGCCAGGACGTCGACGCGATGCTGTGCTGGTTCAGCGAGCGGGCCACGTTGCGGCCGGGCGCGAAGTACGCGCTGAAGCACACGTCGAAATGGGCGCGCGCGATGGTCAAGGACCTCCACTACCGCCTCGATGTGAACGCGTTGCATCGCGACGAGACCGCCGACTCGCTCGGACTGAACGAGATCGGCCGCGTCACGCTCCGCACGACCCAGCCGCTCTTCTTCGACGAATATCGCCGCAACCGGGCGACCGGCTCGTTCATCCTCGTCGACGAGACCACCAACGACACCCTGGCCGGAGGAATGATCCTTTAACCCTTTGTCGCACTCGCTATGGGCCGGGAAGGCCCATAAACGCTCGCCGCTCCGGTCAGCTCGCTGCGCTCCCTCCGGTCGCTCCGCTCACGGCATCGTGCATGCCTGCGAGAATGCATGCATGGTTCATCAGGTTGCGGCCGCGGGGTTCAGCGATCCGGGCGACTACGAGGCCGCGCGGCCGTCCTACCCGCCCGACGCGGTGGCGTGGCTCGTCGAGCGGCTCGGCATCCGTGCCGGCTCGCGCGTGTGCGACCTCGCGGCAGGAACGGGCAAGCTGACGCGCCTCCTCGTCCCTACCGGCGCCGGGCTCGTCGCGGTCGAGCCCGTGCCCGGGATGCGCGCAACCTTCCGTGAGCTCCTCTCGGACGTACCAGTGATCGCGGGTACGGCCGAGGCGCTGCCGTTACGCGCCGGCTCGCTCGACACGCTCGTCGCGGCGCAGGCCTGGCACTGGTTCGACCACGATCGCGCGATCGCCGAAGTCCGCCGCGTGCTGCACGCCGGCGGCGCGCTCGGACTCGTCTGGAACGCTCGCGATCGCAGCGAGCCGTGGGTCGACGCGGTGTGGAGCATCATGGACCGCGTCGAGAAGCACGCCCCGTGGCGGGATCACGAGAACTGGCGCGACAGTGCGTTCCGGGCCATGCCCGGCTTCGGCGAGCTCGAGCGGGCCGAGTTCCGGCACCGGCAATCGAGCACGCCGGAAGCGGTCGTCCGGCGCATCGCCTCGGTGAGCCACGTGGCCGTCCTGCCCGAGCGCGAACGCGCCGCGGTCCTCGACGAGGTACGAACCGTGCTCGCCACGCACCCCGACGTGGCGGCCCGGGAGGTCGTCGAGCTGCCCTACCGGGTCGACTGCCTCGCAGTGTGGCGTGTCTGACAAACCTCACAAAGGGTGCATGATCACTGGATTCTGACGGCCATGTCAGAATATAAAGAGGGCGTCCCAGGATGGGATGTTGGGGAGGAGCGTGCCATGGCAGCAGCGGTTTCGGCACCGCTGCCGGGATTCGGCCGACCGCCGGTCCCGTACGGACGACGGCTCGAATTGCCGCGCCGGGGCACGACCTTCGTCCGGGAGATGGCCGGACCCCCGGGTGCGCCGACGCTGCTCCTGCTCCACGGCTGGGTCGCCACCGGCGGTCTCAACTGGTTCCACAACTTCGAGCCGCTGGCCGAGCACTTCCGTGTGATCGCACCGGACCTGCGCGGCCACGGGCGGGGGCTTCGCAACCGCAGCGTGTTCCGCATCGCAGAGTGCGCCGACGACTGCGCCGCGACGATCGTCGAGCTGGGCACCGGTCCGGTGATCGCGGTCGGGTACTCGATGGGCGGACCCGTGGCTCAGCTCCTCTGGCGCCGCCACCGCGATCTCGTCGACGGGCTCGTGCTCTGCGCGACGTCGGCCGGCTTCTTCCCGGATCGCCGGTCCCGGCTCTTCTTCCAGACCGCAATGCTCGCGACGGTCGCCGCGGCGCGCGCCGGCGTCTACCGGCGCGTCCTCGGCGCCCTGCCGCTCGTGCCATTGCCGAGCGGTGGCATGTCGTTGTGGGCCGCGGGCGAGATGCGCCGCCACGACTGGCGGATGATCATCGAGGCCGGACACTCGATCTCCACGTACCACGCCGGTCGCTGGATCGGTGAGATCGACGTGCCGACCGCCGTGGTCTGCACCACCGAGGACCACGGCGTCGCGCCGTCGTTACAGGTCGCGACCGCGGAGGCGATCCCCCGCGCGCGTCTCTACCCCGTCGCCGACGGGCATCTCGCCTGCGCGAACCCCCGGTTCACCAAGCCGCTGCTGACCGCCTGCCACGACGTCGCCGACCGCGCCCGCTGACGCGGCACGCGCGGTCAGGATCTCGGCCCACCACAGGGGCCGTTCCCGCCGGGCCCACGATTCCGGCACCCACCCGCGAATCATCGATCGCAGCGAATCAACATCGCGGAGCGCGATCAAGATGTGACCCGTGATCACGATGATCAACACGAGCCACGTGGAGTCGTGCACGAACGTCGCCCCCGTGCGCCAGCTGTCGGAGAAGGGACCGGGCCAGCGCATGATCGAACCGGTCATCAACATCACGACGATCGCCGCGCCCGTGAACACCGCGTTGAGCTTCTGACCGGGGTTGAACTTCCCGAGCTGCGCGTCGTGACGCGTACGCGGCGACCACCAGCGCCGTTCTTCACGTGTCCAGCGGTTGAACCGGCCGAGATCTCGCCGCAGCTGCCTGCCGGCGGGCGCGACGATCCCGAGAAGCAGCGGGATTGGGAGGAGCAGGCCGGCGTAGACGTGGATGGTCTTCACGAGTGCCCGGTTCGCGACGATCGTCGCGAGGGAGCCGACCTTCAACGATGCGCCGGTCGCGACCAGCACGAAGAAAAGGGTCGCGTTCGACCAGTGCACGGCGCGTTCGAGACGATCGAACCGCGGGAACGGCCGCGCGGTGCTCACCCGGACGTGGCCGGGTCGTCGCGACCGTTCGAGCGCCCGACCCACGCGTCGACGTCGTAGCCCTCGTCTTCCCAGTAGCCGGGAACGACCTTGTCGACGACCTCGATGCCGTCGAGCCATTTACACGACTTGTATCCGTACATCGGCGCGACATAGAGCCGGACCGGCCCGCCATGATCGCTGGACAGTGGCTTGTTCTCGAGGTCGTAGGCAACGATCACGTCCTGGCGGCGGGCTTGGTCAAGCGTGAGGCTCTCGGTGTAGACGCCGTCGAAGGACGTGAAGCGCAAGGCCTTCGCCGCCGGTTGCACGCCCGCGCGGTCGAGGAGATCGCCGAGCAGCACACCCGTCCAGTGCGTGTCGCGGACCCGCCAACCGGTCACGCACTGGAAGTCCTTCGTGAGCCGCGTCGGCGGCAGGGCCCGGATCTCGTCGTACGTGAGCGTGAACGGTTTGTCGACGAGCCCCTTCACCGTCAGCCGGTAGTCGGCCGGAGCCCGGTGAGGGAACCCATCGGTGACGGTGTAGAAGCGGAAGCCCTCGACGGGGAGAAACGACGACAGCCCGGTGGGGTCCTTCGAGACCACCGGCGCGGCAAGGTCGGAGACCCACTGCGACACCTTGCCGCCGACGAGCACACCCGCCGCACCGACACCGATCAAGCTCAAGAACACACGCCGGCCGATCGGCGTACCCGCGTCGGTCACTACGTCGAGGATATGGCCATGGCATACCGCGGGAGGACGCGCCCCGGAATCGACGCCGATGGCGTCTCGCCGATGCGTTGTGCGCCCATTCGCTCGTAGAAACCTGCCGCGTTCGGATCGGAAGCGATGCGCAAGGTTTCGAGACCCGCCGCGCGCGCGATGCCGAGCGCATCAGTGAACAATGCCGCGCCGATCCCGCGTCCCTCCGCCGCGGGTGCAACGAACAGCCATTCCAGCTCGTCGCCTTCGATGCCGTGGAAGCCGACGATGGTTGTCGCGGCGGCGACGCGGATTCGCGCGCGTTCGAGGTCCACGGGGTGGATCGTGAGCTCGTCGCGGCACGCCTCCATGAACGCGTCGTCATAGCCCCAGTGCGCCTTGGACGCGAACGCGAGCGCGCTCAACGCCTCACAGTCGTCGACGGTGGCGTCGCGAATCTCAATTGTCGCCTCGCTCACGTCAGTCGGCGATCTCGCGGATCTTCAGGATCTTCTCGCCGGCATGATTCGCGTCGAGGCCCTGGATCTGCAGCAGCTCGTCCCGAGTGGCCTCCGCGATCGCGGCCGCGCCCGGGTCCGCGGCAGCCAGCCGCGCTTCGATGCCTTCGGCCATGATGCGCTCGGCCTCGTCGACGAGCGCGTCGACCATCTCCGCCTCCGGCACGACGCGCACGACTTGGCCTCGGACGAAGAGGTGGCCTTTGCCCCGGCCGGCGGCGATCCCGAGATCGGCTTCGCGCGCCTCGCCCGGCCCGTTCACCACACAGCCCATGACTGCGACCTGGAGCGGGATGTTGCGCGCTTCCAGCGCCGCCTGCGCCTCGGACGCGACGCGGATCACGTCGACCTCCGCCCGTCCGCACGACGGGCACGCGATCAGATCGAGACCCTTGCGCTCACGAAGACCGAGCGCTTCGAGCAGCGTGCGCCCGGCCTTCGCTTCTTCGACCGGGTCGGCGGTCAACGAGAAACGAATCGTGTCGCCGATGCCCTCGGCGAGCAGCGTGCCGATCCCGGCAACGCCCTTGACGAGCCCCTGCGGCAATGGTCCCGCTTCGGTGACGCCGAGATGCAACGGGTGGTCCGTGGTCTCGGACAGCAAGCGGTACGCGTCGATCATCAGCGGCACGTTCGACGCCTTCACCGAGATCTTGACGTCGTCGAAGTCGACTTCGCGGAACAGGTCGAGCTCGTGCATCGCGGACGCGACGAGCGCCTCGGGCGTGATGCCACCGTGCTGTTCCGCCATCGCGGGATCGAGGGAGCCCGCGTTGACGCCGATGCGGATCGGAATGCCTCGCGCCTTGGCCTCGGTGGCGACGGCCTTGATGTGGGCGGGCTTGCGGATGTTGCCCGGGTTCAGGCGCAACGCCTGGACGCCGGCTTCCATCGCTCCGAGCGCGAGCCTGTACTGGAAATGGATGTCCGCGATGATCGGCACCGGCGACCGGGGCACGATCTGCGCCAGACCCTCCGCCGCCTCTTCCTCGTTGCACGTGCAGCGCACGATGTCGCAGCCGGCTGCCGCCAGCGCGTACACCTGCGCGAGGGTGCCCTCGACGTCGGCGGTCTTGGTGGTTGTCATCGACTGCACGCTCACGCGCGCGTCTCCGCCGACCGGGACGGTACCGACCATCACCTGCCGGGTCTTGCGCCGCGGGTTCACCCGCCCAGACTACGACCCTGCCCCGGGCTCCCTAGAACGGGTTGGCCACCGGGTGAGTGATATCGAGGAACAGGCTCGACAGGAAGATGAACGCGAGCACCGCGAGGACCCCGACGGTGAGCGGCATCAGCTTGGCCATGTCGACCTGCACCTTCCGTCGACGAATTCTCGACGCGATCTGCTCATACGTGGCGACCGCGATGTGACCGCCGTCGAACGGCAAGAGCGGCAGGAGGTTGAACAGGCCGACGAAGATGTTGATCGCGATCAGGAGACCAAACGCGGTCACCCATCCCGACTTGACCGCGTTGTTGGCGAGCTGGCCGAACCCGACCGGCGACACGAAGCGCTTGGACTGGTCGGTGTTCGTGCCCTTGTCGCCCGACAGGATGCGGAAGTAGTTCGAGATGCCCGACGGCGAGAACATGCTGCCGAGTGCCTTGACCGACTCCCATCCGACCTCGCCGACCTGTCGTGGCGCGGCGACGACCGAAGCGACCAGGCCCGGCCTCGGCACGTTCACGCGCGAGACGACCCCGGCGACGATTCGCGGCGGGCCCGCGTCGGCGCTCGGCCGCAGCGCGACGTCGAAGTCGAGCACCTTGTCTCCGCGTTGCACCACGAACGGGACCGTGTCACCGACGACGCGCTTGTGCCCGTCGGGACCTGTGATCAGTGCCGACACCTGCGACCAGTTGCGCACCCTCGTGCCGTCGATCGCGACGATCTGGTCCCCCGGCTGCAATCCGGCAAGTCTCGCGCCCTGTTCGACCTTCTCGAGGGTCGTGGTTTGCTGCTGATTGCGATAGTCGCCCGCGAAGAACAGCACACAGAACATCAGCACGATCGCGATGATGAAGTGCACGGCCGGGCCGGCGGCGGCCATGACGACTTTCGGGCCCCAACGCTTCGCGCGATACGTACGCGGCTCGTCTTCGGGCGCGACCTCTTCAAGGTTGGTCATGCCGATGACCTTGCAGTAGCCACCGAGCGGGATCGCCTTGATGCCGTACTCGGTTTCGCCGCGCTGCACGGACCACAGGCGCGGCCCGAACCCGACGAAGAACTCGGTCACCTTCATGCCGGCCCGCTTCGCCATGGTGAAGTGACCGAACTCGTGCAACATGATCATCAGGACGAACGCGAAGATCATGGCGACGAGCGCGAGCTGCGTGGGGAACACGACCGCGTACGCGACGATCAGCATCAGACCGCAGCCCGTGTAGAGCACGGCCTTCCGTTTGTTGACGTTGATCTCGTCGAAGGGGTCCTTGACCCTCACGCGTTACTCCTCCGGTCGACGATGGCCGACGCCCGTTCCCGGGCACGGCGGTCGGCATCGAGAACGTCAGCGACCTCATCGGCGTTCCCGGAACCGCCGTGGAGCGTCTCCCCGACGATTGCCGCGATCTCGAGCCATCCGATGCGGCCTGCGAGGAATGCTCCCACAGCAACCTCATTGGAAGCTGAGAGGATCGCGGGCGCAGTCCCGCCGGCGCGGCCCGCGTCGTATGCGAGCGCCAGACATTGGAAGGTGTCGAGGTCGGGTGCCTCGAACGTGAGCTCGCGCAACTGGGTCCAGTCGATCGCGCCGTAGGCCTCCGGCAGCCGGTCCGGTGCCGCGAGCGCAAGGCCGATCGGCAACCGCATGTCGGGCTGCGACAGTTGCGCCACGGTGGCGCCGTCAAAGAATTCCACCATGCTGTGCACGATTGATTGAGGATGCACCACAACATCGACGTGGTCAAAACCCACGTCGAAGAGCTCGTGCGCCTCGATCACCTCGAGGCCCTTGTTCATCAGCGTCGAACTGTCGATCGTGATCTTGGCGCCCATGTTCCAGGTCGGGTGCGCGAGCGCGTCGTCACGTTTCACATGTTGCAACTCGTCACGCGTGCGGCCCCGGAACGGGCCGCCGCTGGCGGTGAGGATGATGCGCGCCACTTCCGACGCGCGCCCCGAGCGCAAGCATTGGTAAATCGCGGAATGTTCCGAGTCCACGGGCACGATCTCGCCGCCGCCCGCGGCGCGCGCCTTGGCGACCACCGGACCCGCCGCGATGAGGCTCTCCTTGTTCGCGAGCGCGAGGCGCTTACCGGCGTGCAGTGCAGCGAGCGTGGCCGGCAGCCCCGCGAAGCCGACGACGGCGTTCAGGACGACGTCTGCGTCCGGATGCCCGGCGAGCTCCGAGAGCGCCGCGGGATCGTCGGCGCAGGCGCGTGCGAGGTCGGCAGGCACGTCGAAGTCCGCGGCCTGGCGCGCGAGGAGCTCGGTGTTGGTGCCCGCGGCGAGCGCGACCACCCGGTACGCATCGCGATGGCGCGACAACAGGTCGAGCGCCTGGGTGCCGATCGAGCCGGTGGATCCGAGAATGACGACGCCGCGGCTCACCTTGCCAGGTTACGGTCCGCGGCGGCGGCGACCCGTCCGGGCCGATCTCAGATCAGTTTCCAGTGGAGGGCGAGGTAATACGCGATCGGGAGGCAGAACAGCAGGCCGTCGAAGCGGTCGAGCACGCCGCCGTGGCCGGGGAGCAGGGCCCCGAAGTCCTTCACCCCGAGGTCGCGCTTGATCATCGACGCGCACAGGTCACCGAGGAACGCGCCACCTGCGACCAGGATGCCAAGCACGAGACCTCGCGAGTGCGTCCACGGTGAGATCGAACCCGCGACGACCGCGCCGAAGAACGCGGACGCCACCATTCCGCCGACGGTGCCGGCGACGGTCTTGTTCGGCGACACGTTCGGTGCGACGCGGCTCCTGCCGAACTGCGCACCGATGAAGAACCCGACGACGTCGTACGCGACCGTGCAGAAGGCGAGTCCGAGCAGGAGACCGACGCCCTCGGGCGCGCCGAGCAACAATCCCGCGAAGCCTCCGAGACCGCCGACGTACGCGAATGCGAGCACTGTCGCGGCGACGCCGATGAGCGGCCGTCCCGGCGTGACCTGCCAGAGGAACCACAACATCGAGAAGATGACGATCAGCCCGACGTACACGGGGTACGCACCGGGTCCGTAGTGCAGCGCTGCCAACGGCAACGAGAAGCTCGCAGTCAGCGCAAGCAGCGTGGCGGGCCGCATGCCCTTGTTCTGCAGGGTCTTGCACATCTCGAGGGTGGCGAACGCGAGCACGGCGGCGGCCAGCCACGTCGTGGCGACCTTCCCGACCGAGAAGCACACGAGCGCCACGACCACGACGATCGCCGCAGTCATGATCGCGGTGGGGAGGTCGCGCGTCGCAGCGGGACCGGGTGGCGCGACTTCGCCCTCGTGCGCACGGACACGCCCCGGGCGCACACGCGCCCGCCCGGAAGCGGCGCGGCCGGGACGGCGCCGCCGTTCCGCGAGGGCTTCCGCGAACGCGGCCTCTTCGTCGACCGGGCCGCCCTCGTCCAGGGCGCCCAACTTCTCGTGCTCGCCGCTGAATTGGTCGTCGAAGTCGACCTCGGCCCAGTCGGCACCTTCGGCGCGGAACCGAGCCTGACCACCGCCGATGGCCGACCACGCCTCCAGGTCGTCGTCGACCGGACCTTCGCCGGTGTCGTCGGCGAAGATCGCCGGGACCGCGCCCGTCGGCGGCTCCGTCCAGTGCGGCAACGGCGGCACTTCACCGGTCGACGGTTCCGGGGGCAGCTCGACGGCCGACGGCTCCATCGCGGACGGCTCCACCGCGGGCACGTCGCCCGCCTCGACCGCGGTCCAGCTCGGGCCCGCGTCGGCAAAGCCGGACGCACGCCGCCGATCCGAGCGCTCGACGTCGGGCAGATCGAGCGACGGTTGGGTTCCGCCGTCGCGGTCGTCGAGGTCTTCGCGGTCTGCTGCCAGCGCGGCGTGGGCCTCCTCGGCGCCGAGGATGCGCACGCCCTCAGCCGGCGTGACTACTTGATCGGAGTCCTTGCCGTCGTGCACGTCATCCTCCCGGGGGCCGAGCCAGGCTAGGTGCTCCCCCACGCGTGGAGCCATCCGGGCGTCGCCCGGGGCCTCGAGCAGCGCTAGTCCTCGAGAAGTTCCTTTTCCTTGTGACCGACCATCGTGTCGATCTCCGCGATCACCTCGTGCGTCAGCTTCTCCAGCTCCTTCTCCAGCCGGCTGACCTCGTCCTCGGAGATCGCGTCGTCGCGCTCCAGGTCCTGGCGAATGTGGCGGCGCACATTGCGCACCGCGACCCGCCCCTCCTCCGAGAGCTTCTTCACGACCTTCACGAGGTTCTTCCGACGCTCGCCGGTGAGCTCCGGGAAGGTGACGCGGATGATGGTCCCGTCGTTGCTCGGGTTCACACCGAGGTCGCTCGCCTGGATCGCCTTCTCGATCGCCTTCATCGCGCCCTTGTCGTAGGGCGCGATCACCAGCACGCGCGCCTCGGGCACCGTCACGCCCGCGAGCTGCTGCAAGGGCACCTCGCTGCCGTAGTAGTCCACCTTCAACTTCTCGACAAGCGCGGGCGACGCGCGGCCGGTGCGAATCGCGCCGAACTCGTCCTGCAGGTGAAGCACCGCCTTGCGCATCCGGTCGTGTGCTTCGTCGACCTTGGGGTGCATCACTTGGCCTCCCGTGTGCTGACGAGCGTGCCGATCGGGTCGCCGACCAGAGCCTTGGTGATGTTCCCGGACTGCATCACGTCGAACACGATGATCGGGAGCGAGTTGTCCATGCAGAACGTGATCGCGGTCGAGTCCATCACCTGCAACCCGCGGCTGAGCACCTCGAAGTGACTGAGCGTCTCGAGCTTCACGGCATCAGGAGTCGTGCGCGGGTCGGCGCTGTACACGCCGTCGACGCCCGAGTGCGTGCCCTTCAGCACTGCTTCTGCGCCGATCTCGGCGGCGCGCAATGCGGCCGTCGTGTCGGTGGTGAAGTACGGGTTCCCGTTGCCGGCGGCGAAGATCACGAGCCGGCCCTTCTCGAGATGCCTGATCGCGCGCAGCGGGATGTACGGCTCGGCGACCTGCGACATCGTGATCGCCGTCTGTACACGCGTCGGCTGACCGAGCGACTCGAGCGCGTCCTGGAGAGCCAGCGCGTTGATCACCGTCGCGAGCATTCCCATGTAGTCCGCGCGGGCGCGATCCATGCCACGCATGGCTGCCGTCATCCCCCGGAAGATGTTGCCGCCGCCGACGACGATCGCGATCTCGACACCGAGGTCGGCACGCGCCTTCGTGACCTCTTCGGCGATCCGCAGCACCACGTCCGAGTCGATGCCATAGCCGGTCGTATGGTCGGCGAAGGCCTCGCCCGAGAGCTTGAGCACCACTCGGTGGTAGTGGCTCGCGGTCATCGGCTGCTCCTTCATGAAAGGGACGACTCCACGATCGACGTGGGCTATTCCTCGCCGATCTTCACGCGCGCGAAACGACGGACGCTTGCGTTCGGACCGAGATCCTTCATGAGGGCGCCGATCGTCTGCTTGTTGTCCTTGACGAACGGCTGCTCAACCAGCGCGACGGTCTTGAAGAACCCGTTGAGCTTGCCCTCGACGATCTTGGGCCACGCCTGCTCGGGCTTGCCCTCTTCGCGGGTCTGCGCCTCGAGAACGGCGCGCTCGCGTTCGACCTCGTCCTTCGGCACGTCGTCACGCGACACGAAGCGGGGCGCCGCGCTCGCGATGTGCAACGCGATGTCGTGCGCGACTTCGCGGGCCTTCGCGTCACCGGCGTCGACCCCGGCCAGCTCGACGAGCACGCCGACGGTTCCCCGCTCGTTCTGGACGTGCTTGTATCCGTCGAGCACGCCGTCCGCGGTCTCGAAGCGGTACAAACGCCCGAGCTCGATCTTCTCGCCGAGCGAGCCCGACAGACCCTTGACGAAATCGTCGACGGTCTGGCCCTCGATCGTCTTCGCCCCGACGTCGGTGTCGCCCTGCTCGACCACGAGCTTGGTGAGGTCCGTGAGCGCGTGCTTGAAGACGTCGCCCTTGGCAACGAAGTCCGTCTCGCAGTTCAGCTCGACGAGTGCGGCGACCGTCCCCTGCACGAGGACTTCGATGGCGCCCTGGTCGGCGTCGCGTCCCGCGCGCTTGGCCGCGCCGGCGATGCCCTTCTCGCGCAGCCAGTCCTTGGCGCGGTCGAAGTCGGCGTCGTTCTCTTCGAGCGCCTTCTTGCAGTCCATCATCCCGGCGCCGGTCGCCTTGCGCAGCGCCGCGACATCCTTCGCGGAGATCTCAGCCATTGCCTGTCTCGTTTTCGGTTGTCTCGGTACCCGCGTCATCGGCCGCGATGTCGGTGGGTGTCGTCGCTGTCTGGGTGAGCACCGCCTCCGTCGCCGGATCGAGCGGACTGTCGGGGCCGCTCTTCGCCGCTCGCGCTCGCTCTTCGATCTCACGCTGCTTCGCGGCCGCGGCGCGCTTCGCCTCGGCCTGGTCCCGCTCCCAGTTGGCTTGCTCCTCGGCGCTCCGTTGCGGCGGCTTGGGCGCCTCTGCCGGCTGTGCACCACCATCGCCCTCGGCGCGCGTCCCCGGCCGGGCGCCGCGCTTGCGCGCGAGCTCGCGACCCTCGTTCACCGCGTCGGAGATCACGCGGCACATCAGCTGCGCGGACCGGATCGCGTCGTCGTTGCCGGGGATGACGTAGTCGATGATGTCGGGGTCGCAGTTCGTGTCGACGACCGCGACGACCGGGATGTGCAGCCGGTTCGCCTCGGTGACCGCGATGTGCTCCTTCTTGGTGTCGATCACGAACACCGCGCTCGGCACCTTCTCGAGGTTCTTGATGCCGCCCAGGTTGCGCTCGAGCTTGGCGAGGTCGCGGCGGATCTTCAGCCCTTCCTTCTTGGGCATCTGATCGATGTCGCCCGAGTCGACCGTCCGCTGCAGCTCGCGCAGCTTCGCGACGCGCGAGTGCACCGTCTGGAAGTTCGTGAGCATGCCGCCGAGCCAGCGGAAGTTGACGTACGGCATGCCGCACGCGCCCGCCTGACGCTCGATCGGCTCCTGCGCCTGCTTCTTGGTACCGACGAAGAGCACCGTGCCACCGTTCGCAACGGTGTCGCGGACGAAGCGATAGGCGCCGTCGATGCGGTCGAGGGTCTGATGCAGGTCGACGATGTAGATCCCGTTGCGCTCTCCGAAGATGAACCGCTTCATCTTCGGGTTCCAGCGCCGGGTCTGGTGGCCGAAGTGCACTCCGGCCTCCAA
>JBBRXX010000024.1:0-70597 GCA_038238245.1 Acidimicrobiia bacterium
CGACCGGGGGGCTGAAGACGGGATCGGTGGCGACACGGTTCCGGCGAATTCGGCGAGGAGACAACGTGGAAGCGGAGTTCTCGCATCTCCCGGTGATGGGACGGGAGGTGGTGGAGCTCCTCTTGCCGGTGCCCGCCGGGTTGATCGTCGACGGCACGGTCGGTGGCGCAGGCCACGCGGCCCTGCTCCTCGACGCGAGACCCGACGTGCGAGTGCTCGGCCTCGACCGGGACGCCGACGCCGTTGCCGCCGCGCGTTCCCGGCTCGCGCCCTTCGGGTCGCGCGCACGGGTGGTGCACGGCGGCTTCGAGCAGCTGGGCGCGCTGGTGGAACGGCATGGCGAGGGAGAACAGGTGATGGGAATCCTCATGGATCTCGGGGTGAGCAGCCCGCAGCTCGACCGACCCGAGCGAGGCTTCTCCTACCGCTTCGACGCGCCGCTCGACATGCGAATGGACGCCAAGCAGTCGCTCACCGCCGCCGACGTCGTGAACGGCTACGACGAGGCACAGCTCGCCACGGTGATCTCCCAGTACGGCGAGGAACGCTTCGCGCGGAGGATCGCGCACGCGATCGTCGCGGCCCGGCCGTTGGACAGCACCCGAGAGCTGGCCGACATCGTGCGCGACGCGATCCCGGCCGCGACGCGGCGGCGCGGCCCGCATCCGGCCCGGCGCACGTTCCAGGCCATCCGGATGGAGGTCAACCGGGAGCTGCCGAACCTCGCCGAGGGCCTCCAGGAGTCGGTGCACGTCGTCGGACCTCGCGGCCGGGTACTCGTGCTCGCGTACCACTCGCTCGAAGATCGCATGGTCAAGACCACGTTCGCCCGGTGGGCCGGCGTGGACCGCGACGTCTACGAGCCGCCCAAGCTTCCTGTCCCTCTCCCGAAACGGCACGCGCTGATGCGGGTGCTCACTCGGAGACCGTTGCGCCCGCGCGCAGACGAGGTGGCCGCGAACCCGCGTGCCGAGAGCGCCCGTCTGCGCGCGGTCGAACGGCTCGACGTCCCCGACCTCCCTGACGTCGTCGCGTGAGCATCCACATGGGCGCGGAAGCCGGCGCACTTCCCGCACGGCGGCCGCGATCGCCCGACGCCGTCTCGCCACGCGATCACCTGCGGGTCGCGCCCGACGCCCGACGGCGGCGACTGCGGGCGCGGCTGTTGATGGTCGGCATCGCGCTCGTGACCGTCGCTTCGTTGTTCACGCTGGTCGGGTTCCGCGTGGTCGCGGCCCAGTCCGCGTTCACGTTGGACCGGCTCACGAAAGAGCGCACCAACGAGCAACTTCGCTACGAACGCCTGCGCGAAGACGTCGCGCACCGGTCGTCGCCGGCCGCGATCATCGCCGCCGCGCGCGGCCTCGGCATGGTCGACGCGCCCCAACAGGCGTTCCTCTGGGCACCGAAGGCCGCGTCGCACGAAACGACGCCGACCGCGACCCCGCAGCCGCTTGCGCCGACGAGCTACGAGCACGCGAAGAAGGCCCTTGACCAGAACCCTTGATCCGGTTGCGCCGCGGCGAGCCGCCCGGCCCCGTCGTCGGCTCGCGTCGTGCAGCGTCATCGTGGTCGTCGTGTTCGGCGTGCTCGCGGTCCGCGTCGTGCAGCTCCAGCTGATGAGCGGCGACTACTACACGCGACAGGCGGTGTTGCAGTCGCTGCACAAGATCCCGATCAACGCCGAGCGGGGGAGTGTGTTCGACCGCAACGGCCGCGACCTCGCCTTGTCGGTACGGCGATCGACGGTCTATGCCGACCCGACGCTCGTAGTGGACCCGGCGGCGACGGCGGTCAAGCTCGCGCCGGTGCTGCACGTCGACGCGCAGTACCTCCTGAAGCAGCTCTCGGCGAAGCCGAACCGGTTCTCGTATCTCGCCCACACCGTCGACGACGACGTCGCGGCCAGGGTAAAGGCGCTGAACCTGCCCGGCATCGGCTTCGTGCCCGAGTCCAAGCGGAGCTATCCCGCGAACCCCCTCGCGGGTGCCCTGATCGGCCAGGTAGGCGCCGACGGCACCGGGCTCGACGGTATCGAATATCTCTACAACTCGATGCTCGCCGGCAAACCCGGCGAGCTCGTCGTCGAACAAGACCCGGACGGCCGTGACATCCCGAATACGCAGCGGACGCACGTCGTCGCCCGGCGCGGCACCGACGTGATGCTCACGATCGACCAGACCCTCCAGTGGGAAGCCGAGTACGCGTTGCTCGACCAGGTGCAAGCGACGCAGGCCAAAGGCGGCATGGCCGCGCTCGTCGACGTCACCAACGGAGACGTGCTCGCGATGGCCACCGTGCACGGGGCGACGGCAGCGGGCCCGGCGGGCGTCGCGGGGCCGGCCGAGCGCAACGCGCCGCTCACCGACCTGTTCGCGCCGGGTTCCACGACGAAGCTGATCACGCTCGCGTGGGCGATCGAGCACGGCAAGATCAGGCAGGACTCCACCTTCACCGTGCCGTACTCGATCAAGGTCGATCCCGCGGTCAAGCCGTACTACGACGCGGAGTGGCACCCGAAGCAGATGATGACGACCGCCGACATCATGCGGCAGTCGTCGAACGTCGGCACGATCGAGATCGCGCAGCTGATGCACAACCAGGAGATGGCCGATGCCGTGCGCGCGTTCGGGCTCGGGACGCGCACGTCGATCGACTGGCCCGGGCAGCCCGAGGGTCTGATGCTGCCTCCGTCGCAGTACTACTGCTGCGGCAAGTACGCGACGGCCATCGGCTATGGCGTCTCGGTGACAGGCATGCAGATGCTCGGTGCGTTCACGACGATCGCGAACGACGGGGTCACGCGGCCGGCGCATCTTCTCGGCGCGACGATCGACGCGAAGGGCGACCGCCACCGCGCTCCGGTACCCGCCGGCCGGCGCGTCGTGTCGAGCGCGACCGCACGCACGATGACGTCGATGATGGAAGGCGTCGTCTCCGACGGCACCGGTGCGTGCGCGGCGATTCCCGGCTATCCGGTGGCGGGCAAGACCGGCACGTCGAAGAAGCAGCTGAACGGGACGTACTCGCAGAGCGCGACGATGGCATCGTTCATCGGATTCGCGCCGACGGACCATCCGAGATTCGCGGCGATGGTGGTGCTCGACCAGCCCGCGCCCGAGTTCCAATTCGGCGGGACATCGGCGGCGCCGGCCTGGTCCGAGATCATGCAGTTCGCGCTGTTGCAGTACGGCGTCGCGCCGACCGATCCGACCGGCGAGCAGTACCAGAAGGCGCGTGCCTTCTCGAAGAACCAGCCGTGCAGCGTGCCCCACGGCGCGGATCTCGCGAACGTGCTTGCGCACCAAGCAGCCGGCCCGGCGCACGGGTCGACGACCAATGCGGGTGGGGCGACCGGTAGCCTGCCGGCCAATACGTCCCGAAGGAATTAGGGGTGGCGCGTGCGCCTGCACGACCTCCTCGACGGCCTCGAGCTCTTCGACGCCTTCGTCGACACGAGCGTCGAGGTTCGAGGTGACGACGACGCCGTCGTGCGTGCCGTCGTACACGACAGCCGACACGTGGTTCCGGGTGCGCTCTTCTGCTGTATTCCGGGAGCGCATACCGATGGGCATGACCACGCGGTCGCCGCCGTCGCCGCAGGGGCGACCGCGTGTCTCGTCGAGCGCTGGCTCGACGTCGACGTGCCGCAAGCGCGTGTGGGTTCGGTGCGGAGAGTGCTCGGTCCGCTCTGCGCGCGGTTCCACGGTGAGCCCGCGCGTGCGATGCGCGTGCTCGGGGTGACCGGGACGAACGGGAAGACCACCACCACGTATCTGCTCGAGCGGATCGCCGCGGCCGCGGGCGAGCGCTCGGGCATCATCGGCACGACCGGCGCGCGCATCGATGGCATGTCGCTTCCCGTGCCCCACACGACTCCCGAGGCGACCGAGCTGCAACCCCTGCTCGCACGCATGCGGGATGCGGGCGTCCGCACCGTCGCCATGGAGGTGTCGTCACACGCGCTCGACCAGCACCGCGTCGACGGAACGCGCTTCGCTGTCGCGTGTTTCACGAACCTCTCGCACGACCATCTCGACTATCACGGCACGCTCGACGCGTACCTTGCCGCCAAGGAACGGCTGTTCACTCCCGCGTTCACCGCTCGCGCCGCGGTGGGCGTCGACGACGAGCACGGTCGCGGGCTCGCGGCGCGTGCGCGAACCGCAGGCCTGGACGTCTCCACGTTCGCCATCGACGCTGACGCGGACGTCGGCGTCAGCGACGTCGTGCTCGACGCCCGCTCGTCGGCGTTCACGATCGTCGACGGCCCGAAGCGGCACCGCGTGCACACGCCGCTCGTCGGTGAATTCAACGTCGCGAACGCGCTCGCGGCCTTCGCGACCGCGCGCGCCGCGGGATTCGACACCGACGCGATTCTCGCCGGGCTCGCCGACCCGCCGGTGGTACCGGGCCGTCTCGAACCGGTGGAGACCGGTCATCCCTTCCTCGTCTTCGTCGACTATGCCCACACTCCCGACGCGCTCGCGTCGGTCCTGGGTGCGACCCGTGCGTTCGTGCAGCCCGGTGGCCGCTTGCTCGTCGTGTTCGGGTGCGGCGGGGATCGTGATCGCGCGAAGCGGCCGGTGATGGGCGCGGTCGCGACGGAGATGAGTGACGTTGCATATCTCACCTCCGACAATTCCCGCTCCGAGGAACCGGAAGCGATCGTGCGGGAAGTTCTCGCCGGCGTTGGTGGCGGCGGCGCTCCCGTCGTCGAGCTCGACCGGCGCGAGGCCATCGGACGCGCCCTTCGCGACGCCCGCGCGGGCGACGTCGTGATCATCGCCGGGAAGGGCCATGAGTCGGGCCAGACCACGAACGGCGTCACGGTGCCGTTCGACGACCGCGTCGTCGCCCAGGAAGAGCTGGAGGCCCGGGCGTGACGGCGATGGTGATGACCGCCGCCGACATCGCGCGCCGGTGCGAGGGTCGCGTCATCGGTGACCCCGGCGCCCGCGCCGACTCGTGGGCATTCGATTCGCGCGCGCTCGATCCGGGCGCGTGCTTCGTCGCGCTGCGCGACGCCCGCGACGGACACGACTTCGTGTACGCCGCGTTCGACGCGGGCGCACGCGTCGCGCTCGTCGATCGCCCACTGCAACCGTCACGAGAGATCGCCCGCGGTCACGCGCTCGTCCACGTGGCCGACGCGCTGCGCGCCCTGCAGGACATCGGCCGGTCGGTACGCACAGACCGCGCGGACGTGCGCGTCGTTGCGGTGGCCGGGTCGACCGGAAAGACCTCCACCAAGGATCTCCTGGCGGCCACGCTGGCGCCGCTCGGATGTCACGCCAACGCCGAGTCCCACAACAACGAGTTCGGGCTCCCGTTGACGTTGTGCAACGCGCCGACGTCCGCCCGTGTCGTCGTCACCGAGATGGGAGAGCGGTTTCCGGGTGACCTCGCACTGTTGTGCGACATCGCCCGGCCGCAGGTCGCGGTGGTCACGAACGTCGGCCTCGCGCACGCGGAGCATCTCGGTGGCTTCGAAGGGGTCGCGAAGATGCTCGGTGAAGAGCTCCTCGGTGCGCTTCCGGCCGACGGCGTGGCGGTGTTGAATGGTGACGACCCGTGGACGGCGGACATCTCGGCGCGTACGAACGCGCGGTTCGTGACCGTCGGGCTGGGCACGGGCACCGACTACCGGATCAGCGACGTCGAGCTCGACGGTCAGCTGCGGCCCTCGTTCCGGCTGCGGGGCGCGCGTCTGCGCGTGCCGCTGCACGGGGGCCATCACGTGATGAACGCCGCGATGGCTGCTGCGGTGGCCCACGACGTCTTCGGCATGCAGTTCGACGAGATCGCCGTCGCGCTGGCCGGCGCCTCGACCGGTAAATGGCGCATGGAGCTGCTCGAGACCGACGACGCGATCACGATCCTCAACGACGCGTACAACGCGAACCCCACTTCGATGGAAGCTGCGCTGGTCGCGCTCGCGCACCTGCCGCTCCCGGGCCGACGGGTCGCGGTGTTGGGCGACATGCGGGAGCTCGGTCCGCATCACGACGAAGCCCACCGCGCCGTCGGCGTCCGCGCCGCGGGCCTCGGGCTCGACGTGATCATCGGTGTCGGAGCCGGGGGAGCGCTGATTGCCGAAACGGCGCGCACGCGGGGCGCACACGCGGAGATCGTCGACGACGCGGCGGCGGCCCTCGTGTGCGTCGACGCGCTCGTGAGCCGAGGCGACGCGGTCTTGTGCAAGGCGAGCCGCGCGGTCGGGCTCGAGGTCGTCGCCGACGGACTGCTTGCAAGTCGTCGGAGTGACGCGGACGGGAGCGGCGCGTCGTGATCGCGATGCTGATGGCGGCCGCCCTCTCGTTCACCGTGACGATCTTCGGCACGCCGCTGCTCATCCGGTGGCTGCGCGCCCACGCCATCGGCCAGCAGATACGCGACGACGGGCCGATCGAGCACCCGCACGCGGCGAAGGCCGGGACGCCGACGATGGGCGGCCTCGCGATCGTCGTTGCCACCGTGCTCGGATATCTCTTCGCGCACGTGCGCCGGGAAACCGTCGCGTTCGCGCGGTCGGGTTGGTCGCTGCTCGCGCTCGTCGTGGGCCTCGGCGTCGTCGGGTGGATCGACGACTACCTCGGCGTGCGCGCCCGCCGGAACCTCGGGCTCCGCAAGCGCGGGAAGACGCTCGGGATCGTCGCGGTCGGATCGGCGTTCGCGTGGCTTGCGGTGAGCTTCGTGCACACCGACACGCACCTCTCGTTCACCCGCCCGCTCGATGTCGACCTCGGCAAGGTGGGTCTCTTCATCTGGGCCGTGCTCGTCATCTACGCGACGGCAAACGCGGTCAACCTCACCGATGGTCTCGACGGGCTGGCGACCGGGTCGTCGTCCTTCGTGTTCGCGGCGTTCATGATCATCGCCTTCACCGAGTTCCGCCATCCCGACATCTACAACGTGTCAGCTGCACAAGCACTCGACCAGGCGATCGTCGCGGCCGCGATGTTCGGCGCCTGCGCGGGGTTCCTGTGGTGGAACGCGGCTCCCGCGCGCATCTTCATGGGCGATACGGGATCGCTTGCGATCGGGGGTGCGATGGCCGGGCTCGCGATCATGACGCGCACCCACCTACTGCTTCCGATCCTCGCCGGGCTGCCGCTGGTCGAGGCGCTCTCGGTGATCGCCCAGGTCGTCTCCTACCGCGGCTTCCGGCGGCGCGTCCTGCGCATGGCCCCGATCCATCACCACTTCGAGGTGGGAGGCTGGTCGGAGTTCACGGTGATCGTGCGGTTCTGGTTGTTCGCCGGTATCTGCGTCGCATTCGGCATCGGCATCTTCTACGCCGACTTCCTCCGGTTCGGGTTGGAGTGACCGTGAGCGCAGCGCGGTGAGAGCACTCGTGATCGGGCTGGCCGAGACCGGAGCGTCCGTGACGCGGCGCCTCGACGGCGAGGGGTGGGACGTGATCGTGATCGAGGACGCGCCGGGGACGACCGATCGCTATCGCGCGCGCGTCGATGTCGTGCGGGCGGTCGACGCCGAGCTCGTCGAGTCGCCGGACGTCGGAACCACGCGCGCGCTCGCGGCGCAGGTCGACCTGGTCGTGCCGAGTCCCCTCGTGCGTGCCGACCACCCCGCGATCGCGGCCGCGAGAGCCGCCGGCGTGCAGGTTCGGAGCGAGATCGATCTCGCGGCGGATCGAGCCTCGGTACCGATCGTCGCGGTCACCGGTACCAACGGCAAGACGACGGTGACGTCGATGACCGCGGCGATGTTGAACAGCTCCGGAGTGCGCGCGGTCGCGGCCGGCAACATCGGTCGGCCGTTGATCGATGCGATCGATGACGACGTCGATGTGATCGTCGCCGAGGTCTCGTCGTTCCAGCTCGAGTTCGCGGACACGTTCGCGCCTCGGGTCGCGGTGTTGCTCGCGATCACGCCCGATCACCTCGACTGGCATGGCTCGTTCGATCAATACGCCACGGCCAAGGCTCGCGTCGCGGCGCATCAGCACGGTGGCGACCTGCTCGTCTACGACGCGGACGACGCACGCGCCCGTGAGGTGGCGACGCGGGCGCCCGCGAGAAGTGTCGGCGTGTCTCTCCGCACGGAGACGGCCGGGACCTATCACATATCCGGCGATCGGCTGATGACTGCGGACGGTCGCGAGATCGCGTCCCTGAGTGACATGCGCCGGTCACTGTTGCACGACCGCACAAACGCGCTCGCATCTGCCGCAGCCGCGCTCGACGTCGGTGCGACGCCGGCCGGAGTGCGCGATGCGCTCGCGTCGTACGCGACCATGCCCCATCGCGTCGCGCTCGTCGGCGAAGCTAATGGGGTGTATTGGTACGACGATTCGAAGGCGACGAACCCGGACGCGACGTTGCGCGCGATCAGCTCGTTCGATCATGTCGTGCTGCTCGCCGGCGGCCGGAACAAAGGTCTCGATCTGTCCGTGCTGGTCTCGCAGTCCTCTCGCTTGCGAGGAGTCGTCGCGTTCGGCGAAGCCGGACCGGAGATCGCCGCAGCATTCACCGCGGCCACACATACTCCGGTCGTCACCGTGACGTCGATGCACGATGCAGTCCTTGCCGCGCGCGAGCTGGCGCAGCGCGGTGATGTCGTCTTGTTGTCGCCGGCATGCGCGTCGTTCGATGCCTACACCGGATATGCGCAGCGCGGTGACGATTTCGCCGCCCACGTCCGTGCGCGACTCGCACAGGAGGCAACCACCGGATGACCGCGATCTCACCGCGTCTGCCGCTCGCCCGGTTCGCCCGGCGCAATCCGCTCACGCGGCTCGGGACGCGTCTCGTTGCGCAGCGCAAGACGCTGCCGCGTACGCCGGCCTACCTCGTGGTGTGCGCGACCCTGGGGGTGCTCAACATCGTCGGTCTGGTGATGATCCTCTCGGCGTCTTCGGTTCGGGCGCTCTCCGACTACGGATCAGCGTGGTACTTCTTCCAGCGGCAAGTGGTGTGGGCCACGTTCGGATTGGTCGCGTTCGTGGTCGCGGCTCGCGTCGACTACCGGCGCTGGAAACGGTTCGCACCCGGATCGCTCGTCGTCACGATCGCGCTCCTGGTCGCCGTTCTCGCCATGGGTGACAAGGTCAGCGGATCACGACGGTGGCTGGGAATCGGTTCGTACGGAGTGCAACCCAGCGAGCTCGCAAAGCTCAGCCTCGTGTTGTGCGCGGCCCTGATCCTGACCGCGCGGGCTGACCGCTTGCACGAATCGCGCGCGTGGCGGCCGGTCGTGCTGCTCGTCCTGCTGTTCGCGGCGCTCGTGATGCTGGAGCCCGACCTCACCTCGACCCTCGTGCTCGCGATCATCGCGTTCGGGCTCCTCATCGTCGCGGGTGCGCCGAGCCGGGATCTGCTCAAGCTCTCCGCCTACGGAATTGCGGGCTCGATGCTGCTCGCCTACGCCGAGCCGTACCGGCGCTCACGGATGCTCGCGTTCCTCCACCCGTCGCAGGACCCGTCGCGTACGACGTACCAGATCCGCCAATCGTTGATCGCGTTGGGGAGCGGCGGCCTGAACGGCGTCGGCCTCGGCGCCGGACGCGCCAAGTGGCTGTTCCTTCCGAACGCGCACACCGACTTCATCTTCGCGATCGTCGGCGAGGAGCTCGGGTTTGTCGGATCGTTGCTCGTGCTCGGCTTGTTCGCCGGGTTCGGGCTTGTCGGCTTCCACGTGGCGCGCCGCACACCGGACCGCTTCGGAATGCTGGTCGCCGCGGGGGTGACGGCGTGGATCACCGGGGAGGCGGTCATCAATGTCGGCGCCGTCGTGGGCGTGCTTCCGGTATCCGGTGTCCCGCTGCCGTTCCTGTCCGTCGGGGGCTCGTCGCTCGTGATCACGATGTTCGGCGCGGGAATACTCGCGAACATCGCTCGGCAGGTGCCCGTGCGCGTCCCGGCGCAACAGTCGTGACCTCGAGTGCACACGGAGACCGTGTCTTCGCGTTGCTCGCGGGAGGCGGCACCGGTGGTCACACCTATCCGGCGATCGCGGTCGCCCAGGAGCTGCATTCGCGCGGTCATCGCGTGCGGTTCGTCGTCGCTCGTCGCGGCATGGCGGGCGACGCGGTCGCGGCCGCCGGGTTCGACGTCGACCAGTTGCCCGGACGCGGATTGCAGCGGCGCCTCACGATCTCGAATGTGGGTGCGCTGTGGGGCATGTGCACCGCGATCGTTCGCGCGATCGCGATCGTGCGCCGGTACCGCCCGCGCGTCGTCGTCGGGTTCGGTGGTTATGCGTCGCTGCCGTGCGTCGCCGCCGCCCGATTGTTGCGCGTCCCGGTCGTCGTGCACGAACAGGACGCCGCGCCCGGTCTCGCGAACCGTATCGGGGTGCGTCTCGGTGCACGGGCCGCGGTCTCGCTTCCCGGCACACCGTTGCCCGACGCGACCCTGACGGGCAATCCGGTGCGCGCCTCCATCGCCGCGATCTCGCGAGACCCCGCACACGATCCGGCGTGCGTCGCGGTCTACGGCGGGGCGCAGGGCGCGCGTACGATCAACCGGGCGGTGCTCGGCTGCTACGACCGCTGGCGCGGACGCCACGATCTTGCCGTCCACCACGTGTGCGGGCCGCGCCACCTCGACGAGTGTCGTACGACCTTGGCCGCCTGCCGTCGCGCCGACGACAAGCTGCAATACGACCTCGTCGCGTACGAGGAGCACATGGACCGGTTGCTCGCCCGGACCACGCTCGCGGTCTGCCGGGCAGGTGCGGGCAGCATCGCCGAGCTCACGGCCGCGGGAGTGCCCGCCGTGCTCGTACCGTTGCCGGGCGCGCCCAGCGACCATCAGACCCGCAACGCGCGAACGCTCGAGCGTGCGGGCGCCGCCGTCCTCGTGCCCGACGCGGAATTCGACGCGCGGCGCCTCGACGCGGTCGTGTCGGAGTTGCTGGACCAACCGCGGCGCCTCGCCGAGATGGGTGACGCCGCGCGCGCACTGGGCCGCCCCGACGCCGCCGCGCGCGTCGCCGACGTCGTCGAGGAGCACGCTCGTGTCGCCTGACCCGGACGCGCACGTCACGGTGCCGGCGCTCGATCTCTCGCGGCCCCGGCGCGTGCACATCGTCGGTGTCGGCGGCGCAGGCATGAGCGCGATCGCGTTGCTGCTGGTGCGTATGGGCCACGAGGTGAGTGGCTCCGACATCAAGCACAGTGCCGTGCTCGACCGCCTCTCTGCCGCCGGCGTCGAGGTGCACGTCGGCAACCGCGCCGAGCACGTCCCCGCCGCCGCCCATGCCGTCGTCTACTCGACCGCGGTCCCGCGCACGAACGTCGAGCTTCGTGCGGCCGAGGAGCGCGGGATGTTGGTGCTCCACCGGTCGCTCGCGCTCGCCGCGATCACCGCGACGCGCCGGACTATCGCCGTCGCCGGTTCGCACGGCAAGACGACGAGCGCGTCGATGCTCGCGCTGATCCTGCGCGGTGCGGGCTGGGCTCCGAGCTTCGTCATCGGCGGTGACGTGAACGAGGTCGGCACCAACGCCGCGTTCGGAAGCGGCGAGTGGCTCGTCGTGGAGGCGGACGAGAGCGACGGCACGTTCCTGCGGCTGCAGCCCGAGGCGGCCCTCGTGACGAACGTCGAGCCCGACCATCTCGACTACTACGGCGATTTCGACGCGCTGGTCGGCGCGTTCGAGCGGTTCATCGACGGCACGCGCGGCCCGGTCGTCTGCTGCGCCGACGACGCGGTTGCCGCGCGCTTGGCCCGGGCGCGTCCCGGCGTACGGACCTACGGCGCCTCGCCCGAGGCGGACTACCGGATCGTCGACGAGGTCTCGGGCCCGTACGGGTGTCGCTTCACGCTCGAGGTGGACGGCGAGCGGCGGGGTGAGCTCGCGGTGCCGATCGGCGTGAAGGCGACGACCAACGCCGCCGGCGCCGCGGCGATCGCGCTGGAGCTCGGGGCCGGCATCGAAGCCGTCGCGAGTGCGCTCGCAGGATTCGGCGGGGTCGCGCGGCGCTTCCAGTACCGCGGCGAACGCGCGGGCGTCACGTTCGTCGATGACTACGCCCACCTTCCGAGCGAGGTCGCCGCCGCGATCGCGACGGCGCGCAGTGGGCCGTGGCGGCGCGTGATCACGGTGTTCCAGCCGCATCGGTACACGCGCACGGCGTCGATAGGGCGCGACTTCGCCGACGCGTTCACCGCCGCGGACGCAGTCGTGCTGACCGACGTGTATTCCGCGGGGGAGACGCCGATTCCGGGGATCTCGGGGCGGGTGGTCCTCCACGCCGTTCTCGACAATCACCCCGCATTGCCGGTGACGTACCTCCCGCGCCGCGCGGATCTGGACGGCGTGCCGGCGCGCATGGCGCGCCGCGGGGACGTGGTGTTGACGTTGGGTGCCGGCGATCTCACGACGATGCCGGACGTGTGGCTCGGCCGCGCCGATCCGGGCGCCTTGCTCGACGCGACCGGCGAGGATCCGTCGTGAGCGCGCTCGAGGCGATCGCGGCGGCGCTGGATCAGGAGCTCGGCGGGCAGATCGAGCGCGACGCGCCGTCGGCGCCACTCACCACGTATCGATGCGGTGGGCCGATCCGGCTCCTCCTGCGCATCGAGCGGGAGTCCGACCTCGCGGTCCTCGGACGGGCGCTCGCATCTCACCCCGATACCGAGGTGCTCGTGATCGGGCGGGGGTCGAACCTGCTCATCGGCGACGCGGGTTTCGAAGGCGTCGGACTCCTCGTCGGCGGCGAGCTCGAGCAGCTCTCGATCGACCCGGACGCGGCGCGCGTCGACGCCGGTGCCGCGGTCGCGCTGCCGGTGCTCGCCCGCCAGGCGGCGAAGTCGGGGATCGGAGACCTCGAGTTCTTCGTCGGCATCCCCGGAAGCGTCGGCGGCGCGGTGCGCATGAACGCGGGCGGGCACGGGGCGGAGACCAACGACGTTCTCCGCACCGCCCGCGTCGTCGATCTCGACGAGGGCTCCCCTCGTGTGCTGACGCGCGAGGAGCTCGGCCTCCGCTACCGCCACTCGGCGCTCGGACCACGAGCCGTCGTGGTCGGGGCGTCGTTCACCGGGCGGCTGGACGCGCCGGATGCATGCGGGCAACGGATCGACGAGATCGTGCGCTGGCGCCGGGCGCACCAGCCCGGCGGCCAGAACGCCGGCTCCGTGTTCACGAACCCGGGCGCAGACGCCGCGGGAAGGTTGATCGAAGCATCGGGCCTGAAGGGCCTACGGATCGGCGGGGCGGTCGTGTCGCAGAAGCACGCCAACTTCTTCGTCGCGGGTCCGGGTGCCCGCGCCGACGACGTGTACGCGCTGCTCCGCGAGGTGCAGCGACAGGTGGAGACGCAAACCGGCGTCCGGTTGGAGCCCGAGCTGCGGCTCGTCGGCTTCGCCGACCGCGACGAGGAGGTCGGTCGATGACCACGACCACACCTACATCCACGGCACCCGCGCCGCCACCGGCGCCGACACCGCCGATGGACCCGCGCATCCGCGAGCGACGGATCGAGGTGAAGCGTGCTGTCGGGCGCCGCCGGCTCCGTGTGTTGCTCGTGGCCGGCAGCGCGATCGTGACGCTCGGGATCGCGTTCCTCGCGATCAACTCGCCGTTCCTGGACGTCGACCGTGTGCAGGTGCTCGGCGCGCACCATCTCACGGCCCAGGAGGTTCGCGCGTCGTCGCGCATTCACCGGCACGACGCGCTGCTCTTCGTCGACACCGGTGCCGCGGCGCATCGCGTCGAGGCCCTCCCGTGGGTCGAACGGGCGACGGTGCATCGCGACTACCCGGGAACCGTGCGCATCGTGATCAAGGAGTACACGCCGGTCGCCTACGTGCCGGATGGCGGTGAAGCTGTGTTGCTCGCCGAGAACGGCCGCGCGATCACGCGCGTCGCGGCTCCGCCTGCGGGTGCCGTGAAGATTGTCGGCGTGCGTCGTGCGCCGACCGTCGGTGAGCTCCTCTCGCCGCCGGAAGCGGCGCGCGTCGTCCCGCAATTGCCGCGCCGGCTTGCGCAACAGGTGATGTCGGTCGACGTCGCCGGTACCGGTCTCGCGTTGCATCTCGACGGCCGCGGTGCGATCCGACTCGGTACCGCGAACGACCTGCGCGCCAAGGCCGCGTCGGCGCTCGCGGTGCTCGGGGTGCGCGGCGCGCGGCCGTTCTCGTACATCGACGTGTCGACGCCGGACTCGCCGACGATGCACGACTGATTGCAACGTCGCCACGCGGTTCGGTAAGGTCTCGACGCCCAGCACAGGTTGACATAATCATCAACCTGAAGTTGAGCTTCACGGTTTGGGGAAATGGCCCGGTCAGGGGCCGGCAGAGACGGTACGCAGAGACGGTACGACGTGTGCGCAGGCGCTCCTGTCCCGCGGCGAAGTCAGAGGAAAGGTCGCGCAATGCTCGGCGCTCCGCAGCACTACTTGGCAGTCATCAAGGTGGTCGGCGTCGGTGGCGGCGGCTGCAACGCCGTCAACCGGATGATCGACGCCGGCTTGAAAGGCGTCGAGTTCATCGCGGTCAACACCGACGCGCAGTCGCTGCTTCTGTCGGACGCCGACGTCAAGCTCGACATCGGCCGCCAGCTGACGCGCGGTCTCGGCGCCGGTTCCGATCCCGAGATCGGCCGCCAAGCAGCCGAGGAGCACCGCCAAGAGATCGAAGAGGTGCTGAAGGGCGCCGACATGGTGTTCATCACCGCGGGCAAGGGCGGTGGCACCGGCACCGGTGGCGCGCCGCTCGTCGCCGAGATCGCCAAGCAGATCGGCGCGCTGACCGTCGGTGTCGTGACGCGGCCGTTCAGCTTCGAGGGACGCCGGCGTTCGGTGCAGGCCGACACCGGTATCCAGAAGCTGAAGGAGAAGGTCGACACGATCATCATCATCCCCAACGAGCGCCTGCTCCAGGTGAGCGACGAGCGCACGTCGATGTTGAACGCGTTCAAGATGGCCGACGAGGTGCTCCTGCAGGGCGTGCAGGGCATCACCGACCTCATCACGACACCCGGCCTCATCAACACCGACTTCGCCGACGTGAAGATGATCCTCAGCAACGCCGGCTCCGCGCTGATGGGCGTCGGCTACGCATCGGGCGACGGTCGCGCCGTCGCTGCCGCGCGTGCCGCGATCTCGAGCCCGTTGCTCGAGGCGAGCATCGAAGGCGCGCGGGGAATCCTGCTCAACGTCAGCGGCCCGTCGGACCTCGGCTTGTTCGAGTTGCACGAGGCGGCCCAGATCATCGGCGAAGCCGGGCACGCCGACGCCAACGTGATCTTCGGCGCGGTGATCGACGATGCCCTCGGCGACGAGGTGCGCATCACCGTGATCGCCGCGGGCTTCGACCGCTTCGAAGGCGAGTCGCGCAACCAGCGCGGCGTCTCGCTCGGTCTCGACGACGAGGACTCGCTCGCCGGTGACGACGCGCTCGACCTCGGCGACGACGACTTCGACGTCCCCGAATTCCTGCGGTGATCCTGAGGCGCAGGGTCGGGCCGGCGGGGGTCTGGTGCAGCGGCCGTGCGCACGGAAACGTCGGCGATCATGTCGGCGACGACCCGGATGCGGTGGCGAAACATCGTGCGGAGGTCGCGGTCGCGGCCGGGTTGCCCGCACCGACGGACTGGGTGTGGCTCCGCCAGGTGCACCGCGCGGGTGTCCACGCCGCGGAGGGACCGACCCCGCCGGAGGAGCCGCCCGAAGCCGACGCCGCGGTCACCGCGACGCGCGGTCTGCCGCTCGCGATCGTCACCGCGGACTGTGCCCCGGTCGTCCTCGCGAACGACGATGCAATCGGCGTCGTGCATGCGGGACATCGCGGGCTTGCTGCCGGCGTGATCGAGGCGGCGGTCACGCGCGTACGCGCGCACGGCGACGGTGAGGTGCACGCGTTCCTCGGTCCCTGCATTCGGCCCGCGCACTACGAGTTCGGAACGCGCGACCTCGAGATGTTGGCGGCGCGCCTGGGAGACGAGGTGAAGGGTCATACGGTCGACGGACGGCCCGCGTTCGACATCCCGGCCGCGGTCGGGATCGCGCTCGCGCGCGCTGGTGTCACGCAGTTCGAAGATTGCGGCGTCTGTACCGCGGACTCTGCGGCATATTTCTCGTACCGGCGTGACGGCGCGACCGGCCGTCAGATGACGGTTGCGGTGCTGTCATGACCGTTGCCGAGGGGCTGGCCGCGGTTCGGGCGCGTATCGCCGGTGCGGCAGAGGATGGCGGGCGTGATCCGCGGGACGTCACCTTGGTGGTCGTGACCAAGTCCGTCGGGGTCGACGCGATACGCGACGCGATCGCGGCCGGCGCGACCGATGTGGGGGAGAACCGCGCGCAGGACCTCGCGGCGAAAGCGCGCGCGCTCGAAACCGACGACGCCGGCCCGCAGCGCTGGCACTTCATCGGCCGGCTGCAACGCAACAAGGTGCGCGCCGTCGCGCCCTATGTCGCGCTCTGGCAGTCCGTCGACCGTGACGAGCTGGCGACGGAGATCGCGCGGCGCGCGCCGGGCGCGCGGGTCCTCGTGCAGGTGAACGTGGCAGGCGAGGCGCAGAAGGGGGGCTGCGCACCGGCGGAGACGGCCGCCCTCGTGGATCGCTGCCGAGCGCACGGGCTGGACGTGGAGGGCCTCATGACCGTACCGCCCGAGGCCGGTGATCCCACCCCGAGCTTTGCAACGCTCCGCAGCCTGTCGGATGCACTCGGCCTCGCGACCTGCTCAATGGGCATGAGCGGCGACTTCGAGCGCGCGATCCGCGCCGGAGCGACGATGGTGCGAGTTGGCAGTGCCATCTTCGGTCCGCGTCCGGCCGATTCGGACGCGCGACGATAATCTCTCGCAGGAGTCTGACCCTCCGACGCACCACTCCCTGCGACCCAAATCAAGTTGACTGGGACACTTCAGAAGGGACTCCGGCATGTCGGTCTTCCACAAGACGATGGTCTGGCTGGGCCTCGTCGATGACGAAGAGTATTACGGCGACGACGAGTACTACGTCGACGAGTACGGCGAGCCGGTTGCCGCACCAGCGCGTCAGCCTGCACGCGCGACGGCGACGGTCACTGCGCCCGCGCCAACGGAATCCAGTCCGCTGACGGTGATACGCAGCCGTCGCGAACGCGACGACGCGAGTCCCGCGGGCGCACCCGCAGTGCCGCGCCCGGCCACCGTGAAGCCGATCCCCATGCCCGCGACGCGCGTGCACGTCATGGAGCCGAAGGGTTTCAACGACGCGCAGGAGGTCGGCGATCGCCTCAAGGCCGGTCAGCCCGTCATCCTCAACCTGCAAGGCGTCGACCGCGACCTGCAGCGGCGCCTGATCGACTTCTCGAGCGGCCTGGCGTACGCGCTCAACGGCACGATGTCGAAGGCCGCCGACCAGGTCTTCCTGCTGACACCGTCCAACGTGGAAGTCTCCGAAGAGGAGAAGGAGCGCTTGCAGGCCCGCGGCCTGTATCGCGCGTCACGCTCGTGACGATCATCTGCGCAATCGTCACGGCCTACATGGTCGTGTTGTTCGCCCGCGCCATCATGTCGTGGTTTCCGGTCCGCCCTGGCACACCTTGGGCATCGGTGTACGGCGTCCTGCTCGACTTGACCGAACCGGTGTTGGCCCCGTTGCGGCGGATCATTCCGCCCGCCGGCATGTTCGACCTCTCGTTCCTCGTGTTGTTCGTGGCGCTGGGAATTCTGCGCGCGGCAGTCTGCAGCTGAAGAGCTGCTCGGGGTACTCCACCACGGCGAGTGGCGGGTCTACAGTGGTGCGATGGAAATCAGCCCCCGTGAGCTTCGTGACGTAGAGATCCGGGAGTCGCTCCGTGGTTACAACCGCGACGAGGTGAACGACCTCCTCGAGCGGGCGGCGGGCACCATCGAGGCCACCGCCGAGCGGCTCCAGCAGTTGACCGAACGACTCGCATCGGCCCAGAGCGAAGCGGGCCGGACGCGCGAGACCGAAGACGTGTTGCACCGGACGCTCTTGCTGGCGCAACGGGCTGCGGACGAGGCGGTGGCCGAGGCGACCGTGAAAGCTCGCCAGTTGCTCGACGACGCCGACATCCAGTCGCGGCGTCTCGTCGCCGAAGGTGAGTCGGACGCCCGGCGCAAGGGTGAGGCCGAGCGCCGCCGGCTCGAAGAGGAGATCCTCGACCTCGCGGGACGCCGCGAGTCGTTGCTCGCCGACGTCGAGGCGCTCACGCGGTTCGAGTCCGAGTACCGCGAGCGCATGGCGCGCGCCCTCGAAGCCGATCTCTCCGCGTTGCGCGCGCGCCCGACGACCGCGCCGGGAACGCGTCCGGAGCCCTCGGAGATCGAGATGCCGAGCGGGAACCAACAGGGCGCGCGCCAGGACGCACCGCCGGCCGCGTCCATGCCGAAGCCCGCGAATGCGCCGCCGCCCGCGCCGAACGTCATGCCGCCGGCACCCGCGGCTGCCGCGCCTCCCGCGATGCCCGACAAGAACATGGCCGCGAGCGCGAGCCCCCCGGGCGCGCGCACCGGCGCGAACATGGGCACGCACGAAGTCGATGTGCGCACGCTGTTCGAACAGTCGAGGAACGCGGCGCCACCGTCGCCCAACGCCGGCCCGCCGAACTCGGGCCCACCCAACGCAGGCCCACCCAACGCGATGCAGGCCCCGCCCGAGCAACCGCCCGTGAGGCCGATCGCGAAGCCTCCGCAACAGGGCGCGCCCGGTCCGATCGACTTGCTCGGCAACGACGGTCGCGACGCGGACGTGCTGGACGACGACGCGTTCTTTGCGACGTTGCGGGACGCGGTGCACGACGAAGCGCCGCTCGGGCCGCGCGATGACGACGACGCTGCCGGCGATCAGCGCTTCTTCGACCAGGACGCCGACCGGGGGACCTTCCGCGACGTGTTCCGTCGCCGCCGCTGAGGGGACGCGCCCGCCGTCAGGCCCGCTGGAGCTCGGCATGGACGGGTTCGCCGTCGACGACGGCGTTGCCTGCACCCGCCGGGGGCTCGCCCTCGTCGATGTCGAAGTCGGTCGCCAGCACCTCGGCCATGATCCAGGCCAGGTGCCGGCCGGCGGCGCCCGCGACGCGCGTGGGCGCCCCGAGCTTGACGGTGATGCGGTCGGCGAGCGCGAACCCGTTGGCCTTGCGCAGTTCGTTGAGCGCGCGGATCAGCTCCCGGGCCAGCCCCTCGGCGCGCAGGTCGTCGTCCAGCGTGAGGTCGAGCGCGACCGCGTGTGGACCGTCCTGCGCGAGCGTCAGGTCCTCGTGCTGCTCGGCGCGGATCTCGACGTCGCCGGGTGCGAGCGTCACCGACGCGCCGTCGACGTCGAGCGTGTAGCTCCCGCCCTCGTCGAACGCGCGCCGCACGACCGATCCGTCGACGTGCTCGAGCAACTCCTTCACCCGCGGCACGCTCTTGCCGAGTCTCGGTCCGAGCGCTTTGAAGTTCGGCACGACGCGATACGACAGCAGACCCTCGAGCGACGCAACGACTTCGAAGCGTTTCACGTTCAGCTCGTCCGCGATCTCGTGCACGACTTCCTCGCGGAGTTGCTCGCCGGCGGTCATCAGCGCGATTGCGCGGGGCAACGGTTGCCGCACGCCGACCCGCGCGTCGGCGCGCGCGGCGCGTCCCAGCGACACCAACGTGCGCGCCAGCGCGATCTCGGCTTCGAGCGCGTCGTCGATCGCGGCCTCGTCGTAGACAGGCCAGTCCGTGAGGTGCACGGAATCGTCGGAGTCCGCGAGGTTCAGGTACATCTCGTCGCTCACGAACGGACAGAAGGGCGCCAGCAGCTGGGAGAGCACGCTGAGCACGCGGTGCAGCGTCGCGTGGGCGGCGGGATCGGACGACTTCCAGAACCGCGGCCGTGAGCGCCGCACATACCAATTGGAGAGGTCGTCGACGAGGGCGGCCAGGGCCTGGGCGCCGCCCAGCGCGTCGAAGTGCTCCAGCGACTCCGTCACCGTCCGCACGGTGCGGTGGAGCCGGGACGTGATCCAGCGATCGAGCACGTGTTCCTGGTCGCGCTCGCTCCGTTGCGCTTCGCTCGCCGCACCACGACTCGGGCGCCACCCGTCGATGTTCGCGTACGTGACGAAGAACGAGTACGTGTTCCACAGCGTCAGCAGGAACTGCCGCGTCGACTCGTCGATGCCCTCGAGCGAGACCCGCTTCGGTGTCCACGGCGAACCCGACGAGAACATGTACCAGCGCAGCGCGTCGGCGCCCCGCGAGGCGAGCACGGGCACCGGGTCGGTGACGTTGCCGCGCGACTTCGACATCTTGGCGCCGTGCTTGTCGACGAGCAGCGCCAGGCACACCACGTTCCGGTACGGCGTCTTTCCGAACACGAGCGTGTTGACCGCGAGCAGGGAGTAGAACCACCCGCGCGTCTGGTCGATCGCCTCGCAGATGAAATCGGCGGGGAACCGCGACGCGAACACCGACTGGTTCTCGAACGGATAGTGGAATTGCGCGGCCGGCATCGAGCCCGAGTCGAACCACGCGTCGAGCACCGGCTCCACGCGGTACGCAACGCCGGAGCCGCACGCCGGGCAGCTGATCGCCACGTCGTCGACGAACGGCCGGTGGAGATCCATGCCCGTGAGATCGCGATCCGACAGCGCGGAGAGCTCGGCGACCGATCCGACACAGGTGTCGTGCCGGCAGTCGTGACACCGCCATACCGGGATCGGGGTGCCCCAGTAGCGATCCCGGGAGAGCGCCCAGTCGACGTTGTTCTCGAGCCAGTCGCCGAAGCGGCCGTGCTTGATGTGGTCCGGGTACCAATTGATCGTCTCGTTCTCGCGGAGCAGCTCCTGCTTGTGCGCCGACGTTGCCGCGAACCAGGTGGGTTTGGCCCAATAGATCAACGGCGTGTCGCAGCGCCAGCAGTGCGGGTACGAGTGCGTGTATTCAACGGCCTTTACGAGCCTGCCGCTCGTGCTGAGCGCGTCGATCAGCGCAGGGTCGGCGTCCTTCACGAACTTGCCCGCGTACGGGGGCCCGACTGCGTCGACGAAGCGGGCCGCGTCGTTCACCGGGTTGACGATCGGCAGCCCCTCGCGCTCACCGATCTCGCGGTCGACCTCACCGAACGCGGGCGCGAGGTGCACGATCCCCGACCCGTCCTCGACGGTGACGAAGTCGTCGGCGACAACCGTGAAGGCTCGCTCGCCCTCGACCTCGATAAGCGAGAACGGCGGCTCGTACCGGGCGCCGACCAACTCGGAGACCGGGACGGCCGCGACCAAGGAAGCGTCGCCCAGCACATCGCCGACACGGTCGCGTGCCATCACGAGGTCGCGCCCGCCGTCGGGTGCGTTCACGCGCACGTACTCGATGTGCGGGCCGACGGCCGCGCCCGTGTTCGACGGCAGCGTCCACGGCGTCGTCGTCCACACCAGCAAATCGACGTCGCGCCCGACGAGCGGGAATCGCACGTAGATCGACGGCTCGGTGATGTCGCGATAGGCGCCGGGCTGGCCGAGCTCGTGCGACGACAGCGCGGTACCGCAGCGTCCGCAGTACGGCACCACCTTGAAGCCTTCGTAGATCGCGTTCGCGTCCCACATCTGGCGGAACAGCCACCACACACTCTCGATGTACTCGTCGGACATCGTCCAGTACGCGCCGGCGGTGTCGAGCCACATCCCGATACGCGACGTGAGCGACTGCCAGTCCTCGACGTACCGCTGCACCGACGCGCGGCACTGCGCGTTGAATCGCTCGATGCCGTAGTCCTCGATCTCGTGCTTTCCCGAGAAGCCGAGCTCCTTTTCGACCTCGACCTCGACGGGCAACCCATGACAGTCCCAGCCGCCCTTGCGCCCGACGTGCTTGCCGCGCATCGTGTGGAAGCGGGGATAGATGTCCTTGAACAGACGAGCCCATACGTGGTGGATGCCCGGTCTGCCGTTGGCGGTCGGCGGCCCCTCGTAGAACACCCACTCCGGAGCGCCGTGCCGGCGGCGCAACGACTCCCCGAAGACGTCGTGTTCCCGCCAGCGGGCGAGCACCTCGTGCTCGAGCGCGACGAGGTCGAACGAGGACTCCACCGGACGGAACATCTGTGCGGGCATTGAACGGCCACGATACCGGCGCCCACCTGAAGTATCGGGGCCCATTGCGGCTAGTCTCGGCCAGATGCTCCGACGCCAGGCGCGTGCGCGCGCGGCCCTCTGCACGCTGCTCGTCGCGGCAACTACATGCGTCGGCCTCGGCATCTCCACCACGCCGGCGGCCGCCGCGGCGACCCACGACGACACCGTGTACGCGTTCGGCGCCGCGCGCTTCCGCGGCTCGACGCAGGGCATGGCCCTCAACCGCCCGATCGTCGCGATGGCCAGCACGGCCAGCGGCAAGGGCTACTGGCTCGTCGCCGACGACGGCGGCGTGTTCGGCTTCCACGCGAAGTTCTACGGCAGTCTCGGCGGCCGGCCGTTGAACGCGCCGATCGTCGGCATGGCCGCGACATCAACCGGCCACGGGTACTGGCTCGTCGCGGCGGACGGCGGCGTGTTCGCCTTCGGGGACGCGCGCTTCCACGGCAGCATGGGCGGCATCCCGCTGACCGCGCCGGTGAAGTCGATCATCCGGGGGCCGGGGAGCAAGGGCTACTGGCTCTACGCGGCCGACGGCGGGGTGTTCTCGTTCGGCTCCGCCCGCTTCCACGGCTCGACGGGCGGAATCCGCCTGAACGCGCCGGTGGTCGGCATGGCATCGACGCGCGGTGGTCGCGGCTACTGGCTCGTGGCCTCCGACGGCGGCGTGTTCACGTTCGGCGCCGCGAGCTTCAAGGGGTCGATGGGCGGCCGGCCGCTGTACGCGCCGGTGGTCGGCATGGCGCGCGAAGGCAGCGGCAACGGGTATTGGCTCGCCGGCTCGGACGGCGGCGTGTTCTCGTTCGGCTCGGCCAAGTTCAAAGGCAGCGCGTACGGCCTCGTGCCGCTGGGCCGCCACATCGCTGAGCTCGTCGGGATGCCGCACGGCAACGGCTACCGCATGCTGGCGGTGGACGACGTCCCGGTCGTCGAGCAGGTCGGGCCCGGTGCGTCGGGTTCGGCCGTGAGCAATCTCCAGAACCGCCTGGTGTCGCTCGGCTACTGGCTGCCGGGTGTGAACGGCGTGTACGACGATCTCACCCAACAGGCGGTGTACGCGTTCCAGAAGTGGCAGGGGCTCCCGCGCACGGGAACCGTCGACGCGCCGACACAAGCCGCGTTCATGAGCGCGCAACGACCGCGGCCCCGGTCCACGAGCGGCTACGTCGTCGAGATCGACAAGACGCGTCAGGTGATGATGATCACCAACAACGGCACCGCGACGTGGACATTCAACATCTCTTCGGGCTCGGACCATCCCTACGTGGAAGGCAGCAACAGCGGCAGTGCCCACACGCCCGAGGGCGTGTTCACCCTCATCCGCCAGGTCGACGGACCCGACCACGGACCGCTCGGCACCCTCTGGCGTCCCAAGTACTTCACGTGGCAGGGCCACGCCATCCACGGCTACACGAGCGTGCCGCCGTATCCCGCGTCGCACGGATGCGTGCGCGTGTCGAACACCGCGATGAACTGGTTGTGGGCCAGCAACACCCTGCCCCTCGGCACAACCGTCTGGGTCTACATCTAACTTGGTCGCGCTCGCTGCGGGCCGGGATACCCGGCCCGCAGTCGCTCGGCTGCTCCGGCGAGTTCGCTCCGGCTGTCGCCTCCGCTCACCGCGTCGTGCGGAGATCGCTGCGGTCGCCGGTGGTGTCACCGTCACCGCCGCGCGCATCCGGGACCTCGTGAGCCCGCGCGCCGGCGGGGATGACCGAAACGCCTGAGCCCCGGGGCTACACTCCGGCGCCTTCCGGGGACCGTGCCCGGAAGTGCCCCCGGGGCGGCGATCTGGCCGACCGGGAAGCATCCGCCAGATCGAGCCCGGCGGCACCGGGCCGGAGAGAAGCATGGCCAGTACCAAGAAGGCCAAGGGCAAGCCGTCCACCAAGAAGGTGGCCCCGGCGAAGAAGGTCGCGAAATCGGCCTCCAAGCAGGCGACGCCGGCCAAGAAGGCCGGGGGGGCCAAGAAAAAGGCCGCGGCATCGAAGGGCGCGGCGCGGGCGAAGGCGGTGCCCGCGAAGAAGACCGCGGCCAAGCCGAATGGCCCCAAGAAGAAGGCTGCGGTGCCGGCGAAGAAGGGCGCGCCCGCCAAGGTCCCGGCCGCGAAGAAGGGCGCGCCCCCGAAGAAGGCGTCCGCCGGAAAATCGGCGGCGAAGACCGTGGCGACGAAGGCGAAGGCCGTCGTCAAGGCCCCCAAAGTCGTCGTCAAGCCGGCCAAGGCCGTCAAGGCGGCGCCGCCCCCGAAGCCGCCGCCCCCGAAGAAGCTCCCGCCGCCGCTCGCGCCGAGCACACTGGCGAAGCTGAAAGAGCGGCTCGAGGAGGAGCGCGGCCGGCACCTCCGCCAGGCCGAAGAGCTGCAGGCCGAGGCCGAGCAGCTGGCCAGCGAGCGCGAGCAGGGCGATACCCAGTTCGACGAGGAGTCGGGCGAGGGTGACACGGTCAGCGTCGAGCGCGAGCGCGACCTCGCCTTGTCGGCGAGCGCGCGCCAGACCGTCGACGACATCGAGCGCGCGCTGCAACGGATGCCCAAGGGCACCTACGGGCTGTGCGTGACGTGCGGTGATCGCATCCCCGTCGCGCGTCTCGAAGTGATCCCGTGGGCCGAGCAGTGCGTGAAGTGCAAGGCTCGTGGCGAACGGCGGCGATAGCGCGGCCACATCCGAGGTACGCGCGCGTCCTGTATGGGTCGTCGCCGCCGTCGGCGCGATCGTCGCGGTCGACCAGCTGACCAAGGCGTGGGCGGTGGCGACACTGGCCGACGGACCTGTGCACGTGTTCGGCGACACGGTGAAGTTCGAGCTGGCGCGCAACTCCGGGAGCGCGTTCAGTCGTTTCCAGGGATACACGCCCGTCCTCGCGATCCTGGCGATCGTGATCACGACGCTCATCGCGCGCGCCGTACGCCACGCGTCCGACCGGTGGGTGATCATCGGGCTCGTGCTCGTGCTCGGAGGCGCGCTCGGCAACCTCACCGATCGATTCGCACGGTCGCCGGGGTTCCTCCGCGGTTACGTGGTCGACTTCGTCTCGGTCGGATGGTGGCCGCTGTTCAACGTCGCCGATTCGTGCGTGACCATCGGCGCGATCGTGCTCGTCATTCGGACGATGTTCGCCCGCGACCTGTGACCGAGTCCTTCGTCGTGCCGGCCGCGCTCGGAGGGGAGCGCCTCGACCGGGCGGTGGCGTTGCTCACAGGTTGGCCGCGAGCCGCAGTCCAGACGCTGCTCGACGACAGAAGTGTGCTCGTCGACGGGCGCGCCGTCGCCAAGAGTCACCGGCTGCGCGAGGGCGCGGTCATCGAGCTGCTCGCCGAGCCGGAGCCCGACGCGCCGCCCGAGGCCGACCCGGCCGTCGAGCTCGACGTGCGCTACGCCGACGATGACGTCGTGGTCGTCTACAAGCCCGCCGACCTCGTCGTGCACCCCGGCGCCGGGCACGCGCGCGGCACGCTCGTCAACGGCTTGCTCGCCCGCTTCCCGGACATCGCGGCCGTCGGGGATCCGATGCGGCCCGGCATCGTGCACCGGCTCGATCGCGACACCAGCGGGCTGCTCGTCGCGGCCCGTTCTGCACGTGCGTACGACGCGCTGGTCGCCGCGCTCGCCGCGCACGAGATCGAGCGTCGCTATCTCGCGCTCGTGTGGGGCCGGCTCGCGTCGCCGCGCGGTCTCATCGACGCGCCGATCGGAAGGTCGGAGTCACGCCGCACGCGCATGGCGGTCCGTGAGGCCGGCAAACCCGCGCGCACGGAGTACGAGGTGCGCGCCGTGTACGACGATCCGGTCTGCTCGCTGCTTGTGTGCCGGCTCGAGACGGGGCGCACGCATCAGATCCGCGTGCACCTCGCGGCGATCGGACACCCGGTCGCGGGTGACGGGACCTACGGCGGTGCACGCGACCCGCTCCCGCTCGGCCGTCCATTCCTCCACGCGGCCGTTTTGGCGTTCGCGCATCCGGTCACCGCCGAGCAGCTGCGATTCGAGGAGGCACTCCCGATCGAGCTGCAGGCGGTGCTCGATCGCCTGGGCGCGAGCGACACGCCGGGGTGACGATCAGCGCACGCCGGGCGGCACTGCTTCGGGGTGCCCGACGCGGGTGCGGTCGACCAGGTCTCGCAACGTCACCCGATCGAGCACGTGGCGCGTCTCTTCGTCGACGCCGACCCAGACTTCTTGCAGCACGCAGTGGCCTTCGCAGTGGTCCGGGTGCTCCTGCATGGGCAGCTGCGGCCCTTCGACGGCGGCAACGATCTGGGCGAGGGTGATCTCTTCGGGCGCGCGGGCCAGCACGTAGCCGCCACCGACGCCGCGCTTGGAGCGTACGAGGCCGGCCCCCTTCACCGAGAGCAGGATCTGCTCGAGATAGGGCTGCGGGAGGTGCGTCCGCTCGGCGATCTCCTTCACCGATGTCGGCCGGTCGCTCCCGTGCAGCGCCAGGGACAGCAGTGCGCGAGCCGCGTAGTCGCCGCGCGTGGACACCTTCATGCGTCCATCGTCGCGCGCGACCGGATGGAGCGGCGGCTGACGAGGCGTCTCCCACCCGTACCCGCCGCGCGTCGCTCCCTTCCGGTTCCCACCCCACGCCCTACGCTGGCTCGGTGACTTCCGGTTTGGCGGGTGCGGTCGTCCCGGCGCTCGACGGTGCGTCAGTCGCGGGCCTCGTCCCGGCCCTGCTCGGTGCCCGTGACGCATCCTGGCTCCCGACCGTGGTTCGCGACGCAGACCAGGTCGTGCTGTTGGTGCTCGACGGTCTCGGATGGCACGCGATCGAGGAGCACCGCACGCGCATGCCGACGCTCGCGGCAATGGAAGGAGGACCGATCACCACGGTCCTGCCCGCGACCACCGCGACCGCCCTCACGTCGATCGCCACCGGCCTGGCGCCGGCGCAGCACGGCATCGTGGGTTATCGGATGCTCGTCGGGGCCCACGTGCTCAATGTGCTGCGATGGTCGGTGGACGCAGGCGCGAAGCCGCCCGACCCGTTTGATGTGCAACGCCACACCGCATTCCTCGGCCGCCCCGTGCCGGTCGTCACGCGCGCGGAATTCCGGAACAGTGGCTTCACCCAGGCCCACCTGCGCGGGTCGCGGTTCGTCGGCTGGCACACGAACGCCACGCTGATCGAGCACACCGTGCGTTGCGTCGAAGAGGGTGAGCGACTCGTGTACGCGTATTACCCGGGCGTCGACACCGTGGCGCACGAGTTCGGTCTGCACGATCGCGTGTACGAGCGGGAGCTCGCGGACGCCGACCGGATCGTCGCCGAGCTCCGTGATGCACTGCCCTCGCACACGGCGTTGCTCGTCACGTCGGATCACGGGCAGGTGCATCTCGAACGGGATGCATGGTTGACGTTGCCCGAGGTGGCGTCGCGCTGCGCGGCGATGGCCGGCGATGGCCGCTTCCGGTACTGCTACGCGCACCGGGGCGCGGCGCGCGAGCTGCTCGCGGTGGCGCGCAATGAAGTGGGCGAGCGGGGGTGGGTGTGGTCACGCGCCGAGCTGCTCGACCAGCAATTGCTCGGGGGCGGCGCGACGGGAACCGTCCCCGGCCGTCTCGGTGACGTCGTGCTCGCGGCACGAGACGCAGTGGCATTCGTCGATCCCGCGCTCCCGAACGAGCAGCAGCTGCGCTCGGGGCACGGGTCGCTGACCGCCGACGAGATGCTGGTGCCGATGCTCGCCGCGCGCGGGGGCGGGGAGTGAGCTCTTGAGCTCCCGACCCACATGCATCCGCTCGTTGCGATGCGCGCCGTGACCGATCTCGGGGCTCGCGCCGATGAGCGCGAGATGCTCAACGGTTTCCTCGATTGGCACCGTGCGGTTGTTGCGCGCAAGGTCGAGGACCTCACGCTCGAGGACGCGACTCGGGTCATGACGCCGACGGGACTCAGCCCGCTCAGTGTCGTCGCGCACCTGGCCGCGGTCGAATACGGATGGTTCGACGAAACCTTCCTCGGCAATCCGGTGCGTCAGGATCTCGACGACCACGGCGAGTTCCAGTTGCACGACGACGACACCGTCGCGTCGGTCGTCGACGAGTATGCCGACGCGTGCGCGCACTCCCGCAGCGTCGTCGCCGGTGCCGCGACCCTCGACGACCTCAGCGCGCTCGACACCACCTTTCGGGGCCGCGTCAAGCTGCGGTGGATCCTGGTCCACATGATCGAGGAGACTGCGCGCCACGCGGGTCACCTGGATGTGATGCGCGAGCAGATCGACGGCCGCACGGGGGACTGAGCCCGCTCGGAGGCGGTCGCTTGCCGCGACCTCTTCCGCGGCATATCCTCGAATCACAGGCGTGTGATTCATCCACAGGTTCATCCACAGGGCCTGGGGATAGCGGAGTGATCGTGGCGGAGTGATCGTGGGCGATTCGTTCGTACATCTGCATCTGCACACCGAGTACTCGATGCTCGACGGTGCGTCGCGGATCGGGGAGGTCGTCGCGGCGGCGGCCGCCGACGGCCAGCCCGCGGTGGGAATCACGGACCACGGCAACATGTACGGCGCCCTGCCGATGTACGAGGCCGCGCGCAACGCCGACATCAAGCCCGTCCTCGGCATCGAGGGCTACTTCACCAACACGTCGCGGTTCGACCGCCCCAAGCGCAGCGAGCACGAGATCTTCCACCTCACGATGCTCGCCGAGACCAACGAGGGTTACCGCAACCTCATCAAGATCGCGAGCAGCGCCTTCCTCGAGGGCTACTACTACAAGCCGCGCAGCGACTGGGAGCTGCTCGAGCGGCATAAGGCCGGGATCACCGCGACGACCGGCTGCCTCGGCGGGCTGGTGTCGCAGCTGATCCTGAAGGGCGAAGCGGAGGCCGCGCTCGAAGCCGCGGGGCGTTTCCAGGACATCTTCGGCCGCGAGCACTTCTTCGTCGAGCTACAGGATCACGGCCAGGAGGACGACGCCACGGTCCTGCGGCCGCTGCTCGACATCGCCCGCAAGCTGTCGGCGCCGCTGCTCGCGACGAACGACAGCCACTACACCCACAAAGAAGATGCCGAGGCGCACGACGCGTTGCTCTGCGTGCAGACGGGCGCGCTCCAGAGCGAGCCCAACCGCCTGAAGTTCGACGGAAACGACTTCTACATCAAGAGCGCGGCCGAGATGCGCCACGTGTTCCGCGAGGCGCCGGACGCGTGTGACAACACCCTGCTCATCGCCGAGCGCTCGGAGGTCGAGCTCGAGTTCAACCAGGCGGTGTTGCCGGCGTTCCCGGTCCCCGAGGGTTACGACGAGAACTCCTATCTCCGGGAGCTCACGATCCACGGCGCGAAGGAACGCTACGACGGTTCGCCCCCGCAGCACGTGCTCGAGCGGATCGAGTACGAGCTCGGCGTGATCACGTCGATGGGGTTCCCTGCGTACTTCCTCGTCGTCTGGGACCTCGTGCGCTACGCCAAGTCGCGTGGCATCCGCGTCGGGCCTGGGCGGGGGAGCGCGGCCGGGTCGTGTGTCGCATACTGTCTGCGCATCGTCGACATCGATCCGATCAAGTACGACTTGCTGTTCGAGCGGTTCCTCAACCCCGGTCGCAAGCAGATGCCCGACATCGACATGGACTTCGACTCGCGCTACCGCGGCGAGATGATTCGCTATGCGGCGCAGAAGTACGGACACGACCACGTCGCGCAGGTGATCACGTTCTCGACGATCAAAGCGCGGGCCGCGGTGCGCGACGCGGCGCGCGTGCTCGGCTATCCGTACCTCATGGGCGACAAGATCGCGAAGCTGATGCCACCGCTCATCATGGGGCGCGACACGCCGTTGCACGCATGCTTCGAGAAGAACGAGAAGTACGGCGACGGCTACAAGATGGCGACCGACCTCCGCCAGCTGTACGGCGACGACCCGGACGCGCGGCGGGTCATCGACGTCGCGCGCGGACTCGAGGGTCTGCGCCGCCAGGACGGGATCCACGCCGCCGCCGTGGTCATCGCGCGCGAGCCGCTCACCGAGTACCTGCCGATCCAGCGCAAGCCCGAGCCGGGCACCGCCAAAGAGGACGCGCCGATCGTCACGCAGTACGAGATGCACGGGGTCGAGGATCTCGGGCTGTTGAAGATGGACTTTCTCGGCCTCCGGAACCTCGACGCGATGGAGATCGCGCTGAACCTCATCGAGGCGTCGACGGGTTTCCGGCCCGACATCGACGACCTGCCTCTCGACGACGTCAAGACCTTCGAGCTCCTGCGGCGCGCCGACACGATCGGGGTGTTCCAGCTGGAAGGTGGGCCGATGCGCGCGCTGCTGCGCGCGATGGCGCCCACGACGTTCGAGCACGTGTCGGCCGTCCTCGCGTTGTACCGGCCGGGCCCGATGGCGCAGAACTGGCACACCGAGTACGCCGAGCGCAAGAACGGGCGCCGGCCGGTCAGCTTCGACCACCCCGACCTCGAGGAGATCCTCGGGCCCACCTACGGGCTGATGATCTACCAAGAGCAACTGATGCGCGTGGCGCAGAAGCTCGCGGGCTACACGCTCGAAGAAGCCGACAATCTGCGCAAGGCGACCGGCAAGAAGATCCGCGCGCTGATCAAGAAGGAACGGGCGAAGTTCGTCGACGGGTGTGTGCGCAACGGCCACTCCAAGGAGTTCGCCGAGAGCTACTTCGACAAGATCGAGCCGTTCGCCGACTACTCGTTCAACAAATCACACACCGTCGGCTACGGCTTCATCACGTACCAGACCGCGTGGCTGAAGGCCAACTACCCGGTGCAGTATCTCGCCGCGCTGCTGACGAGCGTGAAGACGAACCTCGACCGCGCCGCCGTGTACCTGAACGAGTGCCGCCAGCTCGAGATCCCCGTGCTGGTCCCGGACGTCAACGCGTCGCAGAGCGACTTCGCGTGTGAGTCACATGCGATTCGCTTTGGGCTGTCCGCGGTGCGGAACGTCGGCGAGGGCGTCGCGTCATTGCTGATCGAAGAGCGCGCCGCCGCGGGACCCTTCACCGACTTCCACGACTTCTGCGGGCGCGTCGAGCCGTCGGTCCTGAACAAGCGCACGATCGAGTCGCTGATCAACGGCGGCGCGTTCGACTCCCTCGGCCACCCGCGCAAGGGCCTGCTGACGGCGTTCGAGCAGATCGTCGACACCGCGCTGCGGCGCCGGCGCGAACGCGACGCGGGCACGATGAGCCTCTTCGAGAGCGCCGGCGCGGGCGACGACGCCGATGCCCCGGTGTTCGACGACCGGCTCCCGATCCCCGACATCGAGTTCGACAAGAACGAGCGGCTGCGGGCCGAGAAGGAGATGCTCGGGCTCTACGTGAGCGACCACCCGCTGATGGGTGCGGAGCGGGCGCTGCGCCGCCTCGTCGACTGCTCGGTGGCGGACCTGGCGGACCTCGACGACGGCGCGATGCGAACCGTCGCGGGCGTCGTCACCGCCTTGCAGCGCAAGTACACCAAGCGCGGCGACCTGATGGCGACGTTCGTGCTCGAGGACCTTGCCGCCGCGATCGAGGTCATGGTGTTCCCGAAGTCGATGCTGCAGTACGGCGAGCTGCTCGGTCCCGACGCGATCGTCACGGTGAAGGGGCGGGTCGACGGGCGCGAGGACTCGCCGAAGCTCATCGCGATGGAGGTGACCCGTCCCGAGGTGCACGTCGACAGCGGACCGCCCGTGCGCGTGCGCGTGAAGGTCGGTGCGCTCGACGGCGAACGGGTCACCAAGCTGAAGGCGATTCTCGCCGCGCACCAGGGTGACAGTCCCGTGCTGGTGCACCTCGCCGGTCCCGACAAGGAGACCGTGCTGCGGCTGGGCGACGAGTTCCGCTGCGACGCCCGCAACGGCCTCTTCGCCGAGCTCCGCATCCTCTTCGGCGCCGACTGCATCGCCTGAACGCGTCCATCTGATTGGACGCTCAGCCCGCCAGGAGCGGGCTACGCGTCCAAACACGTCGACGGACTACGCGTGCGCGATGACGTTCTTGGCGAATTTGCCGAGGTTGGTGCGCAAGGTCTCGAGGTCGAAGCCGAGCGGCGGGACGATGTAGCGCGCGACACCGAGGTCGGCAGCCTTCTTCACCGCGTCAAGATCGAGGGCGCCACCGGACGTGATCTCGATCTCGTCGGGAGCGCGGCCCGCGTCGACCGCGGCGTTGCGCATCTCGTCGAGCAGTACGTCGAGCTCGTCACCGGCGCGGCCCGGGAAGAAGCCGTCGCCGATCCGGCCGGCGCGGCGCGCCGCGGCCTTGGTGTGCCCGCCGATGTGAATCGGTGGCCCGACGGCCGATGCCGGCTTCGGGAACGACTTCAACGCGGCGAAGCGCGTGAACGTGCCGTCGTACGCGGTCTCGGGCTCCCGCCACAGGCGACGCAGCACGTCGATGTACTCGTCGGTGCGCGGGCCGCGGTGTTCGAACGGCACACCGAGCGCGTCGAACTCTTCTTGGAGCCACCCGACGCCGACGCCGAGCTCGAGCCGCCCGCTCGTTAGGCGGTCCAGCGTCGCGAGCTCCTTGGCGAGGATCACCGGATTGCGTTGCGGCAGGATCAGGATGCCTGTCGCCAGGCGCACGCGTGTCGTCGCCGCGCCGACGTATGCGAGCCAGATCAACGGATCGGGGATCGGCACGTCTTCGCCGCCGGGCATCCGTCCGTCGGGGGAGTACGGATATGCCGACTGGTAGCCCGAAGGGACGACGACGTGCTCGACCGTCCACAACGATTCGAAGTCGAGCTCTTCCGCGAGCTTCGCGATCCCGACCGCGTTCTCGGGTTCGCAGAAAGGGCCGGCGTTGGCGAACATGAGACCGAATTTCATAGATGAGTATCCTCCCACGAATGCGTATCGGGATCTTGGGGGCGACGGGACCGGCCGGCAGAGGGCTTGCCGCGCGTCTCGCCAGCGTCGGACACGAGGTGTTGTTCGGATCGCGCGCGGTCGACAAGGCGAGAGTGTCCGTCGACGAGCTCGAGAAGGAGTGGGGCGACCGCGTCGCGGGCCGCCTCATCGCGTGCGACAACGCGTGGGCGTGCGACGCGCCTGTCGTGCTGCTCGCGGTCCACGCGGAGTCCGCCATCCCGACCGTGCAGGAGCACGCCGAGCGGCTGCCCGGCAAGATCGTGGTGTCGATGGCGAACAACCTCGTGAAGAACGGCAACGAGTTCAACGCGGTGCTTCCGCCGCACGGGTCGGTTGCCGCAGAGATCCAGGCATTGTTGTGGCGCTCACGGGTGTGCACCGCGTTCCACCTCGTCCCCGCCGCCGAGTTCGCGGCGCTCGATCGCGAGATGGAGAGCGACGTCGTCGTGCTCGGCGACGAGGACGACGCCAAGGTGACGCTCATGGAGATCACCCGCTCCATCCCGAACCTGCGGCCGCTCGACGGAGGATCATTGCGCAACGCGGTGGGCATGGAGACCTTTGCCGCGGTGCTCCTGACGATCAACGTCCGCCACAAGATGCGCGCGAGCCTGCGGCTGACGACGGTCTGACGCATGGAGGACCTGCGCGGCCGGGTGGTCGTCGTCACCGGCGCGTCGCGCGGCATCGGGAAGGGTCTCGCCCTCGGTCTGGCACGGCTCGGCGCCGCGGTGGTTTGCGCGGCGCGCACGCAGGGGTCCGAGGCGGGCCCCGACGCGCTGCCGGGGAGCATCACGGAGACGGCCGAAGCGATCCGCGCCGCCGGCGGCACTGCGCTCGCGATCCGGTGCGACATCGGGAAGCCCCGCGACATCGAAGATCTCGTCGAGTCGACGGTGCGAGAGCTCGGACGCGTCGACGTGCTCGTCAACAACGCGATGGCCGGCACGCGCGTCTCGTTCGAGGAATCAACGGTCGAGCAATGGGACTCGTCGATGCGCATCAACGTGCGGAGTCTCTATCTCCTGTGCCGCGCCGTCGCGCCGCACATGACCAAGCAGGGCGGCGGAAGCATCGTGAACATCTCGTCGGGTGGCGCCGAACACGCGAGCACGCCGTTCATGCCGCCGGGCTATCTGTTCTACGCGGTCGCCAAGGCCGCGATGGAGCGTTTCACGAGTGCGATCGCGCCGGAGCTGCGTCCGCTCGGCATCACGGTCAACGCGCTGCGTCCCGGCGCGGTGAAGACGGAGATGTCGACGCGCGAGCTCGGCGAGGACTTCGACTGGTCGAGCTGGACCACACCCGACGCGGTGGTCGCGCCGGTCGCGGCACTTGCCGCGCAGATCGACACCGATTTCACCGGACGGGTCCTCGACGTATCGGGATTCGGCAAGACGTGGCCCGAGTAGGGTGACGCCGTGGTGATGCGGCTGTACGAGACTGCCCGTCGGGCCGTCGTGCCGTTCGAGCCCCCGTCCATCGTTCGCATGTACGTGTGCGGTATCACGCCGTACGACTCCACGCACCTCGGCCACGCCGCGACCTACCTGACGTACGACGTGTTGATACGCCGGCTCGAGGAGCTCGGCCACGAGGTGCGGATGGTGCGCAACATCACCGACGTCGACGACTCGATACTCCCCAAGGCCCGCGAGCTCGGTGTGCCGTACCTCGAGCTCGCGGACGCCGAGATGGCCCGTTTCCACAGCGACATGGCCGCGCTGGAGATGCGGCCCCCGATCGCGGAACCGCGCGCCACGGAAGCGATCGACCAGATCATCGAGCTCGTCGCCAAACTGCTCGAGTCGGGCCACGCGTACCTGACGCACGGCACCGCGTATTTCGACGTCTCGACGTTCCCCTCCTACGGCGAGCTGTCGCACTATCCCGAACAGCAGATGGTGCGGCTGGCGCGCGAGCGCGGTGGGAACCCCGACGACCCGCACCGCCGGGCGCCACTCGACTTCGTCCTGTGGCAGCCGTCGCTCGCCGACGAACCTGCCTGGCGCGCGCCGTTCGGCGTCGGCCGACCCGGATGGCACATCGAGTGCTCGGCGATGTCGATGCACGAGAACGGGCCCACGCTGGACCTGCACGGCGGCGGGACCGACCTCATCTTTCCCCACCACGAGTCCGAGATTGCGCAGAGCGAGTCGATCACCGGCCGCCCGTTCGTCAAGCACTGGCTGCACTCCGCGATGGTGAACTACGAGGGCGAGAAGATGTCGAAGTCGCTCGGCAACCTCGTGTTCGTCAGCGACCTGTTGAAGGCCGCCGACTCCCGTGCGATCCGGCTCGCGTTGCTCCGTCACCACTACCGCCACGGGTTCGACTGGTACGACACGGACCTCGACGAGGGCACCGCGCTACTCCATCGATTGCTCGCCGCGGCCGAACGTGCGACCGGTCCCGACCCGACGCCATTCGCGCAGCGGGTGCGCGACGCGATCGACAATGACCTCGACACACCCCGCGCGCTCGACGCGCTCGACGATCTCGCCAGCGCGATCCTGTCCGGAGGTGATGACCCGAACGCGCATGCCGTGTTGTGCGAGCTCGGACGGTTGCTCGGCATCGACCTCGAACGGCCGATCAGCATCGGTGCCGCGCGCTGATATCCAGGGTCAACCAATACGCGCGCGGTCCGGCAAGAATTTTTTGCGCCGTCTCGAACTCACCGTCCCATATGCCGGACCTTCGCGTTGGCGCGCGACGCGCGGCACGTGTATTTCAGGTGCATGTTCGCAGCGGATCGCCGAACGAACCTTCTCGAGTGGTTCGTGTTCGCGGTCGTGATCATCTGGTGCGTCATCGCGCTCGTCGTGGTCTGAGCCGGAACCTCCGCTTTCGGGCGTTGAGGCATTGGTAGCCTCGACCAGATATCCATCTGGCCGGCTGCGATCCCCCGACTGAGATCCCGATGAGCGAGCAGATCAGCGTCACGCTTCCCGACGGTTCGAGCCGGGAGTATCCGCGGGGGACGACGCCCTCCGACGTCGCGGCCCAGATCGGTTCCCGGCTCGCCAAGGCGGCGGTCGCGGCCAAAGCCGACGGCGAGTGGGTCGACCTGTCGAAGGCGCTCGAGCGGGACACGCAGCTCCAGATCGTCGTCGCCGGCTCCGACGACGGCCGCGAAGTGCTGCGCCACTCCAGCGCGCACGTCCTTGCCGAAGCGGTGACGCGTCAGTTTCCCGGTGCCAAGTATGCGATCGGTCCCGCAATCACCGACGGCTTCTATTACGACTTCGACCTCCCGGGCGGTGGGACGTTCTCCGAGGACGACCTCGCCCGCATCGAGGACGAGATGCGCAAGATCGTGAAGGCCGACGAGCGGTTCGTGCGCGACGAGTTGAGCTACGACGATGCGCTGACCCTGTTCTCGGACCAGCCGTACAAGCGCGAGATCATCGAGAAGGTGCGCGGGGGTGACGCCTCGGCGGAGGATGCCAGCGAGGTCGGTGGGGACGACGGCGCAGGGGTCTCGGTGTACCGCAACGTGGACGATGCTCAGGTGCGCTTCGTCGATCTCTGCCGCGGCCCGCACGTCCCGTCGACCGGGCGGATCGGCGCCTTCAAGCTGACGAAGGTCGCGGGCGCTTACTGGCGCGGCAATGAAAAAGGCCCGATGCTCCAACGCATCTACGGCACCGCGTGGGAGTCAAAGGCTGCGCTCGAAGAGCATCTGCATCGGCTCGTGGAAGCCGAAAAGCGCGACCACCGCAAGCTCGGTGTCGAGCTCGATCTGTTCTCGTTCCCCGAGGAGATCGGCTCGGGGCTCGCGGTGTTCCACCCGAAGGGCGCGCTCGTGCGCCGCATCATGGAGGAGTACTCCAGGCAGCGTCACGAGGCGTCCGGATACTCGTTCGTGAACACGCCGCACATCTCGAAAGAAGGCTTGTTCCAGACCTCGGGTCACCTGGACTGGTTCGCCGATGGCATGTTCCCGCCGATGCACCTCGAAGAGGGCGGGCAGGGCGGCGAGGGAACCAACTACTACCTCAAGCCGATGAACTGCCCGTTCCACGTGCTGATCTACCGGCACGGCACGCGTTCTTACCGCGAGCTGCCGTTGCGACTCTTCGAGTTCGGCTCGGTGTACCGCTACGAGAAGTCGGGCGTTGTGCACGGACTCACGCGTGTGCGCGGCATGACCCAGGACGACGCGCACATCTTCTGCACCAAGGAGCAGATGGCGGGTGAGCTCGCGTCGCTGCTCGACTTCGTGCTCGATCTGCTGCGCGACTACGGCCTCGACGACTTCTATCTGGAGCTGTCCACCAAGCCCCCCGACAAGGCGGTCGGGTCCGACGAGGAGTGGGACGAAGCGACCGAGGTACTGCGGAAGGTCGCGTCGGGAAAGGACCTCGACCTCGTGCTCGACGAAGGCGGCGGCGCGTTCTACGGGCCGAAGATCAGTGTGCAGGCGCGTGACGCGATCGGCCGCACCTGGCAGATGTCGACGATCCAGCTCGACTTCCAGACGCCGAAACGCTTCGACATCAGCTACGTCGGCGCCGACAACGAGCGGCACACGCCGATCATGATCCACCGGGCGTTGTTCGGCTCGATCGAACGATTCTTCGCAGTGCTCGTCGAGCACTATGCCGGCGCGTTCCCGGCGTGGCTCGCGCCGGTGCAGGCCGTCGTCGTCCCAGTAAGCGACCGGCACGACGCGTACGCGTTCCGCATCGTCGACCGGCTGAAAGCCGAAGGTTTCCGCGCCGAGATCCTCGACGGGTCGGCGGGAGCGCTCGGTGCGCGGATTCGCAAAGGAAAGATCGAAAAGGTGCCGTACATCCTCGTCGTCGGTGACGACGACGTCGAGGCGGGCACCGTCGGCGTGAACAAGCGGGGGAGCGAGCGACCGGACAAGGGCGTCCACGTCGACGTCTTCGTCGAGCAGCTCGCTGCCGAGGTCGCCGAGCACAAGTGAGTCTCGAGCGGTTGTGGGCAGACTGGCGTGCGGAGTACGTGGCGAACGCCGGCGGGGAGCTGGACGCGGGCGGCTGCGTGATCTGCAACCTCGTGCACGCGACCGACGACGCCGAAGCGCTGGTGTTGGAGCGCACCGACGCGACGATCACCGTGATGAACCTGTTCCCGTACGGGTCGGGGCACCTGATGGTCGCGCCGGTGCGTCACGTCGCGAGCTACGTCGACCTCACCGACGACGAGAACGTCGCGCTCGCACGTGCACAGGCACGCGCGCTCCGGGCGATCCACGCCGCGTACACCCCGGACGGTGCCAACGTCGGCGCCAACCTCGGACGGGCCGCCGGCGCGGGAGTGCCCGGGCATCTGCACGTGCACGTGCTGCCCCGTTGGAACGGCGACACGAACTTCATGACCGCAATTGCGGACACGCGGGTCCTGCCCGAGAGCCTCCGCGCCGGCTACGACAAGCTGAAAGCGGTCTGGTCGGGCTAGCGTCGATCGGCGTGAGTGGCGACGGAGACGGCGACGACCTTCCTGAGGATCTCGACGTCACCGCCTACGTCGGACCGTACGTCTTCCCCGACATTCGCCGTCGGCGGATCGCCGGGACGCTCTATGCCGTCCTCGGGCTCGGCGTGCTCTGGGCCGCGCTCGCGAGCGCCAATCGTGGGCTGCTGTTCGGGGCGATCCTGCTGCTCGCGATCGCGGCATACCACTTCGTCGCGGGCTGGCGGCTCGCGATCGATCAGACGGAGGCGCTCGCGGTCGCCAGTCGCACGGTCGGGTTCCCCGTCGGGCATGCATCCGCGCAGCTCGGGTGGCGGGGCCTGTTGTCGCGACCGACGTGGCGCATCCTCCTCTACAGCGCCGAGGACCCCCCGGCGACGCGCGGCCTCGTCGAGCTCGACGCGGTCGACGCCCATGTCATCGGTGAATACACCGAACGGAACCCCGAGGACTGGTCGCAGTACCGCTGAACGCGACAGCATGACGCTTTCCCACACCCAGGAGGCGACGTGCGCGAGTTCTTGAACGACTTCCGCAAGTTCATCATGCGCGGCAACCTGCTCCAGCTCGCGGTCGCGTTCATCCTCGGCCTGTACTTCAAGGACGTGGTCGACGCGTTCACGAAGGGGATCGTGCTCCCGTTCGTCGCGGCCATCTTCGGCAAGCCCAGCTTCGACGCCATCGGCTTCGACGTGGGCGACTCACGCATCCTCGTCGGCACCTTCCTGAATGCGATCATCAACTTCGTGCTCGTCGCGTTCGTGCTCTTCCTCATCATCAAGGCCTACGAGACGATGATGGCGCGGCTGCGTACCACGCCCGAGGAGACGGAGCCGCTGACGGTCGGCGAGGAGCTGTTGACCGAGATCCGGGATCTCCTGCGCGCGCAGGCCCGGTGAGCCGCGCGCAGGCCCGGTGAGCCGCGCGCAGGCCCGGTGAGCCGCGCGCAGGCCCGGTGAGCCGCGCGCAGGCCCGGTGAGCCGCGCGCAGGCCCGGTGAAGCTACGCCTTGGCGTCCTTCGCGGCGGCGACGATCTTGTCGGTGAGGTGGGCGGGCACCGGGTCGTAGTGCGAGTGCTCCCGAGTGAACCGGCCCCGGCCGCCGGTCATCGACCGGAGGTCGATCGCGTAGCGCAACACCTCCGAGGTCGGCACGTGCGCGACGATCTCGACCTCACCGCCGCCGACCGACGCCGAGCCCTGGATGCGGCCGCGCTTGGAGTTCAGGTCGCCCATGATGTCGCCCTGGTACGACTCGGGCACCGTCACCACGAGCTCGCTCACCGGCTCGAGCAGGATCGGGTTCGCCTTGCCGAGCGCGTCGCGCAGGCCGATCGCCGATGCGGTCTTGAACGCCATCTCGGAGCTGTCGACGGGATGGTGCTTGCCGTCGTAGCACGTGACCCTCACGTCGACGACCGGGAAGCCGAACGCGCCACCGGTCTCCTCGGTGTCGTGCACGCCTTTTTCCACCGCGGGGATGAAGTTGCGCGGGATCACACCGCCGACGATGGCGTCGACGAACTCGTTCCCTTCGCCGCGCTCCTTCGGTTCGACCCGCAGCCACGCCACCGCGAATTGGCCGTGCCCGCCGCTCTGCTTCTTCACCTTGCCCTCGGCCTCTGACGTCCCGGCGATCGTCTCGCGGTATGCGACGCGCACCTCCTCGGTCTCGACCTCGACGCCGAACTTTCGGGCGAGCTTCTCGGTGGCGATCGAAAGATGCGTCTCGCCCATGCCCCGCAGCACGGTCTGGTGCGTCTCCGCGTTCCGCTCGATGCGCAGCACCGGGTCCTCCTCCTGGAGGCGATGCAACGCGTTCGCGAGCTTGTCCTCGTCACCCTTGCTCTTCGCGTGGATCGCGACCGCCAGCAGCGGCTCGGGCGAAGGGAGCACCTCGACGTCGAGCGTCGTGCCCTTGGCCACGAGCACGTCGCCGGTCCCGACGTCGGCGAGCTTGGCCACGGCGGCGATGTCACCCGTCGGCACCTCGTTGACGGTGTCCTGCTCCTTGCCGCGCATCGTGAAGAGCTGGTGCATGCGCTCATCGGTCTTGGCGCGCGTATTCAGCAGCACGTCGTCGTGTTTCACGGTTCCCTGCACGACCTTGAACAGGTTCACGTGACCGACGTAGGGGTCGACGATGGTCTTGAACACGAGTGCTCCCGGCGTGCCGTCGGCCGTCGCCGGTGCCGGGGCCTCCTCGACGAGGAACGTCGCGAGCCGGTCGATGCCGATGAGCTTCGTCGCGCTCCCGCACAGCACGGGGAAGACCGACGCGCTCGCGATACCTGCGGCCAGTGCCTTCGCAAGCTCCTCGATCTCGATGTGCTCGTCGCCGAGGTAGCGCTCCATCAGGTCGTCGTCGCCGACGACGATGCCTTCCACGAGCGCCTCGTGCACGGTGTGCTCCTCGGACTCCATCTCCGACGGCACCTCGCCTTCCACACCTTTGGGCGCGCCGCCCGAGTACGTGATGGCGAGGTCGTTGAGCAACTCGACGACACCTGTGAGCGACGCTTCCTCGCCGATCGGGAGCTGCAACGGCGCGACACCCGCACCGAACTTCTCCTTCAGCGTGTCGAGCGTGCGCTGGAACGACGCGCGCTCGCGGTCGAGCTTGTTGACGAAGATCGCGCGCGGGATGCCGCGCTGCTCCGCGAGCTTCCACGCGATCTCGGTCTGCACCTCGACGCCCTCGACTGCAGAAACGACGAACAACGCGAGGTCGGCCGCCTGGAGCGCGGCAACGACGTCTCCGACGAAGTCTGCGTATCCGGGCGCGTCGAGCACGTTGACCTTGTGGCCGTCGAGCTCGAACGGCGCAAGCGCGAGCGACACCGAGATCGTCCGCCGTTGCTCCTCGGGGTCGAAGTCCGACACGGTCGAACCGTCTTCGACCCGACCGACACGCGGGATCGCGCCGGCACAGAACAACAACGCCTCGGTGAGCGACGTCTTGCCGGCGCCACCGTGGCCGAGGAGTGCGACGTTGCGGATCTGCGCGCTCGGATACGTCTTCAACCTCGACCCCCTGCGTCGTTTTCAGGCGTGGAGGCAGATTGTACGAAGACACTTTGGGGGACCACCAGGAGCGGGATCGCGGTTTGGTACCGTGGAGGTGTGCTCGCGAACGCGAGCAGAGCGACCCGACCAGGACTTTCTCGGGGACGACGGCAACAAGGAGCAGCAGATGCTCGATCGGCGCTGGCGCAAAGGCGTCGAGCAGGGTCTCGGACCGCTCGGCGATCGACTGCGCCATCTCGGCGTCACCGCCGACGCCCTGACCGTGTTCGGACTCCTGTGCTCGGTCGCGACCGCGCTGCTGATTGCGTCCGGTCATCTGCTCTGGGCGGTCGTCGGTGTCATCGTGTCGGGGGTCGCGGACCTGCTCGACGGCGCGATCGCGCGGGGCAGCGGGCAGGCGAGCCCCCGCGGCGCGTTCTTCGACTCGGTCGCGGACCGCGCATCCGACGCGCTGTTGTTCGGCGGCGTCGCCTGGTACCTGGCGGATCGCTCGCCGTACTACCCGGTCCTTGCGTTCGCGGTCGCCGGCTGCTCGATGATGATCTCTTACGAGCGGGCCCGGGCGGAGTCGCTCGGCCTCGACGCCCGCGGCGGCCTGATGGAACGCGCCGAACGATTCGTGTTCCTCGGCGTCGCGCTCGCGTTCGACATCCTCGTCCCGGTCCTCTGGATCATGCTCGTGCTGACCGCGTTCACCGCCGTCCACCGCTTCGTGCGGGTCTACCGGCAAGCGGCGCGCCCGCCGCGGCCGACCCACACCCGGCAGGTCGACCGGCCCGCGACGCCGCTGCGTTCGTGGTGGACCGCACGGCGCGTCGACAACGAGCGTGTGCGCCGGCGCCACCCGTCCGGACGGCGCCGGGCGCGGCCGTAGCGTTGCGTTCCCCCCGGGGAAGGGGCGAGACGACAGCGAAGCGACCGTAGGGAGCGGAGCGTGGAGTCGACCCATGCAAGGGGCGAACTCATCGTCGGCGCGTACCGGCTCGGGGCGCGGATCGCTGCGGCGATTCCCGTGCGGGCGGTGCCCGCGGTCGGGCGGATCGGCGGCCGGGTGGGCGGATGGCCGCAACGCGCGAACAGGCGGATGGCGGCGCGCCACCAGCATCGGGTCACCGGACGCACCGATCGCCGGGTCGTCGACGAGGTCTTCGAGTTCTACGGGCGTTACTGGCTCGAGATGCTGCGCCTCCCCGCCGAGGTCCGCGCCGGCGAGATCGTGCCGAACTTCACCATCGAGGGCTACGAACGGGTCACCGACGGCCTCGCGCGCGGCAACGGCGTGATCCTCGCGCTACCGCACCTCGGCGGCTGGGAGTGGGCGGCGGCGTGGATGGCGGAGCAGGGTCATCACATGCTGGCGGTCGTCGAGGCGGTCGAGCCGCCGGAGCTGCTCGACTGGTTCGCCCGGCAACGGGGCTCGATGGGCCTCGAGGTCGCGCCGCTCGGTCCCGATGTCGGGACACGCGTCCTGCGCGCGTTGCGCGACAACCGGATCGTGTGCTTGTTGTGCGACCGCAATCTGAGCGGCGACGGCGTCGACGTGAAGTTCTTCGGTGAGGTCACGACGCTCCCGGCCGGCCCGGCGACCCTCGCCGTGCGCACCGGCGCCGCGCTCCTGCCCGTCGCCGTCTACTTCGAGCCGGGACGCGGGCATCGCACGGTGGTGAGGCCACCGGTGCCCGTCGACCGGCAGGGACGCCTGCGCGACGACATCGCGGTGATCACCCAACGACTTGCCGACGAGTTCGAGGAGTTGATCCGCGTCGCGCCGGAGCAATGGCACCTGCTCCAGCCGAACTGGCCGAGCGACCGTGCATAGGGAAGTCTGGCCGTCGCCATGAGGGTCCTGATGACGTGCCCCTACTCGATGTCGCGGCCCGGGGGCGTCCAGGGCCAGGTGCTCGGATTGGCTCGCGAGCTGCGCAAGCTCGACGTCGACGTGCGGATCGTGGCGCCGTGCGACGGGCCGCCGCCCGATCCGTCGATCATCAGCGTCGGGCCCACAGTCGAGTGGGAATCGAACGGCTCGATCGCGCCGATCGCGCCCGGCCGGGCGGCCGCTCGCCGCACCGCCGAGGCGCTCCGGAGCATGGAGCCGGACGTCGTCCACCTGCACGAGCCCGCCGTGCCGGGACCCTGCCTGAGCACGTTGCTCGGCTATCGCGGCCCGATGGTCGGCACGTTCCACGCGGCGGGCGAGCTCCTGCACCAGTGGAGCCGCCCGGCGTTTCGCTCGGTCATGCAGCACCTGACGTTCCGCGTCGTCGTTTCCGAGTCCGCGCGCGAGACCGCGATCAAGAACTGGGGCGACGACTACCTTGTGCTCTGGAACGGCATCGAGATCGAGCGCATCGCCAGCGCCGATCCGACGCCGTCGGCGCGTCCGGCCGTGTTGTTCCTGGGCCGGCACGAGCCGCGCAAGGGACTCGCGGTCTTGCTCGACGCATGGGACGGCATCGCTCGAGATGCGCAGCTCTGGGTCCTCGGTGGTGGTCCGCAATCCGACGAGCTGCGCGCTCGGCGCGTGCCCGACGTCATGTGGTGCGGCAGCGTCACCGACGAAGAGCGCAATGCCCGCCTTGGAGGTGCGACCGTGTTCTGCGCGCCGTCGGTGAACGGCGAATCGTTCGGCGTCGTCTTGCTGGAAGCGATGGCCGCGCGCACCCCGATCGTGGCGTCGGCCATCGAGGGCTATCAGAACGTGGCCCGCGCCGACCGGGATGCGCTGCTCGTGCCGCCGGGCGACGTCGGCGCACTGCGCGAGGCGATACGCCGTCTCCTCGACGATCCCGCGTTGCGAGAACGGCTGGTCGTCTCCGGGGCCGAACGCGCCGGGGAGTTCTCGATGCGACGGCTCGCCGAGCGCTACCTCGAGCTGTACGAAAGAGCACTGGTTCCCGCCGCGTGAGCGGCGCGCTCGATCCGAACGTCGCCGAGCTCGCGATCGACGTCGCGGCGCGCATACGTGCGGCCGTCGTGCCGTCGCTCGGTGACCCGGCCGCCCGCGAGCGGGTCGGCGTCGCCCCGGGCGGTGACGTCACGATGGCGGTCGACGAGATCGCAGAGGTCGTGCTCGCGACGTGCTGCGCCGAAGCCGGAGACATCGCCTACTACTCCGAAGACCGCGGGTACGTGGCGTTCGGCGGGCCGCGCGCGATCCTCGTCGTCGATCCGATCGACGGCACGCGCCCCGCGGCCGCGGGCCTCGAGTCGTGCTGCGTCTCGGTGGCGGTCGTGCCGCCGTCGCCCGACGCGACCCTCGGCGACGTGCAGCTCGGCGTCGTGCACGAGATCAAGTCGGGACAACGGTTCGTCGCCCGCCGGGGCCGCGGTGTGGACGCCGGCGTGTCCGCCCGGCTGTCGAGCAACACCGACCTCGGCGCGTTGTTCTGGACGGCCGGGCTGCGCGGGCGCCCGGCGATGCCGGTGACCGTCGTGCTCGAAGATCTGATCGATGGTTCGTCGATGCGCGGCGGCTATTTCGATCTCGGATCCGCGACCTTCAACATGACACGGATCGTCACCGGCCAGCTCGACGCGTACGTCGACGTCGGTCGGCATGTGGTGGACGTCTTCCCCGAGACCGAGCCCCGCTTTCGCGCCGCCGGCGACGGCGCGGTCTGCACGAACTTTCCGTACGACGTCGCGGCCGCGGCATTGATCGTGCAGGAGGCGGGCGGCGTCGTGACCTGGCCCGACGGACGCGCCATCGACGATCATCCCGTGGTCGGATCGGGTGACGGCTACGGCATCGCGGTCGTGGCGAGCGCGTCACGCGGCCTCCACGACCGAATATTGGCTGAGATCGAGCTGGGGATGGGCCGCCTCGCCTCGTGGCTGTTCTCCAACGAGTCGTGAAGCGACGAGCGAAGCGGAGAGAGCAGCGAGCTCGCAGGAGCAGGCGAGCGCCCGCGAGGCGGGTATCCCGCCGAGCAGCGAGCGTGACCAGCAAAGCAGTGACTCGAAGGACGGGCCGCGATCCATAGACTGCCGGCATTACCCCTTTGCGGGAGGTCAATCGTTGGTTGCAATCATCATCATCGTCGTGATCATCGTCTTGGCGATCCTGTTCTTCGTCGTCATGTACAACGGTCTGGTCAAGCGGCGCAACCGCGTCGACCAGGCGTGGTCGCAGATCGGCGTGCAGCTCGAGCGCAGGCACGACCTGATCCCGAATCTCGTGGAGACGGTGAAGGGCTACGCCTCGCACGAGCGCGGCACGCTCGAAGCCGTCGTGCAGGCCCGCAACAACGCGGTGCAGGCCCAGCAGCAGGCAGGGCCCGAGCAGCAGGCCCAAGCCGAGAACGTCCTCACCGGCGCGCTGCGCCAGTTGTTCGCGCTCTCGGAGGCGTACCCGGACCTCAAGGCGAACCAGAACTTCTTGAACCTGCAGGAGGAGCTGACCTCTACCGAGGACCGCATCTCGTACGCGCGGCAGTTCTACAACGACAGCGTGCAGACCTTCAACACCGGTATTCAGACGTTCCCCCGCAACCTGATCGCGGGAATGTTCAACTTTCAACCCCGGCAGTTCTTCCAGGCCGAGCAAGGCGCGGAAGAGGTGCCGAGGGTGCAGTTCTGATCTGCTGCTAATCCGTGTACGAACAGATCTCCGCGAACAAGCGCAAGACAGTGTTCTTGATCTTCTTGTTCGTACTGTTGCTGTTCGCGGTCGGCGCCGCGTTCAACTTCTTTCTCCGGGGCGGGTGGGTCGGGCTGATCCTCGTCGCGGTGATCGTGATCGTGTCGTCATGGATCTCGTACTTCAACAGCGACAAGGTCGCGCTCGCGATGTCGCACGCGGTCCCGGCCGATCCCGTGCAGTACGCGCGGTATCACAACATCGTCGAAGGGCTGTGCATCGCAAGCGGGCTCCCGAAGCCGCGCCTGTTCATCGTCGACGATGCCGCACCGAATGCGTTCTCCACCGGTCGCAATCCGAAGCATGCCGCGGTGGCGGTGACCACCGGGCTGCTGGAGAAGATGAACCGGGTGGAGCTCGAAGGCGTGCTCGCGCACGAGCTGAGCCATATCCGCAACTACGACGTGCTCGTCATGACCCTCGCGGTCACGATGGTCGGCATCATTGCGCTGTTGTCCGACTTCTTCCTGCGGATCATGTTCTGGTCGGGTGGGCGGGGTCGCGACAATGACAGCAACAACCCGCTCGGTATCGTGTTCGCGATCGTCGGTTTCGTCCTGTTGATCTTCGCCCCGATCATCGCCGCGCTCATGCAGTTCGCGGTGAGCCGGCGGCGCGAGTATCTCGCCGACGTCTCGGGCGTCCAGATGACGCGCTACCCGCCCGGGCTGATCTCGGCGCTCAAGAAGCTCGAAGACGACCACACGTCGGTGCACACGTCTTCGAAGGCGACTGCGCACCTGTGGATCGAGGAGCCGCTGGACAAGGAGTCGAACAAGGGCCACACCAAGTGGAACCACCTGTTCGACACGCATCCCCCTATCGACGACAGGATCCGTGCCCTCGAGGCCATGTGAGCGGGTCCACCAAGCGGGAGCGCTGTAGGAGCAAGCTGTAGGGATGCGTCGAGATCGTCTGGTTCTCGTTGTCGCGCTCGTCGTGGCGTTGGCCGCGCTGGCGTTCGTCTCCTGCGGAGGCGGTGGCAGCAAGGCGAAGAACGTCACGCCGGTAGCAAACAAGAAGACCGCCGCGCCGCTGGTCTGGCCGCTCACCGGCAGGCCCGATCCCCAGGACGAGGCAAAGAACCGCTGTGCGGTCACGGTGAAGATCGACAACACCGCGGCGTCGCTGCCGAAGCATGGCGTCGAGCAGGCCGACGTGGTCTACGAGGAAGTGGTCGAGGGGGGCTATACGCGGCTCGCGGCGATCTTCAACTCCCAGGCACCGAATGACGTCGGTTCGGTGCGCTCGGTACGCAAGACCGATCAGAGCCTCGTCACGCCGATCGGTGGCGTGTTCGCGTATTCGGGTGGCGCGCAATACGCGATCGACAGCATCAACACCGCACCGGTGGTGCAGCTCGATGAGTCACGCGCCGGCCCGCTGATGTTCCGCGACCGCTCGCGTCACAGCACGCAAGAGCTCACCCTGTACGCGCACGTCGACCAGATGTACGGGAAGTGCGGCAAGCCGAAGCCGCCACCGGCGCTGTTCGCCTATCGCAAGGCCGGCGCGCCGGCGTCCGGCGGCGCGGTGTCGACCGTACGTGTCGGTTTTGCCAGTCCGTTCGCCGTGACATGGACCTGGGACCCCGCGTCCGCGACGTGGAAGCGTTTCCTCTACAGCAGTCCGGAGACCGTCTCCGGCGCGCCCCTCACGCCGAAGAACGTCGTCGTGATGACGGTGAGCTACGTCGGCGGTGACGTGCGCGGGTACGGCGCCGAGGCGCAGCTGATCGGTCAAGGCAAGTTGCAGGTCTTCACCGGCGGCAAGGTGATCACGGGCACGTGGAAGCGACCCGATCGGGCGAAGCCGGCGCGGCTGCTCGACGCCAAGGGTGCCGAGATCAAGCTCGCGCCCGGCCAGACCTGGGTCGAGCTCCCCGACGCCACCTACGCCGTCACGGTCACCGCGCCGGCCGCCGCGCCCGCGACCACGCCCTGATCCCGTTTGCAACGGAGGCGCCCGCTACGGGCGATTCCGTTGCAAACAGCGGCATAGACTGCGGCGCATGTCCGACGAGCGCACCACCGGAACCGCCCGCGTGAAGCGGGGGCTGGCCGAGATGCTGCGGGGCGGCGTCATCATGGACGTCGTCGACGCCGAGCAGGCCAAGATCGCCGAGGACGCGGGCGCGGTCGCGGTGATGGCGCTCGAGCGCGTGCCGGCCGACATCCGCCGCGACGGCGGGGTCGCGCGCATGAGCGATCCGTCGATGATCGAAAGCATCCAGAAGGCCGTGACGATCCCGGTGATGGCGAAGTGCCGGATCGGCCACTTCGCCGAGGCGCAGGTCCTGCAGGCGCTCAGCGTCGACTACGTCGACGAGTCCGAGGTGTTGACGCCGGCCGACGAGGCGCACCACGTGCACAAGTGGTCGTTCACGGTGCCGTTCGTGTGTGGCGCGACGAACCTCGGGGAGGCGCTCCGGCGCATCAGCGAAGGTGCCGCGCTGATCCGCAGCAAGGGCGAGGCCGGCACCGGCAACATCGTCGAGGCGGTGCGCCACCTGCGTTCGATCCTGGGTGACATCGACCGCATCAAGATCGCCCGCGGCGAAGAGCGTTACCAGTGGGCCAAGGAGCTGCGGGCGCCGATCGAGCTGGTCGAAGAGGTCGCCGAGCGGGGCGAGCTGCCGGTGCCGTTGTTCTGTGCGGGCGGCATCGCCACCCCCGCCGATGCCGCGCTCGTGATGCAGTTGGGCGCGCAGTCGGTGTTCGTGGGAAGCGGCATCTTCAAGTCGAACGAGCCGGCCAAGCGGGCCCGTGCGATCGTCGAGGCGACGACGCACTACGACGACGCCGACATCCTGGCCAAAGTGTCGCGGGGGCTCGGCGAGGCGATGCGCGGCGAGGAGATCGACACGCTCGACGTCAAGCTCGCCGATCGCGGCTGGTGAGCGAATGAGGCCGCCAGCCCATGAAGGTCGGGGTTCTCGCGCTCCAAGGCGCCTTCCGCGAGCACGCCGAAGCGCTCGGCGCCCTCGGCGCTGACGTCGCGCTCGTCAAGCGGCCCGAACACCTCGCCGGCATCGACGCGATCTTCCTGCCCGGCGGCGAATCGACCACCATCGACAAGCTGCTCGACACCTCCGGACTGCGCGCCCCGCTCACCGATGCATTGCGCGCCGGCCTCCCGGCATTCGCGACCTGTGCCGGGCTGATCGTCTGCGGACACGACATCGTCGACGGCCGTCCCGACCAGCAGCCGCTCGACGTCCTCGACGTGACGGTGCGGCGCAACGGCTACGGGCGCCAGCGCGAGTCGTTCGAGGTCGCCCTCGACGTCCACGGGCTCACGGGCGGGCCGTTCGTGGGCGTGTTCATCCGCGCGCCGGTCGTCGAGCGGGCGGGACCGGCGGTGGAGGTGCTCGCCGAGCACGAGGGCGTGCCCGTGCTCGGGCGCCAGGCGCACTGCTGGTTCTCGTCGTTCCATCCCGAGTTGTCAGGTGACCTCCGCCTGCACCAACGTTTCTTGCAAGAGGTGGTGTGATCCATGTCCGGTCATTCGAAGTGGCATTCGATCAAGCACAAGAAGGGCGCGGCCGACGCGAAGCGCGGCAAGCTGTTCGCGGTGCTGATCCGCCAGATCGAGGTCGCCGCGCGCGCCGGGGGCGGCGATGTCGAATCGAACGCGACGCTGCGCACCACGATCGGCAAGGCACGCGACAACTCGGTGCCGATGGACACGATCCAGCGCGCGATCAAGCGTGGCACCGGTGAAGAAGCAGGCGTGGTGTACGAGCAGGTGTCGTACGAGGGCTACGCACCGGGCGGAGTCGCCGTGATCGTGCAGGCCCTCACCGACAATCGCAACCGCACATCCGCCGAGATCAAGAACCTGTTCAGCCGCAACGGCGGCTCGTTCGCAGAGCCGGGCGCGGTGTCGTGGCAGTTCGAGCGAAAGGGCATCGTGAACGTCGACAAGTCCGTCGACGAGGACGAGCTCATGCTCGCGGCGGCCGAAGCCGGCGCCGACGACGTCGAGGACGGCGGCGACGCATGGCACGTCACGACGCCGCCGACCGATCTGCACGCGGTCCGCAGTGCCATCGAGGAGGCGGGCTACAAGGTCAGCTCGTCGGACCTCACGATGATCCCCACGACCTCGGTGGAGCTCGCCGCGGAGAGCCAGGCGCGGACCGTGCTCCGGTTGGTGGACGCCCTCGAGGATCACGACGACGTCGAGGCCGTGTACGCCAACTTCGACATTCCCGATTCCGTACTCGAGGCGGTGACCGCATGATCCAGGTCGGCGAAAAGGCTCCGGACTTCACGCTGCCGGGCATCCAGGACGGCGAGAAGCGCGACTACACGTTGTCGGAGTACCTCGGGCGCAAGGTCGTGCTCGCGTTCTATCCCGGCGACTTCACACCGGGTTGTACGCGCCAGATGTGCTCGTACCGCGACAACTTCGAGGACTTCGAGCCGACCGGCGCGGTGTTGCTCGGCATCTCGCCCCAGGACGTCGACAGCCACGCGAAATGGGCCGAGAAGAAGCAGTTCCACTTCCCCCTGCTCGCCGACGTCGACAAGAAGGTGATCGAGGCGTACGGCGTCGGCGCGCCGCTCATCAACGTGCGTCGGTCGGTGTTCGTGATCGACGGCGAGGGCATCGTGCGCTTCGCCGACCGCAAGCTCATCGGTGCGACGTTCGTGCCGATCGACAAGCTCGTTCCCGTCCTCGACGCGGTCCGGGGCTGAACGATTCCGTGGACATCGACGCCGCCCTCCGCTTCGTCGCCGAGAATCACCGCGCCGTGCTCGCCACGCGCCGTCGTGACGACGCTCCGCAGCTCTCACCGGTGGCCGTCGCGGCCGACGACGACGGAAAGCTCGTGGTGAGCAGCCGCGAGACCGCGGTCAAGGTCAAGAACCTGCGGCACGACCCGCGGGCATCGGCATGCGTGATGAACGACTCGTTCTACGGACCGTGGGTACAGGTCGACGGCACGGCCGAGGTCGTGTCGCTGCCCGACGCGATGGACGGGCTCGTCGCGTACTACCGGCAGGTTTCGGGTGAGCACCCCGACTGGGACGACTACCGCGCCGCCATGCACCGCGAGCAGCGCGTCCTGATCCGCATCACGCCCGAGCGGGCCGGCCCCAACATCTCGGGCTGAGGTTCTTGCGAGCGACGGCGACACTCAGTGTCGCCGAGCGTCGCAAGAACCACCTCCCGCGCTAGGTTCACCGGCCATGCAGGTGAAGATGACCGTCAACGAGGCGGCGCAGGATCACGACGTCGAAGCGCGCACGTTGCTCGTGCAGTACCTGCGGGAGGCGTGCGGCCTCACCGGCACGAAGGTCGGCTGTGACACGTCGAGTTGCGGCGCGTGCACGGTGCTCGTCGACGGTGAATCGGTGAAGTCGTGCACGATGCTCGCGGCCCAGGCCGACGGCGTGTCCGTCACCACGATCGAGGGGCTTGCTCGTGGCGGCGAATGGCATCCGGTGCAGACGGCCTTCCACGAGCACCACGGCCTCCAGTGCGGCTACTGCACGGCGGGCATGGTGATGGCGGCCGTGTCGCTGATCGACGAGATCCCGAACCCCAGTGAGCGTGACGTGCGCCTCGGCCTCGAGGGCAATCTGTGCCGCTGCACCGGGTACCACAACATCGTGAAGTCGGTGCTCGCCGCGGCGGAGCAGATGCAGGGGACGAAGCGATGATCCCGGCCGCGTTCGACTACGTGCGCGCCGATTCTGCCGACGAGGCGGTCGCGCTCATCGCCGAGCACGGCGAGGATGCGAAGTTCCTCGCGGGCGGCATGTCGCTGCTGCCGTTGATGAAGCTGCGCCTGGCCACGCCGTCGGTGGTCGTCGACGTCGGTCGCGTCCGCGACCTGTCCTACGTACGCGACGGCGGCGACCACGTTGCGATCGGCGCGCTGACCCGCCATCGCGACCTCGAGACCAACGACATGCTCACCAACGAGTGTGGCGTCGTGCGCGCGGTCGCCGGACAGGTCGGCGACAACCAGGTGCGCCACCGGGGCACGATCGGCGGCTCGGTCGCGCACGGCGATCCCGCCTCCGACCTTCCGGCCGCATTGCTCGCGCTCGACGCGACGTTCGTCGTGCAGGGCCCGAGCGGCGCACGACACGTCGCCGCCCACGACTTCTTCCACGGGTTTCTCGAGACCGCGCTCGAACCCGACGAACTGCTCACCGAGATCCGCGTCCCGAAGCCGGGCGCGTCGGGCTTCGGGTTCGAGAAGTTCAACCGGCGCGCGCAGGACTATGCGATCGTGGGAGTGGTCGCGACACGCGTACACGACGGCACCCACGTCGGCCTCGTGAACATGGGCCAGACACCCCTGCGCGCGCACGCCGTCGAGAACGCGCTGGCCCAAGGTGCGTCCGTTGCCGACGCGGCGCGCGAGGCCGCTTCGGGCACCGAGCCGCCCGGCGACCTCAACGCATCACCCGAGTTCCGCGCCCACCTCGCTCAGGTGCTGGTGCGGCGCGCGCTCGAAGCTCTTTGAACCACATCGCGGTCGCCGTGCTCGCGGCCGGCCGGGGCATTCGCTTCGGGGGCAACGTCCCGAAGCCGTTGCTGGAGCTCGGGGGCCGGCCCCTGCTCGCACACGCGCTCACGGCCGCGCGGGAGACCGGACGGGAACCCGTGCTGTGCGTCGTCTCCGACGACCGGGTCGCGGCGGCCGTGCCGGCGGAGGTCGAGGTCCTGCGCAACGACGCACCCGAGCGCGGCATCGCGTCGAGCCTGCAGGCCGTCGTGCGGGCGCTCGAGCCGCGGTCGGAGATCGACGCGGTCGTCGTCGGCCTTGCCGACCAGCCGCTCGTCGGGGCCGACGCGTACCGGAGAGTCGCGGCCGCGCACGAAGATGGCGCGCCGCTCGCGGTCGCGACATACGGCGGCGTCCGCGGCAATCCCGTGCTGATCGCCCGCACGCTGTGGTCCGAGGCCCTCGAGCTCTCCGGTGACGAGGGCGGCCGGATTCTCGCCCGCCGCCACGGCGCGGCCGAGGTACCGTGCGACGGCACCGGCGAACCGACCGACGTCGACACCCCCGAAGATCTGGCCGCGTTGGAGAGCAGATGGAAATCGCAGACAGCTTCCGAGTGACCACCCCGATCGCAGAGACGTGGAAGGTGCTGCTCGACATCGAAGGCATCGCACCATGCCTGCCGGGCGCGCAACTCCAAGAGGTCGAAGGCGACGAGTACCGCGGGATCGTGAAGGTGAAGGTCGGCCCGATCACCGCCCAGTACAAGGGCACGGCCAAGCTCGCCGAGGTCGACGAAGCGAACCGTCGCATCGTCATCGACGCGTCGGGTCGTGACACGCGCGGTCAGGGGAACGCCAAGGCGTCGATCGTGGTCACGATGCAGGCCGAAGGCGCCGGCACCAAGGTCGACGTCGTCACCGACCTGTCGGTGACCGGCAAGGTCGCGCAGTTCGGCCGCGGCGTGCTCGGCGACGTGTCGTCGAAGCTGATGGGCCAGTTCGTCGAGAACCTCGAGCGCGACGTGCTCACGAGTGCGGGTGGCGGCGACACGTCGCATGCGGGCGGTCCCTACGAACAGGCGCTCGAGAGCGCGGTGCCCGGGCCCCCGGCCGGTTCCACGGCCACGGTGGCGCCCGCGACCGCGCCGTCGAGCGCGGGTCCGCGCCAGATCCAGTCGCGCGAGGTCGAGCCCGTCGACCTGTTCGAGGTCGCCGGCGCGTCGGTGACGAAGCGCCTGGTCCCGGTGGGCATCGGGGCCCTCGTGCTGTTCGTCCTGTGGCGCATCCTCCGCGGGCGCGACTGAAGCCTTTAGGATCGAACCGGTGTTCGACTCCGCGGGGCCCGTGCTGGGCATCGACCCCGGCGTCTCTCGCTGCGGCTACGGCGTGGTCGCGCGCAGCGACGGCCGGCTGCGCGCGTTGTCGTGCGGCGTGATCCGCACGCCCCCGACCGATCCGTTGCCCGACCGCCTGGTCGCCCTCGCCGACGAGCTGGCGTTGCTCGTCGCGCAGGTGCGGCCCTCAGCCCTCGCGGTCGAGCGGGTGCTGTTCCAGGCCAACGCCCGCACCGCGATGTCGGTGGGGCAGGCGAGCGGCCTTGCGCTCGTCGCGGCGGCCCGGGTGGGGGTGCCGGTCGCGCAGTACAGCCCGAACGAGGTGAAGCTCGCCGTCACCGGTGACGGTCGCGCCGACAAGGCTGCGGTGCAGGGGATGGTGACACGGCTGCTCGCACTGCGCGAGGTCCCCAAGCCCGCCGACGCGGCCGACGCGCTCGCGCTCGCGTGCTGCCACATGGGCAAGATGCGCCTCGCGTCCCGGGTGGAGGCCGCCACGTGATCGGATCGCTCCGGGGAACGGTGATCGGTCGGACCACGACCGGCGAGGTGCTCCTCGAGGTCGGGGGAGTGGGCTATCGCGTGCTGGTGCCGTTGAGCGCGATCCCTTCCCTCGAGGTCGGGGCGAACACGTTCTTGTTCACGCACACGTACGTGCGTGACGACGCGATCGTGCTGTACGGATTCCCGTCGCGCGACGAGCGTGAGACCTTCGACGCGCTGATCGCGGCGAATGGTGTCGGCCCGAAGCTCGCGCTCGCCATTCTCTCGGTTCATTCGCCGACCAGTCTTCGGCGCTGTCTCACCGAGGACGACCTCGACGGTCTCGTGCTGGTGCCGGGCGTCGGGAAGCGCACTGCGCAGCGGTTGCTCATCGAGCTGAAGGCCCGGCTCGAGGTCCCCGACCTCGACCTCTCGACCGTTCCCGGTGCACCGGCGCACAGCGCGCGCGTCGAAGTACGGGACGCGCTGAGCGGGCTCGGCTACTCGGTCGACGAGGTGCGCGACGTCCTCGGTCAGCTGCCCGAGGACGGCACGGTCGAAGACCTGCTGCGCGACGCGCTCCGGCTGCTGGCGGGCTCGAGATGAGAGACGAGCTCCTGAGTCCGGCGGCCGATCCGGTCGAAGCCGCCGAGGAAACGACGCTGCGTCCGCGGCGCCTCGACGAGTTCGTCGGCCAGCCACGGCTGCGCGAGCACCTCGAGATCATGTTGACGGCGGCCAAGCAGCGCGGCCAAGCGGTCGACCACGTGCTGCTCGCCGGGCCACCCGGCCTCGGCAAGACGAGCCTCGCGGGCATCATCGCCTACGAGATGGGCGCGCGCATCCAACCGACGAGCGGTCCCGCGCTGGAGCGCGCGGGCGACCTCGCCGCGATCCTGACGAACCTCGACGACGGCGACGTGCTGTTCATCGACGAAGTGCACCGCTTGCCGCGCGTCGTCGAGGAGGGCCTCTATCCCGCGATGGAGGACTTCCGCTTCGACGTGGTGATCGGGAAGGGTCCGAGCGCGCGGACGATCCGTCTCGATCTGCCGCGCTTCACGCTCGTCGGCGCGACCACGCGCACCGGCTCGATCACCGGACCGCTGCGAGACCGGTTCGGCTTCGTCGCCCGCCTGGACTACTACGACGAATCCGATCTCGCCGCCATCCTGCGCCGGGCGGCCACGATTCTCGGTGTCGAGCTCGCGAGCGACGGCGCCGACGAGATCGCGCGCCGGTCCCGCGGGACGCCGCGCATCGCGAACCGGCTGCTGAAGCGCGTCCGCGACTACGCCGAGGTGCGCGCCGACGGCCGCGTCACCGCCGACACCGCGCGTGCCGCACTCACCTTGTTCGAGGTGGACCAGCTCGGCCTGGACAAGGTCGACCGCGCGATCCTCGACGCGCTGTGTCGCACGTTCGCGGGCCGCGCGGTGGGCCTCGGCACGCTGGCGGTCGCGGTCGGCGAGACCACCGAGACGGTGGAGGACGTGTACGAGCCGTTCTTGATGCAATGCGGCCTGCTCGAGCGCACACCGCGGGGCCGGGTCGCGACACCGGCCGCATTCGCGCATGCGGGTTTGCGCGCGCCGGCCGACGCGCCCAGGCTCTTGTAGGAGCCGAGGAGAGCAGATGAGTCTCGTCGCATACGAAGTCCGCGATCGGATCGCGTACGTCACCATCGACAACGGCAAGGCCAATGCGCTCTCACCGGAGGTGATCGCCGCGCTCGGCGACGCGCTCACGCGCGCCGAGGACGCCGGCGACGACGTCGGCGTCCTTCTGCTCACCGCGACACCGGGGATGTTCTCCGGCGGCTTCGACCTTCAGGTGATGCGCAGCGGCGCGCAAGCCGCGGGCCGGCTCGTCACCGACGGCGGGGAGCTGATCACCCGCATGTTCGGCGGCCCCGTCCCCGTCGTCGTCGCATGTACCGGCCATGCAATCGCGGCCGGCGCGCTGTTGTTGCTCGGTGCCGACGCGCGCGTCGGCGCCCGCGGCGAGTTCCGCATCGGGCTCATCGAGACGCGGATCGGCATGGTCCTGCCGCGCTGGGCGGTCGAGCTGGCGCAGGAGCGCCTGTCGAAGCGCCACTTCCAGCACGCCACTGTGGGTGCGCGCATCTACGATCCCGATGGTGCCGCCGACGCGGGATTTCTCGACACCGTCGTGCCCCCCGAGGCCCTGGAAGACGCCGCCCGGGCGGAGGCAATGCGGTGGGCCGAGCTTCCGCGTGCGGCCTATCACGGTCAGGTGCGCATGAACCGAGGTGAGCGTCTCGGCCGCCTCGCGGACGCCATCGCCGCCGACCGCGGCGCCCTCCGATAAGCGGTCCTCCCTGCGCCGGAGTCGCTGCCTGCCGATGGTAGGTTGGCGCGCTGTTTCCGCTCGAGGGAAGAGGCACTTCGCGTGGACGCGATTGCGGTCGTCTGGCTGATCCTGCTGCCGGCCGCGGCGTTCTACTTCCTGCTGTGGAGGCCGCAGCAGCGCCGCATGGCTGCGGTACGCGTGCTGCAATCCGCGCTCGACGAGAATGACGAAGTGATGACGACCAGTGGCATGTACGGGCGGGTCACACGCCTCGGAGAGGACGACGTGGACCTCGAGATCGCGCCGGGTACCGTGGTCCGGCTCGCGCGCGGCGCGATTGCGCAACGGATCGTGCCCGACGAAGCGCACGGCGAGGACACGGAGGCGGGCTGACCCGTGCGGCAGAAGATCACCATGTTGACGCTGACGGTCGTCGTGATCATCGGGTGGTTCACTGCGACGATGGTCGGCAGTCACCGGCCGCAGCTCGGGCTCGATCTCCAGGGTGGTCTCTCGGTCGTGCTCGTCCCCGTCAAGGGCTCCGACCTGTCGACGCTCGATGCCGCGGTGCAGATCATCCGCAACCGCGTCGACGGTCTGGGAATCGCCGAACCCGATGTCACCCGCCAGGGCAACCGGATCGCCGTCGACCTGCCGGGCGTGAAGGACCGCAACCGCGCCCTCGAGACCGTCGGCGCGACGGCGGAGCTGCGATTCCGGCAGGTAGTGACGACGCTGCCGTGGAGTGCTGCGCCCGCGTCATCGACGACGACGACGGTCGTGGCCAATCCGAGCGGCTCGACCACCACCACCAGACCGCCCACGTCGGCGACGACGGTGAAGCCGGCCACGACCACGACCAAGAAGGCCCTGGCACGCCGGTCGATCAACGCCAAGCCGATCTCGGTGGTGCGGCCGGCCCAGAACGGCACGACGACCGCGGCCGCGACGACCCCGACGACGAAGGCGGGCGCGGCGCCGGGCACGACCGTCAAGGGTGGCTCGACGACGACCACCACCGCGCCCGAGCCGGTGAACTCGTGCCAGGAGGGCAAGCTCGTCACGCCCGACGACAAGGACACGGCTGACAACCCGCAGGTGATCCTCCCCGACTTCGTGAGCAGCGGGCCGCACCAGGTGTGTTACGTCCTGTCGAAGACGATCATGACCGGTCGTAACGTCGGTTCCGCCTCCAAGGAGGTCGACCCGCAGACGGGGGCGTGGCAGGTCAGCGTGCACTTCAAGAACAACGAGTTCGTCGAGAAGATCGGCACCAAGCTCGTCGGCAAGAACGTTGCCATCGCGCTCGACCACGTCGTCTACTCGGCGCCGGTGATCCAGGAGCAGATCACCACGCCCGACGTGCGCATCAGCGGCAGCTTCAGCGAGAAGGATGCCGGTCGTCTCGCGGTGACACTCCGTTACGGCTCGTTGCCCATCCAGTTCGACAAGCGCGAGCAGACCGTGCAGGACATCTCCCCGACACTTGGCAAGGACCAGCTCCACGCGGGCATCGCAGCCGGCCTGATCGGCCTCGGGCTCGTCGCGCTCTACATGATCTTCTTCTACCGCCTGCTCGGGCTCGTCGTATGGATCGGGCTCATCCTGACGGGCATGACGTTCTTTGCGCTCACGACGTGGTTGTCGAGCCATCAAGGCCTGACCCTCACACTTGCAGGCGTCACCGGGATCATCGTGTCGGTCGGCGTGACCGTCGACTCCTATGTCGTGTACTTCGAACGTCTCAAGGACGAGGTGCGCACGGGGAAGACCGTGCGGTCGTCGCTGGACGTCGGCTTCCGGCGCGCGTTCCGCACGATCGTCGCCGCGGACTTCGTGTCGTTGCTCGGCGCGGCGGTGCTCTACGCGCTGGGCACCGGATCGGTGCGCGGGTTCGCGTACTTCCTCGGGCTCTCGACGTTGCTCGACCTCATCCTCGCGTACACGTTCATGCACCCGTTCGTGATGTTGCTGGCGCGTAAGCCTGCGCTCGTGCGGATTCCCGGGGTCGGCATCGCCGCGGGTCTCGATACGCCGGGAGTGCGCGCGTGACGACGACTGCGCCGCCGCCCGTCCCGACCGAGGAGGTTCCCGGCGTCACGCGCCGGCACCGCCCGTCCGACCTCTACCACGAGCGCACGAACTTCCAGTTCATCAAGCACACCCGCCGGTGGCTGATCGTGTCCGGCACGTTCATGGTGCTTGCGATCCTTCTGCTGACGTTCCGCGGCCTGAACCTCGGCATCGACTTCAAGGGCGGCACGTCCTGGCAGGTCAACATGCAGGGCGGCAAGCACGCCAAGGTCGCCGAGGTGCGCGACCTGCTCCGGCCGCTCGGTTTCAACGACGCGAAGGTGAGTGTGCTGTCGTCGTCGGCGAGCAGCACCGAGAGCATCCGTGTCGAGGCACGCGTCGTGACCGACCCGGTGGGGAAGATCCAAAAGGCCCTCGCGGACTACGGCACGGCGGCGCAGGCGGCGGTGGAGTTCCGGCAGGACAGCGCGGGCGGCACCTTCCTGTTGACGACGAAGCCTGACTTCACGCCGACCAAAGAGGGTGTCACCGCCGCGTTGGCGGGGACCGGCGTCGAGAACCCGAACGTGACGATCAACGGACACGACATCACCGTGGCGGTCACGAAGCTGCCGCCGAGTCCGATCCAGGGTGTCACCACTGCGTTGGCGAACTATGCGAACGCGTCGCCGAACGACGTGAACATCTCGACCGTCGGCCCGACGTGGGGTCGCGAGGTCAGCCAGAAGGCGCTCAAGGCGTTGATCGTGTTCTTCGTGCTCCTCGCCCTGTACCTGTCGGTGCGTTTCGAGTGGAAGATGTCGGCGTCCGCCATCGTCGCTGTGATCCACGACATCGTCTTCACCGTCGGCGTGTACGCGCTGTTCGGTTTCCAGGTCACACCGGCCACCGTCACCGCGTTCCTCACGATCCTCGGGTTCTCGCTCTACGACACCGTCGTGGTGTTCGACAAGGTCGGCGAGTTCCAGCGGTCGATGACCGCGACCGGCCGGATGACGTACGGCGAGATGGTGAATCGTGCGCTGAACGCCGTGCTCATGCGGTCGCTGTCCACGTCGCTCGTCGCGCTGCTGCCGGTGCTCTCGTTGTTGATCGTCGGTTCGGTGATCTTCGGCGCGACCGCGCTCGAGGACTTCGCGCTCGCCCTCGCGGCCGGTCTCTTCATCGGCTCGTACTCCTCGATCTTCGTCGCCGCGCCGCTCCTGGCGTGGTGGAAGGAGAAGGAGCCGCAGTACCGCGCGCTGAGCGAGCGCAGGCGCCGCGTGCCCGGCGCGGCTGCGTCCGCGTCGCTCGGCGTCCCCGTGGTGCCGTCCGAGGACGGAGGCGAACGGCTCGAGCGCCATCTCGGCGTTCCCGGGCCGCCCGCGGTCCCGCGCGGCCCGATTCAGCCGCGCGCCCGACAGCAACGCCGGAGGAAACGCCGGTAGGGATCCGGGAGTGACCTGGGTGACAACGTGTCGCACACGTCTTCCGCCGTTGCGTGATCTGCGTGACACGTTCGGCGACCGCCCGGCGGTAGCCTGGCAGGAGTGGATTTTGCCTGGCTCAAAGAGCACGTGCGTGACATTCCGGACTACCCCAAACCGGGAATTGTCTTCCGGGACATCACCCCGTTGCTCGCGGCGCCCGAGGCGTTCGCGGCCAGTGTCGATGGCATCGCCGCGCCGTTCATCGGCGAGCCGATCGACAAGGTCCTGGGGATAGAAGCCCGCGGCTTCGTGTTCGCGGCGCCGGTCGCGTACCACCATCGCGCGGGGTTCGTCCCGGTGCGGAAGGCCGGCAAGCTGCCCTGGGAGATCGAACGCGAAGAATACGAGCTGGAGTACGGCACCGATCTCCTCGAGATCCACCGTGACGCGGTGGCGCCGGGGGAGCGGGTGCTCATCGTCGACGACGTCATCGCAACGGGCGGGACCGCGGCGGCCACGGCGCGCCTCGTCGAGCGACTCGGCGGCGTGGTGCTCGGCTTCGCGTTCGTGATCGAGCTCGGCTTCCTCGAGGGCCGAAAGAAGATCGACGGCTATCGCATTCAGTCGTTGGTGACCTATGAGTGAGCGGACGCGACTGCTGACCCGGCGGCACGGGAAGAGCGCCGGGGTCGACTCGGCCGTCCGGCCGTTGATCGAGTCGCTACGGGCGCGCAACAGCCGCGCCGACGGCGCGCTCATCGAACACGCGTATGAGGTCGCACGCGATGCGCACCGCGATCAGGTGCGGCGATCGGGTGACCCGTATATCGCACATCCGGTCGGTGTCGCGATGATCCTCTCGGATCTCGGGCTCGACGACATCACGCTCGCGGCCGCGTTGCTGCACGACGCCGTCGAGGACACGTCAGTCACGTTGAAGAGCCTCGAAGAGCAGTTCGGTCCCGATGTCGCGGCGATTGTCGACGGGGTCACCAAGCTCGATCGCCTCGAGTTCGACTCGAAGGAGGCCCAGCAGGCCGCCACGATGCGGAAGATGCTCGTGGCGATGGCGAAGGACGTGCGCGTCCTTCTCATCAAGCTCGCCGATCGCCTGCACAACATGCGGACGATCGCGTCGCTGCCGGAGGCGAAGCAGAAGCGCATCGCCCAGGAGACCCTCGACATCTACGCGCCGCTCGCACACCGCCTCGGCATCCAGGACGTCAAGTGGCAGCTCGAGGACCTCGCCTTCGCGGTGTTGCACCCGAAGCGCTACGCCGAGATCGAGGCGATGGTGCTGCAGCACGCGGGCGAGCGCGAGGCCTACCTCGACGACGTCATCACGGCGGTACGCGCGCGCCTCGACCAGCTCCACATCAAGGCCGAGGTGAACGGCCGCCCGAAGCACTACTGGTCGATCTACGAGAAGATGGTGGTGCGCGGGAAGGAGTTCGCGGAGATCAACGATCTCGTCGGCGTCCGCGTGACCGTCGAGTCGGTGAAGGACTGCTACGGCGCGCTCGGTTCGATCCACGCGCTCTGGCGGCCGGTGCAGGGCCGGTTCAAGGACTACATCGCGATGCCGAAGTTCAACCTCTACCAGTCGCTGCACACGACGGTGGTGGGCCCGCAGGGCCGCGCGGTGGAGTTCCAGATCCGCACCATCGACATGCACCGGCGCGCAGAGTTCGGTGTTGCCGCCCACTGGGGGTACAAGGAGCAGCGCAACCCGACCGAGGACCTCGTGTGGCTCCAGCGGATCGTCGACTGGCAGCAGGAGACCACCGACCCGGCCGAGTTCATGCAGAGCCTGAAGATCGACCTCGAACAGGACGAGGTCTTCGTCTTCACCCCGAAGGGCCGGGTGATCACGATGCCGACCGGCGGCACACCGGTCGACTTCGCCTACACGATCCACACCGAGGTCGGCCACCGGTGCATTGGCGCGCGCGTCAACGGCCGGCTGATCCCGCTCGACAGCGCACTGCAATCGGGCGACACGTGCGAGATCTTCACGAGCAAGGTCGAGGGCGCGGGCCCCAGCCGCGACTGGCTCCAGTTCGCGGTCACGCCCCGGGCGCGCTCGAAGATTCGCCAGTGGTTCTCCCGCGAGCGCCGCGTCGACGCGATCGACAACGGGCGCGACGAGCTGGTGAAGTTCATGCGGCGCGAAGCGCTACCGGTGCAGAAGCTCTCGGGCTCGCCCATGCTCACCGCGGTCGCCGAACAGCTCAATTACGCGGACCTCGACGGGCTGTACGCGGGCATCGGCGAAGGGCATGTCTCGGCGAAGGCCGTCGTGCAGCGGATCCAGCGCGAGCTGCGCGGCGGCGAGGAGCAGCTGCCGACGACCGTCGCCCGCCCGCCCCGGGCGCGCGGCCGCCGCCGGGTCGGCGCCGGGGTGCACGTCGAAGGTCTCGACGACGTGATGGTGCGGCTCTCACGCTGCTGCACACCGGTTCCCGGTGACGAGATCATGGGCTTCGTGACCCGCGGCCGCGGCGTCTCGGTCCACCGCACCGACTGCGCCAACGCGGTGAGCCTGCGCAACCAGGCCGATCGCGTGATCGACGTCGACTGGGACAACGACGCGCCCGGCAACTACACGGTCTCGGTCGAGATCGAGGCCCTCGACCGGTCGAAGCTGCTCCGCGACGTCGCCGACGTGCTGTCGGAGCACCACGTCAACATCATCGCCTGCACGTCACAGACCCAGCCCGACCGCATCGCCCGCCTGCGCTTCGAGTTCGAGCTCGCCGACCCGGGGCACCTCGACTCGATCCTCGCCGCAGTCAAGCGCGTCGACTCCGTATACGACGCGGCCCGCGTGCTGCCCGGCGCGCAGAGTTAGCGTCTGCGACGGGTGAGGACCGACACTACTGGGGCTCCTCGCGCCAGTTCCTGATCGCGTACACGCCCGTGCTGATGCTGCCGAGCGCTTCGTCGTAGTGCAACATCATCTGCGCGCTCCCGGCGAGCCCGGCAACCCGAAGAGCGCCCCACATCTCGACTTGGGGCGCCGTCGCGACGTTCGCGTTCTGGCCCATGATCACGCCCCAGAACCTCGCCGCGTTCCCGAAGTTGATCGTGCTCGTGTTCCCATTGGTCATGTAGATCTGGAGATTCGCCGACCAGCCGGGGCAATAGGAGTTCCGTGAGGTGCCATTCCAATCGGTACCGGAGTAGGTCGGGCACAATAGCGGGTTGCTCGTCACCGGCGGGTTCATTCCCGGGCTGCGGTTGCTGCTCGACCCGCCGTTTTGGATCCCGACGTTCACACGACCGGTGGTGTACACGAGCGCGGGACCGGAGAGCGCGTCCACTTCACAACCCGGCAGCAGTGTGACTTGGGAGACGTAGTAGCGAGTGCCGCCCGGAATGTGGTGCGTTGCATCGCACGGCACGTTCGGCCAGCTCTGACCCGCGTTTCCCGCTGCCGACTGCTGCGTGACGAACGGCGTTCCCGCTGGCACCGCGACGCTCGGGATCGAGAATTTCGGCGCCGTCGCTCGAGTGTAGGGAAGCGGCGGGCAGTGGTTCGACGTCCCGTACTGTGGCGGCCACACGTCGGGTTTGTTCGTCTCGTGATATCCGACGCAGCCGTCGACCGGGTATTGCCACGAGTTGGTCCCGCCGTACCACACCGCGTCCGTACAATTCTGCTGCCCGTTGCCATTGCCTCCGTTGGCGTTGAACGTCAAGTCCGCGGGATCGTTCGTACCGAGAATGCCTTTGCGAGTGCACGTGTTCGCTAGGACCGCGCCGTCGGTGAAGCTGTCCATTGCGACTCCCGACGGGAGCGCGAGCGCGGAGTCGACGAAGAACGCGTTGCTGAACAAACTCTCGGGCGCCGCTTCCGCCTTGACATGGCGCCGCACTCCCGTGTTGTCGACGCCCCACGCGTCGACGTGCCATATGGACCCAGTGGGATCGAGGGTCGCGCTGTAGGAATAAGAACCGGCGCTGCCGAGCGTCTTCGTCGTCGTCGGCAATGACGCACCGACGGCGGAGCCGACGTCCTTGACAGCGTCGTTGACGGCGGCGTCGGCAAGCTGCAGCGCGTTCGCAGAGTCCCCCGAACGTCGCGACGTCTTGAGCCCACGCTGCACGAGCGAGGTGCTCGCGACGATCAGCCCGGTCGCCACCATGATGATCATCATGGCGATCACCATGTTGCCGTGCTCGTCATGGCGGTGGGGTCTCATCGGTTGTTCCTAAGCGCGAGGTCACTCGTATAGGAGATGAGCGGGGCGTTCTTCTTGTACTGCACCTTGACGGACACGCGTACGGTTTCAGCCTGCGTGAACGCCAGCGTCGACTGTCCGGCGGCATTCGGATCGAGTTCGTTTCCGAAGCGGTCGAAGTACCTGAAGAGCGGTGTCGTCGAGTTGGCGACACCGGAGAGGACCGGTCGTCCGATGTAGAGCTGCGTTGCCACGCAACTAGCACCGACGACGCGGTAGTCCGTGCGGTCCACTCGGATCACGCCGTCCGGCTTCAGTCCGTATACGACGACGCTCTTCGGGCAGGTCAGTTGCCCGAATGCAGGTCGAGAGATCGTGAACGACACGCAATTTGCGTATCCCGTCGGGTAGCTGCCGGCCGCGCACGACGTGGTCGCCATCGGGTACGCGCTCGCGATCGACGACGCACCGCGAAGGTCTTGCGTCATCGGACGCAACGCGAGCTCGATGGCCTGCTCGGCTTGCGTGTCGCTCGTCGCGGTCGTTGTCGTCCGCAAGACCGACACGAGGAAACCGAAGAGCAGAGCCGAGACGATTCCCATGAGCATGAGTGCGACGGTGAGCTCGACCAGGGTGAAGCCTCGCTCGTCGCGTCGGCCGACAGTGTTCATCCGAACGTGACCGTGTTGGTAGTCGCGACCGCGCTCGAGCCGTTCGCGCTCCCCGAGACGGGCTCGGTCGCAGTGACATAGAAGGGTTGATTCCCCGGTAGGAATCGAACGTTCACGCCGCCGGGTGCGTACGTCATCGACCAGGTGTTGCATGCTCCGCCGGCGGCGCACCCTCCCGACGGTTGGAGTTGCAGGTTCGCAGCGCCGGTTTGGGTCTGTACGGTGGCGCTGACCGACGACTCGAATGGCACGTTCGACGTGGACACCGTGATCGAGAACGTCGACTGCAGCAGGCCGGACGAATCGATGTTTATGCTCGTCGGGGACACGGTTGCCGCCGAGACCGTCGGCAGCCCGCTCGGGCATCCCCCGCTGGGGCAGAAGCGCAGTGTTGTCGACGCCACCTTCGAGTTGGCCTTCCCGTCGCTCGTCGTGCGCACCTCGGTGAACACCGCGTACTGCGAGCCATCACCGAACACCGGAGCGGTCGCGCCCGGGAGTGTCGCCGTCCAATTGTTGCCGTCGCCGGAGAGCAATGGATACTGCGTCGGCAGCGCGGCGATCGTCCCGTCGGGCTGGGATGTCAACGTATTGAGTGTCACGTACACCTGATCGGCCGCCGTGAGGCCATTGGTGTTGGCGGCAAAGCTGATCGGCGATTGCAGCGTGCCGTCGGAAGCGATGAGCGCAGGGCTCGGGGCCGTGACTGACACGGACACGAACTGCGGGGGAGCAATGCCGATCACACTCGCGGCGTTGGGGCTTCGCAACGAGCTCTGCTGCGAGATCTGGTGCCCACCGACCTGGTCGGACCAATTTACGAAGACGGCGAGGCGCTTGCCGCTGTGGGCGGCATCGGCCCACATGATGAAACGACTCACGCTGTAGGTCACGGCGTTCCGCGTGCAGCTGTACGTCTGTCGGGGGACCGCGAATGTGGACAGTGTGCCGATTGGCGGCGCGCACGGCTGTTCGTACACGAGCGACGCCGAGCCGCAGTTGGGCAGTTGCACTGGCGTGAGTCCGGTCAGGGTCGCTGGGACCGTCGCCGGTGCCGGATCGGCCGCGCCGTTACACACGCCGAGGTCGTTGAAGTCGTAACGCTGGAGATCCTCGATTCCCTGCGTCGCAAGCTGATTACCCTGGCTACGCGTCTTCTGGATCGAGAGAGCCTTCAGGCCGCTCGCCATGGTTGCCGCGAGCGCGGTGAAGGCGATCACCGTGATGGCGACGACAACGACGAGCTCCACGACTGTGAAACCCGTCTCCTGCGACATCCGAGCCGCGTCGGACCTGGATGCTTCCTCTTCCACACGCGCGCGTCCGTGTGACACTCCGCACCTCCAGCATGACTATCGGCACACGTCGGTCATCGACTGGAGCGACGCGGCGAGCGAATCTTGACTTCCACGGGGGCTCAAGCGACGGGCCGAGACGACCGATGCTTGATCAGTCCGCGCTCATCACGCGCAGCCCCGGAGTAGCGAGAGCGTGCGCGCCTCGTCGCTCCGAGGTCACATGATCGAGGCTGCGCACGGGTGCGCCTGGATAGGCTGCACCGGATGGCCAGCCGGGAGCCGATGCGCGCGCCAAAGGGCATGCTCGACGTGCTGCCGCCCGGCTCGGCACGCTGGACGGAGCTCGTCGCGCGTTTCGCAGAGCTGGCAACCCGGTTCGGCTACGGCTTGGTGATCACGCCGATCGTCGAGCACTACGAGGTGTTCGCACGCGTCGGCGAATCGAGTGACGTCGTGCGCAAGGAGATGTACGACTTCGTCGACCGCGGTGGCCGGCGGCTCGCGCTGCGGCCCGAAGGCACCGCGCCGGTCGTGCGCGCGTTCGTCCAGCACCGGCCGTCGCTGCCCTGGAAGGTGTGGTACGTCGCGCCGAACTTCCGCGCGGAGCAACCGCAAGCCGGCCGCTACCGGCAGCACTGGCAGCTCGGGGTCGAGGTGCTGGGTGTCGACGATCCCGATGTGGACGTCGAGGTGATCGCGCTCGCGCACGACTTCTACCGCGACCTCGGGTTGCGGAACGTGCGGCTGCTCTGCAATTCGATGGGTGATGCGGAGAGCCGGGCGCGCTACCGGGACGTCCTCCTCGCCTACTGGCGCGAGCACGCCGACCTGATCGGCGGCGAGATGGAGCGGGCCGAGGCCAACCCGCTGCGGATCCTGGACTCGAAGCGACCGGACTGGCAGGACATGCTCGAGCGCGCTCCGCAGCTCGGCGAGTACCTCACCGATGCGTCGGCCGCGCACTTCGCCCGTGTGCAGGAAGGGCTCCGGGCGCTGGGAATCGCGTTCGAGATCGCTCCCCGTCTCGTGCGCGGCTTCGACTACTACACGGGCACCGTCTTCGAGTTCCAGAGCGACACCCTCGACGCGGCCCAGAACGCGGTCGGCGGCGGCGGCCGCCTCGATCGTCTCGCCGAGGAGATGGGCGGTCCGCCGACGCCCGCGCTCGGTTTCGGCATCGGGATCGAGCGCCTGCTGCTCGTGTGCGAGGCCGAGGGCGTGTCGCCGGCGCGCGCGTCCGGCCTCGACGTGTTCGTGGTCGACGCCGTCGGCACGATCGACGCGAGCGTGTTGCTCTACGAGTTGCGCGAGTTCGGGCTGTCCGCCGATCGAAGCTACGGCGGCCGCACGCTGAAGCGGCAGCTCGCGGCCGCGGACAAGTCGGGGGCGGCCTGGAGCGTGATGCTCCTCCCGAAGGAATTGGCGGCGGGCCACGTGAAGGTGAAGAACATGGGGACCGGCAAGGAGCTGGACGTGGGCCGCGAAGCAGCGGCGGCGTGGTTGCGGGAGCGCAAGAACGAGACGCCGACATGATGCGCACCCACCGGGCCGGCGACCTGCGCGCCGCCGACATCGACGAGGCCGTCGCCGTCTGCGGATGGGTCGCGAACCGTCGCGATCATGGCGGCAAGGTGTTCCTCGACGTGCGCGACGCGGCCGGACTCGTGCAGGTGGTCGTCGACCCCGGTCTCGCCGGTCTCGACGTCGCGCACCGCTTGCGGAGCGAATGGGTCGTGCGCGTGAAGGGTGACGTGCGGCCGCGGCCCGCCGGCACCGTGAACGCGGACATGCCGACCGGCGAGGTCGAGGTGGTGGCGCGGAGCGTCGAGGTGCTCAGCGAAGCGGAGCCGCCGCCCTTCCCGCTCGACGATCGCGTCGACGTCGACGAGGTGCTCCGGCTGAAGCACCGGTACCTCGATCTGCGCCGGAAGCCGATGCAGCGCAACCTCCGGTTGCGCGCCGAAGCGAACCGCGCGATGCGCGAAGCGATGGTCGCCCAGGGGTTCGTCGAGGTCGAGACGCCGATGCTGATGGCGTCCACCCCCGAGGGTGCACGCGACTTCGTCGTCCCGTCGCGGCTGCGCCCGGGTGAGTTCTACGCGCTCCCGCAGAGCCCGCAGCTGATGAAGCAGCTGTTGATGGTCGGCGGGATGGATCGATACTTCCAGATCGCGCGCTGCCTGCGCGACGAGGACCTGCGCGCCGACCGGCAGTTCGAGTTCATGCAGCTCGACATCGAGATGACGTTCGCCGACCAGGAGGACGTGCTCGAGGCGGTGTCCGCGGCAGTGCTGGCGGCGGCATCGGCCGCGCGTCCCGGGGAGGCGCCTACGAGAATCCCGCGGATGACGTGGCACGAGGCGATGGAGCGCTACGGCTCCGACAAGCCCGACGTGCGGTTCGGCATGGTGCTGGTCGACCTCGACGAAGTGTTCGCCGCCACCGACGTGCAGGTGTTCGCGGGAAGCGACGCGATCAAGGGGATACGCGTCGCGGGCGAAGGCGACATGTCGCGCTCGAAGCTCGACGCGCTGACTGACCGCGCGAAATCGTTGGGCGCGGCGGGTCTGGTGTGGTTCCGGGTGCGGGACGGCGGAGTACTCGAAGGGACCCTGGCCAAACGCTTGTCGGAGGCGGAACAGCTCGGATTGCTGGACACGCTCGGTGCGCACGCGGGCGACCTGTTGCTGTTGGTCGCGGGGGAGCGCCCGATGGTGAGGTCGGTGCTCGGGCAGCTCCGGCTGGATCTCGGCCGGCCGCCGGTGTCGGAAGGACTCCGCTTCTTGTGGGTCGTGGACTTCCCGTTGTTCGAAGGTCTCGGTGAGGACGGCCGCGCGATCTCCGCGCACCACCCGTTCACGATGCCGCACCCCGAAGACATGGAGCTCCTGGAGCGCGATCCGCTCGCCGTGCGCTCCCAGGCGTACGACTTGGTGTTGAACGGGTGGGAGCTCGGCTCCGGCTCGGTGCGTATCCACCGGCCGGATGTGCAACAGCGGATCTTCTCGCTGCTCGGGATCGAGCCGGAGGACGCGCAGCAGCGTTTCGGGTTCCTGCTCGACGCGTTCCGCTACGGCGCGCCGCCGCACGCCGGCTTCGCCGTCGGCGTCGATCGGTTCGTCGCGATCCTTGCCGGCGAAGAGAACATCCGCGAGGTGATCGCGTTCCCGAAGACACAGTCGGGGCTCGATCCGTTGACCAACGCGCCCAGCGCCCTCGATCCCAAACAACTCAAAGAGCTCGGCCTGACGGTGACCCGGGAGAAGTGATCCATGTGATTGGACGCTCAGCCCGCCACAGGCGGGCTGAGCGTCCAAACCCAAGTTGGCGCACCTGGTCGCTACCTTCCCGCGCATGGACACCGCATTGACTCTGGTTGCCGATCTCACCGCGAAGCAGCACGCGCTCGTGACGCGCGAGCAGCTGCAGAAGGGTGGCCTCACGAACCACGAGATCGACGGTCTCGTCGCGCGACGTGTGCTTGGCCGGTGGCGACCGCAGGTCTTCGGAATCGTCGGCGTCCCCGAGACATGGGAGCGCGGACTTCTCGCGGCAGTGCTCTCGGCCCGAGATGTGGGGGCGCTCGCGTCGCACTCGTCGGCAGCCCGACTTTGGAATTTCACGTACCGGCCCGAGGACCGATACGAGATCACGGTTCCGACGGAGCGTCGTCCAAGGCTCGTCGGGGTCGGTGTGCACCGGACGACGCTGCTCGACGACGCTGATGTCGCCCAGAGATCGGGCATCCCCTGTACGAGCTTCGAACGCACGCTTTGTGACTGCACGACTCGGATGTCGGAGCTCCAGTTGGGGCGCGCCCTCGACGACGGTCTGCGGCGCGGCGTTGCCTCTCTGCGGCGATTGAAGGATTGTGCCGAGCGACTCGACTCCGGACCGGGGCGGCACATGTCGGTCATCCGTTCGGCGCTCGGAGCCCGCGATCCCAACTACGACCCGGGCGGCAGCGACGACGAGCTCCGCGTCCTCAGAGTATTGAAACGAGCCGGTCTCCCGTTGCCCGCGCAACAGCACGAGGTCGTCGTCGACGGGAAGACGTATCGACCCGACTACGCCTGGCCGGTATGGAAGATCTTCTCCGAGTACTACGGGCGCACGTCGCACATCGGCGCGAGCGCGGTCGCGTATGACAACGAGCGCATCACTGCGCTCGCGGCGCAAGGGTGGTTGCCGCTGATCTTCACCTGGAAGACGTCGGACAACCAGATCGTCGAGCAGACCGTCAACGCGTTCGACGCGCGCGGTGTTTGGACGCTCAGCCCGCTGGTGGCGGGCTGAGCGTCCAATCAGATGGACACATAACCTGCACGGTGATGGCGAAGGGTGCTGGTCCGGATCTGTTTGCGGCGGCGGTGGAGGATCGGCTCGCGCACAAGGCGCCGCTCGCGGCTCGGCTGCGGCCCCGAACAC
>JBBRXX010000025.1:0-70441 GCA_038238245.1 Acidimicrobiia bacterium
CCGGCCCGCGGACGCTCGCCGCTCCCGCGAGCTCACTCCGCCTCCGGCTCCGTGCACCGCGTCATGACCTCCCGGGATCACGCACCGAAGCATCCTCGCTGCGGGCCGGGATACCCGGCCCGCGGACTCGAGCATCACGTGCCGCCGGAGATGACTGGTCGGATCTCGATGATGTCGTCCTCGGAGAGACGCTCGTCGTGGGTCGCAAGTGTGTCGTTGCGGATCACGAGCACCGACTCGGCCACGACGTCGAGTTCACGAAGCAGCTGACCGACGTTCTTCGGTGCCCGCACGTCGAGCTCTCGCTTGGGGTTGCGGAGTAGCACCTTCATAGGCGCGCCCAGGTTAGGCCCGACAACAGGATTACTTGACCCGTCGGCGGGCGAAGATCTCGAAGGTGTCGCCGGGCCTGATCGCGGTGCGATACAGGACGTCTTCCTCGTCGCGTGCGAGGCGGCGGAGGACGCGCACCCCGCCGGTCACGACGCCGAGGAGGAGCCACCCGCGTGACCCTGACATGCCGCGCCGGATACCGGTCTTCGTGAGGCGGCGCAGCAGGGCTTCGAACATGGCGTCTCGGCCTCAGACCCGCTTGATCTCGAGGACCATCTGGCGCTTCCGGCCCTTGCGCTTCCCGAACCAGTACGCGGCGGCGATGGTGACCACCGCGACGCCGACCGCGATGGCAATCGCGGGCACCTTGACCTCTTCCACACGGTCGTCGACCTCGCCGCGGAGCTCGCGCAGCTTCGCCTCGATGTCGTCGCGTGTGACCTTCTCGGGTAGCTTCTCGAGCGTCTTCGAGCGCTTGCTCATTTCTCTCCCTTGCCCTTCGTCTTGCGCTTGCCTCGCGCCATCCAGGCCAGGACCGCGATCACGACCGAGCCGAACACGACGATCGCATAGGGCACCCAGGACCAGTTCCCGGTGAGGTGCGGATGCGTCTCCTCCTGCAGGGCGCGGAGTGCGCCGATGGCAAGGAACACGACCCCCGTGCCCAACAGGAGCGCACCGGCGATGCCGAACCCGACGTACCGAGCGAGCCCCTTCAGGGGCTCGACGGTTTCCTGCTTCGCGTACTCGACGACGAGCTCTCGAAGCTCGCGGATCGTCTGCTGCGGATTTTCGGACAACACCCATCCCTTCGGGAACCGGCGGAGGAGTCTCGCCGTGCGTCCTACCCCGTTGCAAGAGGAAGACGACAGCGCAGCGACCGGAGGGGAGCGGAGCGTGGAGTCGACCCATAAGGAGGAAGACGACAGCGCAGCGACCGGAGGGGAGCGGAGCGTGGAGTCGACCCATGAAAGGCGCGCGCGCACCCCGCTGCCGGCCGGTCACGGCGCTGGCACGAGCTGGGCGGTGTTGCTGGAATCCGGGTACCGGGCGACCGCGTGCGCGATGTCGCCCTGCAGCTGCCCGCCCCCGGCGGTCGAGAAGCTGCCGTTCGCGACAAAGGCGAACCACGGGCGGGGCCCGGCGTCGATGGTGCCCGACAGGCTCACGACACCGTTGATCGACCCGGTCTTGGCTCTGAGCACGCCGCCCAGGGGATCGCCGAGAAAACGCAGCGCCAGCGTGCCGGTCCGGCCCGCGACGGGAAGCCCCCGATCGATGGCCGCGAACTTCGCGCGATGCGTCAACGCGAGAACGCGCAGCAACGCGTCGCAGGTGACCCGGTCGTCGGGCGCGAGACCGGAGCCGTCGTGCAACGTCACGCCGGCCGTCGGGACGCCGAGCGACGCGAGCTCGCCGACGACGGCACTGGTCCCGGCGGCGGTCGTCCCGGCCTTCGACCTCGCGACGCCGAGCTCGCGTATCAGGATCTCGGCGGTGTAGTTGTTGCTCGTCGTGAGCATGTCCGCGACGATCGCAGAGAGGGGCGGCGACTCGACGTGCGCGATCTCCTGCGCGTCCGCCGGTGCAACCGCGTGGCTCGGGGCGCCCGCAATCGACACGCCGTGCGCGCGCATGAGCTCCTGCATGCGCGTGCCCGTGAGCAACGCAGGATCGTTCGCCGGCGTGCGGAGGATCGGGTCGACGAAGCCACCGTCGACGGAGAGTGCGCCGAGCGGACCGACGTCGCCTTCGGTGACGTAGTTCTGCTTCCAGTCCGGCACGACTCGAGCCGCATCGAACCGAGAGTCGTCGACGAGCACCGAGCCGGTGATCGCACGACCGCTTGCGACGACGGCGCGTGCGAGATCGTCGAGCTGCGTGACCGTGCCGGGTTGGGCAGTGCGGCTCGAGAGCATCGGGTCACCGCCACCGACCAGCACGAGGTTCCCGTTGGCATCGAGCAGCGCACGCGTCGTGAATCGATGGTCCGGACCGAGGATCGCCAGCGCCGCGGCGGCGGTGAGCAGCTTCGCATTCGATGCAGGAGCGAGTGGAGCATCTGCGTTGACGCGCGCGAGGGCGCCGGATGCGTCGTCGACGGCCACGCATGCGGCGAACGGGGCCACGATCGCGCCGAGCGCCTGCTGCAGGCGGGCTCGACCCAGCGCCGCGACGAACAGCGGCGGCACGCGTCGTGGCGACAGCAAGGGTGTGCGAACGGCCGCGTCTCCCGGCGCCGCGGTGGCCCGGTCGTCGGACGGGCGCGCGACCAGACCAATCACGAGTGCGCCCGCCGCGCACAAGAGGGCCATGAGCCGCAACACGGTGCGGCCACGGCGATTCAACCTCAGTGCAGGCCCCTGGTCTGCCGGAAACGCGCGTCACGCCACAGATGGCCGAGCGCGGTGACGGCACGGTTCGCGCTCGCGTAACAAAGCCGGCCGGTCGCGCGCACCGTCGCCGGACCCGCATTGTCGGGCGAGGCGGTCGCGAGCTCGCTGGCGGTCAGGATCGGCTTGCCGGTCGCGTCGGAGATGTCCGCGGCGGCCTGCGCGAACCGCGCGTCCTGCCGTTCGTGGTACGCGACGATTCGCTCCAGTCCGTGGTCGGGATGGAACGGGCCATCCCGCATGAGACGCGCCTGGTTCGACTGGATACCGAGCCCGAGGTACACGATCGCGTCGACGTCGGGATGACGCGCCACGATCTCCATCACCTCGGGGATGGTGTCGCGCGTCTCGCCGCCCGCGAAGTCGATCGGGTTGTTGCGGCTCCACCGCGGCGGGAGATGCTGGTCGATCGCCTCGCGCAAGTCGTCGGGAAGGGCGACGAGCTCGAGTGTGCCGGAGCGCGCGATCGCATCGGCGGTGACGACTCCCCACCCGCCCGCGGTCGTGAGCACCGCGGTCCGCGGACCCTTCGGGAGGGGCTGGGTCGCGAACGTCGCCGCGGCCTCGAACCCCTCCTCGACGGTCGCGGCGCGCGTGATGCCGGCCTGACGGCACATCCCGTCGAACATGCGGTCGTCGGAGGCGAGGCTGCCGGTGTGGCTGGCCGCCGCCCGCTGGCCGACGGAGGTCGTGCCGCCCTTGACGAGCACGACCGGCTTGCGACGGACGACGTCCACCAGGCGGTCGAACAGCGCGCGGCCGTCGGCGACGCCTTCGAGGTAGGCGAGGCTGACCGCGGATTCGTCGTCGTCGGCGTACCAGTCGAGATAGTCGGCGACATTGACCGCGGCCGCATTGCCGGCGCTCACGGCGCGGCTCACGCCGACACCGGTTTGCACCGCCCAGTTTTGGAACGACGAGACGAAATTGCCGGACTGGCTCGCGATTGCGATACGCCCCGGAGGCGGGTACGGCGCAACGATCTGGGCGCACAAGTGGGCAGGCGTCGAGACGACCCCCTGACCGTTCGGCCCCGCGAGCAAGATCCCGAGCTCGGCGGCAAGCTCCACGAGCTGCTCCTCCGCCCGTCGGCCCGCGTCACCCGCCTCGCCGTAGCCGGCGCTCGTGAGAAATGCCGCGCGCACGCCGCGCTTGGCGCACGCGCGCAGCAACTCGACGTTCGCGGATGCGGGCGTGCAGACGAAGACGAGGTCCCACGGCCCGTCGGGGAGCTCGTCGACCGTGCGGACGGTGTCGACACCGAGCACGGAGGTGCCCTCGAGGTTCGTCGCCCCCACCTTGCCGGGGTAACCCGCGGCGAGGATGTTGTGCAATGCGACGAAACCGAACTTGCCGGGATGGGTCGACGCCCCCGCCACGATGACCCCTCGGGGCTCGAACAGCGCGCCGAACGCGTCGCTCGCCGGTCGCGCACGGGTCTGCGCCGGCGGTGGAGGCAGTTCGTCGAGCTCGACCAACGCGTCGACGGCGACCGGCACCCCGTCGACGACGATGAGCGGATTGACGTCGACCGAGCTGACGTCCGACCGCTCCTCGGCGAGACGCGACAAGCCGAGGAGCACGGCACGTAGTGCGGCGCGATCCACCGCCGGTTCGCCGCGGAACGCGCCCAGCAGCCGCTGGGTGCCGAGATCGTCGATCAGCTCGTCGGCGTCGTGTTCGGTGAGCGGCACGAGCCGGAACGCGACGTCCTGGAGCGCCTCGGCGAGCACGCCGCCGACGCCGAGCATCACGGACGGTCCGAACTGCGGGTCGCGTACCAAGCCCGCGATGAGCTCGCGGGAGCCGCGGACCATCGGCGCGACGAGCACTGCAACCGCGCCGTCTTCGGGGCGCGCCGCGCCGAGCAGCTCCGCCGCCGCCTCCCGCACCGACTCCGCGTCGCGCAGCCCGAGGCGCACGAGCCCGCGCTCGGTCTTGTGCGCGATCGCGTCGCCGCAGAGCTTGATCACGACCGGGTAACCGATTGTCTCAGCCGCGACCACTGCCGCGCTGGCGGACCCTGCCGTGCGCTCGTCGAGCACCGGCACGCCGAACCGGGCGAGGAGCTCCTTCGACGCGGCTTCCGACAGGGTCGACAAGATCGACGAGGCTAGCTGGGGTCAATCACCGAACTTCGTGACTGCTCCGGTGTTCGCGTCGAACTCGAGGCCGGGGGCCCACGCGATCTCCCAACGATTGCCCTCGGGATCAGCCACGTAACCAGCGCGCGGCCCGTACGCACGGTCGACCGGTTCGGCGAGCGGCGTCGCGCCGGCCGCGACCCAGGCGGCCCATGCGCCGTCGACCTCGTCGCGGGTCGTCACGTTGCACGCCAACGCCACGCCTGACCACTCGCCATTGGCGCGCAGGCCCGGGGCGGCCTCCGCGGCGAGCAGCTCGAGTGGATAGATCGCGAGCACGACGCCTCCTACGAGGAACGACACGAAATCTTCGACGTCGATTCGGGGTGTCCAGCCGAGTCCCAGATAGAACGCGCGCTCGCGCGAGAAGTCGCGTGCGCCCAACGTCACAAATGACAAGCGCGCCGGAACGTCGCTCACACCGCCGACGTCCGACCCTGCCAGTACGCGTCGCGCAGCACGCGCTTCAACAGCTTGCCCGAGTCGGTGCGCGGCAGCTCGTCGCGTATCTCGTACGCCCGTGGATGCTTGTAACGCGCGAGGCGGGGCTCTGCGAAAGCGCGCAGCTCGTCGAGGTCGATTGTCTGTCCGGGCTTCGGCTGCACGATCGCGTGCACGCGTTCGCCCCACTCCTCGTCGGGGATGCCGAACACCGCGGCGTCGAGCACCTGTGGGTGCGCGTAGAGCACGGCCTCGATCTCGGCGGGATAGATGTTCACCCCGCCCGAGATGATCATGTCCCGCTTCCGGTCGCAGATGTACACGAAGCCGTCTTCATCGGTGTACGCGACATCACCGACGGACTTCCACTCGTCGTTGTCCAGCTCCGAGAGCTTCTCGGCGGTGCGGTGGTAGCCGTCCATCGCGAGGGTCGTGCGGACGAACAGCTCACCGGCCTCGCCGGTCGCCGCGAACGTCCCGTCCTCCTTGACGATGCGGATCTCGATACCGCCGTACGGCTTGCCGCACGAGCCGGGCTTGCGCAGCTGGTCCGTGGGCTTCATCACGGTGTCGACGCCGAGCTCGGTCGAGCCGTAGACCTCGTACAGGAACCAGTCGCCCAGCTTGGCGAAGATCTCCTCCTTCAACGCGTAGGGCACGGGCGCGGCATTGGCGATCAGGCAGACCATCGACGAGACGTCGGCGTGCGCGAGCACGTCGTCGGGCAGCGACACGATGCGCTTCAGCTGGGTCGGCGCGGAGAACGAGTTGGTGACGCGATGCTCCTTCACGAGCTCGAGCCACCGTGCCGCATCGAACTTGCGCAGCACGACGATCGGCGCGCCGACAGTGTGCGACAGCGACGCGAACGCGAGTGGCCCGGAGTGGTACAGCGGACCGGTCGTGAGGTGGACGGAGTTCTCGTGCAGCAGGTTGAGCTCGGCGAGCAATGTGAACACGAGGTTGCGGTCGGTGCTCGTCCGTAGCGCGCCTTTCGGCTTGCCGGTGGTGCCCGACGTGTAGATCATCGCGGCGCCGGCCTCGCTGCTCACCGGGACTGCCGGCTCCGAGACGGGCTGCTGCGCGCACACGTCGTCCCAGTGCAGGAAGCCCGAACCGGGCGGCACGTCGCCGCCGTAGACGATCACCGCCCGCACCTTCGGGAGCTGCTCGCGCACGGACGCGATCGCCGGCGCCTCCTCGGCATCGACGACGACGACGGTCGCGTCCGAGTTGTCGATGACGTACTGCATCTCCTCGGCGGCGAAGCGATACGACAGCGGCACCGCGACGAGATTGCACTTGCGAGCCGCGTGGATGGTCGTGAGCACCTCGAGCGAATTCGGCCCGCACCAGACGAGACGCTCGTCGGGTCGCGCGCCGGCAGCCATCAGACCGTGCGCGAGCCGGTTCACTTGCTCGTTGAGCGCGCCGAACGTGGTGCTCGAAGGGGTGCCTCCTCCGCTCTCGTCCACCACGACCGCGACCCGGTCGGGCGCGTTCTGCGCGTGCACGGCGAGGACATCCAACGGTTCGTTCACAGCAAAGAGCGTATGCGGCACCACTACGCTTGCGCCCGTGCCGCGATCGTTCGCCGTACGAGGGGTGGTCGAGGGCTTCTACGGGACGCCCTGGACGCACGAAGCGCGCCTCGACGTGATCTCGTTCCTCGCGCCGCGCGGCATGAATGCATATGTGTACGCGCCGAAGGATGATGCCAAGCACCGTGCGGACTGGCGTACGCCATATGACGACGCGGAGCTTTCGCGTTTCGCCGCGCTCGCCACGCACTCCGCCGGGCTCGGGGTGCGACTCGGCTTCGCGATCTCGCCCGGGCTGGACATCACCTACGAGTCCGATGCCGACCGCGCCACTTTGCTTGGCAAGCTCGAGCCGATGCGCGCCCACGGTGTCACGTGGTTCTTGCTCCTGGTCGACGACATCCCGATGCAGCCCGGCCTCGCGGCCCGCCAGGCCGCGCTCACGTCATGGTTGCACGACGCCTTGCGCCCGTCCGCGGTCTCCGTGTGCCCGACCGAATACGTGGGGACACGTCCGTCGCCCTACCTCTCGGAACTGAGCGCGGCGCTCCCCGTGGGCGTCGACCTCATGTGGACGGGACCGACGGTGTGCTCGCCCGAGATCGACGCCGAGGACGCTCGGGGGTGGACCAAGGCCGTCAACGGTCACAGCGTGCTCGTGTGGGACAACTTTCCCGTCAACGACGCGCTGATGACGAATTGCCTCCACCTCGGGCCCTACCGCGGCCGTGACCCGGATCTCGTCGAGCTGGTTTCCGGGTGTTGTGCAATCCGATGACCCAGCCGCGTGCGTCGAAGATCGCGCTCGCGACCGCGATGGACTTCCTCGTCGACCCCGACGGCTACGACCCCGACGCGTCGTGGGCGCGCGCGATCGCCGACGTCGGCGGCGAACGGGCAGCATCGCTGGCGGTGCTCGCCCGCGCATGCGCCGACAGTCCGCTCTCTCGTCCCGAAGCGCTCGATCTCGCGCAGCGGGCCGACGCGCTCGAGGATGCGATGGACGGACCGGACTGGCCGGATGCCGTCGGTGGGCTCGCGACGGAGCTCCGGGCCGCCCGCGCGCTCGGCGATGCGTTCGCCGCCGGCTCGGCCGACGATCCGCTCGCGGCCGAGGTGGCCCCGTGGGCGCAGGCCGCCCGGACGGAGGCCGAGGCCGGGCTCGCGGCGCTGCGGTTGCTGCAGCAGGTGCGGCCGGTCGCCACCTTCCGTGACGCGGGACGGTCCCCGGGACGGGCGGTCGGACCGGACCCGAAGACCGCGATGCGGCACGCGTTCGTCGTTCTGTTCCTCTGGAGTGCCGCTCGTGCCGATGAAGAGATCGTGTACGGACCGCGTTTCGTCGTCTACACGCCGGTGATCCAGCTCGGCGACGGCTCGCCCGGCCTCGACGCGGCCGCCGCGGTCCGAGAGGACGCCAACGCCGTCGACCGCCTGTGCCGGCTCGCGCTGGCGGGCTACGACCGGTGGCGCACGACCGCGGCCGGTCAGCCGGTGCACGTGCTCGTCGACGGCGCGGAGCAGACTGTGGCGACCGACGGCAGCTTCGCGGGTGACGGCGACACGGTGCTCGTGCGCCAGGGCCCACTCTGCACGCGCGTGCAGCGGTCGACGAAGCTGCCCTTCTCCGACGTCAGGCTGTCATGACATGAGCGCGCGTAGAGAGGCGGGTATCCCGCCGAACAGCAAGCGGGGCCCAGCGGCCCGGCGCCGAAGGCGCCAAGAGCGGCAAACATGAGCGCAGAGACCAGCCCGCACATCTCTGTCGTCATGCCGGCGTTCAACGAGGTCGACATTCTCGCGACCTCCGTGAAGGAAGTCGTCGCCGGGTTGCGCGACCGCGGCGACTCCTTCGAGGTCATCATCGTCGAGAACGGCTCGACCGACCGCACGCTGGCGCTCGCCTCTGAGATCGCGGCGGAGATGCCCGAGGTGCGTGTCGAGCACCAAGACGAGGCGAACTACGGCCGGGCGCTACGCGCGGGCCTGCTCGGGGCACGGGGCGATGTGGTCGTCAACTTCGACGCCGACTACTTCGACCTCGACTTCCTCGACGCCGCGGTTGCGAAGGTGCTCGATCCTGCCGGCCCCGCGATCGTGGTCGGCTCGAAGCGCGGGGTCGGCGCGACCGACACGCGGGTGCCGTTGCGCAAGATCGCGACGTGGGCCTTCAGCATGATCCTCCGTATCTTGTTCGGGCTGAAGCTCTCGGACACACACGGCATGAAGGCGCTCCGCCGCTCGGCGGTGGTGACGCTTGCCGCCCGTTGCTTCTCGGGGCAGGACCTCTTCGACACCGAGCTGATCCTGCGCGTCGAGCGCGAGGGGCTCGGCGTCGATGAGCTCCCCGTCACCTGCCACGAGCTGCGCCCGGCCCGCAGCTCGTTCCTCTCCCGCGTACCTCGTACGCTGCGCGGTCTGTGCAGGCTCCGCATCGCGATGTGGCGGGAGAAAAAGGTGGAACTCGCCCGGGTCTGACGCTGGCATGCGCTCGCGTCGTCAACGGCGAGGGCGGCGTGTCGGGCACACCGGCGTGGGTGTCGATCGCCGACGGTCGCGTGATCGCGTCCGGCACGGGAGCTGCCCCTCCCGGCGCGATCGACCTCGAGGACGCGCTGCTCGCGCCGGGCTTCCTCGACCTCCAGGTGAACGGCACGGGTTCCGTCGACTTCGCGACCGCATCCGTCGACGAGGTCGTCGCCGCGGTCGACGAGCTGGTGGCTCGCGGCACCACCGGGGTGTTGCTCACGCTCTGTACGGCGCCGCTCGACGCGTACGACGGCATGCTCCAGCGCGCGGCTGCGGTGCACGCGGCGCGGCCCTACGCCGTGCTCGGCGTGCACCTGGAAGGCCCGTTCCTCGGTGGCGCGCCCGGCGCCCACCCGGTCGCGTTGTTGCGTCTCACGGATCTCGCCTTCCTGCAACATGTGTGTGATGCCTACGGCCCGTTGGTGCGGCTCGTCACGCTCGCACCGGAGGCAGACCCCGAGCTCCGGGCGACGCGCGCACTGGTCGAGCGAGGTGTGGTCGTGGCGCTCGGACACTCGACCGTGGACTTCGACGGTGCGCTCGGGGCGGCCGACGCCGGCGCGTGTCTGGTGACGCACTGCTTCAACGGCATGGGCCCGCTCCATCACCGCGCGCCGGGGCTCGCGGGTGCGGCACTGACCGAGCCCCGGCTCGTGCCGTCACTGATCGCCGACTTCGTGCACGTGCACCCCGCGGTCGTCAAGATCGCGCTCGGCGCCCGCCCCGACGCGGTCGTGGTCAGCGACGCCGTCCGCGCCGACATGACGCAGCTCGCGGACGGCACGCTCGCGGGCTCAACGCTGACGATGGACGTCGCCCTTCGCAACGTTGCCTCTCTCGGATTCGCGATCGGGCGCGCGGCGCGGCACCTGACCGGCAATCCGGCCCGCGTACTCGGTCTCGCCGAACGGGGCCGTGTCGCCCCGGGGGCGCGGGCGGATCTCGTTGCGCTCGATCCCGAGACATTCGCGGTGCGCGCGGTGTGGGTCGCGGGAGCACGGGTGTGACCACCCGCGTCGCGTTGTTCGTCACGTGCGTTGCCGACCAGTTGTTCCCCGACACGGGCATGGCGACCGTGCGCGTGCTCGAAGCGGCCGGGGTGCGCGTCGAGTTCCCGGCCGCCCAAACGTGTTGCGGTCAGCCGGCGTATACCGCGGGCGCACCCGACGCGGCCGCACGTCTCGCGCGCCACCACCTCGACGTGTTCGCGCCGTACGACGCGGTCGTGACGCCCAGCGGATCGTGTGCGGCAATGGTGCGGCTCCACTTCGCGGAGCTGCTGCCCGACCGCCACGACGAGGTCGATGCGCTCGCGGCCCGCACGTTCGAGCTCTCGGAATATCTCGTCGATGTGTTGGGAGTCGACGACGTCGGCGCCCGGCTCGACGCCCCCGTCACCGTGCACGATGCGTGCCACGGGCTGCGTGGTCTGCGGATCGCCGGCGCACCCCGCACGCTGCTCCGGCGCGCAGGCGCGACGCTGGTGGAGATGACCGAAGCCGACACGTGCTGCGGTTTCGGCGGCGTGTTCTCGCTGGGCTATCCCGAGGTGTCGACGCGTCTCGCCGACGCCAAACTGGATCACGCCCGCGCGACCGAGACGCGCTGGCTGGTGAGCACCGACCTCGCGTGCTTGATGCACTTGGATGCGCGCCGAAAGCGGACGCGTGCACCCGGGCCGGAGCCCGTGCACCTCGCCGACCTGCTCGCGTCCGCGTTGCCGAAATGACCGGCGGGTCGACGTGAGCGGTCACCGCGTCACGACGCCGGGCCGCGACTTCCACGAGCGCACCGCTCGTGCCGTCGCCGACCCGGAGCTCCAGCACGCATTGCGCAACCTCGATCGCCGTTTGCGCACCGCCGAGGAGGTCGCGACCGCGCATCCGGACTGGAAGGAGCGTGCGGCCGCGATCCGGCGGGAGACGCTCGCCGACCTCGACGGTTGGCTGACGCGACTCGAGCGTGCGCTCGTCGACCGCGGCATGCAGGTACACCACGCCGAGACCGCGGACGACGCACGCGAGATCGTGCTCGATATCGCGCGCGCGCATGGCGCGCGCACGGTCGTGAAAGGCAAGTCGATGGCGACCGAGGAGATCGACCTCGGTACCGCGCTCGAGGCAGCGGGGATGCGCGCCATCGAGACCGACCTCGGCGAATACATCGTGCAGCTCGCAGGCGAGCGGCCGTCGCACATGATCACGCCCGCGATCCACAAGACGCTTCCGCAGATTCGTGACGTGCTCGCGCGGGAAGCGGGACACGACCTGCCCGTCGACCGGGAAGCACTCACCGCGTGGGCACGCGAGCGGCTGCGCACCGAGTTCCTCCGGGCCGACCTCGGGATCACCGGCGTCAATTTTGCGGCTGCGGACACGGGCACGCTCGTGCTCGTGACGAACGAAGGCAACGGCCGGTACTGCACGACACTGCCGCGCGTGCACGTCGCGGTGATGCCGGTGGAGAAGGTCGTGCCGCGACTTGCCGACGTCGCGGTGCTGCTCCCGCTCCTCACTTCTCACGCGACCGGGCAGCGCCTCTCGAACTACGTCACGATGCTTTCGGGACCCCGCGGCGCGGACGAGGTCGACGGCCCCGACGAGCTGCATGTCGTATTCCTCGACAACCGGCGCCGGGCGCTGCTCGGCACGCAGTTCGAGGACATGTTGGCGTGCATCCGCTGCGGGGCGTGCCTGAACGTGTGCCCGGTCTACCGTCACGTCAGCGGCCACGCGTACGACGCCGTGTACTCGGGGCCCATGGGCAAGGTGCTGACGCCGCTGCTGTCGGGAGGAACGGAAGGCGCCGATCTGCCCTTCGGTTCGTCGCTGTGCCGGGCCTGCAATGACGCGTGCCCCGTACAGATCCCGCTCGCGGACATGATCGTGCAACTACGCGCGGACACCACGGCCGCACGGCGAGTACGTCCGGCATGGCAGGCCTGGGCCCGCGCGTGGGCTTCGCCGCGCTCGTACCGGGCGACGACCTTCGTGGCGCGCGCTGGCGCCCGGTTGCTGCCGCGACGGCTGGTCCGCGGTTGGACGGCGACTCGCGACCTTCCGATGCCGGCGCGAGTGCCGTTCCGGAACCGCTGGGACCGCGAACGCTCATGATCGAGCGCTTCATCGAAGAGCTGCACACGAACGCGTGCGTCGTGCACGGCCCGATGCAGGTTTCGGTCGCACGGGGCGTAGTCGTCGAGCGAGCGCGCGCGGCGGGTGCGAAGGTGGCATGCAACGGCGATGTCGCCGTTCCCGCGCTCGCGCAGGAACTTCGCGACGCGGGGCTCGACGTGATCACTCCCGATCAGGATGCGTGGTCGACCCTCCTCGCGGGCGCGGATGCCGGCATCACGGGCGCCCGGATCGCCGTCGCCGATCCCGCGGCGATCGGCCTTGCCGCCGCGCCCGGATCACCGCGTGCGACGAGCCTCGTGCCCCACACCCACCTGTGCCTGTTGCGCGTCGCCGACGTCGTGCCGACGCTGGCCGACGCGTTCGGGCAGGTCGTCGAGCGCGGTCTGCCGAGCGCGTTGACGTGGATCTCCGGGCCGAGCCGTACCGGCGACCTCGAGATGATCCTCACGCTGGGCGTGCACGGCCCGCGCGCGGTCGAGGTCGTCCTCATCGCGTGACCCGTGCCGGGGCCTGCCGCGCGGGAGCGACGGGTAGGGTCGCGCGCTGATGGAGATCGTTGCGGCACTTTTCGTCGAGAACATCGACTTTCGCCAGGTTGCCGGTCCCTCGACGCGGATCGACATCACCGGCGCGTTCTTCTCGACGGCCGTGCCCGCGTATCCCGCCCAGCTCACCCCGCATCTGGTCGTGCTCGTCCGGGCGCCGCAGGACAGCGACGGAAACGCCACCCTCGAGACGGTGTTCGTCCGCGCCGACGGGACCGAGGCCGGCCGCAATGCGCAGACCTTCTTCGTCGACCCAGGGAAGTTCGGTTACCGCCTCGTCAAGGGCGAGCTGGACTTCCCCGAGCCGGGCACGATCGAGGCGAAATGCACGATCCTGGAGAGCGGCTCGTCGGTGGCGGTGCCGCTCACGGCCCTCCCGAACCCCAGCTGAACCCATCTTGACCCTCAACCTGGTCTCCCGGCACGCCGACGCCAACAAGGAATGGACCTCGTGAACCGCTATGCGGCGGCGCTGTCGCTCCATCCGATGCCGGTCGAGGCGGTTGGGGAGGTCGCCGGTGAAATCCTGGAACGTTTCGACGGCGTCCGACCCGACCTGCTGGTGTGCTTCGCATCGCCGCATCACGTCGGGGCGTTCGACGATGTCGTCGGCGGGCTTCGCAAGCTGCTCGAACCCGAGGTGATGATCGGCTGCACCGCGGTCGGCGTGGCGGGCGGCGGCGTCGAGGTCGAAGCCGGCGCAGGGCTGTCCGTGCTCGCGGCAAGCTTCGGGGCGGGCCGGGTCGACGGCGTGGTGCTCGAGGCCCGTGAGACCGACGACGGCATGGCGATCGTCGGGTGGCCGGACTCGGTACCTGCACGGGGCACGTTGCTGATGCTGGCTGACCCGTTCTCGTTCCCGGTCGCGGACTTCCTCGCGCTGTGCAACGCCCAGGTGCCGGAGCTGACGATCGTGGGCGGCCTGGCGTCGGCGGGCACGCGACCGGACACGAACCGCCTCGTCCTCGACGGCCAGGTGGTCCGTGGGGGCGCGGTCGCGCTGCTGTGCTCGGACGACGTGCCGGTCCGCCCGGTCGTCTCCCAGGGCTGCCGGCCGATCGGCGATCCGTTCACGGTCACACGGTCGGAGCGCAACCTGGTCTACGAGCTCGCCGGGATGCCCGCGATGACGCGCCTGCAGGAGCTCGTGCAGGCGGCGAGCGAGGACGAGCGGGAGCTCATGCGCGAGGGACTGCACGTCGGTCTCGTCGTCGACGAGCACAAGCTCGACTTCACCCGCGGTGACTTCCTCGTGCGCAATGTCCTCGGCGCCGATCAGCGCAGCGGCGCGCTCGCGATCGGCGAGCGGGTCGACGTCGGCACCACCGTGCAGTTCCAGGTACGCGATGCGGACGCCGCCGACGACGACCTGCGTGCGCTCCTCAACGGCGTGCAAGGCGACGCCGCGCTGCTGTTCACGTGCAACGGGCGCGGCACCCATCTCTTCCCGGAGGCCAATCACGACGCGGGCACGATCGAGGAGCTCCTCGGGACGCTGCCACTCGCAGGCGCGTTCTGCGCGGGTGAGATCGGACCGATCGGCGGCCGGAACTTCCTGCACGGCTTCACGGCCTCGCTGCTCGTCTTCGAACGGTAAAGATGCTGCCTGGTCGCGCCCGGCCACTTCTCGGGTGCGGAACTGGGTAGCACCTAGTCTCGCGAGGGCGTCAGAAAGGGGCCGACGTGGCTGACGATCTCGAACAGCTCGCGATCAACGTGATCCGCGGGCTCGCGATGGACGCGGTGCAGAAGGCCAACTCCGGACACCCGGGAACGCCGATGGCGCTGGCGCCGCTCGCGCACGTGCTGTGGACGCGGGTCATGAAGTACGACGCGTCCGCCCCTGACTGGCCCGATCGCGATCGCTTCGTGCTCTCCGCCGGCCACGCGTCGATGCTGCTGTACTCGATGCTCTTCCTCACCGGTTACGGCCTCGAGCTCGACGACATCCGTCAGTTCCGGCAGTTCGGCTCGCGAACGCCCGGACACCCCGAGTACCGGCACACGAAGGGCGTCGAGATCACCACGGGTCCGCTGGGCCAGGGCTTCGCGAACTCGGTCGGCATGGCGATCGACGAGAAGCACCTTCGTGCCCGCTTCGGTGCCGAGCTGTGCGACCACCACGTGTTCGGCATCTGCAGCGACGGCGACTTCATGGAGGGCATCAGCCACGAGGCCGCGTCGCTGGCCGGGCACTACGAGCTCGGCCGCATGGTGTTCGTGTACGACGACAACCACATCACGATCGACGGACCGACCGAGCTCGCGTACAGCGACGACGTCCCCGGACGGTTCGAGGCGTACGGCTGGCACGTCGTGCAGCTCGGCGAAGCCGCGAACGATCTCGACGCGCTCGAAGCCGGCCTCCGCCAGGGAATGGCCGAGGAGACCCGCCCGTCGCTGGTCATCGTGCGTTCACACATCGGGTACCCGGCGCCGAACTTCACCGACTCCGAGAAGGCGCACGGCAGCCCGCTCGGCGCCGACGAAGTCGCGCGCACCAAGGAGATCCTCGGCCTCCCGCCCGAGGAGTTCTTCGTTCCGGACGACGTGCTGCGCCTCTACCGCGAGGCCGGACGGCGGGGCGCGGCGGCACGCAAGGCATGGGATACGCGTCCCAAGACCGACGAGCACGAGGCGTGCATCTCGAGCCGGGCGCTGGTCGGCTGGGAGCAGAAGCTTCCGACGTGGCAGACCGGCGAATCGGTCCCGACGCGAACCGCGATCCAGGAAGTGTTGAGCGCCGTCGTGGACGTCGTGCCGGGCCTGTTCACCGGCTCCGGTGACCTCACCGGCAACACCGGCATGAGTGTGAAGAGTCTCGGCACGTTCACCGCCGGCGATCCGACGGGCCGCCTCATCCACTACGGGATCCGCGAGCACGCGATGGGCTCGTCGGCGAACGGTATGGCGGTGTCGGGGCTGGTGCCGTGTGTCGCCACGTTCTTCGTGTTCAGCGACTACATGCGCCCCGCCGTGCGGCTCGCGTCGATCATGCAGGCGAAGGTCTGCTTCGTGTGGACCCACGACTCGGTCGGCGTCGGCGAAGACGGCCCGACGCACCAACCCGTCGAGCAGCTCGCATCCCTGCGCGCCATGCCGGGCCTGCGGGTGATCCGCCCTGCGGACGCAAACGAGGTCGCGGCGGCGTGGCGCGTGCACCTCGACGGCGAAGGCCCGACCGGCCTCCTGCTCACCCGCCAGAAAGTTCCCGTGCTCGACGGCACGGCGGAGAGGGCGGCGGCCGGTGTGCCGCAGGGCGCGTACGTTCTCGTGCCCGAACGAGGCGGATCCGACGCGCGTCCCGACGTCGTGCTCATCGGCACCGGCTCCGAAGTCTCGGTATGCGTCACGGCCGCGACCCAGCTCGCGGCGCGCGGCGTCTCGGCCCGGGTCGTGTCGATGCCGTCATGGGACCTGTTCGAGGCCCAGCCGGGTGGATATCGCGTCGACGTGCTCCCGCCCGACGTGCCGACACTCGCGGTCGAAGCCGGGGTGCGCTTCGGATGGGAGCGCTACGCCGACGACGTCGTGAGCATCGACCGGTTCGGCGCATCGGCACCGGGTGATGTGGTGATGCGCGAGCTCGGGATCACGCCCGAGCACGCGGTCGAGCGCGCGCTCGCGCTGCTCGGACAGGACGCCTGAAGGAGAGCGCATGCCCAGTGTGGTCGCACGACTCATCGAGCTCGGTCAGAGCCCCTGGTACGACAACCTCACGCGCGCGCTCGCGACCGGCGGGCTCGACACGTTGATGCGCGAGCACGGGATCCGCGGCGTGACGTCGAATCCGACGATCTTCGAGAAGGCGATGGCGGTCGGCACCGACTACGACGACCAGCTCCGGGAGCTCGTCCGCAGTGGGAAGTCGACCGAAGACGCTTACTGGGAGCTGGTCCTCGCCGACATCTCGCACGCGGCCGACCGGTTGCGTCCGGTGTACGACCAGCTCGACGGGGCCGACGGTTTCGTGTCCGTCGAGGTGTCGCCGAATCTCGCGCACGATACGAAGGGCACGGTCGCGCAGGCACTCGAGCTGTGGCAGCGGCTCTCCCGGCCGAACGTGATGATCAAGATCCCGGCCACGCCGGCGGGCATCCCGGCGATCACCGAGGTGCTGGCCGCGGGCGTCAACGTGAACATCACACTCATCTTCAGCCTGCGCCGGTACGAAGAGGTGATCGACGCGTTCGCGGCGGCCTTCGAGCGCCGCCTCGGCCGCAACGAGGACGTCAGCCGCCTCGCGTCCGTGGCATCGTTCTTCGTGAGTCGGGTCGACACCGAGACCGACCGCCGGCTGCCGGAAGGCTCGCCGCTGCGCGGCAAGGCCGCCGTGGCGAACGCGAAGCTCGCGTATCAATTGTTCCTCGAGCGGTTCGCGGGCGCGAGTTGGGAGCGTATGGCCGCTGCCGGCGCCCGCACGCAGCGTCCGCTGTGGGCGTCGACGTCGACGAAGAACCCCGCGTATTCACCGACGCTGTATGTCGACAACCTCATCGGCAAGGACACGGTGAACACCCTGGCCCAAGCCTCGATCGATGCGCTCTCGCAGGGCGAGGCCGATCTTCGGCCCGAGACGATCGTCGAAGGCGTCGACGCGGCGCGCACGGTGATGACGGATCTCGCCGCTGCCGGCATCGACTTCGACGACGTCACGGCGACGCTCGAGCGCGAGGGTGTTGACTCCTTCGCGAAGTCGTTCAACGATGCGCTCGCGACCTTGGACAAGAAGGCCGCCGAGCTGAAGTAGGAGTGCGGACGCAACGAAGCAGACAGTAGAGGAGGCCACGATGGCGAGGTTCGTCCAGATCATCGAGTTCCAGACGTCGCGCCCCGATGACGTGCAGGCATTGCACGAGCGGTGGCGGAGCGAAACCGAGGGAAAGCGGACTGCCGAACGCGTGACCGTGACGCAGGATCGTGACCGGCCGGGCACGTTCATCATCATCGCCGAGTTCCCGTCCTACGAGGACGCGATGAAGAACTCCGAGTTGCCCGAGACGCAACGTAACTCGGAGCAGATGATGAAGCTCGCGGACAACGGCGCGACGTTCCGCAACCTCGAGGTCACGAACGAGCTGTAGCGCGCGCAACCGTTCGCAGGTGGTCGGCGAAGTCGGCCGGCTTCGCGTGCGCGTTCAAGCCGCTGGTGTTCGGCATGACGTACGTCGGCGCGCCCGCGAAGCCCGTTGGCTGCCAGCCGACTGCGGCGCGCTTGTCGATGGCCGAGCGATAACCCGTCAGGCCGACGAAGCACACCGACCGCGGCCGTAGCCACTGCACGAGCCGGTCGATGCGTTCTCGCCCGTCGGCGTACTCGGCGACCGTCAGCTCGTCCGCGCCCTTCGACGCGCGGCGGACGAGATTTGTCATGCCGACGCCGTCGGCGCGAAGCGCGTGGTCGGGGTCGTGTGTACGCGTGACGAGCCCGGAGGCGAGCGCCGCGGGCCAGAACCGGTTCCCGGGACGGGCAAAGCCGATGCCGGTGTCGGCCGAGAGCAGGCTCGGATTCAGCCCGATGATCAACACGCGCATCCCGGGACCGACCGTGTCCGGCAGCATCCGCGCGCGTGTCGCCTCGACGTCCAGCCACTCCTCGCCGTCGTCGACGAACGGGTCGATATCGAAGCCGGCGCCTTCGACCACGTCCCGGAGCCGTTCCGCGGGCCACCACGTGAAGTGCCGGCCGGCGAACCGATCGTCGGCGTTCTCCTGGGTGCGATCGGACGTCACCTGCACGTGCAACGCGCCACCGAGGGAGAGCGTGCGATGCAGGTCCGCGAGCGCCAGCGGCAGCCGTTCCGCGGGAATGTGCATGTAGGACCTGTGCGCCCACGCGCCGGTGAGCGCGGCGGCGCGGAACGGCAGCCGTTCGAGGTCGGCGACGACCGGCCACGCGTCCGGCGAGTACGAGCGCACCTGCGCCGCCATCGCCGATGCGGCGTCGAACGCGACCACCGGCGATCCGAGGTCGCCACTGTGCCAGCCCGGACCGCAACCGACGTCGGCACGGACGCCCGGCGGCACGCGGGCGACGAACGCGTCCAGGGCCGCCGGGCGCGGCCGGCGGCGATGCTCGATCCAGTCCCCGACGTGGTGCTCGTAGACGTCGACGGTCTTGCGGTCCATCAGACGATGATGGCGCGCGTCATGCGGGACCCGCACAAATCGTGACTCCACGCATGGGCCGCCCGGAGTGGGGCAGATTTGTAGCGTGCGGACGCAGCGGAGCCACGGACGGCGCAGCGAGGGAGCCATGTCGTAGTGCGGACGCAGCGGAGCCGGGGACGGCCTTAGTGCTTCCCGGCCAGGTACGTGTGGTCGAAGACGTGGCACACGCGTTCGCGCGTGTCGTCGCGGAGATCGCGCCCCGGTCGATTGCCTTGTCCGGCGGCGAGACCGCGCGCCTCTGCTACGCCGCGCTCCGCGAGGAGCCCGTCGACTGGCTGATGGTCGCGGTCTTCTTGGGCGACGAACGCATTGTCCCGGTCGAGTCCGAGGAGTCGAACGAAGGCATGGCCCGGCGGGTCCTGCTCGACGTCGTGCAACCGCGTGTGGTCCATTCGATGGTCGGCATCGGCGCCGACGGCTACGACGCGCTGGTCCGGTCCTCGCCGCCGATCGACATCGTGCATCTCGGCCTCGGACCGGATGGTCACACGGCGTCGCTGTTCCCCGGCTCACCTGCGCTGGAGGAGCGCGACCGCTTCGTCGTCGAGACGGAGGACGACCAGCACCCGTACCGGCGCATTACGTTCACGTTCCCGGCCATCGAGCGGGCGCACCTCGCGCTCGTGACGGTGGCCGGCGAAGACAAGCGAGAAGCGGTCGCACGCATCAGGGCCGGCGAGGATCTGCCCGGTGCGCGCATTCGCGCGGAACGCGTGCTGTGGCTCGGCGACCGGGCCGCGCTCGGCGACTAACAGGAGGTCCTTGCATGGCGATCACCGGCGTTCACTGCCTGCTCTACACCGAACAGGCCGAAGCGCTGCGAGCGACGCTGCGCGATGTGTTCGAGCTGCCGCACGTCGACGCGCACGACGGTTGGTTGATCTTCGCCTTGCCGCCGGCCGAGTTGGGCGTACACCCCGCGGAAGGGCCGTAGCACGAGATCTCGTTCATGTGCGACGACGTCGAAGCGACCATGCGCGACCTCGCCGCGAAGGGCATCGAGTTCCGCGGCGCGCCCGAGAACCAGGGCTTCGGGATCGTGGCGACCATGGTGCTGCCCGGCGGCGTCGACGTGATGCTCTACGAACCCCGCCACAAAACCGCCCTGTGACCGAGCCGCACCGCAAATGTTCCAACAGATTGGACGCTGGGCCCGCCACAGGCGGGCTGAGCGTCCAAAGAGATGGAGCGCGCGGACAAACTAGGGTCGCCGCCATGCGCACTGCTTCTGGGTTCCGGGAGCTGCTCGACATCCCCCTGGACGAGCTGATGCCCGTCGCGGCGGCGCGCCGTGATGCCCGTTTCGGGCGACGCATCACGTTCTCGCCCAAGATCTTCGTCCCGCTCACGATGCTGTGCCGCGATCGCTGCGGATACTGCACCTTCGCCAAGCCGCCCGCTCGGCTGGACGCGCCCTTCCTCACGCCCGATCAGGTACTGGAGCTGGCAACACGGGGCGCCGCCCTCGGGTGCTTCGAGGCGCTGTTCACGCTCGGCGAGGCGCCCGAGGCCCGCTACCCGCAAGCGGCCGAATGGCTCCGCGCGCAGGGCCACGCGTCGACCGTCGAGTACCTCGCCGCGATCGCCAAGCGTGTGCTCGACGAGACGGGCCTGTTGCCGCACGCAAATGCGGGCGCGCTGTCCGAAGACGAGCTTCTGCTCCTGCGCGCCGTCAGCCCGTCGCAGGGGATGATGGTCGAGACGCTCGCGGCCCGGTTGGGTGAGCCCGGCGGTCCGCACCACGGCGCCCGCGACAAGACCCCGGAACGCCGGCTCGCGACGCTGCATGCCGCGGGGCGAGCACGGGTGGCGTTCACCACCGGCATCCTCGTCGGCATCGGCGAGACACGCGCCGAGCGCATCGACGCGCTGGTCGCGATCGCGAACGCGCATCTCGAGCACGGTCACGTGCAAGAGGTGATCGTCCAGAACTTCCTGCCGAAGCCCGGCACCGCGATGCACCGCGACCCGGCATGCGCGACCGACGAGTTCTTGTGGTCGATCGCGGCCGCGCGCATCATCCTTCCGGAGGACGTGCACCTCCAGGCGCCCCCCAACCTCAGCGACGACCTCGCACCGTTGCTGGCGGCGGGCATCGACGACTGGGGGGGCGTCTCGCCGCTCACGATCGATCACGTGAACCCCGAGCGGCCGTGGCCCGCGCTCGAGCGGTTGCACGCGGCCACCGAGGCCGAGGGCTTCGCGCTCGCACCACGTCTCACGGTGTACCCGGACTTCGTGCAGCGGCCCGACGAGTGGCTGCATCCCGACGTGCGGACGGCGGTGTTGGTCGCGTCCGACCTCGAAGGCCTCGCACGCGACACGGCCTGGTCACCGGGTCGCGACGACCTCGCGCCGCCGACGATCCTTCCGAGTGCGTCTCCTGCACGCGCGGGCGGTCCGGTCGGTGAGGTGCTCGAGGGAGTGCTGGCGGGGACCGAGGTCGGCGTCGACGAGATCGTCACGCTCCTGGGCGCACGCGGCCCGGAGGTCCGGCGCGTCGCCGAGGTCGCGGACCAGCTGCGCCGCGAGATCACCGGCGACGAAGTGACGTTCGTCCGCAATCGCAACATCAACTACACGAACGTGTGCACGTTCCGGTGCAAGTTCTGCGCGTTCTCGAAGGGCCCACTCTCGCTCAACCTGCGTGGCAACCCGTACCTGATCGAGATCGAGGAGATGCAGCGCCGCGTCGTCGAGGCCGTGGAATGCGGCGCGACCGAGGTCTGCCTGCAGGGCGGCATCCATCCCGACTTCGACGGTGACTACTACGTCGACGTCGCCCGGGCGGTGAAGGCGGTCGCGCCCGAGATCCACGTGCACGGGTTCACCGCGCTGGAGGTCACCGAAGGCGCGCGCCGTCTCGACATGCCGCTGCGCGACTACCTGTTGCGGGTCAAGGACGCCGGGCTCGCCACTCTGCCCGGGACTGCCGCCGAGATCCTCGACGACGAAGTCCGGGCGATCATCTGTCCCGACAAGGTCACCACCGACGAGTGGCTGGAAGCGCACCGCACCGCCCATTCGGTCGGGCTGCGTTCGAACGTCACGATCATGCACGGCTCGGTCGAGCGGCCCGTGCACGTCGCGCGGCATCTCGTGCGGACGCGTGACCTCCAGAAGGAGACCGGCGGCTTCACCGAGTTCGTGCCGCTGCCGTTCGTCCACATGGCGACGCCGATCTTCATACAGGGCAAAGCGCGCCGCGGCCCGACCTTTCGTGAGGTCCTGCTGATGCACGCCGTCGGCCGCATCGCATATCGGGAGACGATTCCCAACGTGCAGGTGTCGTGGGTCAAGTGCGGCGTCGCGGGTTCGCGCCAGGTGTTGCAGGCCGGCGCCAACGACCTCGGCGGCACGCTCATGGACGAGAACATCTCCCGCGCCGCGGGTGCGAGCCACGGCCAGGAGCTCGACGAGCACGAGTTCCGGTCGATCGTCGAGCCGATCGGCCGCACACTCGCCCAGCGCACGACGCTCTACGGAAGAGTGAAGACCAAAGGACGGCGTCTGCGGCCCGTCGAGGAGGCTCCGGTGACCGTGACGCTCGGGAGGCCTTCGTGAGCCGGTTCGATGTCGTCGCCATCGGCAACGCGCTGGTCGACGTACTGGCATACGAGGACGAATCGTTCGTCGTTCGCACCGGTGTGGACCACGGCACCACCACGCTCGTCGACGGTGCCCGCTCCGAAGAGATCTACGCACAGATGGGTCCGGCGGCCGAGATGTCGGGCGGCTCGGCCGGCAACACGGCGGCCGGTCTGGCGTCCTTCGGTGGGCGCGCGGCATACATCGGACGCGTCGCCGACGACGCATTCGGCAAGGTGTTCGCACACGACCTGCGCAGCCTCGGGGTGCACTTCGATTCGCCGATCGCGTCCGACGGCGCGCCGACCGGGCGATGCCTCGTCATCGTGACCCCGGACGCCGAGCGCACGATGTGCACGTATCTCGGCGCGGGCGCCGAGCTCGACGTGCATTACGTCGACGAAGCCGTGATCGAAGCGGCGGCGGTGACGTACCTCGAGGGATACGTGTGGGACCCGCCGCCGGCCAAGGTCGCGGTGCGACGGGCCGCGGAGATCGCGCACCGAGCCGATCAGCGCGTCGCGTTGACGCTTTCGGATCCGTTCTGTGTCGAGCGGCACCGCGCCGAGTTCCTCGAGCTCGTCGAGTCCGACGTCGACATCCTCTTCGCCAACGAGGACGAGATCACGAGGCTGTACGAGGTCGAGACGTTCGACGAGGCCCTGCACCGCGTGCGCGGCCATTGCGACATCGCGGCACTGACGCGCGGTGCGCTCGGCTCGGTCATCGTCGCCGGCGACGACATGCACGTCATCGACGCGCATCCCACCCAGGTCGTCGACACGACCGGCGCCGGTGACCTCTACGCGGCCGGGTTCCTCTACGGCTTCACGCACGGCCAAGACCTCGCGACGTCCGGAAAGCTCGCGTCGCTGGCCGCGGCCGAGGTCATCTCGCACCTGGGCGCGCGCCCGGCGCGGCCGCTCGCGGAGCTGGCGGCGCCGCTGCTCGGGCACTGAGCGAGGGCTCAGTAGCCTTGTAAGTCGTGGCACGCTTCCCGCGGTATCGCACCGGCGACGCCGAGCTCGACCAGCAGATCGGCGACCTGATCACCAAGGTCGGCGACATACGTGACAGCGACCTGCTGTTCGAGATGACCGTCTCCGCGGTGCGCCTCGCGCGCGACCACGCGAGCCGCGGTGACATGAAGCTCGCGAACGCGGCGTTGAAGGAGATGCGCTATGCATTCGCGGTCTTCGAGCCGTACCGGTCGGCGCGCAAGGCTGCGATCTTCGGGTCGGCCCGGACGAGGCGCGACGACCCGCTGTACGAGCAGACCGTCGCGCTCGCGCAGGGCCTCGCCGAGGTCGACTGGATGGTGATCACGGGCGCGGGCCCGGGGATCATGGAGGCGGGCATCGAAGGTGCGGGCGCCGCCAACTCGTTCGGTGTCAGCATCCGGCTGCCGTTCGAGGCAGCCACCACACAGTTCCTCGCCGACGACCCCAAGCTCGTCAACTTCCGCTACTTCTTCACGCGCAAGGTCACGTTCGTGAAAGAGGCGAACGCCTTCGTGCTGCTGCCCGGCGGCTTCGGAACGCTCGACGAGGGCTTCGAGCTGCTGACGCTCGTACAGACCGGCAAGGCGCCGCCGGCGCCGATCATCCTGCTCGACGTTCCCGGCGGGACGTTTTGGTTGACGTGGATGCAGTTCATCGAGCGGGAGCTCCGGGCGCGGGGCTACATCTCGCCCGAGGACGTGAACCTCGTGACGATCACCGACGACGTGGCCGTCGCGCTCGAGGAGATCACGCGCTTCTACCGGAACTATCACTCGCTGCGGTTCGTCGGCGGAGATCTCGTGCTGCGTATGCAGCAGCTGCCCCCGCCGGCCGTCATCGATCAGCTCAACGAGGACTTCACCGACATCCTGGTGAGCGGCAAGATCGAGGCGGCAGAGGCCAGCAAGGCCGAGATCGGCGACAAGGACGTCCCCGACCTGCCCCGGTTGAAGATGCGCTTCAACCGCCACTCGTACGCGCGCCTCCGCGAGCTGATCAACCGGCTCAACGCGGTCGATTGACGGAGACGCCCGGCGGAACGGTCAGTGGACGTCGACGCGGTGGCGGGATGTCTCCTCGCTCACGCTTACGAAGTGATACAGGACGTGCAGGACTTTCCTCAGCATCGAGGCCTCCCTCGGCTCTGTCTTCGTATCGGCCGATGATCGGCGTCGATCGAGGGGACTTTTGTCCCGAGACGACGGGTCAAACGGCGCCGTGGTGCGCCCAGGCGGCGAGATCGGGCGCCGCGAGCTCGTCCACGCGCCGGAAGTAGCGCTCGACGTCGGTGTCGTCGAGGAGGCGCCGCCATTGGCCGCTCGTGCCGGAATTGAAGAACCGTTGGTTGTCCTGCCAGATCGCCGCGTTGGAGACCTCGGGCGCAACCTCGTCGGCGCGGCGGCGCATGTCGTCGAAGCACGCGGCGCGCACGAGCGCGGGCCAGCGGTCCTCGGGAACCTCGATCCCTAGCCGCTTCGCGAGACGTCGCATCTCGCCTTCGAGGTCCGCGATCAGGTCGTCGTAGTGCAACATCACGATGTTCGCCCGGTCACGGGCGTCCCAGAACGTTCCGAGGTGATGGAGCGTCTGGTGCAGGCTCATCCAATCGACGACCGAACGGGTGTCGTCCACCCATTCCCAGAACCGGTCGATCTCGTGCTCGAGCCGTACGGGAGGTCCTTCGGCAAGCCGTTCCATGATGTCGTCGAGCCCGACGGCGTCGTGGCGGGCGGCCAGCACGGCCAGGATGTCCATGTTGGCCCAGTGGTTGTCCCACGACAGGAACACGTCACGGGGATCGCGTCCGACACAGATGTACGTGACGTCCTCGCGGTATGGCAGCCCATCGAGCGGAGTATGGGACTTGATGAAGCGCCGATGCCGTTGGGCATCGAGGTCGGCGATGATTGATTCTGCGGTACGCGTCTGCATGTCCAACCACGGTGACAGGACATCGAGCGGCTGCGACAACTCCGGGGCTTGGAAGATCAGCAGCGCGCAGATCATCTGCGTCCACGTCGTGCCGCACTTGGGCGGCGTGCTGATGACGATGTCGCCGGGACGCTGCGCGAACCCATCCCAGCGCGCGCTGTCGTACAGCAGCGACTTGTAGTGGACGAGGTCCGCCATCAGTCGTCGTCGACGGTCAACGGTGACAGTGCGCCGATCGCCTTCGCGATCGCGCGACGCGCTTGCAGCACGCGCCGTTCCTCGGCCGCCGCGTGCTCGGCCTCCTCGGACGCGGGCGAGCGCGCGGCTTCGCGGAGCCGTTCGTAAGCGAGGTCACGCAGCTCTTCTTCGAGCGCACCGAGCCGCTCGGTGATCGATTCGTACCGGTCAGTCGTCATCCAGAGCCTCCGCGAGCAGGTCGGCAGGATGGCGGGCGTCGACGCCCGCGCCGCGCAGCTGCATCATGCAGCCCGGGTTGGCCGAAGCCACGATCGCATCGCTCTCCCCCATCGCCCGCCGCAGCGCCGCCACCTTCCGGTCGCGGATCTGCCCGGACAGCGCCGGTTGCAGGGCACTGTACGCGCCCCCGGCGCCACAGCACAGCCCGTCGTCATCGGTCTCGACAAGGTCGTATGCGGTTCCCAACAGCGCTCGCACCGCGCCGTGTGCCTTCTGCACGTGCCGCAGGTGACACGGATCCTGTACGACGACGCGCCGATGCTGCGGACGGGTACGCGGTGGACCAGTGGCGAGACACCATTCGGCAAAATCGCGCACCCGGGCGCTGAAGTGGCGGGCGGCATCGGTACCGACCAGCTCGCCGTATTCCTTCATGGCCGCGCCGCAACCGGCGCTGTCGACGACGACGGGCGCGTCACCCGGCATCGACGCCATCACTCGCATCGCCAATGCCCGCGCCTGTGCCTCGCGACCGGCGTGCGCATGCAGTGCACCACAGCAGTCGCCGCCGGTATCCGGACGAGAGATGCGTGCCCCGGTCGCCCGCATCACACGCGCGGCGGCGCGATGCGTGTCGCGCTGCCACGCGTCCATCACACAACCCGTGAAGATCCAGGCGTCGGGCGTACCCCCGGCCGGGACATCCCATCGGCGCAACGAGACGCGCGGCAACCCGAGTCGCTTCGGCACGAGCCGGAGTCGTTGCCCGAGCCACAAGGTCCACGTCAGCGCGAGCAACAGCCAGTGCCGCGGCAAGACCAGCGTGTACGCGAACCACTCGGCGACCCGGCGCCGGCGTGACGGCGGCGGTGGCATCGCCGCGCGGGTGTGCTCCATGAGCCGTCCGAACGGGACACCCGACGGGCACGCCGCCTCGCAGCCCCGGCACGCCACGCACTCCTCCATCGCGGCGCGGAACGCGCTGTCGATCGGCGCGTCGTGCCATTCGACGGCGCGCATCGCGGTGATGCGCCCCCGTGGCGAAGCGATCTCGCGTCCTGTGACGCGATACGTCGGGCAGTGCGGCAGGCACAACCCGCACGACACACACGCGACGAGCGCGTCGTCGTCGAGGTGGAGCGGCCCGCTCATCGATCCCGTTCGGGAGGACCGCTCGGGCCCAGTGGCAGACGACCCGGGTTGCATCGTCCGTCGGGATCGAACGCGCGCTTGATCCGGCGCATCAACGCGAGGTTCGGAAGTACCCGGCCGTAGCCGTCGTCGTCGGGCGCGCCACCCGCTTCGCGCAGCATCCATCCGCCGTGCGCGTGGGCGACGGTCCGGGCCTCGCCGAGCGCGCCCGCCGAGTCGGCCGCGACGTGCACGGTGCCGACGCCCAGTTCCGCGCACCACCGGACCTCGCGAGGCAGCACGTGACCGACCTCTCGTGTGCGGCCGGGCGGCACCGAGATGCGACCGCGGTGGGCGCCGTCGGGCAGTTCCGGCGTCGGCCGCGGCGTGCACTCGCGGGCCTGCGCCTCGACGTCGGCCTCGACACCTTCGAGCAACACGTGCTCGCGCGTGCCGTCCCACAGGCGGCACGACGGGCGGTGGAATGCGCGAGCGCGAGCACCGTCGACGGTGAACCAGCGCGCCGCACGCGGGCGAGGACGGCAACGCAGCGTCGCCTGCATCAGCACGCCGAGCGTGCCGAGTGATCCCACGAACAACCGCGGCAGGTCGTAGCCGGTCACGTTCTTGACCGTCGGTCCGCCACCCTTCACCAGCACTCCGTAGCCGGTGAGGAAGCGCACCTCCAACACGTGGTCGCGCAGCGGTCCGTGGCGCAGGCGGCGCGTGCCGGAGAGCCCGCACGCGAGGATGCCGCCGATCGTCGCGTCGTCCGAGCGCGGGTCGAGCGCCACCTCCTGGCCGTGCTCGGCAAGCACCGCGTCGAGCGCGGCGAACGCCAAACCCGCGCCGACGGTCACCGTCATGTCGGCGGGCTCGTACGCGAGAACGCCGTCGGGCGCGCGGACTTCCCTCGCGCCGGGGGGTGGTGGACCACCGACACCCCAATGCGTGCGCGCACCGACCGGCGTGACCACTGGCGCGGTCAGATCCACGTGCCCTCCGGGACCCGCTGGAGCTCACCGCACCTGCTGCCACGCGGCAGCACCTTCTGTGGGTTGGCAACGCCGTCGGGATCGAACGCGTCCCGCAGCCGCGCTTGCGCGTCGAGGTCGTCGGGCGAGAACTGCTTGTCCATGAGATCGCGCTTCTCGACGCCGACGCCGTGCTCGCCCGTGAGCACCCCGCCCGCGGCGAGACAGGTCTCGAGGATCTCGGTCCCGGCCGCGTGCACGCGTTCCCAGACGCCGTGCTCGCGGCTGTCGAACACCAGGAGCGGGTGCAGGTTGCCGTCGCCGGCATGGAACACGTTCATCACGATGAGCTCGTGCTTCGCCGCGATCTCATAGACGCGGCGCAGCACCTCGACGAGCTTGGTGCGCGGCACGACCGCGTCGTGCAGGTAGTAGTCGGGCGCGATGCGGGCAATCGCACCGAACGCCGACTTGCGTCCCTTCCAGAGGAGGGCGCGCTCGGCGTCGTCGGCAGCGACGCGCACGCTGGTCGCTCCGTTCGCGCGGGCGATCTCGGTGACGAGCGCGACCTGCTCGGCGACGCCGGCGTCGAGGCCGTCGACCTCGATGAGCAGCGCGGCCTGGGCGTCGCGCGGATAGCCGGCCCCGACGAAATCCTCCACCGCGGCGGTGATGCGCGCGTCCATCATCTCCAACGCCGCCGGCAGCACGCCGGCCGCGATGATGCCGCTCACGGTCGCTCCGGCGGCGTCGACCGCGTCGAATGCGCACAGCATCGTGGCGACGGTGGGCGGATCCGGTGTGAGGCGCACCGCAATCCGCGTGGCGATGCCCATGGTGCCTTCGGAGCCGACGAAGCACCCGCGCAGGTCGTAACCGGGCACATCGGGCTCCAGCCCTCCGAGGTGTGCCACCTCGCCGTCGGCCAGCACCGCGTCGACCGCCAGCACGTGCGCGGACGTCACCCCGTCGGCGAGGCAGTGCGGGCCTCCCGCGTTGGTGCCGACGTTGCCGCCGATCGTGCACGCCTGTTGCGACGAGGGATCGGGCGCGTAGTGAAGTCCGAGATGTCCCACCGCGCGTGACAGGTCGAGGTTGAGGACGCCGGGCTCGACCCACGCGACCCGCTGGTCGCTGTCGACGTCGAGCACCCGGTTCATCTGTGTGGTGACGATGACGACCGGGTCGTCGAGGGGCGTCGCGCCACCTGCCAGGCCGGTGCCGCTTCCCCGCGCCACGAACGGCCGGCCGTGATCGAGGGCGATCCCGACTGCGGCGGCGACCTCGTCCGTGGAGCGGGGCCAGCACACCGCGAGCGCGCGTCCCGCGGACACACCCGCGTCACGCGCGTACAGCGCGAGCTCCAGCGGCTCGGCGCTCGCGCGGTCCGGACCCAGTGCCCTTTGCAGATCGTTTACCAGGGCGTCATCTGCTCGGTGAGAGTGCGCGATGTTGTGGAGCCTACCGACTAGCTTGCAGCCTCATGGTGGGAATGACGCGCGAGTGGATCACGATCCCGGTGGCCGGCAAGGACAAGCGTCAGTGGCAGATCGACGTGACGTTTCTCGCGTCGTCGTGGCGCTGCATCTTCGGCCAGGGATGCCAAGGTGTCCTGACCGAGCCGGCCCCCGAGCTCGTGCACGGCTGCTGCTCGTACGGCGCCTACGAATCGGAGAAGAAGGTCAAGGAAAAGGTCGAGAAGCTCGCCAAGAAGCTCGGCGACGACGAGTGGCAGTTCAAGAAGGTCGGCCTGGAACGCGGCGTGTGGAAGAACGCCGGCAAGGGTGAGTGGCAGACGCGCCTCCATCAGGACGCGTGCGTGTTCCTCAACCGGGTGGGGTTCGACGCCGGCCCCGGCTGCGCGCTGCACCTGCATGCGATGAACACCGGCCAGCATTTCAGCGACACGAAGCCGACCGTGTGCTGGCAGCTCCCGCTGCGCGCGGTCGACCGCGACGAAGAGGACGAGTCGATCACGTCGATCCTCACCGAGTTCGGCCGCGACGGCTGGGGTGAGGGCGGCGAAGAATTCGGGTGGTGGTGCACGGAGGCCAAAGAGGCGTTCACGAATTCCGAACCCGTGTACAGGTCGATGGAGCCCGAGCTCCGCAAGATGCTCGGCGACGCGGTGTACGAGGAAGTCGTGAAGTACATGGACGTGCGGATGATCGAGGGCCCGCCCCCGCTCCCCCACCCTGCCGTGGTCCCGGTGTCGATGGGCCGTACTCGGCAGCGTCGCCCGTAGCGCGGGCGATCCGGCACATGGCGCTGTTCTCGTTCGAGGGGCTCACGCCCCAGGTGCACGCGCGCGCATTTCTCGCGCCGACCGCGACGCTGGTGGGCGACGTCATCGTCGAAGAGGGCGCGTCGGTGTGGTACGGCGCGGTGATCCGGGCCGACTACGCCCCCGTCATCGTGCGGCGCAACGCCAACGTGCAGGACAACGCCGTCATCCACGGGCCACCCGGGCTCACCAGCGACATCGGCACGGGCGCGACCGTCGGACACAACGTGGTGATCCACGGCGCGATCCTCGAGGAGGAGTGCCTGGTGGCGAACGGGTGCGTCGTGCTCGACGGCGCCACCGTCGGTGCCCGCGCGTTGGTGGCCGCCGGCTCGGTCGTCGCCGCGGGCGCGAAGATCCCCGCCGGCATGCTCGCGGCCGGTGCCCCTGCGGTCGTCAAGCGACCGGTGAAGGGTACGGGTGCCGAGCTGTGGGTCGACCTGAACCCGGGTGCCTACGCGGAGCTCGCCCAGCGCCATCGCACCGGCATCCGCTTCGTCGACCGGCCCGGCAACGACGACTGAACGACCACGGCGACAAAACGAACGTCCGGAACCGGTGTCTCACCGAGCGGAGACGCCGGCGCCGCCGTCGACCACCAGGACCTCGCCGGTGAGCCACGAGGCGGCATCCGAGAGCAGGAACAGCGCGCCGGATGCGATGTCGTCGGGGACGCCCAAGCGCGCCAGCGCGTGCGCCCGGGCCATCGCCGGTTCGTTCGGTTCCCACAACGCACGAGCCATGTCGGTCTTCACCAGCCCCGGTGCAATTGCATTCACGCGCACGCCCGGGGCGAGCTCCTGGGCAAGCTGTCGGGTCAGGTGGATCAGCGCGGCCTTCGACACGTTGTACGCGCCGATGAACGGGCCCGGGCGCATCCCGCCCACCGACACCACGTTCAGCACCGCGCCACCGTGCTCGTGCATGTAGCGATGCCAGGCCGCGCGCACGAAGCGAAGCGGTCCCGCGATGTTGGCGTCGAAGATCTTGGTGACCGCGCCCATGTCGGCGTCCATCAACGGCCCGTACGACGGGTTGATCGCGGCGTTGTTCACGACGAGGTCGCAGCGCCCGAGCTCTGCCAGCATGGCCTCCACGGCCACGCCCGCGATCGCGGGATCGCCGACCGACCCCTGCACGGCAACGACCCGCGCACCGAGGTCGGCGAGCGCCTTCGTCGTCTCCGAGAGCTCGTCGGGCTTGCGGGCGACCACGCCGACGTCGGCGCCCGCCGCCGCGCATGCCTCCGCGATTGCGCGGCCGATTCCCCGGGTTGCGCCCGTGATCAGCGCGGCCTTGCCGTCGATGCGCAGCGCGGTGCCGGGATCGATCACAGGTACAGCCCCGTGCCGCCCTCGCTGCGGGGCGAGGCGACGGCGTGCACATCGCGCTCCCGCAAGATGAGGTACTCCTCGCCCTGGATCTCGACCTCGAAGCCGCTCTCGGGCGAGAACAGCACCGCATCGTCCTGCTCGACGGTCCGTACGGTCGGCCCCACCGCGACGACGTCCGCCCACACGAGGCGGCGCGAGATATCGGCGGTCGCAGGGATCAGGATGCCGGCCCGCGACTTGCGCTCGCCGGCCTCCTTCGACGGCACGACGAGGATGCGGTCGGCGATCATGCGGATGGAGTGCTTGTCGTCCGATGCCGAACCGCTGTTCATGCCGACGGGGACCCTACCTTCGATACCGGAACCCCCGTGCGGCGCCGGATAGGGTCGACCTCATGTACCGACGCTCGCTGTTGGTCGCCGTCGCACTGTCGCTCGCGGCACTGCCGGCATGCGGTGGAGGCGGCAAGAGCAGCAGCCCGCCGTGTCCGGCCAAGGCCGAGCCGCGTGCCGCGACGAATGGTGCGGTCACCGTCTGCGCGCTGGACCCTGCCTCGTTCGACGTCAAGACGATCACGGCGCCTGCGGGCCCGCTCTCGGTGACCTTGATCAACAAGGGTTCACAACCGCACACGTTCAAGGTCGACGGCACCGACTTCGAGCTGAAGACGCCGGGTCACAATGACGTCAAGACCGGCAGCGTCACGCTCACGTCCGGTTCCCACAACTTCGTCTGCACGATCCCCGGGCATGAAGCCGCGGGCATGAAGGGCACGATCGTCGTCTCATGAGACGCCTCGCTGGGTAGATTCGCTTCACCAGATGCTCCAGCCCGCCCTTCGCCTCGACGTCGCGCACCGGCCCTTCGGCGCGACGCTCGGTTCTTATGTCCGCCTCACGAAGCCGCGCGTCATCGAGCTGTTGCTCGTCACCGCCGTGCCACCGATGGTGCTCGCGCAGGGCGGAATCCCGTCGCTGTGGCTCGTCCTCACCGTGGTGGTCGGCGGTGCCCTCGCGGCGGGCGGGGCGAACACCATCAACTGCTGGATCGAGCGCGACCGCGACCAGCTCATGCGACGCACCCACGGCCGCCCGTTGCCGCAAGGGGAGATCGTCCCTTCGCACGCGCTGACCTTCGGCATCGTCCTCAACGTCGTGGCGTTCGTCCTGCTCGCCACCGCTGCGAACCTGCTCGCGGCGTCGCTCACTCTCGCCGCGACCCTGTTCTACGTCTTCGTCTACACGCTGTGGCTCAAGCCCCGAACGGCCCAGAACATCGTGATCGGCGGTGCCGCCGGTGCCGTGCCCGCGCTCGTCGGCTGGGCCGCGGTGCGCAATGACCTTGCGTGGCCGGCGTGGTTGCTGTTCGCGGTCGTCTTCTTCTGGACGCCCGCCCATTTCTGGGCGCTCGCCATGAAGTACCGCGACGACTACGAGGCGGCGGGCATCCCGATGCTCCCGGTCGTGCGCGGCGTCCACGTCACCACCCGCCAGATCGCCGCGTACGCGATGGTGACGGTGTCGGTGACGTTCGCGTTGACCCTCACCGGTGACGTCGGCCAGTTCTATGCCGCCGCCGTCTTCGTGCTCGGCGCGCTGTTCGTGACCCGCGCGCTGGCGCTGATGCGCGACCCGACACCCCAGCGCGCGATCCGGTTCTTCGCCTGGTCGAACGTGTACCTCATGTTGGTGTTCGTCGCCGTTGCCGTCGACGCCCTCATCTCCTGAGCGCGATCCGCGTCGCGTCTCGCGCGTCCGGCTCGTCGCGCTGGTCGCGGTGTCGATCGCCGTCCCCGCCGCCCTCCTCGCGTTCATCCTCCTGCGGGACTCCGGCAAGAACGACGCGGGTGGGGGCAAGACGACGCCGAGCACCGACATCGCGCCGTTCGATCGCACGAAGGCCCGCGTCGGGCACCTGGCTCCTGACTTCCAGCTCCCCGCGGTTGACGGCAGTGTCGTACGGCTCTCGCAGTTCCGGGGCCGGGCGGTGGTGCTGACGTTCTTCGCATCCTGGTGTCACCCGTGTCAGGAGGAGCTGCCGGTGCTCGAAGCGGTGCAACGCGACGAAGGCAACCGCATCGCAGTGGTCGCAGTGAACTATCAGGACTTCCCCGATGACTCTCGCCGTTTCATCGAAGGGCTGAAGATCACGTACCCGGCGCTGATCCAGGACGCGGCCAAGAACCCGGTCGCGGCGCGCTACGGCGTGCACGGCATCCCGGTCACGTTCTTCATCGACGCCCGCGGGAACGTCGCCACCGAGCCGCTGTTCGGCGAAGGAAGCCGGGACGCGCTGCAACCCGGCTTGGACAAGCTCCTCGGTTGAGCCCGGCCACAATGGGCCCGTGACCTGGTTCCGCCGCAAGCGTGCGCGTCTCGAGGAGCCGTTCCCGGCGGCGTGGCGCGCGATCCTCGACGCCAACGTCGTGCACTGGTCGTACGTCACCGTCGACGAGCGGGAGCACCTCGAGGACACGATCCTCTGGCTCGTCGTGGACAAGCGCTGGGAGGCCGCTCGCGGCTTCGAGCTCACCGACGAGATCCGCGTGACGATCGCCGCGCAGGCCGCGCTCCTGGTGCTCGGCTTCGACGACGATCCGTACGAGAACGTCGGCACGATCATCGTGCACCCGACGACGATGACCTTCACTGGTCCGCGCGGCGGCACGATCCCCGGGACGGTCGTGGATGCGCCGCTGCATGCGCTCGGTGTCGCGCAATACGACGGGCCGGTGATCATCGCGTGGGACGAGGCGCTCGCGTGTGCCCGTCATCCCGAGCGGGGCCACAACGTCGTGTACCACGAGTTCGCGCACAAGCTCGACATGCTCGACGGCGTGATCGACGGGACGCCGCCGCTCCCGACCAGGGAGGCGATGCAGCGCTGGATCGAGGTGTGCACCGCCGAGTACGCATCGCTGCAACGCGGCGATTCCGATCCGCTCCTCGGGAGCTACGCCGGCGTCGACCCGGCCGAGTTCTTCGCAGTGACGACCGAGCTGTTCTTCGATCTCCCGGTCGAGCTCGAAGAGGCGAAGCCGGCGCTGTACGGCGTGCTCAACGACTTCTACCGCCAGGATCCCGCGCAGCGGGTCCGTGACTACTCCTCCCAGCGGAAGTAGCGCGCCGCGAGCAGCGGCGCGGCGATCGCCCACGCGACGAGGACCATCAGCTCGCCGACGGGGAATGCCCGCGACGCGAGGACCGCGCGTACCGTCTCCGACAACGCGGCCGCGGGCAGCAGCTTGGCGAAGTCCTGCATCGCCGCCGGCAGCTTCGAGAGCGGATACGCCATGCCGCCGAGGAACAGCAGCACGAGGAACAACCCGTTGGCAGCCGCGAGGTTGGCCTCGGCGCGCAGCGTGCCCGCCATCAGCATGCCGATGCCGGCGAACGCCACCGTGCCGAGCAGCAAGAGGCCGGCCGCGGGCGCGATTCCCGCGGGCACGTCCCATCCGATCGCCGCGCCGACCACGACGACGAGCAGCACCTGCACGAGCTCGATGGCGAGCACCGTCGCGGTCTTCGCCATCAGCAGTCCGCCCCGCGACAACGGCGTGGCACCGAGCCGCTTGAGCACGCCGTAGCGCCGCTCGAATCCGGTGGCGATGCCGAGCGACACCATCGCGGCCGCCATGACCGACAGCGAGAGGACACCCGGCACCAGGAAGTCCACGGGGTCGGCGAAGTCGGTCGCGATCGTGTCCACCTTGGCGAAGAACACCAGGATGCCGAGCGGGATCGCGAGCGTGACCATCATGTTCTCGCCCCGGCGCAGCTGGAGCATCGTCTCCGCCCGCGCCTGCGCGACCAGCGCCCGGCGGGTCATGAGCGTTCCTCGGCCGTGATCTGCAGGAACACTTCCTCCAGGGAACGCCGGCCGGATTGCAGTGCGACGAGCGTGACGTCGTGATCTCGGAGGAAACATGCGAGCGCTGCCACCCGGGCCGGGGTGCCGATGGCCCGCACGAGATACTCGCCCGCGCGATCCTCGACGACGTCCGCGGGATCGACGTCGAGCGCGCGGGCGAGGCCCATCGTGTCGATGCCCGGTGTGGCCGCGAACCAGATCTCGTCGGCGGCGGCATAGCGCGTGAGCTCGGCGGGTGAACCGAGGGCCGCGAGCTTGCCGCCCGCGATGATCGCGACGCGGTCGCACAGCTGCTCGGCCTCGTCCATCGCGTGCGTCGTCAGGAGCACCGTGACCCCGCGTGCGCGGAGATCGCGTACGAGCTGCCACGTCGTGGCTCGCGCGTGCGGGTCCATTCCGGCCGTCGGCTCGTCGAGGAACAGCACCTGCGGCTTGCCGATGAGGGCACAAGCAAGGCTGAGCCGCTGCGCCTGCCCGCCCGACAATCGCCGCACGGGTGTCGCAGCGGTGTCGCGGAGACCGACGACCTCGAGCATCGCTTCGGGGTCTTCGGGCTCGTCGTAGTAGGCGGCGAACAGTCGCAGCAGCTCGAGGGGCTTGAGGCCCGGGTAGAGGCCACCTTCCTGCAGCATCACACCGATGCGGGGCTTGAGCTCGCGGCCCTGCTTGATCGGATCGAGGCCGAGCACCCGCACCCTCCCGGCGTCGGGGGTGCGATATCCCTCGAGGATCTCCACGGTGGTCGTCTTCCCGGCGCCGTTCGGGCCCAGCAGTCCGAACACCTCGCCGCGCGCGACGTCGAACGAGAGCCCGTCGACCGCGGGGGTCGCGCCGTAGTGCTTCTCGAGCCCGGCGACATGTACCGCGAGGCTCTTGCCGTCCGCGGCCTGCATCCCTAACGATCCCGCCAGGCGACGTACACCGCGAGATCGTCGAGCCAGGCACATGCGTCACCGGCCAACGGCGCGTCGGTGATCGCACTGCGAGCGGTCGTCACCAACCGGCCGATCTCGGCTTCGATCTCATCGAGCGCACCTGTGCGCACGAAGACGTCCTGCAGTGCGTGCACATCGTCGAGATTCAGATCCATTGCGCCGAGGCGCGCCAACGTGTCCCGATCGGTCGCGGTCGCCCGCGCGAACGCCGACGCGACGAGTGGGGTCGGCTTGCCCTCGCGCAAGTCGTCGCCGACCGGCTTTCCGGTGATCTCGGCGTCGCCGAACGCGCCAAGCACATCGTCGCGCAGTTGGAACGCGCGGCCGAGCGGGAGCCCGATGGCTGACAGCGCTGGCGCGAGCGCGTCGCGCCGGCCCGCGAGCGCGGCGCCGAGGTGCAGCGGCCGCTCGACCGTGTACTTGCCCGACTTGAACGTGGCGATGCGGTGCGCGAGCGCGCGCTCGGTGTTCGCGGCCGCGGTGCCCATGAGGTCGAGCGACTGACCGATGCAGAGCTCGATACGGAGCTCGTCGTAGACCTCCTGCGCCGCGGGCGGCGCGTGCCGCATGAGCACGTCGGCATAGACGATCGCGAAGTCACCGACGAGGATCGCCATGCCCTCGCCGAAGCGCCGCGCTTCACCGCGCCAGGCCGCGTGCGCGTGACGGCGGACGAAGTGCCGGTGCACGGCATCGTGGCCGCGTCGTGTCTCGGAGCCGTCCATCACGTCGTCGTGCACGAGCGCGAAGGTGTGCACGAGCTCGAGCGCGGCAGCTGCGTCGGCAGCGCCCCGGTCTTCTGGATCGCCACCCGCGCCGACGTACGCGCAATGACAGAACGCGGGCCGGAGACGCTTGCCGCCCGCATCGATGAAGCGGCGAAGCTCCTCGATCGGCTCCGCGAGCGCGCTGTCGACGGCGCGCCACCGGACCAGCTCGGCGTCGAGGAGCGCGGCAAGCCGTGCCTCGACGCGGGTCGCGACCGGCCGGAGCGACGCGGGAAACGTTGCTTCCTGCCGCCCCGTCTGCGTCATGATTCGAACGTAGCCGGACGCCGCGGTGAGCGAGGCAACGGAGTCGCCGCGCGAGCGCGCCGGGTATTCCGGGGCTGAGCGAACGCGACCACGAAGGAAGGCTAGGCGGCTTCTCCGAGCCGGGCCGGGCGTCGGTCGTACCCTGGACACGTGCCCGAGTACCTGTCCGACGCATGGGTCGACGCGCTCGACGATGCACTCCAGGCGTCGGCCACCGTGGCGGCGGTCGCGGCGGTCGCGCCGCTGGTGATCGAGCAGGTCGTGCGCGACGTCCCGGCCCACGGCGAGGTGCGCTACCGCGTCTGGATCGACGCGCACGGCGGACACGCGGGCCGGATTGCCGCGGGGAGCGAGCGCGACACGCCGCCGGACATCCGCCTCAGCACCGACTACGGCACCGCGACCGCGATCGCGCGCGGGAGCGAGAACGCGCAGACGGCGCTCGCACGCGGCCGGCTGCAGCTCGGTGGGACCGTCGACGTGCTGACGCGCCACGCGGACGCGCTGGCCGCGCTCGGCGACGCGACCGCGGCGCTGCGGGCCGCGACGACGTACGGCGCCGGTGCCGCCGCGGATGAATCGCCGTAGGATCCGCGCATGTGGGGTGAAGTGACACCCGCCGAGCGCCTGCGCGCCGTGACCCGTCGGAGCGTCGACGACGACCGTCTCGCGGCCGAGGCCGCCGACGCGCTGGCCGGCTTCGCCGACGAGCCGGCGTCGCTGGTCGTGGCCTGCCGGCGCGTGCTCGCCCATCATCGGACCCACGGACCGCTGTGGTGGGTGTGTGCACGGATTCTCGCCGCGGCCGAGCCGGCGACCGCTGCGGGCGTCGCGGTGCGGGAGCTGGAAGCCGATCGCACCGGTGAGCGCCTTGGCGCGACGCTGCCGCTGCTGGACGACGGCGAGGTCGTGGCGGCGATCGGCTGGCCGGAGGCGGTGGACGAGGCGTTCATCGAGCGGTTCGACATCGAGGGCGTCGCAATTCGCGTCGAAGGTGCCGATCCCACCCGGGCGCTGCGACGCCGGCGCAGTGATCACACCGTGCGCGTTGTCAACCCGTGGGATCCCTCGCTCGGTCGCGTCGCGCGGCTTCTCGTGCCGGCGTCGGCCATCGGCCCCGAGCGGGCGCTGGTGCCGCTCGGGACCGCGGACGCGCTGGCGACGATAGGCAGCGCGGCGACCGAGGTGTGGCTGGTCGGCGGCGTCGGTCGGGTGCTGCCGGGCCGGCTGTACGACATGGTCGCGTCGTCGGCGTCCGACAATGACCTGGAGGAGATCTCCCTGCAGCGCTTCGACCGCCTGGCCGGGCCCCGGGGGGTGGAGCGCACCGCCGATGCCGCCGCCCGCGTCGACTGCCCGGTCGTTCCCGAGCTCCTCCGCCCGCTGGGCGACGCCTGACGGCGTGCGCGCCGCCTCAGACGTCGATGACGTCCGGAGGCCCGTCGTCGCGCCGGGCCGGCGGACCGCCGGAGACCTGCAGTTGGAAACGCCGCTTGACCAGCGTGCGGGCGAGCGCCCGGGTCGGCGGGAACAGCAGGAGCAGGCCGAAGCCGTCGGTGACGAAACCGGGGAAGATCAGGAGCGTCGCGCCGAGCAGCACGAGTCCGGCGTCGATGAGCTCATTGGTCGGCATGCGGCCCGCGTCGAGCTGCTCCCGCAGCCGCCGCAGCACCCAGAACCCCTCGTGCTTGGCGAGCCAGACGCCGCCGATCGAGAACAGCACGAGGAGGCCGATCGTGTTCAGCGCGCCGATCGCGGAGCCCACCTGCACGATCACGTAGATCTCGACCAGCGGGAGCACGATGAACGCGAGGGCGATCAGCGCGAGCATGGAGCGATGGTACCCAGGCCCCTCGCCGACGGATCCCCGCGCCCATGACCGGCGACACGGACGACCAACCGGTTCCGCCCATCGAGCTCGGGCCGATCTCGAACGGCGAGTACCTGCCGTGGCCGCCGACCGAAGTGACGCGTGAGGCCGTCCGCCGCCTGCGCGCCATCACCGACGACGTCGCGCCCCGGCACAACATGAGCCGTCGTGATTTCCTACGTTCGAGCTGCGGTACCGCCGCTGCGTTGTTCGTGCTCGCCGCGTGTGCGAGCGAGTCCAAGAAGGCGAAGGGTCAGGCGCCGGGCGGCACCTTCACCGTGCCGCGCACCGCCACGACCGATCCCGCGCACGCGCGGGAGGTGCTCGGTGGCGACGAATTCGTCTTCGACGTGCAAACGCACCTCCTCGAGTACGGGCCCGGCGCGCAAAGTAGCTTCGCCGCCGGGTTCCCCTACTTCGGCTGCGGTGAGGCAGACGGGCTGCAGTGCTTCGGCATCGACCATTGGTTCCGCGAGGTGTTCGTGCGCTCTGACACCACGATGGCGGTGATCTCGGCCGTGCCGCTTCTCACCGACCCGAACCCGTTGTCGATCGATGTCATGGAACAGGCGCGAGCTGCGGCCAAGCGCGTGTGCGGCGACGACAAGCGCGTGTTCCTGCACGGCCAGGTGAACCCGAACGTCGGCGATGTGCAACAAGAGCTCGATCACATGCGTGCGATGGCGTCCGCGCACCCGGTCGCGGCGTGGAAGGTCTATACGCACGTGCCCGGGAATCGGGGGTGGTGGCTCGACGATCACGACCCGGACGCGGTGCGCTGCGGCCAGGCCTTCGTCGACACGGTCCGTGAGATCGGGCCGCCGATCGTGTGTGTGCACAAGGGGCTCGGCGCCAACAGTCAGTACTCGTCGCCGATGGACATCGGGCCGGTGGCGAAGGCCAACCCGGACATCACCTTCGTCGTGTACCACTCGGGATACGACGGCCCCAACGAGGGACCGTACGACGCGGGCGACGCGGACCACGGCGTCAATCGCCTCATCGCGAGCCTCGACGGCGCGGGCATCGCACCGCACACGAACGTCTACGCGGAGCTCGGGTCCACATGGTTCCTGGCGATGCGCGATCCGACGCAGGCCGCCCACGTGCTCGGGAAGCTGCTCGCGCGCGTCGGCGACGACCGCGTGCTCTGGGGGACGGACTCGATCTGGTACGGCTCACCACAACCGCAGATCGAGGCACTCCGTACCTTCGCGATCAGCAACGAGCTCCAGGATCGCTTCCACTACCCCGAGTTGACCGACGCCCTGCGCCGCAAGGTGTTCGGCGCCAACGCGGCCCGGCTCTACGGTGTCGACGCACCCGTCCGGCAGAAGTGCAATGCGTCGCCCGACCAATTGGCGCAGCTGCGCGCCGCGCTGCCGCCACCCCGCGCCTACGGTCCCCGTACGATCGCCGAAGCCGCCGCCCACATGCGCGAGCACTTCGTCGCCTGACCCTGTTTGCAACGAAACGAACCGCGGCGGCCGCTTCCGTTGCAAACTTAGAATGGGCCCCCGTCGACGCCGATGCGTTGACCGGTGATGTACGACGCCTGCTCCGACACGACGAAGCGCACCGCGTCGGCGACCTCTTCGGGCGAGCACACGTGGCCGAACGCGGCGTTCTGGTCCATCGTGCGGATGTCGTCGACCCCCATCGCGCCCTTCACGAGGCGGCGGCCCATCTCGGTGTCGACGAGCCCGGGCGCAACGACATTCACGTGGATGCCGTTGCGCCGTTCCTCACGGGCGAGGGTCATCGCGAGCGCTTCCAGTGCCGCCTTCGCCATGTTGTACGGCGCCGAGTTCGCGCCCATGTGCACGGTCGCCGCGCTCGAGATCATGACGATGTCGCCGCGCGGCTGCTCGCGCATCGACGGAAGGACGAGCTTGCTGCATGCCCACGCCCCGAACGCGTGCGTCCGGAGGAGCCGGTCGATCTCGGCGGGATCCGTCTTCGCCACGGTCTGGCCGCGGGACGCGACGCCCGCGTTGTTGACGAGGATGTCGATCTTGCCGAGATCGGCGAGCGCCTGCTGCACCATCTGCTCGCACTGGGCGTAGTCGTCGATGGAGGCGGCGTACGCAGCCGCGCGCCGGCCGACCTTCTCGATCTCCGCGACGGTCTCGCTCGCCGCGTCCGCGTCCCGCCGATAGTTGATGGCGACGTCGGCGCCGTCCTCGGCGAGACCGAGCGCGATCGCCTTTCCGATGCCGCGCCCGCCTCCGGTGACGAGCGCGACTCGTCCTTCCAGACCCATTAATGCTCCCCTACTCGTCGGTGAAATGCGGCGGGCGCTTCTCCGCGAACGCCGACATCGCCTCGGTCAGGTCGCCGGTGAAGCTCGACAACACCTGCGTGCGGTTCTCGAGGTCGATGCCCGCCTGCAACGAGCCGATCTCCAGCTGGCTCCACATGACTTCCTTGGTCATGCGGACGCCGAACGGACTGTTCCCCGCGATCAGCTCGGCCGTCTCCAATGCGGCGTCGACGACCTCACCGTCGGGAACGACGCGCGTCACCAGGCCGATACGGTCGGCCTCGCCAGCATCGATGAGCCGTCCGGTCAACAGCAGCTCGAACGCGCGGGACGCGCCGATCAGGCGCGGCAGCATCCACGACACCCCGATGTCGCAGCCCGACAGGCCGACGCGGATGAACGCCACGTTGAAGCGCGCCGAGGCGGCCGCGATACGCACGTCGCTTGCGAGCGCAAGCGCGAGGCCGCCGCCCGACGCGGCCCCGTTCACCGCCGCGATGACCGGCTGCGGTACCGCACGCATCCTCGGCACGAGGCCGGCGATCATCTTCTGGACGGTCATGCCGGCCTGGGCCCGGCCCATTCCTTCGGTCGTCGGCGGGCTGGCACCCTCGCTGAGGTCGAGCCCGGCGCAGAAACCTCGTCCGGCCCCGGTGAGCACGATCACGCGACAGCTGCGGTCGGCCGCGAGCTCGTCGAGCGCGTCGTACAACCCCGCGACCAACGCGTGATTCATCGCGTTCAGTCGCTCGGGCCGGTTCAACGTGATCTTTGCAATCCCCGGCCGCACCGGCTCCACCACCACAGATTGATTCAATCCGTCCTCCTCTTGGCGGCGAGTCGCTCGGCGCGCTCGGCGAGCTTCGGCCACCCGAAACGCACGCACCAGGCGCCGAAGTCGTCCCGCGCGCCGTGCCATTCCCAGTCGTCGACGGTGCCGACCGCCGCGTCGGTGCGCAACGTCGCCAGGTCTTTGAACAGGTCCGCAACCTTCCGGCCCGCGGTGAGCGTCGCCGCGAGCCGATCCGCGCCTCGCACGCCCGGCACGTCCCATTCGCGCGCGTCGTCGGGGATCGCTTCCACATGGCCGTAGCGCGCCAACAATGCGGCGGCCGTCTTGGCGCCGAAGCCGGGCAGACCCGGGAACCCGTCGGCGCTGTCGCCGACGAGGGCGAGCCAATCGGGAATCGATTCGGGCGGCACGCCGAACTTGGCGCGCACACCGTCCGCGTCGAGGAGCACGTCCTTGCGCCGATCGAGTTGCACGACCTTGCCGCCCACGGCCTGACCGAGATCCTTGTCCGGCGTGCAGATGATCACCTGCTCGACGCGCGTGTCGTTCGCCGCGACCGTGGCCGCCGACGCGAGCGCGTCGTCGGCTTCGTACTCGACCATGGGCCACACGACGACGCCGAGCGCGACCAGCGCCTCCTCGAGGAGCGGGAACTGGGCCAGCAGGAGCGGATCCATGCCGGCGCTGGTCTTGTAGCTCTCCCAGAGGTCGTTCCGGAAGGACTCGATCACATGATCGCTCGCCACCCCGATATGGGTGGCACCACCCTCGAGCATCGCGAGCATCGACTGGACGACCGAGCGGGTGCCGCCGATCTCGACGCCGGCGGGGTCGACGTGCCCGGGCCGCGGCGCGAGGTGCTGCCGGAAGAGCTCGTAGGTGCCGTCGACGAGGTGTACGCGCACGGGCCGAGCCTGGCACATGTGGTGCCGGTCACGCCCCGGGACGACTCATGTCGCCATGACCGCGCTCCGGTCGGGGGCGATCTGCTTCTCACCGGCGATTCCGGCACGGGGCGCACGCAGCTCGAACATGAGCTGTTGCACGCACGCGAACACCAGCACCGCGCCCAGCACGTGAAAACCGACCAGGACCGCCGGGATGTGCTCGAAGTACTGCACGTAGCCGAGGATCCCCTGCGCGCTCATCACGAGCATCGTGATCGACGCCGTGCGGAGCACGCGGACCGGTGCCCGCGTCCGGACGAGTGCGACGACGAGCACCAGCACGAGCCCGACGAGCACGTCGACGGACGTGCCGTGCACACGGGCGACGTCGACCAGCGGCCAGCCGAGCCGGCGTGCCTCGGCATCACCGCCGTGCGGCCCGGCCGCGGTGACGAGCGTGCCCCACACGAGCACCCAGATCGTGAGCGCGTACACCCCGCGCGCCAGGAGCTCGATGCGATGGGACACGACGGGCGTGCGGTTCATCGCGGCGTCGGGCTCGCTTGCGCGCTGGCGCATCCACAGCGCGATCGCGACGAGCGCGAGGGCGAGAAGGAAGTGACCCATCACGCTCACCCACGCGAGCTTCACCATGACCGAGATGCCACCGAGCACGGCTTCCGCCCAGAACAATGCGAACAGTACCCATGCCATACGGATGAGATCGCGGCGTCGCGGCTCCCGCCGGTAGGCGCCGAGCAACGCGAGCGCGATCGGTACGCCGATCGCGCCCGAGAAGATGCGGTTCAGTTGCTCGATCGCTGCGTGGTGGGTGGACACGTCGACGAGCTTCGTCGCGCTGCAGTTCGGCCAATTCGCGCAACCGAGGCCCGAGTTCGTGAGGCGCACGATCGCGCCGCTCACGATGATCGCGACGAGCAGCACCACATTCACCACTGTCAGGCGACGAAACGCCGTGGGCGACAGCCGGGGGAGCGACATCACCGGAAGTGTACGAAGCGAGCGGCACGCAATCCCGATCGCGCCCGGCGGTACGCTTCGGGTCGTGACAGCACGTGCAGCATTCGCGCTGGCCGTCGCGCTCGCTTTCGTGTTCACCGCGTGCTCATCCGGCCCGTCGACGCGCCGCAGCGAATCGCCGTCCACCACGTCCGCGGCACCCTCGTCCACTTCGTCCTCCTCTTCCTCCACGACGCGTCCGGTGACGACGACGACCGTGAAGCCCGACCGGCCCGTCGTGCTTGCCTTCGGCGGCGACGTGCACTTCGAAGGTGTGCTTCGGAGCTTGCTCGCCGCCGACCCGGCGACCGTGCTCGCGCCGATCGCGCCGGTGCTGGAATCGGCGGACGTCGCGATGGTCAATCTCGAGACCGCGATCACCGAGCGCGGCGCGCCGCAACCGAAGCAGTACACCTTTCGCGCACCGCCGTCGGCGTTCACCGCGCTTGCGGCCGGGGGCGTCGACGTGGCCACGATGGCCAACAACCACGGGGTCGACTTCGGTCCCGTGGGCCTGCTCGACTCCCTCGACGCAATTCGTGTGTCGCGCTTCCCGGTCGTCGGGATCGGCGCCGATGCCGCGCATGCGTACGCGCCTTTCCGTCGAACGGTGCACGGCGAGCGCATCGCGATCATCGGCGCGACCCAGGTGATCGACGACGCGCTCATCCCCACATGGTCGGCCTCCGAGACCCGCGGCGGCCTTGCGTCCGCGAAGGACGTCGACCGCCTCGTCGCCGCGGTCCGCAAGGCGCGCGCGGACAGCGACACGGTCGTGGTCTTCCTGCACTGGGGACAAGAAGGCACGACGTGCCCGACGTCGACACAGACCCAGTTGGCCCGCCAGCTCGTCGGCGCCGGCGCCGACATCATCGTCGGCAGCCATGCGCACCGCCTGCTCGGGGCCGGCCGGCTCGGGACGGCATTCGTCGACTACGGGCTCGGCAACTTCGCGTTCTACGCGCAGGGCGGACCGGCCGCCGATACCGGTGTGCTGTTCGTCACGGTGACGGGGCGTCACATCGACCGCTATGACTGGCGTCCAGCGGTGATCGGCGGTGGCGTGCCACGTCCGCTCAGCGGTAGCGCTGCCGCCGCGGCGCTCGCGCAATGGCAGGGCCGCCGTAGTTGCACTGACCTCACACCCTGAGATCGACTGCGGGCATGACGATGGCGTACGACGAGTTCGGCCTGTTCCGTGAGAACGCCGACGAGTTCGGCATCCCGTGGAAGGGTGACCCCGAGGTCCGGCGCGTCGAGGTCCCCGTCGGCGCCGGCCAGACGATCTCCGCACTGTTGTGGGGGGCGGGGGCACCCGAGCTCGTGCTCGTGCACGGCGGCGCCCAGAACGCGCACACGTGGGACACCGTCGCACTCGCGCTCGACCGACCGCTCGCCGCGATCGACCTTCCCGGCCATGGTCACTCGTCCCATCGGCCCGACCATGTGTACTGGCCGGCGGACAACGCGGTCGCCGTCGAGCAGGCCGTGCGCGCGCTCGCACCGGACGCGCGCGTCGTCGTCGGCATGTCGCTCGGTGGACTCACCTCGATCGCCCTCGCCGACCGTGCGCCCGAGCTCGTCCGTAATCTCGTGCTCGTCGACGTGACGCCCGGCGTGAACCGCGAGAAGTCGATGGCGATCGCGAATTTCATCGACGGACCCGAATTCCTCGAGAGCTTCGACGAGATCCTCGAGCGCACGATCGCCTTCAACCCGACGCGCACCGAGTCGTCGTTGCGACGCGGCGTGCAGCACAACGCGATCGAGTTGCCGGACGGGAAGTGGCGGTGGCGCTACGACCTTCCCCGCCGCGGGACCGGCGAAGGGGAGAGCGGCAGCATCATGCCCGGCCTCGAAGAGCTCTGGGAGGCGGTGGCGCGTGTGAAGGTGCCGCTCACCCTGGTGCGCGGGAGCCTGTCACCGGTCGTGGACGACGACGACGTTGCCGAGCTCCGGCGCCGCAATGCCGACGCGCGCGTCGTCGTGGTCGAAGACGCCGGTCACAGCATCCAGGGCGACAAGCCGCTCGAGCTCGCACAGCTGCTTGCCGGACTGCTCGCGCACTGAGTAGTACGGCGACACAAGCCCGCGAGTAGCGTGCTCGGATGCTCGAGCCGCTGCCGCCGGCGTTCGGTGCGACGCGGGAGGGTCTGCACGCGCTCGCCGAACACGTTCTCGCGCCCGCGCGCTATCTCTCCGACGGTCACATCGGTCTGGTTCCCAGCACGGGTGGATTCGGCACGCCCACCTTCGGCGACGGCATGCGCGTGCGCGTCGAGGGTGTCGAGCTCATTCACGAACGGCCGGGCTCCACTCGACGAGTGCCGATCACGACGTTGAGCGACGCCGCACAATTCGTCGGCGTGCCGCTCGGCGCGCCGACCGAGGTGTACAAACCCGCGACAGCGTGCTTGCCCGACACCGCCCTCGCCATCGACGCCGAAGCGGCTCGCACGCTCGCCGCGTGGATCGACTTCGCGGGGAGCCTCCTGCACGAGCTGCGCGAGAGCTATGCCGGGCAGAGTCCGAGCGCGGTGCAGCTCTGGCCCGAGCACTTCGACCTGGCCTGCGACTTCGGCGATCGCGACGCCGGCACCCGCGCCACCTACGGCGCGTCGCCGGGTGACAGCGGGCTCGCCGAGCCGTATCTGTACGTCGGCCCCTGGGACGCAAGCCGCCGGACAGGGGCGTTCGCGATGTACCCGTTCGGCGCCGCGATGACATACGAGGAACTGCGCACCGCGCTCGACCCGCGCGCCGCCGGCCGCGACTTCTTCCGCGACGGCGCCTCGCTGCTCCTCGGCGCCCCCTGACCGAGACGCATAAGCTGGTGCGCATGGCACAGACGTTTACGCGCATGGACGAGTCGACGGCCGAGCAGTGGGCGGTCATCGGCAAGGAAACGTACGAGCACCAGGGCCGGGTCGCCGACCGCGCGCTCGACATGCTCCGCTCGCTCGCCGAGATCACCGACGGGTTCGCAGTCGACCAGCTGACCCACTCACTCCAGACCGCGACGCGCGCCGAGCGCGCCGGCGCCGACGAGGAGGTCGTGTTCGCCTCGTTGCTGCACGACGTCGGCAAGGCCGTCAGTGTGCCGAATCACCCCGAGATCGCGGCCGCAATCCTCAAGCCGTACGTCCGCAGCGACGTGTACCACATGATCGTCGCCCACCAGGACTTCCAGGGCCGCCATTACTACGCGCACTTCGGTGCCGACCCGGACGCGCGCGAGAAGTACCGCGGTGAGCCGTGGTTCGACCTGGCCGAGCGGTTCGCCGACGACTGGGACCAGACGGCGTTCGATCCGGACTACGACACGCTGCCGCTCGAGCACTTCGAGCCTTTGGTACGCGCCCGTTTCGCGAGCGCCACGATCATCTAGCGCTCACACCCATGCCGTGTGCCAACCTGGCGGCGGAGGTGCGCATGCTGCTGGACGGAAAAGTCGTGATCGTCTCCGGCGTGGGGCCCGGTCTCGGGCAAGCCAACGCCCGGGCGCTCGCCCGCGAGGGCGCCATGGTCGTGCTCGCCGCCCGCAACGCCGACTATCTGGAGCAGGTGCGGGCGGAGATCGAGACGGCGGGCGGCAAGGCGTTGGTCGTGCCGACCAACCTCGTGGTCCCCGAACAGGTGCAGGGCCTCGTCGATCGCACGATCGACGCCTACGGCCGCATTGACGGACTCGTCAACAACGCGTTCCGCATGGATGCCTTCCAGCCGTTCGACCAGGTCGACCTCGCGAAGTGGCGCAAGATCTTCGACGTCAACGTGTGGGGATCGCTTGCGGTGACGCAGGCATGTGTGCCGCACCTGAAGAAGGCCGCGGCCGACGAAGGTGACGCGTCGATCGTGTTCATCATCTCGATGAGCATGCGCAAGATCCGGCCACTCGAAGGCGGGTACTCGTCCTCGAAGGCCGCGTTGCAGACGGCGGCCAAGACGATGGCGCTGGAGCTGGGACCGACCGGCGTGCGCGTCAACTGCATCGCACCCGGATTCATCGGCGGTCCGAACGTCGAGGTCTACCTCGGCTGGGAATCGGAAGCGCGCGGCATCTCGCGTGACGACGTGCGCCGCGAGATCGAGAACAACATTCCGCTCGGGCGGATCCCACCGCAGGACGAGATCGCGAACTCGGTCGTCTTCTTCATCTCGCCGTGGTCTCGGGTCATCACCGGCCAGACGCTCGACGTCAACGGCGGCGAGTTCTTCGGGTGAGCCGGGTCGCGGCGATCACTGGCGCGTCGGCGGGGATCGGCCGGGCGACGGCGATCGCGTTCGGGGAGCTCGGCTGGACGGTGGCCGTCGGTGCGCGCCGTATCCAGCAGCTCGAGGAGACGGCGAAGCTCGTTGACGATGCCGGCGGGCGCGCCCTCGTGCACCCGCTCGACGTGACCGATCCCGTGTCCGTCGACGCATTCTGTGCATTCGTGACCCGCGCCGCCGGTCCGATCGAGGTCCTCGTCAACAACGCGGGAACGGCGCTTCCCGGCGACGTGCACGAGATGAGCGATCACGACCTGCGTCGGATCGTCGAGACGAATCTCCTGGGGCCGGTCATCCTGAGCAGTCGCGTCGTGCGCGCGCTGCGCGCCACCGGCGCGAGCAGCGGCGACATCGTGTTCATCTCGTCGGACGCGACCGTGCATCCCCGCCCGGCGATGGCGCCCTACGTCGCGACCAAGGCCGGCCTCGAAGCGTTCGCGGCCACCCTCGCGCTCGATCTGGAGGGCAGCGGCCTGCGCGCGTCGATCGTGCGGGTGGGCCCGACGCAAGGAACCAGCTTCGCCGACGGCTGGGACCCTCGCATCTTCGACGACCTGTTCCCGCGCTGGCAGCGATTCGGCCTGCAACGCCACTTCCACACGATGCAGCCCGAAGATGTCGCACGTGCGGTCGTGCAGGTCGTCACGACGCCGTCGCACATGTGGGTACCGATCGTCGAGGTCCAACCCAATCCCCCGCTCGACTGACCCGCGGCTCCTACTTGATCGCGGTGGGGGCGACCGGGGCACCGACTGCGCCGGTGAGGGGCAGTGGCGTGGCGACGAGCAAGAAGTCGTATTGACCGTCGTTCGCACAATCGGCGGCGAGGTCGTCGAGATGCCAGTTCTGACCCTGGACGAGGCCCATGTCGCGGAGCTGGATCATGTGCACCGGCATGAACACCATCGGGTCCTCGCACGGATAGACCTCGAACGTGATCGTGTCGGTCGCGACGGCGGCGACGTCGTGGTCGCGGAGCCACATGATCGACTGCGTCGACAGCCCCGGCGCGGGCACGGAGTACCGCTGCTTCTCCCCCGCCCGCAGGAAATGCATGTGGCCCGTCCGCACGAGCACCGCGTCGCCGGACTCGACCGTCAGCCCGGCCGCGCTCGCAGCCTGCTCCAGATCGACACCGGTGATCGCATAGTTGTCGTCGAAGTGGTCGACCTCGTGGAGGCGGGCAATGTCCAACAGGACGCCTCTCGTCGCGACCGCGCCGAAGTGCTCGATCCCGAGTCGCGACGCCCCAGCTTCCGCGGTGACGACCGAGGGAGGCGTGTCGTTGTAGAGCGTGTCTTCGTACCCCACGTGCGCGAGCGAGTCCCAGTGCGTCGCTGCCTGCGAGCCCATTTGGAACGAGTCGTCGCTCGTCGTGAAGTCGCGCGCGTCGCCGGTGAACGCGATGTTCACCGTGTGCGTGTGCAACGCGGCGTTCGTTCGGTGCGGCATGTAGGTGTTGTCCCACTGCGGGCCGGTCGCGTCGAACGGGATCGCAAGTGAGAACGACCGGCCCTGGCGCGCGGCGCGCACCCCCCTCAGCACCGCCTCCGGCGTGATGAGATTCAGGGTGCCACGCTGATCATCCTCGCCCCACCTGCCCCAGTTCGAGACGCGCGCAGCAAGATCTTTGAGCTCGGGCGTCAATGGCATGGGGCGACAGTAGCTGGGGGCGATAGATTTTCGCCGTGGCCGTGGCGGAACGCATCGACTGCATGGAATGTGGCGGCGACGCTTACCTCGCGCAGCCTCTCGGACCCGAAGACGTCGTCGAGGCGGGCGACGTGTTGGTCTACCTGTGCGGCGCCTGCGCGCAACGCTGGGACGTCGTCGTCGACGAAGCCGACACGGACTGAGCGTCAGGGTCAGGACGCGAGCGTCAGGGTCAGGACGCGAGCGTCGCGACCTCGGACGCGACGACGGCCGGATCCATCTTGCGCACCTCGATGATGCGACCGGTGCGGAACGAGGCCACGCGCAGCGTGAACGCCGACGCGAGCCGTCCGCCGCCGTTGCGGTCGAAGAACGTCGTCAGCGGACCTTCCTGCTCGTACGCGTCGGCGCCGTGCACCAATGTCGTCGTCTCGTCCTCGAACCGAACAAGGAAGCTCATGCGCGCGATGTTACGACGCGCGTCCTGTGGATCGATAGAGGATCAACTTGTGGATGACGGTGTGGATACCGGGAACCGGATGTACTCGCCGATGAGCAGTTGACCGAGTGCACCGTCGCGCGTCACGTCGCGTTGCACGAGACCACGCTCGCAAAGATCATCGACGAGCCGGTCGAGGATGACGTCCGCGGTGAGGTCGTCGAGATGTGCCCGCCACGTGTCGCGTTCGTGCTCGTCGCGGAAGCAGTACGCCTTCCATGACACCGAGAACCGCAGCACTTCCCACGGATAGGTCGTGAGCACGCTGCCGTCGATCGCGCGCAAGGACCACTTCCGCGCACCGTCGAAATCCAACGTGGTACCGGGCCGGATCGGGGGAAGGTCCGCCACCGCCACTTCGGCCACGCGGTCGACGCCGTGGAACACGCTGTCGGTGTCCAGGACCATCGCGGTGTTGAAGCGCACACGATGGCGTTGCACCTGATCTAGCGCGCCGGCCGGCCAGTACGCGAGCTCGCCTCCGTCGCAGTCGTGAAACCACGAGATCGCGGTCGCGATCGGCATTCGGTACTCCTCGAACAGCCCCGAGTGGTGCATCACCACGAGCAGCCACTGCGGCAGGAGCTTGCGGTTGGCGCCGCGGAACTCGGGGACGTCGGTGTGTACCGCGAGCTCCTGGCCCGGCACCATGAGGTTCGCGTACGCAATCGCGGGCTCGATCACCGCCCGTTCATGGATGGTACGGGCCGCGTCCACGAACGACTCTTGGTACAGGAACGGTGCAATGCCGGCGATGCGCTCGTCGTGCCCGTACGCGTACTCCTCGCGGAAGTAGCTCGTGCGTACGGCGAGCGCGGCGGGCGGTTCGGAGACGCGCGCCAGGCCACGGGTCTTGAGGAAGTTCGTGAGCGCGTCGTGGCGCTGCGCGAGCCCGCGCCCGACGTCGGCGTCATGTTGCTCGTGCTCGGCGTACATGCGGTAGCGGCCGAAGCGCTCGCAGAGGTCCACCATCGAGTCCGCAGTCGCGGCATCGAAGCAGGGATCGAGCACGATGACACGGGCGGTCATGACGAGAACTTACTCCTGGCGGCGAGGAGACGACGGCGTGCACGCCGGGCGCACGGACGTCGCCGCTATCTCGCGCGCCGCCGGCGTCTCCGCTCCTCGAGCATCATCTCGCCGAAGCGCTCCCATTGCACGTGGATCGCATTGGGGCTGTGGCCCGGCACCCATGCCACCGAACCTCGGCTGACGAGCAGCTCGCCGAGCTTCTCGCCGTCGCTCCGCACGACGAAGCGCACGTCGCTGTTGAGGACGATCTTCGGAGGAATCGCCATGTCGATGTCGTGTCGTGGCATGGACCGACCGTACAGCGACAAACTGTCGGCATGCGGTTCTCGGCAGATCACCTGCTTCCCGGCCCACCGACGGACGTCATCGCGGTGTGGCTCGATCCGAAGTTCCACGAGACGCTCGACCTTCCCGACCTCAGCCGGCCCGAGGTCGTCGAGGCATCCACGACCGGCACGACGTCGGTCGTACGGCTTCGGTACGAGTTCACCGGCCACCTCGATCCGGTGGTGCGCAAGTTGCTCGGCAACCGGAAGCTCACCTGGATCCAGGACCTTCAATTCGACCGGGCGATGATGCGCGGGCGTCTGACGTTTGCCGCCGAAGCCGACGCGAAGCGCTTGCACGGCGACGCCGACGTGACGCTCGAGTCGACCGGCGACAACGCGACGCGCCGGCACATCGCCGGCGAGCTCCACGTTCGCATACCGGTGATCGGCGGAAGCGGCGAGAAACGCATCGTGCCCGGCCTGGTCACACGCCTCGACGTCGAAGCGGTCGCGCTCGCCGAGGCGCTCAAAGCCCGGGAATGAACCTCGCGAGCTCGGGATAGCCCTTGTTCGCCTCGGCGCCGTCCACGTAGATCGTGGTGCCGCTGACCCACGACGCTTCGTCGCTCGCGAGAAAGACCGCCGCGTCCGCGATGTCACCCGGCACACCCGCGCGACCGAGCGGAATGGATTCGACGTAGGCCTCTTGCACGGCGGGAATCGCGCGCGCGTACTCGGTCATCGGGGTTTCGATGAAGCCGGGCCCGATCCCCACCACCCGGATGCCGGTCGATCCCAGTTCCATCGCGGCGCATCTCGTCAGCATCGCGACTCCCGCCTTGGCCGCGCAGTACGCCGACATGCCTTCGGCGGGGACGATCGCGTTGATCGAGGCGATGTTGATGATCACACCCGGTGTCCGCGAGGCAACCATCGCTGCGGACTCGGCGCGCACGGAAAGGAAGACGCCGCGCAGGCAGACGTTCATCACGGCATCCCACTGTTCGACGGGATGGCTGTGCACGGGCGAGTACCAACCGATGCCCGCCGCATTGAGCGCGATGTCAAGTCGCCCGAACTCTTCTGTCGCGCGCCGCACCATGCGCTCGACCGACTCGGGCTCGGTGACATCGACGAGCTCGGTGACGCATGCATCGCCGAGCTCGTCGGAGATGCGGCCGAGCGCTTCCCCGTTGAGGTCCCCGAGCACGACGCGCGCCCCTTCGGCGACGAACCGGCGCGCGCACTCGGCACCGATTCCCGACGCTCCGCCGGTGACCACACCGACCCGGTCTCGCAGTCTCTCGCCCATCCGTCCCCCTCAGACAACATGCGTGGCGCAAGGTTCCGACAGAACCTCGTGCCGCGCAAGTTGCGCTGCTCAGGAGGAGGACACCGCTATCCCGCCATGAATTCCTCGGTGACGTACATGTTGTTGCCGACGTAGGCGACGCCGACACCCACGTAGTTGATCTGGCTGTTCAACATGTTCTCCGCGTGCGGCGGCGAGTGCTCGAACGCACCTTCCATGCCGGAGACGTTCGACTTCGGGCTCACCATTCCGACGTTCTCACCGAGCAGCGACCAGCTCACGTTGATGCCGTCACTCAGGTGCGAGTGACAGATGTTCGCAACGCCGCCACCGCCGAGTCCGCACCCACCATTCGCCATGTACTGCGACCAGAAACGGGACTTGTCGACCAGCGTCGGGTGCACCGCGAGCGGAGGCAATCCGTGCGAACCTCGGAAATTGTTGATGCCTGCAACCAGTGCGCTCTCGGCGCCATTGGATGGCGTCGCAGAAGCGGCCATCACCCGGGCCTGAATTTGTGCACATCCCGAGAAGGACGCCGCAATACCGATGATTGCCGGGATGGCCAAGAACTTCGGGAACCGTGTTGCACGCAAGTTGAGCTTCTCCCTGATCGCGTCGGCGAGTTACGCACTCGTGTTCGTGATCGAGAGCACGACGCGCCGCGGTCCTTGCCGCGACGTCCTCACGCTCACGATGCCCGCCCGGGTATCGGGTATGGCGTCACACGCGGTCGGAGACTGCGAAACGGATCCTTGGTCCGCACGACCCCCGCAACGTCACGCGCTACGTACCTACTGCGTACGCGCACCCTAACAACTTCTCGCCGCGCCACGGAACATCGCGCCAAACGTTCGTAAGTCATTCATCGACGAGCGCTGTGTACACCGTGCGACGCGCGTACGTGAACTCGCGAACCGCACCGAAGGCAGCTTTCGAGATATTGCGCAATCCCACGCACCGTAGGGTCGATACGTGCCGCGAGAGGGCCAAGCGCGACGCGAGCGAACGCGTAGAGCGTTGCTGCGCGACGCGCACTCAGCAATGCTTTGCAATGGCGTCCATGGGCGTCGCGGAACAACTGTCGCAAGTGCGCACGTGTGCGCGGAAATGTGCCCACGTCGTGCAGATAGTCGCTTCCCCACGAGAATGTCACATGAATGCGCGGATACGGCGCTCGTGCGTATCGCGCGGCTATTCGCCGGCGCGGGTGAGCAGCGCGATAACTGCGTCGTCGGTCGTCGGCGAGAAGTCACGGTAGAACTCGCCGATCGCGAAGAAGGGGTCCGGCGCGTCCACTACGACGACGTCGTCCGCGGCCGGGCGCATGGCGCGGATCGTGCTTGGTGGCGCCACCGGCGCCGCGAGCACGACGCGCACCGCACCCTGCGCCCGCGCGACCTCGCATGCGGCACGAGCCGTCGCACCGGTCGCGATGCCGTCGTCGACGACGAGCGCAGTCCGTCCGGCCAGCGAGACGTGGGCGCGCACACCGTGCAGCTGGTCGGCCCGGCGCTCGAGCTCGATCCGCTCTCGCGCCTCGACCGCGGCGAGCTGGTCGCTCGTCACCCGCGCCGCGTCAACCACCTGTTGGTTGACGATGCGGGTGCCGTGCTCGCCAATGGCACCCATCGCGAGCTCGGGTTGTCCGGGGACACCGAGCTTCCGTACGAGAATGACGTCCAACGACGCGCCGAGGACCGTCGCCACCTCGTACGCGACCGGAACACCGCCGCGCGGCAGGCCGCGTACGACGAGCTCTCCCGGCCCGGCGGACGCGATCTCCGGCTTTGCGAGCAACCGCGCCGCGAGCTGCCGCCCCGCATCGACGCGATCCCGGAACGTCACGCCGCCTTCAGGAGCGCACGACGTCCGCGGATTGCGGCTCGAACAGGCGGTGCAACAACAGCCGGTACCGCAGGAACGCCTGCCGGAGCTCCTCGGTGTCAGCTTCGCCGGCGCGGCCGCGCAACGTGGAGAGGTGGGCGCGGCGGAACTCGGGAACGAGCTCCGGATAGTCGACTGAGATGAGATCGATCTGCTCGCCTGCATCGTCGCTCGGGTAGCCGCGTTCGGTGATCGCGTCGTGCACGAGTCGCGCGGCCTTGCTGATCGCACGGCGCGGATCGTCGACGAAGCTGATCTGCACCGCGAGCCATTCGCCGCGAATCGCGTCCTTCCGCGTCACATCGATCTCGTGCAGCTGCACCCTGTCGCGGCGGTCGAGCCGCCGTTGCAACTCGCGCACGGCAGCTCTCCGATCGCCGGTCGCATGAAGCGTGCGGTCGTACTCCGTACGGAAGTGTGCCTGGAGCGACCGGCGACGGCGCCTCTCGACCAGGTGCCTGGCGAAGATCGCGATCGCGATCGACGCGAGTCCGGCGAGGATCACGACCACCCAGGCAGCGCTGCTCATTGCCCAACCCCCTTCGCGCGCCCTTCGCGCCGCTGCGCTGAATACCCGCCGGACCGGTCCGACACACGCCGCGATGCGGCTATGCCGGCGCGCCCACGATGAGACGCAGGCCCGCGGTGTGGTAGACGCCTTCTCCGTCGAACCAGCCGACGCGCACTGTGTCGCCGGGCGCGTGACGGTTCAGCACCGCTTCGAGATCACCGGGGGACGCCATCGAGACCTCGTCGACGGCCGCGAGCACGTCCTGCGCGGCGATGCCTGCGGTCGCGGCCGGGCCGTCCGGCTGTACATCGAGGACCACCACACCGCCACCAACGTTCGTCACGCCGCTGACGCCGAGGCCGAGCGCGGCGCTCGGTCCGACATGCACACTCGCAGTGCTGCGCCCGGTATTTACCTGACCGACGATTGCGAGCGCGCGATCGATGGGCACCGCGAACGAGACGTCGGCTCCGGTCTCTTCGTGGAAGAGCCGGCCCGCCGACGCCGCCGTGCGCATGGCAACGATCGCGCCGCGTCCGTCGGCGACGGGCCCACCGGCCTCGACCGGTTGCATGGGGGCAACCAGCTCGATGACACCCCGGCGCGCGTCCGTGCCGTTCGGGTCGCCGTCGCCGCCGGCCGTGACGTCCCGGGCCAGTGCCCGGACTACAGCCTTCACCCCCTGGGTTCCATCGAGAACGACGAGCGGTTGTCCGGTGCGCAAGGTCGCCGCCCGGCCAACGTCGATCGTCGAAAGGTCCGACGCGCCGTCGGTCTGCAGGACGGCAACGTCGTCGGCGATGTCGTAGCCGACAACCTTCGCACGAAGCGTCCGGTGATCACGCGTCCGTACTGCAATTGCAACCGCGCCCGCGATGACGTGATTGTTCGTGAGGACCTGCCCCGACGGCGTCAGCACCATGCCGGTTCCCGTCGACCGGCCGCCGCCCTCGAGCGTGACGTCGATCTCGACGATCGCCGAACCGAGACGACGCGCGACGGCGTCGACGGCGACCGATGGCTGTTCCACCGACGTCCGTGAGCCCGCGTTCGTGCTCGTGTCCGTCTCGGCGTGCACCAGCGCCAAGATCGCAAGCGTGGCGAGGATGGCCACGAGCACGAGCGCGAGCACATGGGCAATGCCCGACTCGGATGCCCGGTGGCGACGGCGAAGCTCCATCTCGTACAGAGTCTGCTCGGTTCGGCCGCCGGGAAATCATCGCAAGGCCGGAAGCAGCTCCTCGGTCACGAGCTGCGCATGCACCCGGGCGTCGTCGCGGTTCGCTCCGAACGATGGGCCGGTGACCACGAGACGGTCGAGGCCGGCGTCGACGAGCTCGCGCAACCGTTTTCCGCACGTCTCGGCATCGCCGATGACGGCAAAGCGGTCGACGAACTCGTCGGGGAGGACCTGGGCATGGGCGGCGCTGTTCACGAGGTGCAGGTTGCTGTCGTACGCACGACCCACCTCGGCAACGAGGGCGCGGTCGTGCTCGTCGAGCCCGGCGCCCGTGGAACCGGGCATCGCCGAGAAGTGCGCAAACGCGGCGACGCTGCCGCGCACGAGCGCCCGGGCGGCGCGGCGATCGGGATGGCAGCCCACGGTGACGTACGCACCGAACGAGACCGCGCCGGCCTCGCGGCCGGCGTCGCGCTGCGCCGCGCGAGCGAGCTCGATCGCCCAGCGCAGCCGTTCGGGATCGGCACCGGTCGCGAACGTGATGCGCTCCGCCGTGCGGGCCGCGAATGTGATCACCTTCGGGCCCGACGCCGCGACATCGAGCGGCACGGGTCCCTGCTTCGCTCGGTCGAGCCAGCGCAAGCGGCTCGGAAAGCCGTCGAGCTCCAGGGTGCCGCGTTGCAAATAGGTGTGCAGCTCCTCGGTGCGCGCGAAGAAATCGCCGAGCGGCATCGGCGGCCGACCGAGATGGAAGAGCGCAGTGTCGCCGCGCCCGATACCGAGCACCATGCGCCCACCCGACGATTCGTGCACGGTCGCGGCGACCGTTGCCAGCGCGGCGGGATGGCGGGTCGCGGGATTGGTCACTCCGGTCATGAACTGCAACCGTTCGGTCGCTTTGGCACCGAGTGCGATCGCGACGAAGGGATCCGCGACGAGGTTCTGCGAGTCGGTGAAGGTAATGCCGTCCCAGCCGCCGGCCTCGGCGCGCTCGGACAGCACCTCCGCGAGACCGCTCTCGGGAATGCTCATCGTGAACAGCTCGACGGTCATGCCATCACCTCACTTGAAGAAGATGCCGGCGATCGTGTTGACGGCAACGGCAAGGATCACCGCGCCGAAGAGATACGCGAGTAGCGCGTGCCGAAGTACCGCGCGCCGAATCACCCGCGATTGGATGTCGGTGTCGGAGATCTGGAATGTCATACCGATCGTGAAGGCGACGTAGGCGAAGTCGTGGTAGTCGGGACGTTCGTCGCGATTCTTGAAGTCGATGCCGCCAATGGGCTTCGTGTAGTACATGTGTGCGTAGCGCAACGCGAACAGCGTGTGGACCATCGCCCACGACACCACCACCGTGAGGAGCGCGGCCATTGTCAAGAAGGCCTTGCCCCCGCCCGTCGTTTGATTCGCCTTGATGAGTGCAAAGCCCGTCCCGAGAAGACTCGCGACACTCGCCGAGACGAGGAGCAGCTCGGCCGCGACCCGGCTGTCGTCCTCCCTCGTTGCCAACGACTCGGTGTCCTGCGGCCCGAGCGGAAGGACCTTCCGCCAGACCGACACCAGCCACCACGCCGCGCCGGCGACCCAACCGGCGAGTGGCGCCAACTGCCACGGCGCGAACGGCATGACGACCAGGCCGCCGACGACGGCGACGCCGACCACGATCAGCGCCCGCTGCGCGGCGGATGTCCCCTGTCCCGGCCGAAGCGTCACCATGAATCAGGCGAACAGCTTGTTGTAGTCGAGGGTCGCCCAACGCTGCGGCCGGAGCACGAACGTGACGTTCGGCTCGTCCTTCACGCCGTGGAAGTACGCCTCGCCGAGCTCGGGCCCGAGGTACCGGAACGCCATGTCCCGGCGGAACTCGTCGTCGGCCTCGCCGCGATTCTCGACGGCGCCTTCGACGACGACGTAGCTGTAGGGAACGACTTCCGATTGCACGCACATCGTCGCCCTCCCGGCCTTCGTCATCAGTTCCGCCTTGCGTGATTCCGGTGCGACCGAGAACGCGAGCGAGCCGTCGGGCTCGACGACGAACCACAACGGCGACGACACCGGACCGCGGCCGGCGGCCTCGATACTCAACACACCCACCCGCGCTGTGGCAGTGAGAAACTCGGTCCGCTCCTCTTTGGTCATCGTGAGATCCACGTCGGCTCCTCGGTTTGTCGTGCGAACCCGATTCAATCGGCTCGTGGTTCGCCACGCACGCCGGCGCCCGTAGACTTGCAGCGCTCTGCGAGGGCTGGGAGGACTGCACCTGATGGCTGCCCGCGACCTATGACCGACGTGCTGACCGAGCTGCTCGGCCGCATCGACAAGCGCGTGGCCAGAGTCGCCGTCGTCGGGCAGGGGTACGTCGGGCTGCCGCTCGCCCTGCGCGCGACCGAGCTCGGGTTCCCGGTCGTTGGCTACGACGTGGACGCGGGCCGGGTCGACGCGCTGCGGCGCGGCGGCTCACACGTCGAGGACGTGAGCGACGCCGACCTGAGTGCCGCGCTCGGCTCCGGCTATCGACCGACGTGCGACCCGCTCGACATGCGAGCGTTCGACATCGCGATCGTCACCGTGCCGACACCACTGCGCGAAGGCGTCCCCGACCTGTCGTTCATCGAGACCGCGGCACGGAGCCTTTCGCCACACCTCGAGCGCGGCGCGCTCGTCGTGCTCGAGTCGACGACCTATCCGGGCACGACCGAGGAACTGCTCCGACCGATTCTCGAATCGTCGGGCCTGCGTGCCGGTATCGACTTCTTCCTCGGCTACTCCCCCGAGCGGATCGACCCCGGCAATCCGACCTGGTCGTTGACCAACACGCCGAAGGTCGTCTCGGGCATCGACGAGCCATCGCTGCGCGCCGTCGAAGCCTTCTACGGCACGCTCGTGGACAAGGTCGTGCCCGTCGGTTCGACCGGTGAAGCCGAGCTCGTGAAGCTGCTCGAGAACACGTTCCGCCACGTGAACATTGCGCTGGTGAACGAGCTCGCGATGTTCGCGCGCGAGTTGGGCGTCGACGTCTGGTCGGCGATCGATGCCGCCGCGACGAAGCCGTACGGTTTCATGCGCTTCAACCCGGGACCCGGCGTCGGCGGCCACTGCCTCCCGATCGATCCGTCGTACCTGGCGTGGCACGTCGAACGCCGGCTCGGGCATCCGTTTCGCTTCGTCGAGCTCGCCAACGAGGTCAACCGCGGCATGCCCGACTACGTGGTGAGCCGTGTCGTCGCCTTGTTGAACGAGGACACGCGAGCGGTCAAGGCGTCGCGGATCCTGCTGCTCGGGCTCTCGTACAAACCGGGAACGTCTGATTGGCGCGAGTCGCCGGCCCGCACGATCGCCCAGCGGCTGCACGCGCTGGGCGCGGACCTGCATGCGCACGACCCGTACGTTCCCGTCGACGCCGATCTGGGGGCACCCGTCACGCGCGTGGCGTGCGACACCGCCGAGCTCCAGGCTGCCGATCTGGTCGTGCTGCTCGTCGATCATCCCGACCTTCCCTACGAGGAGATCGCCGCGCATTCCCGCCTCGTCCTGGACACGCGGGGCCGCTTGTGGCCCGACGCGTTCAAGGGCGAGCGACTCTGAAGGTTCTTGCGACCCTGCGCGACAATATTGTCGCCGTACGTCGCAAGAACCTCCGTCAGTCCTCGTCCCAGACGTTCGCGAATGGGAAGCCCTGCTCGACGATCGCGCGGCTGAACGGCCGCACCAGCTCGCGCAAGCGGGTGCATGCGTCCTCGCCGAGCCGCTCCCAGCACACAAGCGCGAGCTCATCGGTGCGGGCCTCCACCGCGTCACGCGACGCGCGGCCGGCAGCGGTCAGCGTGCCGTCTCCGGCCAGCCAGCCGCGCGCACGAACCCGTTCCTTCGCCGCCTGCCACTCGGCATCCGGCCAGGCGCGGCTCGACTGCAAGATCCCCGGCGCGATGTCGCCCGTGGCCTCGTGGATCACGAGGGCCTCGACGCCCGTGATGCCCTCGGCGACCATCACGGCAATGTGGCCGTCGCCCCGGAACTCACGCAGCAGCGTTTGCGCGTGCCACAGGACGAGGTGTGGCTCGTCCGGCCACGATAACGACGCGTGCCCGGCGTAGAGCGGGCGTCCCTCCGGAATGCACCCGTTGGCCGCTTCGCGCGCGAGCTCGGACGCTTCCTTCATCTCCGCGCCGTCGACCATCGCGCCGAGCATCCGGCGCAACGCCGCGTCGGCGGCGTTCCGGCGCGCGTCGAGGACGGGTTGCGGGTGGGCGTGTTCCCACGCCGCGGGAATCGCCCGCCGCACGAGCGCCGGAAAGAAGTTGAAGAACGTCGCGATGACGACGTCGGCCGGTACCGGACCCATGGCGGCGGCGCGCGACGCGAAGTAGCCCATGCGCCTGCCCGTCAGCCCGACGCGCTGATACGCGTCGGCGGCCTCCGGCACGAAGTAGATCATGCCGTGGTACGGCTCCATCGTTCTCAGCATCTTGCGCGAGACGCTCGCGTTCATCGCGCACCATTGCTCGCGCCGGCGACGACGAGGGCGCGGAACAGCGCGAGGTGCTCGGGCCGATGGCGGAGCAGCTCCGGATGCCATTGCACACCCAGGGCGAACGAGCAGCCGTCGACTTCCACGCCCTCGACCAAGCCGTCATCGCTGTAGGCAACGGGCCGCAGTGCGGATCCGACCGCATCGAGGGCCTGGTGGTGCAGCGAGTTCACACCCACCTGCGTCGCGCCGAGCACCTTTGCGAGCGTCGTGCCCGCGTCTACGCGTACGCCGTGGGCGTCCTCGTTGTAACGGTCGAGGTCGAAGTGGCCTTCGTGATGCTGTTCCAGCGTGCCACCGAACGCGACGTTCAGGACCTGAATGCCGCGGCAGATGCACAGCAGAGGACGGTCGTCCTCGATCACGGCTCTGATCAACGCGATGTCGGAGTCGTCGCGTGCAGGTTCGGCCGCGTCGGTCTCGGGCGCAGGCGCCGCGTCGTACCGGTCGGGGTTCACGTCGGCGCCGCCGGTCACGAGCACCGCGTCGACGCGCGACGCGACGAGGGCCGCGTCGGCGGGATCGACCATTGGGAGCAATACCGGGATCCCACCGGCTTTGCGCACCGCTTTGGCGTAGGCGACATGCGTGAGGTGGTGTCGAACCGCGACACCCACGCCGTCGTCGACCAGGCTCTCGTGCGCCGTGATCCCGATCACCGGGGGCGTGTTCGTCATGCGGGCACCTCGGGGCGAAGTGTACGCTCGCCGCCATCGAAGTCGTGCTCGAAGATGACGCGACCCCGCTCGTGATGATCGTCGCGACGCAGTTGCGGCGCGCCACTGCGGACCCTGCGCTCGCGCGCAAGGCAGAACGTCTGCGCGGCACCTTCGCGTTGCGGTCGCAGAAAGACCCACAGGCGGTCACGATGCGGTTCGGCAACGGCCGGGTCCAGCTGACACGCGGTGTCGCGCCCGATGCGCAGGTCGTCGCCACCGTCGACCTCGACAACATGAGCGGACCCAATGCCACCAAACCAAAGGTCACCGGCGCGCTCCGGCGTCCGCTGTTCGCACTGGGCGTGTCGAAGCTCCTCGATCCGCCCGCGAGATCCTGGGTCGAGCACGCGCAGGCGTTCTGGGCGTTCGCGGGCGGCGCTCCCGGCATGCCGGCCGCGATGCGCATCGTCTGCCTCGACGACGGGGCGTCGCTCGAGCTCGGCAACGACTCGGACGACCGCTACGAAATCCACGGCGGCGCGCCGGCGCTGACGTCGATCTTCTCCGGCAACTCGGTGTTCGGTCAGGACCTGCTCGACAGCAAGGTGTTCGCGATCGGCTCGTTGCAACACGCGTCGGTGCTCACGGGCCGTTCCGTCGAATGGGCGCTCCGAGGCGCGCCGTGACACCCGACGCGCTCGGCGGCTGGCTCGACGAGCACGCGGTCTCGACGGTGCGCACCGAAGGGGCCTCACTCGACGGCCTCGTCCTCGGCAAGCACCTGAGCCGCGCCAAGTTCGAGCGGTCGCTGCCGCTCGGCCCCGCGCTCGCCGACCTCGTGTTCTGGTGGGATCTCGGTGGCACCGCCCAGCTCGGCTGGTGGGCGGATTTCCGCCAGCCCGCGATCGGCGATATCCATCAGCGCCCGGACCTGTCGACGATCGTCCCGAGCCCGAACCGGCCCGGCATGGCGAATGTCATCGTGGACCACATGACGATCGACGGCACGCCGCTGCCGATCTGCCCGCGTGTCGTGTTGAAGGGTGTCGTCGACCAGCTCACGGACCGCGGGTTCGACGTGATGGCCGCCTACGAGCTCGAGTTCATGCTGTTCCACGAGTCGTACGACGCAGCTCGTCGCAAGCGGTACCGCGACCTCTCGCCGATGGGCACGCCGTTGCCGCTCGGCTACACCACGCACAACGCGCACTACGTCGCGCCCTTCATGGACGAAGTCGTGCGTCGCCTCGCGGGCATGGACATCCCGTGGGAAGCGTGGAGCGACGAAGCCGCACCCGGACAGGTCGAGCTGAACTTCGAACCGGCCGACGCGGTCACCGCCGCGGACCGCGTGTTCAGGGCGAAGCAGGTCATCAAGGAGGTCGCGCTCGACCGCGGCATCAGCGCGACGTTCATGGCCAAGCCGACGGAGGACTACGGCAACGGCATGCACATTCACCATTCGCTTCGCCGCGAGGGCACACCGGCGTTCTTCGACGCCCACGCCGGCGATCAACGGTCATCGACCATGCGCCATTGGATCGGCGGCCTGGTCGCGACGATGCCGGCCGCGGTGTCGCTCCTCGACCCGACGGTCAACTCCTATCGCCGAATGGTCGGCTTCGCGGCCGCGCCCACGACGCCGACGTGGTGCGAAGAGAACAAGTCGACCGGCCTGCGCGTGATCTCCCGATCGGAGAAGCTCGCGCGCGTCGAACACCGCGTGGCGAGCGCCGACGTCAACGTGTACCTCGCGCTCGCCACGATCCTCGCCGGGGGCATCGCGGGCCTCGACGGTGCGATCGAGCCGCCGCCCGAGCACCGCGGGCTCGCGTGGGGCGAGCCGCCCGGCCACGCGCAACTGCCGGACAGCATCAGCGTGGCCGCCGACGAGCTCGCGAGCGACAAGCTGCTTGCCGGGGTGCTGGGCAGCGAATTCGTCGACTACTGGTTGCACAACCGCCGATGGGAATGGCTGATGTTCCACACCGGCGGCGGCGATGCCCAGGCGAACACCGTCACCGACTGGGAGCTCAACCGCTACTTCGAGCTCGTGTAACAGGTTCCGTGGTTCACGTGCGGCAGGACGCGCCCGAGCACCGGACGAGCGCGGCGAGGCGCGTGGCCAACGTGCGCACGAGCGCCGGATCCGCGGTCGCGGCGAGGTTGTGCAGCTCATCGGGATCGGTCGTCAGGTCGTAGAGCTGCCTCCCGCCGGTGGTGTACTCGACGTAGAGATACCGCGCGTTGCGCAGGGCCCGGTACGGCGGAATTCCGACGTTGAGCACGGCGGGAGTCCGCACCGGCGCCGCCGGCCCGCGGGTCGGTGCGCCCGCGACGGGTGGGTGCGCGTCGTCGTCCGGTTCGATGCTCGCGGTCAACGCGCGCCGACCGGCGCGGGTGCCCGCCGTTGCGTAGTGCTCGATGAGCACGTCGTTCGGACGTCTGGTCACGTCCCCGGTGCCGTCGCCCCTCAGCAGTGGCGTCAACGACGCGCCGTCGACGAACCCGGGAGACGTCGCCCGCCCCAACGCGGCGAACGTCGGCGCGAGATCGATCTCGCGTGCGAAGGAGGCAACGGTGCGACCGGCCGGAACACCCGGACCTCGTACGACCAGGGGCACGTGAATGTCCTCCTCGAAGGCGGTCTGCTTGCCGGGCGGCAGGCGATGTTCCCCGAGGTGGAAGCCGTTGTCGGACGTGAACACGATGTAGGTGTTGTCGAGCTGGCCCGTCTGGCGAAGGGTGTTGACGATCGCCTCGAGCATGTCCTCCACGCCGAGCATGCTCTGGAGGCGCCGGCGGGCGAGTTGGTCGATGTAGTTCAAGACGACGGGTTGGAGGTGCGGTCGTCGGGCCAGCCACGGAGGCTCCGCCGACATGTCCGCCTGGTCGAACGATGGCGGGCGCGGCGCACGTACACCGGGAAACGCGTTTGCGTAGCGAGGTGCGGGCGTCGCCGGCTGATGCGGCACGTACGGCGCGACGTACAAGAAGAACGGCTGTCCTTTCCTGGGCGCTGCGATGAAGTCGTGGGCCTTCCGCGCGAGCACATCGACGAGGTAGTCGGCGGGCTTCTTGCGGTACAGCCGGAGCTTGCCGTTTTCGTTGAGCTTGTAGTTGTACTCCGCGTACGCGTTCCCGGCGGCGGGGCCCGCCCAGGTGTCCCATCCCGGCGGGACATAGGTTGGCGACGCGGTGTTGGGATAGCCGTTGAGGTACTTCCCGAGCAGGCCCGTGCGGTAGCCCGCATCGTGCAACCACGTCGCCACCGTCGAGCGATCGCGGTGAAGCTGCTGCCAGCGCTCGAAGCCGCCGTTCGGCGGAATGTTGCCTTCGACGTCGTGATTGTGCACGTACTGACCGCGCAGGATCGACGCCCTCGACGGGCAGCACAACGAGTCGGTCACGAAATAGTTCGAGAACGTCGTGCCGGGCACGGTCATCAGATCGTGGAACTTCGGGAAGCGCTTCGCGTCCAGGTACGTCGGAAGGTCGAGGTCGTCGGTGAGGACCATCACGATGTTCGGACGCTTCTTCCCCGCCGCCGGACCCGTTGTCGGCGTCGAGTCCGTCGTGGTCGTCGCCGTCGATCCGGTGTCGCCGTCGCTACACGCCGTGGCCAGCAGCAGGAGGGCGACGCCGAGACAGACGGCGATATGGCTGACGGGTCGACTCGGCCGCAGGATCCGCACGCGACCAATTGAACCTACGCGTGTGAGCATTCCGCCAAGCGGGCGCAATCCTCGCGTCATTGTTTCGCCGAGCCCCGGCAGGACACAGAAGAGGCGTAGCGTGTGGGCCTGTGAACTCGCGCTTCGAGCTCCGACGGGTTGCGCTCCACGGTCACGATGTGACGTACCGTACCGGCGGTTCCGGGCCGGTGCTCCTGCTCGTGCACGGCATGGCCGGAAGCTCGGCGATGTGGCGGGACGTCCTTCCCGAGCTCGCGGAGCATTTCACCGTGGTCGCGCCGGACCTGCCGGGACACGGCGAGTCGGCGAAGCCCCGCGGCGACTATTCGCTCGGTGCGTTCGCGAGCAGCATGCGCGATCTCATGCTGGCGCTGGGACACGAGCGGGCCACGCTCGTCGGACAGTCCCTCGGTGGCGGCGTGGTGATGCAGTTCGCGTACCAGTTCCCGGAACGCACCGAACGGCTCGTGCTCGTGTCGAGCGGCGGACTCGGCCAGGAAGTCAACCTCTTGTTGCGCGCGCTCACGCTTCCCGGGAGCGACCTCGTACTTCCGATCGCGTGCACGAACTGGGTACACGACGCGGGCCTCGCGGTTGCGGGTTGGTTGCGCAACGTCGGTTTTCGTCCGAGCCCGCATCTCGTGCAGATGTGGGAGAGCTACGGCTCGCTCGCGGACCCGGAGACCCGCGCGGCATTCCTGCACACGCTGCGCTCGGTCGTCGACCAATCCGGACAGCGTGTGAGTGCGACGAACCGGCTCTATCTCGCGTCGCGGGTGCCAACGCTCATCGTGTGGGGTGACAGCGACCACATCATCCCGGTACAGCAGGGCTACGAGGCGCACGAGGCGATCCCGGGGAGCCGGCTCGAGATCTTCGAGGGTGCCGGGCACTTTCCCCACTGCGAGGAGCCCGAACGCTTCGTCAAGGTGCTCATCGACTTCATGACCTCCACGTCACCGGCGCACCTTTCGCTCGCGCAATTCCAAGAATTGCTCCAGGCCGCCGACCACTGACCCGACGGAGAGCGCCGGAGGGCGACGCCGGGCGGCGCGGCAACGGGAAGCGGCCGAAGTGCGCGGCGACGCCGCGCCGTTGCATGATGCACGCATGACTTTCCGTGCCCGTCGCATTTCGTACACCACATTCGCCCTGCTGACCGCCGGATGCGTGCTGACGATGGGGCTCGGCATCTCGGGCGCCGCGCCCCGGCACCATCGCCGCGTCAACCGGCTCACCCAGGACGTGAAGACGCTGGCAAGCGACGCGTTCCAAGGCCGCGACAACGACACACCCGGCTCGTTGCTCGCGCAGAACTACCTCATCAAGCAGCTCAAGACCTTCTCGGTCGGCCTCGATGCATCCCGTTCGGGTGACGACGCGTTCAAGCAGCCGTTCCCGGGAGGGGTGAACATCGTCGGGCTCATTCGCGGCAAGCGGCTCCCGAACGAGTACGTCGTCGTCGGGGCGCACTACGACCACTTCGCGCCGGGCAAGTGCCGGGTGAAGGTGCCGGGTGACGACATCTGCAACGGCGCGACCGACAATGCAACGGGTGTCGCCGCCGTGCTCTCGATCGGCCGGCGGATCCGCCGGGAAGGCGGCGCGCTGCGGCGCTCGGTCGTCCTCGCGTTGTGGGACCGGGAGGAAGACGGGCTGCTCGGCTCGGCGTACTACGTGAACCACCCGATCGTGCCGCTCGACAAGACGGTCGGCTACGTCAACTTCGACATCCAGGGCGCGAACCTGCTGCCGAGCTTGCGCAAGATCAGCTTTGCGTTGGGCGCGGAGACCGGCGGCACGAAGTTCCAGTCGATCGTCAAGCATGCGATCGGTCGGGGTCCGCTGCATACCCAACGACTGAGCTCCGTGTTCGGCCAGGGACGCAGCGACTACGTGAACTTCATCGGCAAGCAGATACCGACCGTGTTCTTCAGCGATTCGACCGGTCCCTGCTACCACACGACTCAGGACGAGGCCGACATCGTCGACTTCGGCAAGCTCCGGCAGCAGGCCGCGATCGCGTTCGACGTGACGCGACGACTCGCCCAGACCCGGCACGTGCCCACCTTCGTGCCCGGCACACCGGCGGCAACCTTCGATGACGCGGTGGCGCTCGCGCAAGTCACGAACACCGGACTTCCCGATCTCGATCGGTTCGCGGAGCCGCAGCGCAGCGAGCTCTTGAAGTGGCGCGACGACCTCAATGCGATCGTCGCCGCCGGGCCCGCACAGTTCGACGCCGCTGACATCGGCACGATCCTCACCGGTGCCGTCTCCGCGGTCAGCAGCCTCACCCTCGGCGACTGCGACGGTTTCCTGGGCAAGCGGTAACGCCGCGCGGCACCGCATGCGGTGCTGAATGCACCCATTTGTTTGCGGCAGATCGCTTGCTACAACATCCGCATGGTGCTGTCGCGTCGAACAACCCCCGTGGTGCTCACTTCGCGGTGCGGGCCGGCGACCGGCACGGCGGGACCATGAATTCCGTCGTCGCGTTCGCGTCGAACGAAGGCTTCCGCGTCGGGTTGGTGATCTCGACGTTCGGTTTCGGACTCCGCCACGGCGTGGACTGGGACCACATCGCCGCGATCACCGACATCACGAGCTCCCAGGACGACCGGCGCCGGTCGATGCTGTACGCGACCCTCTATGTCCTCGGGCACGCCGCCGTCGTCTTCGTGATCGGTTCACTCGCCGTGCTCGCCGGGGACCTCCTGCCGGCCGGGATCGACCGCGTGATGGAGCGTGTCGTCGGCGCCACGCTGCTGATGCTGGGCGCGTACGTCTTCTACGCCCTGGTGCGCCACGGGCGCGACTTTCGCATGCGCAGCCGGTGGATGCTGTTGTTCGCCGCGATGACGAGCGTGATACGCCGGCTACGCCGACGGCCGGATCTCGTCGAGATCGTGCACGAACATGATCACGATCATGCGCACGATCACGCGCATGCGCACGGACACGTACATCCGGACGGCGATGCCACGATGCGACCGCACGAAGAGCTCGCGGCCGCGCCGGTCGCGGTCGTGACGCGCCACCGTCACGTGCACCGGCACCGCGCGCCGATGCCCGATGATCCCTTCACGAACTACGGCACGCTGACGTCGTTCGTCGTGGGCATGCTGCACGGCGTCGGCGCCGAGACCGCGACGCAAGTGCTCGTGTTCGTCGCCGCGGCCAAGGCCGGGAGCGGGGTCGGCGAGCTCCTGCTCGTCGTGTTCATCCTCGGCCTCGTCACGTCGAACACCGGTATCGCGTTCGCCTCCACGATCGGGTACCTCAATGCCGCGCGCAGCTTCCGTGTCTACGCCACGGTGGCGGTCATCACGGGTGTGTTCAGCCTCGCCGTCGGCTCGCTCTTCCTGCTCGGAAGTGGCTCGGTGCTTCCCGCGATCTTCGGTGGGTGAGATCCCCGCGGGGTAGACAGGGGCAATGCGCATCGGTGTCGTCCTCCCCCAGACCGAGATCGGCGCCGACGCGGGCGTGGTACGCGACTACGCACAACGCGTCGAGCAGATGGGTTACACGCACGTGCTGGCGTACGACCACGTGCTCGGCGCCGACCCGGAGGTGCATACGGGCTGGAACGGTCCGTACAACGTGCAGACGACGTTCCACGAGCCGTTCGTCCTCTTCGGCTATCTCGCTGCGATCACCCGGGTCGAGCTGGTCACGGGGATCATCATCCTCCCGCAGCGACAGACGGCACTCGTCGCCAAGCAGGCGGCCGAGGTCGACCTGCTCACGGGGGGCAACTTCCGTTTGGGCGTCGGGCTCGGCTGGAACGCCGTGGAGTACGAAGCGCTCGGCGCGACGTTCCCGAATCGCGGTCGCCGCATCGAGGAGCAGGTCGAGCTCCTGCGCCGCTTGTGGACCGAGCGGTCGGTGACACATGCCGGCACGTACGAACACGTCACCGGAGCAGGCCTCGCGCCGCTGCCGGTGCAGCGCCCGATCCCGATCTGGTTCGGCGCCCAGTCCGAGGTGGCCTACAAGCGCGCGGGCCGGCTCGCCGACGGGTGGTTCCCGCAGGTGGCGCCGGGACCCCGCCTCGACGACGCCCGCGCGATCGTCGAGCAGGCCGCGCACGAAGCCGGCCGCGACCCCGCGCGGTTGGGCATGGAGGGCCGCGTGAGCTGGGGTGAGAAGGGTGTCGACCAGATCGTCGACCACATCGGTCGCTGGCGGGACGCGGGCGCGACCCACGTCGCGGTCAACACGATGAACGCGGGCCTGGCCTCGATCGACGATCACCTGGCGGCGCTCGACGCGACCGCCGACGCCCTGGCATTGACCCGCGCCAACTGATTGGACGCGCAGCCCGCGTGTGGCGGGCTGTGCGTCCAAACACCGCCGACGTCGACCGGGCCG